>CAJTMX010000196.1 GCA_910577235.1 uncultured Acetatifactor sp. | reverse complement strand
CCCAATCTCCGGTGCGGGAGGGAAAGGCTTGCTCAGGCGGCGCGCCAGACCGAACCCGGTTTGCCGAACGCCGTCCTCCTCCATCATCTCACTGCCCAGCCGGTCAAAATCAGTGCAGCCTTCTATGGCCTCCAGAACTTCGTCGTTTGCACCCATGCGGCGCAGGGCCTGACGGCCATACTCCCGTTCGCTGTCGGAGATCAGCTCATAGTCGTCGATGTCGATGGCCATATCAAGGGCCTCGGTGAAGGTGGACGGTTCTTCCACCTCCAGAGCGGCGCAGTATTTTATGATCTCGCCGTCTTTTTTAAGGCGCTGGAGACAGAGAGCCATCTCATTGGCGTCCTCTACAGTGATACTGTCCATAGGGATCAGCCGGTTCAAATAGGGCGCTGTATATTCGGCGCTGGCGATCACCGCTTGAGCGAAGTCCTCGATTCTCAGGGACTCCTTTGCCTGTCCCAGCTGCTTCTCGGAGGCGGGGAGGACAAGGGGATAACTCTGTTCTGAGGCTGTGAGTGTCAAAAGCATGGCTTTTGGCGTCTCCTCCTGCACTGGCGCTTCCTCACGGCGTTTGACAAGGCCATGGGGCGTGTATATCCCTCCAAGGGCATCCCGCTGCTCCGCGCCGATCTTGCTGTAATCCAGGTAAGGCCGGGCCTCATCGGGGAAGGAGAATTTTCCGGTCATGAACGCCGTGTCCACCAGAAAGCGGCCCAGATCCTCGTCTGTCTTAATTTTAGGGAATATCTCATAACGGTCCAGGCTGGTTGCGACATGAACCGCAAAGTCCAGATCGCCGGTACATTCCAGTTCCAGCGCCCCGGAAAAGAGGTGTTGTTCCTCCTGGGTCATACCGTTGATTCTGGCGTCCAGGGTGTTCAGCTTCTCAATGTCAGCCCCGCTCTCCAGATCGGCGTGCTGGACATACGGATAGAGGTTGGGGAACGGGAATGGGAAAGGGGATAGTGATCTGATCGCATTCCGGACGTCGGGGGTTG
>CAJTMX010000195.1:333-1034 GCA_910577235.1 uncultured Acetatifactor sp. | reverse complement strand
AACAATATTGTCACTTCCCTGGGAGGTGAGAGGATTGATTTTTACAACACGCCGGCTTACTGGCCCTTTCTGATTGTCGCATTTAATCTCTGGAAAGGGATCGGCTACGGAATGGTGGTCTATCTGGCCTCCATTATGGGGATTGACGGGGAGCTCTACGAGGCGGCAAGGGTGGACGGAGCAAATATCTTCCATCAGATCCGCTATATTACCCTGCCGCTCCTGAAGCCTACCTTTATTATTTTGCTGCTTTATTCCCTGGGCGGTATCATGAAAGGGCAGTTTGAGCTGTTCTACCAGATGGTGGGCAACAACGGCGTTCTGTACAATGTGACGGATATCATTGACACCTATGTGTACCGGATCACCATGACCCAGCCTCTGAGCATCGGCCTTGGAACGGCGGCGGGACTGTATCAGTCCGTGTTCGGTTTTGTGCTGGTGGCAGGGATCAACTGGCTGATTAAACGGAAAAACTCACAGTACGCATTGTTTTAAAAGGAGGGCGGAATGAAAATCAAAACTTCAAAATCCATGATAGCATTTCAAAGTATTGCCTGCGTGTTGCTGACCTTTGGAGCTGTGATCTGCGTGCTTCCCTTTGTGATCATCCTGTCCGGCTCTCTGACGGACGATGCCATTATTATAAAGGAAGGCTACAGCATCCTGCCAAAGGGGTTTACCTTCGAGGCCTACAGGAC
>CAJTMX010000195.1:0-323 GCA_910577235.1 uncultured Acetatifactor sp. | reverse complement strand
AGATTACGTACGGTGACTGGAGTTCAGACGTGTGCTCTTCCGATCTCTTTAAGGTTCCGGGAGAAATCCTGCAGGCCTACAAGATGACAATATTTTACACTGCGGTGGGAACCAGCCTGGGGCTTATGATGATTACTATGACCTCCTATGTGATTTCCAGAAAGGAATTCAAGTACCGGGATCAGGTATCGTTCCTGATTTACTTTACCACTCTTTACGGGGGAGGTTTGATTCCCTGGTATCTGATGTATGCCAATGTGCTGAATATGAAGGGTACCACCTTTCCCATCTGGTTTCCGGGACTCATGAGCCCTTTTCTGATC
>CAJTMX010000194.1 GCA_910577235.1 uncultured Acetatifactor sp. | reverse complement strand
TACACCCTCTTCCCTGTCCAAGCCGGCACCATTCTCATTGACGCCTCGCTCTGTGAGGAGGACGCCAGCACAGGCCGTCTGCGCTTTACCTGCGCCCACGAGCTGGCCCATTGGATACTCCACAAAAAGCTGTACACCGGCACAGGCCGGAGCGCGGCTATGATTACAGAACAGTCCGAGACTACCCTGGAAGTACAGGCCAATATGCTTGGCTCCGCCATCCTTATGCCCATCGCCCAAATCAAGCGGTGCTTCTACCAGCTCCGGGGAGGCCGTCAGGACGGCCAGCTCATCGACGATATGGCCGATGTGTTTCAGGTGTCCAGACAGGCCATGCGCATCCGGCTCACCAACCACCGACTGCTGTAAAGTTTTATCGTTATGTTCACTAAAAAGGGAACAGCAGGAGGTGGAAATGAAGGAGAAGGAATCCCGCACGATCTACTGCCCGGTTTGTCACCGGGGCCGTATTCTGGACGCGGCAAGCCAGACAGATCCCGCGCACCTGCGGCTCTTCGGGCCACGGCAGTCCGCCAAGGCGGAGTGGTTCACCAAATGTCCAAAATGCGGGGCACAGATCGGCATGATATTTCAGAGAGAAGTAAATATTGAGCAGCAGCAGGCGGGAGCGTGATCCCGTCTCTCCCTCAACCCCAATACTTAGTCAAGCGCACCAACCGCCCGTCATCACCGAGCAGGCAGCGTATCACATCGCACTACACTGCCTCTCCTGACCGGCCCCGCCCGATACTCGGGCCGCGGCAGGCCGGGATATCAGGGATGTAACTACGGGAGCCATCGCGTTCGGAGCCTTACAGGTAGCTTTTTAGCTATGTGTAAGGCTCCTTTTTTGTTGTCCTTTTCGCCAGCTGAAAGGCGGAAAGGATTTTTATGTCTCTGCACTTTTGGCAGCCCTATACAGCGAAATACCCGTGACCTCCAATCTCAAAACCGCACCTTTCCCCCAAATTTTGAGATTGGAGATCACCCAAATGAAATTTACATATTTGGTCTATAAGCAGGTCAACGGTACCCGGCAGCTTGCCGC
>CAJTMX010000193.1 GCA_910577235.1 uncultured Acetatifactor sp. | reverse complement strand
CAGGATTTTAGCTGCGGGTATTATACTCTTCCGGCAATTCATACATTTACATACCCAGGCTGCGGGGAACTGTTGCGAAAGATTGCGGCGGATCTCCAGTCAGGGGTGCGCTGCCGGGAGGAGGCAGTGGCGGAAATATCCAAACTGATTGAGGATGCGGACGGGTATGGATATACGATGCGGCTGATTCGCGGATACTGTGAAGAAGCGATCTGCGCCCTAAATGTCTTCCGGGATTCCGAGGCAAAACAATGTTTGAAACAGATTGTGGAAAGCGTTTGCAAAGGGGCGGAGCGTCTGATGGATAACTATATGTTGTAAGTGAGAGCAGTATATGCAGAACTTGTAAAATTGGAGGGGGAAAATGGGTATCAATGGAATATTAGCAGACTATTATCAGGCGGGATATGTGAACAGTAAAGCCGCAAAAGTAGAAGAAGGAAAGAGTTTTGCGGAGATTGCGACTCAGAAAGTGGCGGAGGCGGATAAAGAAATAGCACAGGAAAAGCCATCTGCTGTATTAGATGTGATTGGAGCAAATGCTCCAGATGAAGTGAAACACGCCTGGATGGAAGCAGAAAAAGAAACGGGTGTGCATATTACAAAATGTGGATTATATTAACTCCTGATGGAGAACACTCTTTTATGACAGCGGCAGGGGTTCAGACTGCTATCAGATGGGCGAAGGGTGAGTTGGAGCAGACTGATTTGTTGGGGAGTTCTGCCGAAAGTGCAATCGATGCAGTAAATAAGTGGATATATGATTTAGATCATCCGCTTGCAGGACAGCCAGTAAGGAGTATAGACGAACAGAGAATGATTATGCAGGAGAAGGCGTTCTATGAGGCGTTTCTTGAAAAGTTGAAGGAGCTTTCATGATGGAGGTAGGGAGGCAGTATGGGAAAACGAATAGCATTTACTATAGTAACAGCATGTGTTTTGTTGATAACAGGGTGCGGAGCTTCAAACAGTATGGAAAATTTTGCTGGTGCAGATAGTCAAATAGTGGAAAATGCCGGACAAACAGATACAGAGTAAAACAATTGCGGGTTTAAAGCGGTT
>CAJTMX010000192.1 GCA_910577235.1 uncultured Acetatifactor sp. | reverse complement strand
TCGGCAGCCTTGACATAGACACCTATTTTGCAACGATGGGCGCATCGAACTGCATCAACGTGGAAGGCCATCTGCCGAAGGACAGGGGACGGATGGTCAAGTGGCTGGATGAGGTCATCGGCGCTGTGGACGAAAAGGAACTGCGCAGATACCGTGAGAACCTGCGGCATCTGTAAGGAGGGAAAGCCATGATACAGGATATCTCCCCTTACAGGCTGGATATGGCATACCACGGTACAGCCCCGGCCCTGGATGACTGCTTTTTCTCCTTCCGGGGAGAGGATGTGCTTTTGCGGGATATGGGGGACGGGCATAGGAGCCTCCCGTCCTTCCGGGATTTGGGGCATCCGGCAGGAAAAATGGAAAGCAGGGCGGTATTCCTGTTCCGGGCGGGCAGGGAGCCCGTTTACCTGCTGGGGCAGGAGGTGTCCGGATGCCGGGGGCTTGGGTATTTCCCCATCTGTGAATTAAAAGACGTCCTGCCGGAGTGGGTTTTCTTTGCCGGGGCCACGGCCCTGCACTTAAGCCGCTGGTATGAAGGGAACAGGTATTGCGGCAGGTGCGGCGGGAGAATGGAAAGGAAGCCAGGGCAGAGGACGCTTGCCTGCCCGGAGTGCGGGAATACGGTATATCCCGGCATTGCCCCGGTGGTAATGGTGGCGGTCACGGACGGGGACAGGCTGCTGATGACAAAATATGCAGACCACTCCCTCCCGCAGTGGGTACTCATATCCGGCTTCGTGGAGGCAGGGGAGACGCTGGAGGAAGCGGCGGAGAGGGAGGTCTATGAGGAGACAGGCATCCGCATCCGGGATTTGCAGTATTTTGGCAGCCAGCCGTGGGGGTTCTCCGGCTCCGTTATCGCAGGCTATACTGCAAGGCTGGACGGCCCTGATGAAATCCGCCCTGACAGGAAAGAACTGGCGGAGGCAGAGTGGCATCTGCGTTCCAGACTTCCGGATGAATTGACGGATATCAGTATTGCCCATGAGATGATTGAATCATTGAGGCTTTAGAGGAAAGGCTGGATAAAGATAGTTTACTGTACTAAGGATAAAGAGGAAGAGGGCTCAC
>CAJTMX010000191.1 GCA_910577235.1 uncultured Acetatifactor sp. | reverse complement strand
GGGTGTCCCAGGCCCCGGCGGAGGGTCCGCCGACCACATAAGAATCAAATTCCTCATGGTGCTGCTCCAGATAGGAAAATTTGGCCACCTGGACGTTGCGTGTCTCATTATAGGACCACCAGCCCAGCAGCCTGTCTCCAAATACACCGAAGGGGTCTGTAATCAGGTTAAGCAGCATCCAACCTCCCAGCGCCGCCGCAGCCAGGATCATCAGCACAATGGCGGTCAATTTCAGGCGGCCGGCCCTGGTCTTGTCTCTTTTTGCCTCCATGGACATTCCCCCTCACGCCGCCTGACTAAGCGGTAAACAAATTATGACATGATATTGTACCACGCCCGCATTTTTCTGTCAATCCGCTGAGCCGGAAACCTCGGACAAGCGGGCGAAAGAAAACCAATAATCCGGTCCCGCCTCCTATCGGAAAAGGTTCGGATGATATGGGTTTGACGAAATGTGACGAAATTACTTTTCCCGATCCGAGAAAACAGGGCTCCGCGAAAGCGCCTGTTTGCTTCCGTTGAGGAAAGGAAGGCACGGAATCGGAGCACAAAAATCCCGCCCAACGGGGCGGTGACATGAGAAAGCATTTTAATCAAGGGCCGGCGTAGACGGCCGTATACATTGCATATTACTCCCGAATTAGAACATAGGAAATCTGGTTATGTTGAAAGAAAGCGGAGACCTTATCAGAGCAATGTTGAAAGGTACGCATGAAGGAAGCTGTTTTATGGCGGATATCGTATTTGGTCCGAGGTAAGTCGCCAGAATGGATTGAGAGCTTCAACGCGTGATTGAGATATTCGTCCGGATTGCTCTCCGGGGCATAGGGCGGCAAAAAGAACAGTTCGATTTTATCCTGGCGCCTGTCCAGCCAGGCTGCGGTCTTTTTCCCATGATGTACCTTTAGATTGTCCAAAATCAGGAAGACCTTTTGGTTGGAGGTCCGAATCAGCCGGTCCATAAATTGGATCAGGCGCTGCTGATTCATGGAATCCTCATACAGCATAAAGCGAACGTCCCCCTGCCTGCTCAGGGCGGAAAGCATATTCAGCCGCTCTCTTTTCGTCTCCACCGGCAGAATC
>CAJTMX010000190.1 GCA_910577235.1 uncultured Acetatifactor sp. | reverse complement strand
GGGATATGGTCGCTGGCCCGGCTTTCCTTCAGCTTCCTGCTCTCAGGGTGGAGGGTGTAATCATATTTCCCCACCTTCAATACCTTCTGTCCCCGGAGGATGATCAGCGCCTGGTCCAGTGGCAGGCGCAGCACCTCATCCGGTGTCAGTAACTTCCGCTTCCCGATGGAATGGGTCTCCCGGTATTCCGGTGTGTAATCCGATACCCGCCAGGTATTGAGCTGCTTTGCCTGGCTGGATACCGCCACGCTGACTTCGCCGGTGCGGTTTGAGATAAATTCTGCTGTCAGCTCGTCAGTGCATCCTAAAAAAAGTTGTGTGTCGCAGTTGCCGATGATCTCCTGCCACTGGTTCAACGGGTAGCGGTTCTGCATCTGGGGCAGGTTCTGGAAGATGCAGCTTATGGACAGCTGCCTGGAGCGGATGGTGCTGATCTTCTTTGTCAGGTCCGCAATGGTGCAGCCGCCGTTTGCAAGCTCATCGGCAAGGATATGTACCGGAACCGGGAGTTTCCCGCCTTCCCCGTATTTGTCCGCATAGCGCACCAGCTTGATGAACACGAAGGACATGAACAGGGAGGAGAGGAAGTCAAAGGTGGAATCCTGGTCCGAGGTGATGCAGAAATAAGCACACTTTTCATACCCCGGCTGTGTCAGGCTGATCTCGTTGTAGCTTGTGATCTGCCGGATCAGTTTGTTCTGGAACACCTGCAGCCTTGTGCCCAGTCCGATGATGACGCCGCTGCGCACCGTGTCGGACGCCTGCCTGAAGATGTTGTAGGGCGCCTTTGCCGGGTGGGTGACCGGGAGCAGGTCAAAGAGGCTGTTCAGCTCCTTCTCGGAATTCATGGTCAGCAGCTTGTAGACCTGCCCGATGTTTTTCCCCTCCGGCGGGAAGCCCTGGTCCACATACAGCACAAGGGCTTTTAACAGGTTCATCTCCGAATTGTCCCAGAAATGGTCACCTTTCGGTGAGCCGGTGTTCTTGATGATGACATCGGAAAAGAGCTGCGCCATGATCTCCTGTCCCTCAATCTCAGCAAGGCAGTTCCAGCTGTCGGAATTCTCAGGGTTGATCAGGTTGAACACCCGCA
>CAJTMX010000189.1 GCA_910577235.1 uncultured Acetatifactor sp. | reverse complement strand
ATTGGCGGTCTGCTCTGGTAGACATTCTGGTAAAGCTCGTTCATGGAAACCGTATGGAGGTAGGCCGGGTCGCTCATGTGGCGCATTTCCAGAAGCCGTTCCTCCAAACTTTTCTCCCGGGGGTTGTTTTCAGCCGGTTCCTCTGCTATACTCATGGTAGGTTTTTGAGAATTGGGCTGTTCCCCGTCTGCGCCAACAGACGGATATGGGGCAGTCCTTTTCGTTTCTCTGGAATCCATCAATCTATCAATCCTCCTTCATACCGTCCAGCGTCACGGTGATAAGGCGGATGGTGGCGAGCAGTTCATCATCCACCCCGCCCCCGGCCTCCATGCGCCGCAGCTCCCCCAGGACGGCGGCGAGCTGGTCACGCAGGGCCTTGTAGACCCTGGGATTGCCCTGCACCACAATGTCCCGGTTCAGCAGCCGCCGGGTGATGTAGTCCTGCTTGGTCAGCCCGGACAGGCGGACGGCAATCTCAATCTGTTCGTTTTCCTCCGGGGACACCCGGAACGCTATGGTCTTGCTTCTCCATCGGTTGTGGTTGTCGAGATTTTTCGCAGACATGATTTAAGCCCCCTTTCGCTCCATGTTCAGCTTGTCCGCCATCTCCGCCTGCCGGGTGGGGAACAGGTGAGCGTAGCGGTAGGTGATGTCAATGCTTTCGTGCCCCACCCGGTCAGCGATTGCCAGGGCCGTAAAGCCCATGTCAATCAGCAGGGAAATGTGGCTGTGTCTCAAATCGTGAATCCTGATCCGCTTGACCCCCGCCTCTTTCGCCCCCCTGTCCATCTCCCGGTGAAGATAGGATTTCGTTACCGCAAAAATGCGGTCTGTCGGCTCCACGGCGTACAAGCTCCTGATGTAGTCCTCCATTTCTTCACAGAGGAAAGCGGGCATTTGAATGACCCGGTTGCTCTTGGCCGTCTTGGGGTCGGTGATAACGTCCTGGCCCTTGATACGCTGGTAGGATTTCGAGATAGAAACCGTCTGCTTCTCAAAGTCGAAGTCCCCAGGGGTGAGGGCCAGCAGCTCCCCCTCCCGGATACCGCACCAGTAGAGCATTTCAAAGGCGTAGTAGGAGAGGGGCTTGTCCATCATAGCGTCAGCGAATTTCAGATACTCCGCTT
>CAJTMX010000188.1 GCA_910577235.1 uncultured Acetatifactor sp. | reverse complement strand
TTCCCATACAGACAGCTCGCTGCGCAGCAGCTCAATGTCAGCTATACGGCGGGACAGGCACTGCCGGGTCATTACATTCAGCTCTATTTCGGCGATGTCCAGCCAACTGCCGTGCTTTGGGGTATAATGTATTTCCAGTTTTTTGATGATGCGTCTTGCTTCCTCCGGAGGATACTTCTTATAGAGGGAAGCCGGCTTATGGGTATTGAGGTTGTCCATTACAAGGATGATTTTCTCAGCATCCGGGTACATGACATCCACGAGATATTTGATCTCCTCCGCCCAGTCGACGGCTGTACGGTGCTCCCGCACGCTTACATGGTGCGTCCCGCCAAGCGGCTCCACAAAAGCAAATATGCTGACTGTTCCATTTCGGATGTATTCGGAATCCGTTTTGCGGTCGCTCCCAGGTACCATCGGCAGGGGCGCCCTGGCCTCGCCCAGAAGCTGGTAAGGCTTTTCATCCATGCAGACAACGGGACGCTTTGGGTCATAAGGAAGCTCATATACATCAAGGATATCCTCCATACAGGCTATGAATTCCGGGTCTTCTTTTGCCGGGATGCACCAGTAGTCGTTTTTGTGAGGTCGAAGTTTGTTTTTTTTAATGCGTTCCGGATTGCCTCCCTGCTCACAGGTGTTTCCAGAATGACCCTGGCTTCCTCCTCAAGCAGGCGGATTGTCCAGCGGGAGTGGCCTTCCGGGACCGGCCCGCAGGCAAGCTCGATAAGCCGGGCTTCCACGCGCCCGTCAACCTTGCGCCTTGCATTATCTGAGTTTATGCTTCTTTTAAATTCAGTGACAGCATTAACACCGCCGTTTATGTATTTTGTAACAGTATTTGTGACTGTTGCCAGACAGACGCCGTTGGACTTAGCACTCTGCTCATGGGTAAGAACTTTTCCATGCGACTCGTCCAGGTCAAGGATTATCTGGCATCTGCAGCGTATTGTTTTTGAAGTTGCTTTCTTACGGATTATGGATTTAAGCTCCTTGTATTCATCTTCCGTAAGCTTGATTACATATTTTCTGGGTCTTGCCATAGGAATCACCGCCGTTTTTTTCTTAGTATATACCAAAACAGCTGTATTTACCAGTATGTTTTAACTATATATCAACATGTCAGTACACTAG
>CAJTMX010000187.1 GCA_910577235.1 uncultured Acetatifactor sp. | reverse complement strand
CCCTGTACCGGCAGGAACAGGAACTGAAACGCCAGGGCATTCCTCTGTCACGGCAGACCATGTCCAACTGGCTGCTGTGGTCTGCGGAGCATCTGCTGGCCCCAGTGTATGACCAGCTGCACGAAGAACTGCTGAAGCGGGATGTCCTCCACGCGGATGAGACCACACTGCAGGTACTCCATGAGCCGGGCAAAACAGCCCAGAGCAACAGCTATATGTGGCTATATCGTACCAGTGGGGATACCAGCCAGCCCATCGTGCTGTATGAGTACCAGCCAGGGCGTGGTGCCTGCCACCCAAAGACATTTCTGGAGGGCTTCAAGGGGTATCTGCATACGGACGGTTACTCCGGATACCACTGTCTTCCAAATGAAATTATTGTGGTCGGCTGCTGGGCCCATGCCAGGAGGAAATTCGACGAGGCCATAAAGTCTCTGCCAAAAGGAAAGGCCAAGAACAGCTCAGCGGCTCAGGGGCTGGCATACTGCAATCTCTTATTCAAAATTGAGGAAGGACTGGCAGGCCTTTCTCCTGAACAACGCTATGACCAGCGGCTGAAGCAGGCAAAGCCTGTTTTGGACGCTATGTTAGCATGGGTAAATACCAGAGCCGCCGCACCGAAATCCACTTTGGGCAAGGCACTGTCCTATCTCAAGGAGCAATGGCCCTATTTGCTCAATTATTTGAAAGACGGCAGGCTGGAGCTGAGCAACAACCGGGCTGAGCGCAGCATTAAGCCTTTTGTCATTGACCGAAAGAATTTCCTGTTTGCCAATACACCCAGCGGTGCAAAAAGCAGCGCGGTAATCTTCTCCCTCATCCAGACCGCCACAGAGAATGGGTTAGACCCGTACCGCTACTTAACGTGGCTCTTATCCTCTGCTGGGGAGATGGACTTGGCCCAGTCACAAAATGCTTGGCTTCTGCTGCCCTGGAACGCTCCTGCTGTCTGCAAAGTATAATCTTTTTTGCTCTAAGCCAGGTGAAAACCTGGCTTAGAGTTTTCTTGTGGAGGGAAGGTTTGACGCTTACGTTTCTCCCATTGATGAGGCTTGATTTTCTCTGAAATATCAACGTCAAGGTCAAGCTGCTCCTTCAAATCAGAAACAAACGTGCCACGGTATCCAGCGTCCGCACAGAACTTCTGG
>CAJTMX010000186.1 GCA_910577235.1 uncultured Acetatifactor sp. | reverse complement strand
GGTATCTCCCCGACAAAGTTATAAATGATTTTGATTTCCTGAAACTTCTCCCCGTCAACCTTTTTCACCTCCCCCACCAGAATCCGGCTGATAAGGCGGTTTAAGATACCCTCGTCCAATTCCTGTATCGTGGCATACTGCCGGATTTCCCGGATAAAGGTACGGACATCACTTTCCTGCTCATTGGAACGGCGCAAGGAGAGGGTCAATTCTTTTAGCTGCTTCTGGTTTTCCTCCTGTTCCCGCTCCATTGCCGCCGTCAGCTTCACAAACCGCTGCTCTGACAGGATTCCCTTTGCCTTGTCGGTATACAGGTTCAAAAACATATCGTCAATCTCCCGGTTCCTTGCTTCCAGCCGTTCCCGCTCCTTCTCCATCTCCGAAGCGTCCGCCAGATACCGCCGCTCCATGCGGCTGCTAATCCGCTGGTAGAACGATTCCACGTCTTTCAACGCCATTGCCGCAAGTTCCTGAATATCCTTCAATACAAGGTTATATAAATCCCTGGCTTCCACCTTATGGCTGGTGCAGGCGTCCTTCCCCAGCCGGTTATACGTCTGGCAGATATAATACGCCTTGTCTATCGGCTCCCGTTCCTCGCCGGTAAAGCGGTTCTTCCCGGTTCTGCCCACCTTCTCATAGCGTACCTGCATGGACTTCCCGCAGGTGGCGCAGTAGATAATGCCGTGGAACAGGTTGTAGAAGGGGCAGGCGTTCCCCTCCATGATGGGAGGGCGGCGGTCAATCAGTTCCTGCACCTTCTCCCAGTCCTCCGGGCTTACGATGGCTTCATGGCAGCCCTCAAGGACTTCCCATTCCTCACGGGGGATGATGTCATAGGTGTTGGAGCGGATTCCTTTCTGGTGCGTCCGGCAGACAAGATGTGCGCCTTTGTAAAACGGGTTCCGCAGGATATGGCTAATCCGTGCGCTCCCCCATGAATAATAATTCACGTCACATTCCGTATTGCTTTTTACCCGTGTGATGGGGATTTTATCCTCCATCAGTTGTTTGGCTATCCGCATACACCCCCAGCCGTTTAAGGCAAGGTCATAGATTTTACGGATAGTCGGCGCAGTGTCCGGGTCAAGGATAAGGTGTCCCCTTTCCTCCGGGTCACGCATCAAGCCAAGGGGCGGCTGCCCGCCGCCAAACTTCCCCTG
>CAJTMX010000185.1 GCA_910577235.1 uncultured Acetatifactor sp. | reverse complement strand
TGTTGCCCAGCAAATTAAAGTTCTTATCTCCCGTACAAAAACGTCAAATTAAAATCTCAGTTTTCAAACACTGTCTATAAAAGTGTGCTGCAGGAGGCGGCACGTTTTCCTCTTGACCATCCCATGTCATTCCGATATAGTTTTTATGGAACAAAAAAAGAGAAAGAACAGCCCCTTCCACAGTTCGTTCTTTCTCTCACATACCAGTGTGCCTGCCATATACGGGATCGTGTCCCACTCGTGAGGCTCCGGCACCACCGACATATACTATGATAAGAGAAAACTCCCTGTTTTGCAAGCTGATTCGTATAAAAAGTTCATCAAAAGCCCTGTTCGGTTCCTTCATGGCCGGGTTCCGCCCTGAGCTGCAGACCTGTCCCTACTGTGGGGCCAGGGGGTCCTGCCGCATCCATGCCTATTATGGCCGTTCCCTGGTGGACTTCATAAGTGGTGCCCCTGTCTGCCACAGTCTCTGCATCATGCGCCTCATCTGTACCTGTGGCCATACCCATGCCATCCTCCCGGACTTCATCATCCCCTACTCCGGCTATGGCCTGTTCTTCCTCCTCCGTGTCCTGGCAGAGTATTTCCTGCGTCTGTCTACCGTGGAGAGGCTCTGTGAGCGCTTCTCCATCACCCTTTCCCAGCTGCGCCGCTGGCTGAAGCTGTTCCGGGCGCAGAAGGAAGAGTGGCTGGGTGCGCTTTCCTCCATGGAAACATCCGGCCTTTCCTTCCTCAGAGACCTGGCCACAGAGCCTGCCTATTCGGATTTCGCCTCCGCTTTTGTCCGCCGTTTTGCGAAGTCCTTCCTCCAGTCCCATAGAAATCCGGCGCCTTACTGCCAGCAGGTCTTCGGCCCGTGAACTGTTTTCCCACAGCCACACGCCATGGGCATGGTTTCCCTCCCGTCCCTCCTGCATAATGGTGGAAAACCACTTAAGGAGGACATTTCTATGGACAACAATCCAAAAAACCTTTCGGACGCAGCCGCCATGGCACAGTTCCGGCTCTCCCTCATCGCCCCGGTTATCCATGGCCTTTATCCTGATGCGTCCAGGAACGCCTACTACCAGCGTATCACCGAAAGACCGCTCACCCTGCCTGACGGTTCTGTATTCCAGTACAGCCCAAAGACCCTCAGCAAATGGGTGTCCCTCTACCAGAACG
>CAJTMX010000184.1 GCA_910577235.1 uncultured Acetatifactor sp. | reverse complement strand
AGACGGCCGATGGTACTTTGCTGGAGACGGCACGGGAGAGCAGGTGGCTGCCAGAATACAAAAAAGTGCAGAGATCTTTGAAAGAAGAGCAAGCGCTTTCTTGAGAGGGAACGCAGTTCCCGGGACGGCAGAGGCCGAAATGGGCTTATAGCTCAGCCGGTTAGAGCGCACGCCTGATAAGCGTGAGGTCGGTGGTTCGAGTCCACTTAAGCCCAGGAAACGGGGATGTAGCTCAGTTGGGAGAGCACCTGCCTTGCAAGCAGGGGGTCATGAGTTCGAATCTCACCATCTCCATTGAAACTGTCTTATGGCGGTCGGCTGTGAGAGAGTTTTTATTTCACCCGTGATTGGATGAACCAGTCTTCTGATTCATGCAATGACGGATGAAATTATCCGTCCGGTATGGCAACATACCGCAGGCACATTGAAAACTTCACATTGAAAGATCATCAGAAATGATGTAAATGAGAACGATCATACAGAGTGATCTGTATGGTTGGTCAGACATCCAAAAATGAAACAAACCTGGAAAGCTGCTACGCTAGGCAGCGGGGAATGCGGCAGAAGCCGCAGAGCGTGAAGAGCGCTCCATGCCGGAAGGCGAAAACCGAAACGGCATTTCATACAGGTCAAGCTGATAAGAGCGCAGGGTGGATGCCTTGGCACTAAGAGCCGAAGAAAGACGTGATAAGCTGCGATAAGCTGCGGTGAGGAGCAAATATCCATTGACCCGCAGATTTCTGAATGGGGAAACCCGGCAGAGCAAACCTCTGTCATCCATACGCCAATCCATAACGTATGGAAGGGAACGTGGGGAACTGAAACATCTAAGTACCCACAGGAAGAGAAAGAAACATCGATTTCCTAAGTAGCGGCGAGCGAACGGGAAAGAGCCTAAACCGCGGGATTTATCCTGCGGGGTAATGGACCGCAACAAGTGACTTGGAAGGTAGGGGAACGGTTTTGGGAAAGCCGGCCGAAGAGGGTGAAAGCCCCGTAGCCGAAACCGGAAGAGAGCGAGCGGAATCCGAAGTACAACGAGACACGAGAAACCTTGTTGGAAGTCGGGGGGACCACCCCCCAAGGCTAAATACTCCTTAGTGACCGATAGAGCATAGTACTGTGAAGGAAAGGTGAAAAGGACCCCGGGAGGGGAGTGAAAGAGAACCTG
>CAJTMX010000183.1 GCA_910577235.1 uncultured Acetatifactor sp. | reverse complement strand
CTAAGGAACCACTGATTTAATCCCCCCCGCCCGGAAAGTATGGTAAAATAGAAGGGAAGGGGGCAGAAGAAATGAAACAGGAAAGTTTCAGCGATATGGAGTACAGCTGCCGGAAAAAGAAAACGAAACGGGAAGAATTTCTGGAAATCATGGACGAGATCATCCCATGGGACGAATGGGTAGGAATTATCAGGCCGTACTATCCAACAGGAGAGCGTGGCCGTCCACCAATTGAGATTGAAATCATGCTGCGGATGTATTTGTTGCAATGCTGGTTCAACTTGTCAGATGAGGGCGTGGAGGACGCCATTTACGACAGCTATGCCATGCGGAAATTCATGGGGATCAACTTTTTTGAACAGGACGTCCCGGACGCCACCACGCTGCTGCATTTTCGGCATCTGTTGGAAGAACACGGAATTGGGAAACTGTTTTTTGGCGCCATTAACCGCTGCCTGGAGCGGGCTGGGCGGATGATGCGGGGCGGCAGCATTGTGGACGCCACGCTGATCAGCGCACCCAGCTCTACCAAGAACGCGGAGAAGAAGCGGGACCCTGAAATGCGCCAAACAAAAAAGGGCAATCAGTGGCATTTCGGCATGAAGTGCCATACCGGGGTGGATGCGGGCAGCGGGTTTGTCCATACGGTGGAAGTTACGTCCGCCAATGTCCATGATGTCACCGTAGCGGCGAAGCTGCTGCGGGAGGATGACGAGGTCGTCTATGGGGACAGCGCATACTTGGGACTGGAAAAACGGGATGAAGTCAAATATGACCCACAGCTTTCCGCCATCGAATACCGAATCAACCGCCGTCCAGGCCGGCTGCCCAAGGTTTCCGACAACGCCATTGACTGGGAGCGATACATCGAAAACCGCAAATCCGCTGTACGCTGTAAGGTGGAGCATCCCTACCGAATTGTGAAGAATATTTTCGGTTTCCGAAAGACAGTTTACCGTGGACTGCAAAAAAATCTCAACCGATTACACGTGCTCTTTGCCAGTGCAAACCTGTATATGCTTGCCAGGGCGGGCGGTTCATTACGCCCCGCTTGGGGTTCCTGCGCCCTTTAGATCGGATAAGAGAGGGAGAATGAGTGTTTTACCCTCAATACGGGCCTATACTTGGATTTTTACCCCCAATTTCGATTGCATATTGCGTTTGACGGGCCTTTAATCAGCGGTTCC
>CAJTMX010000182.1 GCA_910577235.1 uncultured Acetatifactor sp. | reverse complement strand
CCCCATGTTGGCGTCATAGATGGCATCGAAGTACACGCAGAGCCAGTCCGACAGTTCCGGGAATTCCTCAAGGTGTCCCGAATGGAACCGGGTATCCGGGTTCTGCGCGTCATCCGCGAGGGTATTGGCAAAGTCCTCATCCAGATAACGCCGTTCCATGATGCGGTATGCCTTTTCCAGTTCGTCATCCGTGAGCGTGATTATGACTTTTTTATGGTCTGTGTTTCTTTCAATCTGAAGTTCTTTCATTTCGGTCTCCTTTTCTTATATTGCAGTGTTGGTGGTCATGCGCTTTTTTCCTGTGGGAGTGTATCACTGGGTTTGTAAAGCTCCAGCGGAATCCATTTCCCGTCCTGCCAGAAGCAGTGGCTTGCCACGCAGTAGACCAGTGGCGGTATATCCGGATTTTCCAGACATTCCTGCGTGATATACAATGCGAGGTGCTTTTCATAGAAAGGCTCAAGGTCAGCAAGGATTTTCTCCCGCAGTGTCCCGGCAAGGGCATCAAATTCTGCCATATCCTGGTGGCAGAAAGCTGCTTTTGAGAACTGCTTCAGGATGCCGGAGCGCTCAATCGTCCCATTGATGATGGAAACAGCTTCATCAAGGTAATCCCTGTGGATGCGGATGCCGTTAAGTACAGCCATTGCCGCATAATCTGAAGCCCTGCGCTTTATTTCAGCGCAAAGTCCCGTATAGCCTTTTTTATACTTTGTCTTCAGCACATCAAGGGGAACCTTTTCCCGGTTGTGCTTCAGGGTGGACAGGAGTTTTGCCAGTTCCTCCCTGAGCAGGGCGGCTTCCTTATCCTGCGTTTTATTCATGGTGTGTCCTCCTTCCAAAAGGGGCCGCCGTATATTTCAGGCAGCCCCGGATCATTTTGTGTAAAGTCTGTGCAGGGTTCAGGCTGTCACGCGGAAGCCTTCCCCCGGCTGGTTATTGTAGGAAATGGTGTAGATGCTGTTTAAGGTTTCAAAGCGCACATGGCTGGCTGAAGCCTCCAGGATGGCCTGCACTGTGGAAGTGCGGATCAGGTTCCCCTGGTAAAGGTACATGGCGGGGAGCCCCGGACGCAGTATGTCCGTCAGTGCGCCGGTTACGGAAACCTCACGCTTAGATACCGGTTCCTGGTTCTGGTCATTGTTCCTGTTCTTAAATAATGCAAGCATATCGTTATCCTCCTTTATGCG
>CAJTMX010000181.1 GCA_910577235.1 uncultured Acetatifactor sp. | reverse complement strand
TAACCTTCCAGCAGGTTGATGACGCCCCAGATACCGAGGCCGGCTCCCAGTGCGATCACGAGGGTCTGCAAAACGTCGATTGCGCTGTTGAAAAATTCCATACTTTAATTTAGCCGGAATCGCTTTGTGGTTAGTGTTGGTTCATAGGCATACAAAAGCCGGACAACAAAACCGCCCTGCGTTTTGGGCGGCTCGATTCCGGCTATCCTCCTTCTTCATTTTTTTGTTGAGCTGTCCGCTTTGTACGCCAATGGCCTCAACCGAGGCAGGTTTCAGGGACCCTGGCGGGTAGATAAGATCACTCCTTTCTCGCGGAACGGGATTATTCGCCCTCGGTGTCTACGTCAACTTCAAACACATCGTAGACCTCGTTGGGTTTTGGTTTGAGCCGGGTGGACAAAAACGCTTCAATGTCAAAGGCGTTCTTATCGTCCGCGTCGGCGGTGTACTGGAAATTGGGGTGCCTGGTGATGTCATACTTATCCGACAAAAACGGGCGGACGCCCCGCAGCTGGAGGATACATTTTCCCCCGTCCATCACCGCAAGCTCATCCTGGCTCATCAGCTCTTTCCCCAATTTCTGATAGTTGAGAGAGTGGGAGGTTTCCCGCCCCCGGCTCTCCCCGGTGTTGTAAGTGTCAATGGTTTCTTTTCCCAGGGCGGCGGCTAACTCCTTTAAGGTGGTGGGTTCTTTGCCGCCCAGAAAGATGGAAGTGTCCATATTTCCGATGATGGTGTCGGCGTTGTCCTTGTAGATGGCCTTTAACTGGGACTGCGCCTGCAATACCAGACAGGCGGAAATCTCCCGGCTTCGGATGGTGGCTACCAGCTTTTCCAGCTTTGGAATCTGCCCGATGTTGGCGCACTCGTCAATCAGGCAGCGCACATGGACCGGGAGCCTGCCGCCGTACACATCGTCCGCTTTCTCGCATAGGAGGTTAAACAGCTGGGTATAGCACATGGAAATCAGGAAGTTAAAGCTGTCATCGGTATCGCTCATAATGAGAAATAAGGCGGTTTTCCGGTCCCCCAGGGTGTCCAGTTCCAGCTCATCATAGGCTGTGACCTCCCGCAGCTCGGCAATATCGAATACCGCCAGCCGCGCGCCGCAGGAAATCAGTATAGATTTTGCGGTTTTGCCCGCCGCCAGCTTATATTTTTTGTACTGCCGCACCGCAAAATGGTTGGGCTTCT
>CAJTMX010000180.1 GCA_910577235.1 uncultured Acetatifactor sp. | reverse complement strand
CTTTCATAGTGGGAATAAATCACAACGTCCCACACCCGCGCCCCGTCGGTAACTGTGGCCACGACCTTATAATAACGCTTTTTCATGCTGTACCGTTCCTTTCTGCCGGGAAGTAGCCGCCCGGCCCGGCTATATGATTTTAGCGGGCAAAGAACACGCCCAGGCCGCTACCGTTCTGACTGCGCCACCCCTGGGGGTGAATGTCAGAAAGTTTGTGGAAGTCCTGGCGTCCGTCCGCCCACCGGATCACGGCCATGGTGGCGGCGGGGGTCCAGCGCGTGGCCTCTTTCTCCACAAAGCCGATAATGACGCCGCCAACCTGGGGGAACATGGCCCCGCAGTCACAGAGGACGGGCTGGCCAACCATGACCATGGCGGGCTGGGGCGCAGCCTGGGGGACCTGGGGCATATAGGCGGCCAGAGGGTCCGGGGCGGCGGGGGCCTCCTCCACGGGGGCTTCCTCATACTCTCGGCTGGCCCGGAACACGGGGGCCATGCTGTACCGTTCCGGGATGATATATTCCCCCTGATCGTCCGTGTGGATCTTCGCCCGGCGCTCTTTCCCGTCCCGCAGGAAAGTAACGGTTTTGGCCGTGCGTTTCGTGATTTCAATGACGAAAACACAATTATGATCGCAGGCGCTGGTGTCAAAGTATTTCTTGCCGATTTCAAAAGTAAACATATTCAAAACCTCCATAAAATGACGGGTGGTGTGTGGTGTGGTCCGTGTCGGTGCCCTTTCCGTATTGGTTCGGGAGGTTGACCGCTGCCGTACTCTACGCCCCGGCAGCCGGGCGGCTGTGTTTCCCTTGAACTGTCTATATTATACATCTAACGTTAGATGAAAACAAGCGGCAAAGTAAACAAATCTAACGTTAGATTTTTATTGAAATCTAACAGTAGATAAAAACAAAGGAATGTGGTAAAATGACGGTGAGGTGATTAAAATGGGTAGACCCAAAAAGGAAAACGGTATGAGCGCCACGGACTACAAGCGCGAATTTAACGAAAAAGCCTATGATCGGATAAACGGATATGTAAAGCAAGGGAAGAAAAGCCGGTACAAGGCGGCGGCGGACGCCATGGGGTGCAGCTTAAACAGATTTATGGAGCAGGCCATGGACAAACTGGCGGCGGAGGTGCTGGGGGAGGAAATGACAGAGGAATAAACGGGAGGGGCCGGGACACTTTCGGCCC
>CAJTMX010000179.1 GCA_910577235.1 uncultured Acetatifactor sp. | reverse complement strand
AAATGTCAGAATAAATGTCACAATAAAAAATCCGGGAACTGTGCATAGTACACAATGCCGCAAAGCACGAAATACACGTTCGGTAAGGCGCAGCCATTCCCCCACATACGGTATTCCGCCGAATCGGAATGGGGGTCTTCCAGCCATTTCCGTATCTGGCTGTCGGACTTGGGCTTACTGGATGTTCCCATTATCTTACGGTGGGTCTCGAACACCTCACGCCAGAATATCATTTCTTCCTCCGTGGGATTCTCCGTCCCCAGCCCGTCACACCACCAGTCCGGGAAGCCCTGCAGCCTCGCGCATTCCGTGGGTGTGAGCCTGCGGACGATATAGTCCGGCTCTACTATATGGTAGTCGCCGCTGAACGCCTCCTGGTTCCCAAGCCACTGCTTGGAGCCCATGCTCGCGGAGATCGTACCAAATACATCCTTACCCGATGCCGTCCGCACGTCATTGATGACGGGAGGGTCCTTATAATCCGTAGCCACCAGCGTATTTGCCAGTTCCTTTTCCGCCCGCATGAAATAGGAATTCTTGCTCGTGCAGTAGGTGGGGTATGCCACCGCATGGCGGTCTGCCCCGGTCAGGCTGAAACACACGTCCTCATTCACCCCGCTGCCCTGCGGCCCGTTCTTATCATCCCTGCCGATCATGGAGCCCTGCACCGCAACTATAGCGATGCCGCCCTGATTCGAGGACGGATTATTACAGTTACAGTCAAGTGTCCGTGCGGTCTGCGCCTCATAAAAACCGCTGTGCGGATTGCCGGATTTCATGGCGTTGCTCTCTTTGGAGCAGATGCCGAATGCCTGCACCACAAGCTCATTGCAGCGGTTTTCCCCGATATCAAACGTGTTCAGCGTGTTCGCCACATCCCCGTCCTTCCATGTGGGCGCTTCCTCCGCAGAATGCGGGCGCGTCCCTTTGCAGAAAGGCACGAACACAGTCTGGTCATTGTTACAGGAAAGGGTAGCCGATTTATCATCCTGAATCAGCGCGCCTTTCCCTCCATTTCCACCTCCGGCACGGATTTTCAGCGTCTTTGGCGTTTCCACCACGAAGGGCTGGTTGTTCCCGCCCATGCCATAGGTGGCGTTGACTGTGGGCGCAGTCTCCAAAGGCCCCGTGTATCTCGTGTCCTGCGAATGGTTTTCAAATACGGCCTGCTCCAGCACACACGGGGGATGGTGCGCCTCCGCCCTTAAGGTACACGTCA
>CAJTMX010000178.1 GCA_910577235.1 uncultured Acetatifactor sp. | reverse complement strand
CTCCGGCCTGACGAATCAGGTATGGTGCGAACAGCATGATATCTCTTTAAAAAGCTATTATTACTGGATTGCAAAGATCCGGAAGCTGGCGCTTGAGGAACTGCCCCGAAAGAGTCATGGATGTAGGCCGGTCATGGAGCAGACTGCGTTGATGCCGGATGCGGCTCCGGAATTTACCCAGGTATCCCTTTGCGGCAGACAGGATTCCCATGCCGCTCCTGCCGCAGTGCTCCATACCGGTACTGTGACCGTTGAACTCTTTGAAGATACTCCCCGGGAGCTGCTGGAGGCTGTCCTGAAAGCAGTGCAGTCATGTTAGGAGACCTCTCCCGGGTGGAAAAGATCTACCTGCGCACCGGGTACACGGATATGAGAAAGCAGCTGGACGGTTTGGTGGATATCATCCAGTACAGCTTCCGGCTTGACCCTTACAGCAATTCCCTGTTCCTCTTCTGCGGGAAACGGGCGGACCGGATCAAGGCAGTCCACTATGAAGGGGACGGTTTCTGTCTTTTCTATAAGCGCTACGAAAACGGCCGCCTTCAATGGCCGCGCACAGGCGAAGAAGCCAGACTAATCTCCCATCAGCAGCTCCGCTGGCTGCTGGAGGGACTGAACCCGGAGCAGCCCAGAGCGGTTCGGAAATGGGATCCCCCAAAGCCCGGGAAACCCGAAAATTCCTTATAAATACTGGAAAATCCTGCTGTTTTATGGTACAATGGTTTCATCAGAACAGGAAGGTTTTCAGCCCATGCCGGATATAGAACAGGAGTACAAAAAGCAGATCAAAGAACTGGAACAGCAGGTCCGGCTCCTCAAAGAGCAGGTTGATTTCCTTACCCGTAAGCTTTACGGAACAAAATCAGAGAAGACGTCTGCCCTTGAGATAGAGGGGCAGATGTCTCTTTTTAATGAACTGGAATCCTGTGCTGATCCGGATGCCCATGAGCCGGATCTGGCAGAGGTCGAAAAACATCTGCGGAAAAGGAAGCATGCCGGCCAGCGGGAGGAACTGATAAAAGACATTCCCCGCAGCAAAGTGCTCCACACAATTGATGAGAGCGAACAGATCTGTGAAAGGTGCGGGAGCGCCATGGTAAAAGTCGGTGAGGAGTTTGTCCGTACTGAAGTACAGTTCATTCCTGCCAGCCTGAAAGTGGTCGACCATTACCGGGAAACCTATGAATGCAGGGCATGCCGCAAAAACGGAACGCCTTATA
>CAJTMX010000177.1 GCA_910577235.1 uncultured Acetatifactor sp. | reverse complement strand
CAGTATCTCCGGGTAGACAGCGCAGATGAGGATGCTTTTATTTCCGGCCTGATCGAGACCGGGGAAAATCTGTGTGCAGATGTGGCACGGATGGAATTATCAGAATTGGAAGCGCATCTTCCTATGGTGCGGATTGCCGTCCTTTATGCCGCCGCCTATCTGTATGAACACCGGGAGCAGGCAGACCACAGGGAACTGGCGGGAACGCTGCGCTCCCTTTTATTCGGCATACGGAAAGAGGTGTTCTGATGTCTTTGGGAGAATGGAAAGATAAGATCATCATTCAGAAAAGCGTGGTGGGCAATGACAAAGCCGGGAATCACATTTTATCGTGGGTGGATTATTACACCTGCCACGCCTATGTGAACAACCTTTCCGGGAAGGAGTATTGGGAGGCGGCACAGCTTAATGCGGAGAAAGAGATATTTTTCCTTATCCGTTATTGCAGCGAAGCCGCAGTCATTGACACGGAGCATTTCCGCATTATTTTCCGGGAGCAGATTTATAACATCACGTTCATTGACAACGTGAAGTACCAGAATAAGACCTTAAAGCTGCGGGCGGCTTTGGAAAAGAGGTAAAAATGTCTGAAAAGAAAGTATCCATCGAGCAGATGGCGGAGGCGGTCATGGACGGCCTGATCGAGTATGCCGGGCTTGCCACGGACGTGATGAAGGACTGCGTCACCAAAGCCGGGAACACGGTGAAATCGGAAGTGAAAGCCAATGCCCCGGTTCGGACGGGGCAGTACAAAAAGGGATGGGCTGTGAAAAAGCAGAAAGAGACCGCCAATGCACTGGAACTGGTGGTGCATAACAAGAAGCGTTACCAGCTCACCCACCTTCTGGAGAAAGGCCACGCCAAGCGTGGCGGCGGGAGGGTCCGGGCATTCCCCCATATCGCCCCTGCGGAACAGGCGGGCATCCGGGAACTGGAGGAAGGCATCAAAAGGGGGCTGGAAGGATGAAGCACGATGATGTATTGAAGATGATGGAGGAAATGGGGCTGCCCTTTGCCTATGACCATTTCGTGGAGGGCGAATCCCCGGAGCCGCCCTTCCTCGTATTTTTATATCCCAAAGCTGACAATTTCGCGGCGGACGGGATTGCGTATTTCAAAATCAACCAGCTTGACATTGAACTGTACACCGATTTGAAAAATCCCGACTTGGAAGAGACCATAGAGGCGGTGCTGTTAAAGCACGGTATTTTCTATGGGAAATCGGAAACGT
>CAJTMX010000176.1 GCA_910577235.1 uncultured Acetatifactor sp. | reverse complement strand
TGTAAATAAAGGGGAGGATTGATTTTCTGCCCGTTGTTGATAGAGGTAACAAAATCTTTTTTCATGCGGTCAACTGCATCCGGGATAATTCCTAAAATCTCTCCGTTGTCCTTTACGCCCAGGATAATGATTCCACCATCCCGGTTAGAGAATGAGCAGACAGTATCATACACATCCCTGGTAATCTCGTTTGTGGATTTCTTAAACTCCACACGGATATTTTCACCGCCATGTATCAGCGTCAACAGTTCATATTCTGTCATAGGAGCAAGACCCCCTTTCGGTTTCAAATTTCTATTCCCTATTATACGGGATTTTTCAAATAATATCAATTCAATGATGCTAAGAACAGTAGGAGGTGTTTGATATGGCAACCACACGCATCATGCCGCTGCACACCGGCAAGGGTCGCACCGAAAGCCAAGCGGTCAGTGACATTATTGACTATGTATCCAACCCGCAAAAGACAGATAACGGCAGGCTCGTCACCGGCTTTGCGTGTGACAGCCGGGTAGCCGACGCCGAGTTTCTGCTGGCAAAACGGGAGTACATTTCCACCACCGGACGGGTACGGGGCGCGGACGATGTGCTGGCCTACCATGTCCGGCAGTCCTTTGTCCCCGGCGAGATTACCCCGGAAGAAGCCAACCGGCTGGGCGTGGAGTTTGCAAAGCGGTTCACCAAGGGAAATCACGCCTTTGTGGTCTGCACCCATATCGACAAGTCCCATATCCATAATCACATCATCTGGAACGCGGTCAATCTGAACTGTGACCGGAAATTCCGAAACTTCTGGGGCAGCACCCGCGCGGTCCGGCGGCTGAATGATACCATCTGCGTTGAGAATGGCTATTCCATTGTAGAGGACCCAAAACCGCATGGAAAAAGCTACAACAAATGGCTGGGGGATCAGGCGAAGCCCTCCCACCGGGAACAGCTCCGCATGATGATTGACCAGGCATTAGAACAGAAACCGGCAGACTTTGACGGGCTGTTAAAGCTGCTTGCGGAAATGGGCTGTGAAGTGTCGCGCCGGGGACAGGCAATCCGGCTCAAAGCCCCCGGCTGGAAGAATGTTGCCCGCATGGATGAAAAGCTGGGACAAGGGTACAGCGAAGATGAAATCCGGGCGGTCCTTGCCGGAGAAAAGCAGCATACGCCCCGCAGAAAAGACGCGGTTTCAACTCCCACTCCCAAGGTCAATCTTCTGGTGGATATTCAGGCAAAATTGCAGGCCGGAAAAGGCG
>CAJTMX010000175.1 GCA_910577235.1 uncultured Acetatifactor sp. | reverse complement strand
TTCTGGGTTCTGTCAATTACTTTTTTGATCAAGTTTACTTCTTCAATTGCTTCTGTAACATTCTGCATCATCGTTTTCCTCCTTTTAGTCTATTTTATAGACTACTCTATATTATAGTTCAGTTTAATATTTTGTCAAGGCATTCTTTCTAAAATCATAGCTGAAACTGAGCTGTACCCAGCACTCCCCCTTTAAACCGTGCTATGCTGCAAACATCCCAAAATCCCTGTAGATTCTATATCACAGAATCATTGAACGGCCTGAAGCCATCTCGAATCAAAAATGTACCGTCTACCTTTTAGAACGCGCGCCCGCTGGGCTGGGCGCACTCAACAAAAAAAGAGCCGTCATCCAGCCCTTTTCTCATTTATTCCATCTCCCTGAACGTACCAGCCATTCCTCCCACAAGGCTCCACTGGCGCTGCATATAGGATTTCAGATTTTCCGTGCTTTGCCGATATGCCTCACAAGCCATTGACGGATTATCAAAATGCTCCATGATCGCACAGGCGGCGCAGTCCCCACTCTCCATCCCTGCAGATATGCCCTCGCCCATCGGGTTTAAGAACCCAGCGACTTCCCCTGCAAAAAGGATACGCCCCACACCGTAGTCTACACGGCACCCCGGATGGATATGTGGCATCAGCCACTTCTCACTCTTGGTCTGCCTTCTGATACGCAGGTGGTGGTTTGCTTCCATGTAAGAAATAAAGCGTTCATAATAATTACTGATCTTATCCATATCCTTCACGGACACCCCAAGCACCAGCAGGTCATCCTTCACGTTGAACCACGCATCATATTCCGAAAGCTCCGGCTGCAGGTACGCATAAAAGTAATGCGGGTCTAAATCAATGCTGCCCTCGTTGAATGTCTGGAATGTTGTTATGTATCCGGGAACCTCCCCTGTGAGCTTCCTCTTCAATGTTCCGACAACACCCTCACCGTCAATCACATATCTTGCGCTTTCCACATAATTATTTTCCCCATGCAGGCTGACTTCCACAATTCCGTCCTGCTCCGTGCAGGAAAGAGCCGCCACACCGTCCCTGACCTCTGCGCCACTCTCCTCTGCCTTTTTAGCAAGCCACCCGTCAAAATGGCTGCGCCACACATTAAGCCCCTCTTGTTCAAAGCGGTATTCCTTCCCCACGTCATTTGTGAAGATCATTCCCCTGTTCTCTGTCGGGGTACACAGTAAGCGCTAAATAATAGGGTATCTCCTTTAGAAAAGTCCGGGAGTTTCCCG
>CAJTMX010000174.1 GCA_910577235.1 uncultured Acetatifactor sp. | reverse complement strand
TGTAGGAAAACTGTCCGAAGGCATAATCCCAGTGGAAGGTTCGTATATGGTGCGGGAGTCATGCCAGTCTATGTCCCCGTAAGTTGATGTAGTGATATACATAAGAGCCTCCTTGTTGTTTATTTATAATCTTATCTTTCTATATTGTCCTAAACGTATGCCGACTGTGGGAGCGTGACGCCATCTTTGCCCTTCATGGCGGACTGATGGTAATCCAGTTCAGTGATGACAGCTTCGATGGTGTCAAATGCTGCGGACAGCTCCAGATACCGGGTAATGAAGCCGGTGACTTCCGTATAGAGGAACATCTGCTGCTGTTTGGTCAGCCTGCTCAGGGCAGAGATCCGTTTCTGCTTTTCCGCCCATTCATCTGCGCAGTAAATATTCTCGTGTTCCAGCAGTTCCGTCATGTCAGTATCGGTTAACATTGCGGCCGCAGTGTTGAACCATGCAGTCGCCGTCTGGCTGCAGTCGTCCTCATCACAAAAGGCAATCTTTTTGGCGGGCATCTGGTACCAGAGCCTGCTCTTAACCTCATCCAACTCTGTATACAGGTCAGCCGCCATGTTGCATAATTCATTGATCTGGTCGCAGTAATGATCCCAGTAAGGGCTGTCTTTTTCATTTCCGTTGTAGCAGTAGTCCATCATTTTGTCCAGGCTCTCATATATGGACCACAGATCCAGCTTTTTATAAAGTGCCATTTCCTGTCCCTCCTTCTAATATGGGTTTACAAATTCATGGATGGAGATATAATCAGCATCCAGGATGTCCTGCAGTGCCTGGGCGGAGTCTGCGACAATGCTGCCGCATTCCGCAAACCACCGGAGCAGGTCAGCTTCCGAATCAAAATAGAGATCCGTATCCCCGTCCGCATCGTCAAAGAGAGCATCAAGGGAACCATCCTCCGGCCTTTCTGAAAGATATGCCTTATAGTGGGTGGGCAGGTACGCCCCGTTTATATCGGTGTTGATATATATGCCGCTTCCGGATTCCTCTGCCTGCAGTTCAAAACTCACACCGAAATGGTCTGCAAGGCATAAGTACGCTTCATACATGGGATTCCATGCAGAGTCGCAGTACAGGGTAATGTGCCCCTCCCCAGGAAGGGAAGTATCCACCACATCGCTGCGGAGGTTCAGACCGTCCGTTGGGATGCTGTTCTGCTCAAATATCCGGCAGAGCCTGGAATCATCCATGGAAGTCCCGGCAGGATAACAGGCACTGACAGCCTGCCTCAGTGCGGCAAGCCCG
>CAJTMX010000173.1 GCA_910577235.1 uncultured Acetatifactor sp. | reverse complement strand
TGGGTATCTCCCATCTGTCGCACACCTCATTTCCTTTATGATCCTGATTGCCTGAAAAAATAAACTGGACTGTTTCCCGTCAAGCCCTGCCCGCTTTCCTGCAATCGACAGATTCTGGCAGTTATGGACTACGATTCCGTCAGCCACATAGCTGTTATCATCCTCAACGGTCAGATTATAGACCGTCTTAACTTCCCCTGTCGGTTCGGCGCTCCTCACCCTGTACCATGCGTGGGCTGCGTCTGTCAGGTGCGGCCTGCTGGCATTCCTGGAAAACGCCACCATATAGCAGGGCTTCTGTGTGACTTTCCGCCCTTCAATCATCCTGTATTCACACGGCACAGTCCTGAACACAGTAGTCGAATACCCCTGGACTTCCCCAAGTATCCGCAGCCCTTCCGCCAGCTTTTTGCTGATGGTCGTCACCCTCCATTCATTCTCCTTCGGCCTGTATCCGTCACTGTCAAAGAGCCCGTCCAGTATTGCCTGCCTGTATTCTTCCGGCAGCGTATACACCCACGGCATTATATATTTTCCGCCGGCATATTTCCCGAAATTGTCCGTGAGCCAGTTACAAAGCACCTGCCCGCAGAACCTGAACTTGATTGCGGTCCTGCACCTTTCCACGCTGTACGAGGATGTGACCTTTTCCACTATGGAGCGGAGCTCATCTTCCTTATCGTAGGAATCGCAGAGGTAAATCTGCCCGCTGCACTGCCCCTCCGGCCTGCCGGGTCTCTGCCCGTCACGGACCCACCCGTCACCAAGCCATCTTCCCACAAAATAAAAAAAGTCCCCATCCATCAGGGGCATCGGCTTCTGCTTCCTGCTCCCCGAATAATGCGGACTTATCATCTGTGTTTTCTCAATCTTTCTTGGAACGCCCCACAGCCGGCCTTTCATATCCGCCGCTGGTATCCATGATTTTTCTTCCTCGATCCTTATCTTATTTTCAATTTTCGATTCACTGCTGCAATAAATAGGGTGGTTTTTAGTACATTCAAGCCCGTAATGGTTCCCCTTCAGGACTATGGTTTCAGCCTGTCTGGAACCGGCAGCCGTTACCTTCCTCCATCTGCCTTTATGCGTAAGCACACGCATCCCGACTTCTATCCGCTCTATTTCGGTATAGCCCTTGTCGGTAAGGACCAGCGTACCCGCAGGAAAGCACGGGCTTCCAAATGTTATGATGTCCACGGGCTCCACCTCATCCCCGCGGATGCTGTTCACGTCACCGTAATGTTTCACGAAAGGCAGCCGCTTTGTGGTCA
>CAJTMX010000172.1 GCA_910577235.1 uncultured Acetatifactor sp. | reverse complement strand
CGGCATGGTTTTTCTGACACTCATTTCAATCATAAACAGCGTGTGCATCTATGCGCATGGCATATCCCGATGGGAAGCACAAAAATCAATTACAGGAACATCTTAGCACAATATATGGATAATGTCAAATGGTTAGATACAAGATATTGATTTTATTCTCTGATAAACGCTGCTTTTTCTTTTTCGGTCAATTCTATTACTTTAACACCTTTTTCTTTTGCATACTCCATCAGCCCGCGCAAGTCCAGCTTGACTTTCGGACACTGGCTTAACAGGATTGGTTCCGGCATTTTTGCAAGGCTTTCTTTATATCTCATCATCTGTCCATTCATAATCATACACCTCGTATAATTTCTTTTGCAGCCTGCATTATTCCGGTTCCCGTTCCATGCCCTCCAGTTCCGCCATGGTCTTTGTGATGGTCTGTCCTTCAGCTGCCTGTCGTGCTGCTTTTTGCAGCTGTGCCATGTTCGGTTCCGAATAAAATGGATCAGGAGCAGCCGACCGCAGGGGCTGGTGGCTCTCCAGTTCCTCCAGCATGAGCTTTTCCAGGCGTGTGATGTCAGGGAACACCACTTTCTTGCCCCTTGCATGGAGCTGTCGGATTCGCTTTATGTTCGTGCTTATTTCGCGATGGATGGAATGCCTGACTGGAACAGGGTTACCGTTCCTGGTATGTATATGATCCAGATAATATTCCGTGACAGGGAACATGTTCTGGAGCAGGAAAGCGGCACGCCTGCCATCAAACTCTCCGAGGATGATGGTGAGGCAGCTGCCGTATTTCTGGACCTGTTTGTCATGGAGGGCCTGGAACTTGTCCACACGGCTGCTCAAGGGAACCATCCAGAGGAGGGAGGTTTTTTCATCTTTTGCGCAGTAGAAAGTAGGGCGGTATGTGCCGTTCTCCTTATTCTGCATGAGCATCCTGTCATTTGCTTTCTCAAAATATTCATCCTTAATATGATATACATATCCGGCCTGGTAAATCATATGCCACCACCTATAAAATCAGCCCTACCTTGCGATAGGGCTGAGAATTTTCGAGCCGGACATTTATTAGACGCCTCCGGTAGGCGAACCATATTTTCGGGCCGGTCATTTATAGGCCGCCAGCGGTGGGCGGACAATATTTTCGATAGATTTCTCTATCTCTATTATCATTATACGGAAAGGGCGGGAATATGTCAATTTGTTCCCAGAAATTTAATTTTTCATGACAGGGATCTTCAGGCATGGCTGAAAGTGTGTCCTTCATATCTCCTCCACACCCAGCAGATTGTCCGTCA
>CAJTMX010000171.1 GCA_910577235.1 uncultured Acetatifactor sp. | reverse complement strand
ATACCTTCCATGGAAACATTTGATATTTCCACCAGGGAAGGATTCTTAAGGGATTTCGACCTGCTGGAAAAGGCGGTACTGAAAGCAAGGAACCAGATCGGGGCAGATGCTGCAGATGAGATCCTTAAGGGTACGCTAAAAAAAACTGCGGATCCCAGAACCGGGAAAGAGAGACAGCTGTAGAGTCTGAACTTGGCAGGATCCCTGTCTGTCTCATGGATGATATGGCGCAGTCCCTACAGCCGAAAGAAAGGGTCTGCAGTACCGGGTATATGGAACTGTCCTGCAGGCTCTGTACAAAACTCAGTTACCGGAATGCGACAGAAATGATCAATCTTTTTCAGCACCGTGATGCCGGTGAGACCATAAAACTGCGCACTCTTTCCGACAGTGTGGAGCGTGTCGGGGAACAGATATCTGCCAGGCTGGAAGAGATGACGCAGAAGGTCCTTAAAATGTACGGGTTTGACAGTGAGACCGGCCGCCCCATGGAAGGGGTCTGTCTTTCTGCCAGCATCACCTCCCCTGCCATCCCGGAAAAGACAGAAGCTGACATACAGGCAGTGGACATCATTATTGATTCAGCCAACGCATCCCGTGATGAAAAGATACCGTTCACGGCGGAAGAGCTGGATATGGAGACCTCACCATTGGAATGTGTGTATGTATCCATAGACGATGTGGGGGTAAAACATCAGAAGGACTCGCGCAGCCAGGGAACGGAAAAGAATGCAAAGTATGTGGAAAACACAGTGGTTCATATCCAGTATGGACAGGACACATATGCCCTGACAGCGTGCGGCATGAAAAACGCAATGAAAGCAATGCTGGCATTCCTGGTTTTCAATGGGCTGCTGCAGAACAGGCTGGTGTTTTTTACAGATGGTGCAAGGAATATCAAAAGCAGCATTGAGGAAATGTTCCCGTTCCATCCATATACTGTGATCCTGGATTGGTACCATTTAAAGAAAAAGTGTCAGGAACTGCTGAGCATGGCGGTAAAAGGGAAGGACATGCGGAATAAGACCCTTGAAAAGCTGCTGCGGATTCTGTGGGTGGGAGATGTAAAAAACGCGGTAAGATATCTGGAATCTTTACCGTCTCCTGTAATAAAAAATCAGAAATGGCTTGATGAACAGATAAACTATCTGAAACGGAAAGAATACAGCATAACCTGCTATGCTGTGAGGGCAGAACTTGGTCTGCGCAATTCCAGCAATCCTGTGGAAAAAGAAAATGACATGCTGGTGGCACAGCGCCAGAAACATAATGGCATGTCGTGGTCAAAGCATGG
>CAJTMX010000170.1 GCA_910577235.1 uncultured Acetatifactor sp. | reverse complement strand
CGGCATACTCGATCAGGCCGTCCATGACCGCCTCCGCCATCTGCTCGATGGATACCTTCTTTTCAGACATTTTTACCTCTTTTCCAAAGGGAGAATTTATTCAGCCTCCCCTTTTTTCCAAAGCCGCCCGCAGCTTTATGGTCTTATTCTGGTACTTCACGTTGTCAATGAACGTGATATTATAAATCTGCTCCCGGAAAATAATGCGGAAATGCTCCGTGTCTATTTCCTTTACCTCCGAACAGTACCGTATGAGGAAAAACACTTCTTTCTCCGCATTAAGCTGCGCCGCCTCCCAATACTCCTTCCCGGAAAGGTTGTTCACATAGGCGTGGCAGGTGTAATAATCCACCCACGATAAAATGTGGTTCCCGGCTTTGTCATTGCCCGCCACGCTTTTCTGAATGATTATTTTATCCTTCCATTCTCCCAAAGCCATCAGAACACCTCTTTCCGTATGCCGAACAGCAGGGAGCGCAGCGTTCCCACCAGCTCCCCGTGGTCTGCCTGCTCCCGGTGTTCATAAAGGTAGGCGGCGGCATAGAGGACGGCAATCCGCACCATAGGCAGATGCGCTTCCAGTTCTGATAATTCCATCCGTGCCACATCCGCACACAGCCTCTCCCCGGTCTCAATCAGCCCGGAAATGAAACCATCCTCATCACTGCTGTCCACCCGGAGATACTGCTTCGTCTCCTCCAATGTCAGGACTGCCATCCATGCCGCCTCCCTTCTTATGATCCCGATGATGCAGAAGATTTCACCTTCATGGTCTTTACCGCTTCGGCAAGGATCAGCTTGCCGTCCACACGCTGTGAAGCGAGGAATCCCACCTGCCCGGTTGCCGCAAATAACTCATTCAGACGCTTGAAGGAACGCCCCTGCCTGTCAGCGATCCAGTAATAGGAAAAGTCACCGAACGCCATCACCTTGCTGCCCGCCGCCATCTCCGGCACATAGGAGGAAGTGTGGTAAGGGCGGTTTAAGATCATGTCCGGCACCCCTGCCTGCACGGAAGGCTGCCAGATATAATTCCCATTGTTATCTTTCAGTTTCCGAAGTGCCTTTACCGTGGTGTCGTTCAGCAGCCACACCGCCTTTTTGCGGTAAGGGGCTTTCAGGGAATAAAAAAGATCCATCACGTCATCAAAGGTGATATTGGCTGTTGCTGTGGTCACGCCATCGGACGCGCCGCCCGTGGCGTTCAGGATGCCCGTGGGCTTGCCCTTGCCGTCCCCGGTGAAAAAGGCTTCCTCCTCCTTGGTCCCGATCCTGCGCCCGAACTCCTTGGAGAT
>CAJTMX010000169.1 GCA_910577235.1 uncultured Acetatifactor sp. | reverse complement strand
GAACAGACGTTGGCCGATATTGGGTTGAGTATGTCTACGGCCATCAATGTGTTTTTGCGTAAGGTTGCCAGAGAGGGGCGCATACCGTTTGAATTGTCTGTTGACCCCTTTTATTCTGAAAGCAATATTCGATACCTTGAGGGAATCATGCAGGATGTAAAGGATGGTAAGGCTCACTTCGCCGAGCATGATTTGATTGAGGTGGACTGATGCGGTTACTATGGGAAGATAGGGCTTGGAATGACTATCTGTATTGGCAGACGCAGGATAAGAAGATGCTGAAGCGGGTCAATGCGCTCATAAAGGACATTTGCAGGAGTTCCTTTGATGGGATTGGAAAGCCGGAGCCGCTGCGGGAAAATCTGGGTGGACTGTGGAGCCGACGCATTGATGAAAACAACCGTATTGTTTATTACGAGAGGGACGGGATTATCTATGTTGTTTCCTGCCGGGGCCATTATGATTGAGTTGAAGGGTGGTTACGATGAACCGACAGGAGTTTGAAGAAAAGTTGGAAAGAGGGATTGCCCAGGTTCGAGACGGCCAGGGCATCGTCAAAACGATGGAGGAGTTGGAATGTATGGCAGAGGAAACGAGAATTGCCCAGATTCAGCTACCAGACCCGGCAGACGCTGATCCGCACCCTCGGCTGCTCCTGGAGGGCCGGGGTATCCATGCTGGGGAGGGCTTTACAGCCCTATTCCCCGATGGCTGGCACGACATTACCTTGGAGGTGAGATGGGAGATGACCGGCCCAGGCTGTTGGTTCATCTCTACTCCCGGCTTTAGTGATATTTGCCCGATTGGTCTGTTTGTGAAAGTATAGTTAAATACCCGGTCATTGGAAACTGGCCGGGTATTTATTTCTATATATATCTATAAATACAGAAAAATATATTTATATGGTTCTATTTTTCAGTATTGCTATCTTTGCAAATTTATAGTAAAATAGAAATGTAGATAAATATAAAAATATTTTTATAGAATCGTAGAAAGGGAGCGTGAAAGATGTGCTTGTGGCAGTAGCCAATCAAAAGGGGGGCGTTGGCAAGACTACTACGGCCCAGGCCCTGGCTGCGGGGTTAGCGGAAAGGGGGTATAAGGTACTTGGCATCGATCTTGACCCCCAGGGGAATTTCTCAACGGCCTGTGGTGCGGAGAACTATAATGTTCCGACAGTCTATGAGGTGATGAAGCGGGCGGCTGGTATCGGGGAGGCCATTCAGCACATGAAGGGCGGCTATGATGTGGTTCCGGCCAACATCATGCTGGCCGGAGCGGAGCAGGAGCTTTCCCA
>CAJTMX010000168.1 GCA_910577235.1 uncultured Acetatifactor sp. | reverse complement strand
GCTCCTGGAAGATGCGGCCCATGTGGTGGAGGAGCCGGGTGGCGCTGGCGAAGAGAGAGGGGGAGCCGTCCATATGGTCGAGGAAAAACTGGGCGTACTCATTGCCCTGCTCCGCCGCCAGTGTGAGCCAGCGGACAGCGGATTCCCTGTCCTGGGGAACATCCTTGCCCAGCAGGTACAGCTTGCCGAGGGCATACTGGGCGTACTGGTTTCCCTGCTCCGCAGACTCCATCAGCCAGCGGACAGCGCCCGCTGTATCCTTTGCCACGCCATCGCCGCTCAGCAACAGCTTGCCCAGCCGGTACTGCGCGAACTGATTTCCCAGGTCGGCGGACTGACGGAACCAGCGCCGGGCGGCGGCGGGATCGTCCGCCTCCAGACGCAGCTTGCCCAAAGCGTACATGGCGTACTGATTGGGCTTCTCACCGGGGGCGGCAGGGGTCTTGTCGTCCTTGGTCATATCGCCGGGGGCGGCAGGGCTTTTGTCCTCCTTGGTCTTATCGCCAGGGGCGGCGGGGGCCTCTGCACTCTTGGTCATATCCTTATCGGGGACAGGCTCAAGGAGCTTGCCGGGGATGGGAGCGTTGGGATTGTTCTTCACCGCCTTGCGGTAGGCGATGGCCTCCTGCATGGTCATCTCATAGACATGGGCGGGGATGTCCGGCTTCTTCGCCAGCTCACTGGCCCTGCGGCGGCGGTAGCCGGACAAGAGCTGATACTCGCCGTCGTCCCGCTGGCGCAGAATGACAGGCTCCTTGATGCCGCTGCTCTCAATGCTGAGTACCATACTGCCCAGCGATTTGTCCTGGGGCTTTGCGATGAACACGTTGGGCAGGTCATGGATTTTGGACAGCGGGATCACCTGGGGCTTCGCCTGGGTCGGGGTTTTGCTGATTTCATTTGCCATTTATAGTCCTCCTGATTAAAAATATTTGCTAAAAAATACGTCTCATGGTGAGACGCATTTCTCAACACAAGGTTGGGTTTTCCCCGCCTGCCCGGAAATGCCAGTTATCCGCAGGGGGGAGCGTGGCGCAGTAGGCGATCAGGGCATCCATGCTGGCCTCTTGTTTGCCAGTCGGATAGATTGACCAGCCGCGCTCATAGGCGGCGAGTTCCTGTTCGCCGTCCTCCGTGTACAGAAACAATTTGAGGACGCGCCCGTTGTCGATGCCGTCCGGGGAATTGATGTCGCAGATTTTCGCGGCAAAGGGCAGGCCGTCCACCGTCCCGCCTAGCCAATTTCTCCAGACGCAATCTGTCGTTATCGTGTGTTCGGGCATCTTCTTTCCCTCCA
>CAJTMX010000167.1 GCA_910577235.1 uncultured Acetatifactor sp. | reverse complement strand
TCCCGTACCGCTGAAATCAACAGATGAGATTGATAGCCGGTTTGAGAAATGTTTCAAAAGGTTTAGAAGCGAATCGAAAATCATATGATTGAAGCATCCATAGTTTTATTTTATAACTATAAATGAGCAAATCTGAAAAATGGCAAAAAAGAAGGCATAGCCTCAAGTGTTATAATGGAAGCGCGACCAACCACAAAACACGAGAGGGAATGCCTTGTGGAGATTATAACACCGAGAGAGCAGATACGCAAATTCTTTTTTGAGAAGCACTTGGAGTTTTTGACCAGCGTACCCCAGCAGCGGCTTCAGGAAATAATCCTGTCCAGTTGTATGAAGGGGCATAGTGGAAAAATGTCGGACTATGGCGAGTGCGGTCCAGCCCACCGAACAACCTACGGACATTTTCTGGCCAAGGGCAAGTGGGATGACAAGCGGCTGGAAGAAACGCAAAAACGCGAAAGCTTCCAGACGGTTTCGGAACTTTCCCGCCGAGATGGAACACCTCTTTTTATCAGCATCGACGACACAGTTCTGCCCAAAACAGTGCCATCATCAAAGGCGAAACGTCCAACACAGGGGGCCGGATGGCATTACTCCCATTTGGAGGGGAAGGTTGTCTATGGGCATCAGGTCCATGCTGCCATCGTTGGGACCGGAGATACTTCTCTGTGTTATTCCCTGAAACGCTGCTGCCCGGAAAACGGCACGAAAATCGACATGACCTTGGAGATCCTTCGCTCTCTTCCGAATCAAACGGGGGCCTATATCCTGATGGACAGCTGGTACACCAACCCCAGTGTTCTTGATGCCTGCCAGGAGAAGGGCTGCCATTTGATTGGCGCGATGAAAACCAACCGTATTCTGTTCCCGGAAGGAAAGCGTACCTCTGCCTCCGATCTGGCTGCCTCTCTCGACCCCGGCTGTTTTCACCCTGTAACGGTGAAAGGCCGGACCTACATGGTGTATCGCTACGAGGGGCCTCTGAACAAAATTGACCACGCAGTGGTTCTGCTCTCCTATCCACCAGCTGCGATGGGCAGGAAATGTGCCCTCCGGGTATTTCTATGCTCCGATTCCACCCTGTCTGATGAGACGATTCTGGAATACTATTCTCACCGCTGGACCATTGAGGTCTTGTTCCGCGCTCATAAACGCTATATGGGCTTAAAAAGTTTCATGGTTCGTGCAGCTAAAGCTCTTGATCGCTTGCTGCTTGTCCTAGCCCTTGCCCATTTCTTCTTTTCCTGCGGTCTTGGCCATATTGTGCCCTTCCACATCGGCCTTCACCTCTGCCGAACTGC
>CAJTMX010000166.1 GCA_910577235.1 uncultured Acetatifactor sp. | reverse complement strand
TATTACTTGTGAGTAAAAAGTTTGCGCTGCTTAAGAAGCCCGTGAACCCCAGTAGGTTCCGGACTCATCCTGCTGTTCCTGAATTATCTGCGTTATGCATAATTCTGGCTGTTTTCCTAAAAGGCGGAAAAAATGTTTCCGCAGATAGTGCATGACAGCGGCTTCTGACATCCGCCCCCTGGAAGGCGTCCTCTGGTAACGTATCTGCCCGGGGTGGAACTCTCCGGCAAAACGAATGGAAACGCTCTGCAGTATTCCCATTGCAATACAGGACAGTGCCATATGCATCTCAATAGCACGTACCGTTTCCAATACTTTCCGGCGGGATTTTTCATTTCCCACACGTTCAAGGGGTGACGGTTCATCTTTCTTCTGGTAATAACTCAATTTTGGCATATGCTTTGACCAGAAATGATAGCAGAATGCGCCAACCTGCTGTTTCAGCTCCCGGAAGGTGCATTCGATCCGGAACCGGTAACTGTAAAGCCGGATGACCGACAGCGGCTCCAGTGCCAGGCTGGTGCTTGCCAGGATGCTCTGGATGCCATCCATTTCCACCAGCACAAACCGCAGCTCCTGATAAAGCTTCTGCCCCCACAGCAGGTCAATGCAGTAGTAACGGATGGATTCCTTCTTCCCATAAAGCTCAATCTCTGCATCCTGGAACTGTTCCTTTTGGGAGGTGAATAATTCTTTCAGGCGGACAGCGGCTCCCTTTTTGGGAGGACGTCCCCTTCCGGGTTTCCGGGGGCCGGGTTTTTCATATGCTGTGCAGGATTTCTTTGCCTTGGTAATGATCTCCATGTGCGCCGCCCCGCTGCTGTTAAGTGTTTTCAGCTTTTCAAGGGCCGGGACGGTAAGGAAATATCTGTCCAGCAGGAGCAGACAATCCCCAAATGTGAGGGCAGCCTGATAAGCATCCTCTACCATCTGTATTACATGGGAGGAGCTGGAAACAGCCGCGTCCTTCCACTCCCTGGCAGCCTGAAGGCCGTCGTGGAGCCGGATGCTTAAGGGGATACATGCCCAGCTGCGGACACTTCCAGCCAGAATGCCAAGTCCTCCAAACATATGCCCGTGGATGTACTCAGGCTTTGCGGAATTTTCAGATTCCTGGAACAGTTTTTTGACTCCCGGCATCCGGCGTCCTTCTTTTGACTGCTTTACCCCATCGCCTACAAGAACATGGAAGCCGCCTTCCCTATAAAGAGGTGCATGATCCATGACGGCTGAAAACCAGCGTCTGCGTATATCTTCCAGTGACCAGGAGGATGCCCTGAAAAAATGCAGCATGGAATCATAAGAACC
>CAJTMX010000165.1 GCA_910577235.1 uncultured Acetatifactor sp. | reverse complement strand
TGATACGCCGGGAGGTGGAGTTCATTCCCGCAAGATATGAAGTGACGGAATATGTCGCTACTACTTATGAATGTCCCAAGTGTAAGCAGACGGAAGAACCTCAGTTTATAAAGGATGAGGGATGTCCTCCTGCGCTTATTGAGAAAAGCTATGCCACACCATCGCTGGTGTCCGGCATTCTGAAGAATAAATTTGTCCTCGGCCTGCCCTTTTACCGGCAGGAGCAGGATCTAAAAAGATCCGGCATTCTGATCACCCGGGCCACAATGGCTGCCTGGGCCATCCTCGTGTTCCAGCTGTATTTTCAGTTTCTGGTGCAGTTCTTCCACAGGGAACTGCTGAAACGGCATTTCCTGATGATGGACGAGACGCCCGTCCAGGTGCTCAAAGAGCCGGACAAAAGACCGCAGTCCAAGTCTTATGTGTGGCTGATGCGTTCCGGGGAGGACGGCCTGCCGCCCCTGTTGATATACCGGTATTCCCCGACAAGAAATGGGAATAATGCGGTAGAAATGCTGGAAAGTTCCACGCCGGGATTGTACCTGATGGTGGACGGCTTCCAGGGATACGACAAACTGAAAAATGTAAAACGCTGTGCCTGCTATGCTCACATCAGGAGGTATTTTTTGGATGCTATTCCAAAAGGAAGTGAAAAAGACTTGTCAAATCCGGCAGTGCAGGGTGTAGCATACTGTGATAAGCTGTTCCGGTATGAGCGCATATATAAGGAACAGGGGCTTTCCCATGAACAGCGCCAGAAACGCAGGATGAAAGACGAAAAGCCTGTTGTGGATGCATTCATCAAATGGCTGGATCAGCAGAAGATGTCCGCAAGCAGCAATAAATTCAATAAAGCCCTGACTTACGCACGGAACCGCCAGGATATCCTCCTGACCTATCTGGAGGATGGCCGCTGCAGCCTGTCGAACAACATGAGCGAGAATTCGATCCGCCCTGTTGTGGTAGGCAGGAAGAACTGGCTTTTTTCAGACACGGTAGGTGGAGCCGAGGCAAGCATGGGGATATACACTATTGTAGAGATGGCAAAGTTTCACGGCTTAGACCCATACAAATATATGAAATACATTCTGGAGCAGCGTCCCAGCTATCGGTCAACAGATGAAGAACTTGAAAAGCTTGCACCATGGTCTTCATCCTGTCAGGAAATATGTAAGTAAGCAGGATTCAGATGTCAATGTGCGAAAGTATTTTAACTATTGCATTGGTATGCACGGTAAAATACTTGCATTACTGTGATTATTATTACACACTGGGGAATGATTCGCAATCCACCCCTAAATTAATCGCTTAC
>CAJTMX010000164.1 GCA_910577235.1 uncultured Acetatifactor sp. | reverse complement strand
ACAGGCGGTCATGCTCCATATGGGACTCGAACCCATGACTCCTCGATTAAAAGTCAGGGATGTTCTTTATCCGAGGATGTACTATATCCTCTGTGCTCCTCCCAGCTGAGCTAATGGAACATAAAAAATACCGCCTACCTCATTTAAGATAAGCGGTACATGAAATCCATGTTCTATTTCCGGCAGCCTCCTAAAGACCTGCCACCGGACATTACACAGTTTTTCGCCTTTTTCTTATCTTGCATGAGCGCATCTTAACCAGACTCTGTTCTTTTTCTTTACTGAACAGTGCCTCATAATGTTCGCTATGCAGATAATATGCGAAACCATTCGCAGCGAAATTAACTGTTGTCATGATCTTTTCCTTTCTGGACTCATCCGGTCCGCTTCGTTTTCTAACTGTAACCACTATAACACCAATTCTTCGGTTTGTCATTATACTGGTAATATAATTTTACAGACAGCTTACTCCACCCTCACCTCCAGTCCGTCCAGCTTCAGTCCCGGCAGACCCACCAGATACCATTCCCTGTCCATGCCCATCTCCACACGGGCGGGAATCCAGACTTCATTCAGCTTAAACTCGAAGACCTCCCCACAGTGGATACCGCCATAATCACGCTTATCGCCGTCCTCATCAATATAGTGGAAATTGTACCTCCCACTTCCCTTATCATAAAACAATGTACCCTGCTTCATAAACAGCCCTCCTTAAATATGTTTCTATATAATAAAGATTCCCTTACTTCTATTTCCTTGAAATTTTCCGCAAGTTTTTTATAAATTTTATCTAAACAGAAAAGTCCGCTGCGGTCTATTCCTTCTCCCTGTCAGTCATATCCGCACAGACATTCTTTATGGAATTGAACGTCACCTGAAGCATGTGGGACCAGTTTTCCCCCGCCCTGCAAAGGACATCCAGCTTCTGCACCAGCACTGGCAGATAATATTCAATACTCTTATCACTCTTTTCATCCATATTCCCAGCCGAAAATCCCACATTAACCTCGTCAATTCCGGCACCCAGGATCACATCCAGGTTCTCTGCAATCGTTCCCAGTATGACCTTCTCCAGCTGGTCTGCCGTCTGGAAAAACAGGAAGGTTTCAAACTCCTCCCCGGATGCCAGCACATAAAAGATATTCCTGCCGTTGACGCCAAACGCCACATCCGCATCCCATTCATTAAAATAGTCCCTGTACTTTTCCATGACCTGCAATATCTTTTCCTTCTCCATAACCTTTTCCTCGCTCATAACTTTTCCTTCTCCATAACCTTTTCCTCGCTCATAACTTTTCCTCCTCTGCACCTTTCAGCTCTGCTTCATACTTTTTGACCAGCCGGTAGAAACTGT
>CAJTMX010000163.1 GCA_910577235.1 uncultured Acetatifactor sp. | reverse complement strand
ATCATTTTCTGCGGAAATTGGAAGCGGCGCTGGATTTATCGTTTGTGTATGAGGAGACGGCTCACTTGTACAGCCGGAGGTATGGCCGTGCGCCCATAGACCCGGTAGTAATGGTAAAATACCTGTTGCTGGGTTTTTTGTACGGCATCCCCTCGGAGCGGCAGATCGAGGTGCGGTGTGCGGACAGCAACGCGTTTCGTTGGTATCTTGGAATAGATTTGGATGAACGAGTGCCAGACCACAGTACGATCAGCCAGCTGCGGCGGCGGAAGCCTGCGTTTCGGAAGGTGTTCCGGCGTCTATTTGAGGAAGTGGTGCGCCAGTGCGTGGAAAAAGGTCTGGTGAGCGGACGGCTGGCGGTGACGGATTCCACCCATGTAAAGGCCAATGCGTCCAGGGCCTCGGAGCAGGAGGTAGATGCGCTGGAAGAGGTGGGGAACTATTGGGAGCGGCTGGACGCCTATGAGGAGGAGGGACTGGAGGAGCTGAAACGGCAGACAGGGCAGCGCCGGGCGAAGCGGACAAAGCAGGTGAAAAAGGACAAGCGCCGTTCCCGCAAGAAGGTGAGCAGTACCGACCCGGAGTCGGGCTACATGAAGCGGCCCGGCAAGCCCAGCGGTTTTTATTATCTGTCTCACCAGACAACCGACCCGGACCACGGTATCATCACTGCTGTAACCGTGACGCCGGGGGATGTCCATGACTCACGGCCCTATTTGGAGCAGTTGGAGTACGTCCATAAGAGTGTTGTGCCGCTGCAAGCCGCTGCGGCGGACTCCGCCTATGACTTCCCCCTGGCACACCGAGCGCTGGAAGAACTGGGCATCGACTTCTTTGTCGTGCCACAGCCCGCCCATGACCGCACGAAAGCTGAACTGAAGCGGGATGCATTCACCTATGATGAACAGCGGGACGTATACTTGTGCCCTAACGGGAAAGAACTGCGGCGCAAGCGGCTGTATCGAAGTGGCAGCGGGCTGTTCTGGGAATACTGGGCGGAAAAGAAAGACTGCGGCAGCTGTCCTTTGCGGCAGAAATGTTTGAATGAGACGGACAAGGCCGGCGCCAGAAAGCTCCAGGACAGTTATTTCAAGACTGTTGTTCAAGAACATTTCTCCAGGCGATGGGAGCCGGAATACCGGGAGGCGCTGAAGCAGCGGCAGATCTGGTGTGAGGGTACTTTTGCCGCACAGAAATGGGGACACAACCTGACGCGTCTCCTGCGGCGAGGTTTAGAGGCAGCGGAGGACCACTGTCTCCTTTCCGCCGCGGCCTTGAACCTCAAAAGAATGATTAAACACTCAGTGTGATGCCGAAAGGCATCTTTTTTCTTGCTTGAAATCTCCCTTGTCTCTTTATTTCAGGCACTTTGTCAACAGCTCCA
>CAJTMX010000162.1 GCA_910577235.1 uncultured Acetatifactor sp. | reverse complement strand
CACCGCACCCTGCTGTCGGACGGACATATCCACATCGGCCAGGTCTCCCCTTCCACGGTGGAACGCTTTGTCCGCCTGGAAAAGGGCAGGAAGGGGTTCTCCTCTAATAAAGACATGCGCCGCTATGAGCGCACCCACATCAATGAAGTCTGGTATGGGGATACCATGTACGGCCCCTGGCTGAAGGATAAGGAAGGGAAGAGGAGAGTCTTTCTTATTGCCCTGATCGATGATGCCAGCCGCTTCATCGTTGCCGCTGACCTGTTTTTTCATGACAGTTTCGAAAACCTCATGACTGTCATCCGCTCAGCTGTGTCAAAGTTTGGCCGTCCCGGGCTTTTTACATTTGACAATGGGGCCAGCTACAGAAATAACCAGATGGAGCTTCTTGCCGCACGCATCGGTTCTTCCGTCCATTATTGTGAGCCTTTCACACCAACCGGAAAAAGTAAGATTGAGCGCTGGTTCCTCACCGTAAGGATGCAGTACCTGTCCTCGCTTGATATGAGGAACTTCCACTCCCTGGAGGAACTGCGCAGGGACTTTGCCGGGTATGTCTCCCGTTACAACCAGACTGCCCACTCTTCCCTGGAAGGTATATCCCCCCAGGAACGCTATTTCAAAGAGCCGGAACGGTTCCGCAGGCTCCCGCCGGAACGGATCGAAACGGATTTCCTCCTGGAAACACAGCGCAGGGTTTCCGCTGACAATGTCCTTGTTATCAATAAGGTGGAATACGAAGTCCATTACCGCTATGCCAAACAGAAGCTCCGCCTGCGTTATTCGCCGGATATGGAAAAAGTTTTTATTGTAGAGTCATCCGGGGATCTGACGCCCATCCGTCTCCTCAACAAACAGGAGAATGCCGTTGTAAAACGAGAGCGCGTCCGGCTCAGCGAAGGAGGTGGGGAAGTTTGACCGATTACACTGCCAGATACGGGCTGGAATTCAACCCTTTTATCAAAAACGCAAAGGACATCCTGCTGGAAACCAAAGAATCTTCGGAAGCCCGCACACGCCTTGACTATCTGAAGGACACACGGGGCTTTGGCGTCCTTACCGGGGAGCCCGGACGGGGGAAGACCACTGCCGCAAGAACCTGGGCCGGCTCGCTGAACCCTTCCCTGTTCAAGGTCTCTTACAGCAGTCTTTCTTCCCTTACGGTCATGGATTTTTACCGGCAGGTTGCAGCCGGGCTGGGCGTGGAGCCGTGTTTCCGTAAAAATGAGCTGTTCGATGATATCCAGCATGAGGTGAAGCGCTATGCCCTGGAAAAACGGGTCACTCCCGTGATCGTTATCGATGAGGCAGACATGCTCAGCCACAAGGTATTGTCAGACCTTCAGGTAATGTTCAACTTTGAAATGGATTCCAGGGACCTGGC
>CAJTMX010000161.1 GCA_910577235.1 uncultured Acetatifactor sp. | reverse complement strand
CCCGCCGCCTTTTCCAACATTTTGCTCCCCGCACTCCGGGCAAGGCTTCCTGCCACCGCCTCCACGCTCCTTCCAAGCGCCTCCCCGGCGGCTTCCTCCGCTGCAAAACCTGCCGCCTCCTTTGTAAAGGAATATCCCAGAAAACGGCCCGCAAACCGGTATTCCGCGCCTTTGAACGCCGTACCGTTAATATTGGAGGTAAGAACCGTGTCCCCCACCGTGATGGAGGCTGCCCCAAGGTTGCTGAACATCGGGGCAGACATGCTCCCCGTGTTGCGGTACTGGCAGAAATGCAGGCACAGTTCCCCGTCCTCCCCGTCCGTAACAGCTATCTCCGGATACGCATCCCCGTACCCTCCACGGAAGCTCCCCTGGGCTGACGCCACGCTTAAGAGCGTCAGCCTCTGCAGGGTATCTTCCCTCTGCTGCGTCAGGGTAATGGCGCGCTCCTGCTCCCCGTTTTCCCATGACTCCCGGATTAGCGGTAATAACGCCTCCCCCGATGCCGCAAGCCTCATCCGCACCTCAAGCATCTTCCTGCCGTCCACGTTCCATTCCGTGTAATCCTCATTCTGCTGGCCGCCCCATGGCCCGAATACCTCATTGATTAATGAGACGTCAACATCTTCTTTCTCCCCCATCATATACTGTATCAGCTTTCCCAGCCCTTCCCCGTCCGCATTCAGGAAGGCAAGGGCTATGGCGTCGTATTCCCCCGGCGTTATCTCCCCTGCCTCCCGGGACAGTATTTTCTCTGCCTCCCGCAGGTCTACCACGATTTTTCCTTCCCCGGATACGGAAAGCACGCGGCTTATGTAGCTGTCATGCAGCCGGCTCCTCCATGCCGCATCCATATCGGGGAGGTATTTTCCACCTACAAAACACCCCGGCAGGCTGCAAAGCGCACTGCATGCCGCGTCACGGATGCCCCTTCCTGCCAGAAAGAGTCCCGCGGTGGCGTTTTCTATGGCATCATATGCCTCTTCCTTGGCCTTCCACTTCTCATACAGCTTTCTTGAGCCTTCCGCAAAATCCCGGTACCTCCATGCCATCAGCCTGTAGTACGCCTCCATCCAGAAGAATTTCGTGCTGTCCGCCCGGGCTTCATTTTCCCGCGCCATGGACAGGTATTCCTCCTCAAACCGCAGCGCCGTTCTCTGCTGGGAAAGGATGTTTCCCCCTATCAAAACCTCCTCCCCCACTGCCCCGGACAGGGTCTTGAAATCGGCTATATCCGAGTCGTTGGCTGAGCGGGCTGCCTGAAAGATGCCCGTATAATCCTGTAACTGCTGTTTCAGGGCGTCAAACGCGTCCCCTTTTATTTCTTCCTCCTGTATAAAAGCCTCCAGGCTGTTTTCCGCTGCCCGGATGGACTCATTGTCTTTTTCCAGAT
>CAJTMX010000160.1 GCA_910577235.1 uncultured Acetatifactor sp. | reverse complement strand
ACCAAAGCGCCTGCATCGCATGGCTGTTTTCTACTTCGGAAAACACTTCCTTCGCCTCTTTCAAATGCCCCTCCGTCCCACGCTTGCGGGCAGTAGCAAGGAGCGCGTGGCGGAGAATATCGGAATCCAGCGTTTTTCCGTGAAGCTGTTCCAAAATGTAGAGGTCATAAAAATCCCTCATGCGGGTGTTTGTTATGGTCCGGGCAATCATTGTTTCCAGCTTTTCCGCAAGTACGGTTTCCAGATTGTACGCCCAAATATCAATGGAGCGTTCCTCCAGCATAAGCCGGAAGCTGTACCGGACTGCCCTTGGCGTAATCACATCCCCGGTAGAAATATCAATTTTCAGCGGCGTCACCACTCCGTCAAAAACAGTGGCCATGCTGACCCGAATCCCCGGATACTCGGCCTCGTCCATGATTTCCGAAATGCTTTTCACCTGGAACTCCACTCCGTCCTCAATGGGGACTGCTATGATGGAGGACATCAGATTTTCAATGTCCTCCACATTCACGCTGGCCCCTCTGACGGTTGCGTCTAAATCCATTGTAGACCGGGCATCCAACCCTACCATTGCGGCAACCAGCATCCCGCCTTTCAAAATAAAGTTATCCCGATATTCAGAAAGGGAAATACGTTCCAGGAAACGCTCCATCATATAGTTCCGCATCAAAATCTGTGCGTCCGCCGATTTCTCCTTTGCGAGATTGCGGATCAAATCTTTCAGCTGCCTTGCTGTCTTTATCATAATAGCACCTCCAAATACTGCCGCAAAATTTTTTCAACCCGGAACAGCCCTGCATACTGCATCAGCCTCCGCAGGTTTTTCTCTTTCCTGCGGGCGTACATTTTGAGCGCCCCTTGAAATGTCTGCATCTCCATACTGCTCCGGCAGCGAAGCAGGTCGCAGATGGTCCGCTCCATATCATAAGCCGGAACCGTATGCCCGAAAGGGGTTCGAGCCGTACTCTTTCCGACGTCATGCAGCTCCGGTTTTATGGTGTAGACCAAAATCCCGTCCGCTTTCAATCTGGTCGTGCTGTATCCCCGTCTGACGGTAATGGAATAGGGGGAAGGCTCCCGGTCGGTCAGATCATGGAAAAACAGCGCCGTTTCATGAGAAAAAATCCCCTGGCTGCATCGTAAATGGAGCAGGTACATCCCATCGACCCAGGCATCCGGCGATACATAAACCCCATGTGCCGCCTGTTCCAATTCTTTTTCCTTCACATAGTTGTAAAAAACGGATTTTGGAATTCCCCGTTTCACCACCTCTGATGTTTGGAGCATACCGTGTTGTCCCTCTAAAATCGTGTCCAGCTGTTCAAACTGTGTCATGCCCTCACTTCCTTTCGTGCTACTATTATACATGATTGTAGCACGAAAGTAAATAGCG
>CAJTMX010000159.1 GCA_910577235.1 uncultured Acetatifactor sp. | reverse complement strand
CGCATATTCTCCGACCACGAATAATCATAAGCGTATTCCAGCTGCTTGGCGCCTGTGCTGGCCAAAAAGTCCTCTGTCTCGCCGGTATCCAGATAGAAAAGCATAGGGTACTCGGTGTAATCTGTCTGCTGGCCCTGTGCCAGCTTGAGCAACAATACATCAGTGCGCCCTGGAATGGCCTCTACAGACCACTCATCCTCAGGGCGTGTATCAACACCGTAGGGACTGCCTTGAAAGAGATGCAGCTCCCCATTCCGGATGAACCAGTACAGGTTGCCCTGGTAATTGATGTCCTGGAATGTTATGTCAATTTGGCTGGTCCGCATGTCCACCTGGACGGGAACCAGATTGTTGTCCTTGATCTCCCAGAACTCGGCCTCCAAAAGAGTCCTGCCGTCATCGCTCCAGGTCAGGTTATTGAGCAGGCCACCGGAAAGACCGTAACGTTGGTCCATTTTGATGTACTGGGCCTTGACCAGACTGCCGATTTCAGTCTGGCTGATGTCAGGCTGATTATCATAAGGCTGATCAACATCGGGCTGATTGATGTCGGACGGATTGATATCGGTCTGGCCGGGCACCTGTTCCCGCTCTTCTATGCGGAAGAAAGACAGCACCGCCCTTCGCAGTTCCGGGCTGGCAGCCAGGGCAACAGTGGTCACACAGGTCAGCATTAAAACTGCCGTCAGTGTGCTGGCGAGGACACGGTGAACCGGGGCATACCGCCTATGAGTTGTTTTTTTGTGCATAATACGCTCTTTCAATTCATTACTTGGACTGATATGATCCATCGCTTTTCGATAGTCGTTGATATTCAATTTGATCCCTCCAATTCCATTTTCAACAATTCACGGCCCCGTTTCAGCCGCATCTTCACCGCCGATTTCCCCATCTTTAAAATTTCGGCGATTTCCGTCACCGAGTATCCTTCATAGTAGTAGAGATGGATAGGCAGCTTGTACTGTTCCGGCAGGGCCATGACAGCATTCAGGGCCTCCAGTTCCTCTGGGACAATGGCAGGGATGGTGTCCTCTAACTGCGTCACCCGTTTCCGCCAGAAGCCCCTCAGTTGGTTCCGGCACAGATTGGCTGCAACCTGGAGAAGCCAGCGCTTCTGATGGTTCTCATCCGTGAAAATGGGAGCGCGGTACAGCAATCGGCAAAAGGTCTCCTGGGTCACATCCTCCGCGTCGGCGCACTGCCCCAGGAAAGCCATTGCCAGACGGTATACTGCTGTACCATAAGCATCATAGGCATCCTCCAGCTGTTGGGTGGATATTGCTTGTTTCATTGCCTGACCTCCTTTCACCTATAAAACAATTGCCGGAAGAAAACGGTCACATGTTTTTGAAATATATTGGACAATTATTTATTTTCTCACTAAATAATGGAAATGGAAACTGCAAAAA
>CAJTMX010000158.1 GCA_910577235.1 uncultured Acetatifactor sp. | reverse complement strand
ATGGTACTATGTTGGAGACGATATGGGAGAGCAGGTGGCTGCCGGATAACATTTATATGTACGGCCGTATTAAGGCGGACGGACATATAAGGGGGTGTAGCTCAGCTGGGAGAGCACCTGCCTTGCAAGCAGGGGGTCAAGGGTTCGATTCCCTCCATCTCCATTGGGGGCTTATAGCTCAGCCGGTTAGAGCGCACGCCTGATAAGCGTGAGGTCGGTGGTTCGAGTCCACTTAAGCCCATGGACGGATATAAGTTTGCCGTTCAAAATGTATTGATTGTACCTTGAAAACCGAATACTGAAAAACAAAGTCTAAATGAATAGAAAACGTTCGTCTGAATGCAGAATATTCAGTGAGCGGAAATGATTCGTTTATATCTTGAGTTTGCGAAAACGAGATAAGACAAAACATCCGAGGAAGTAATATTAAAAGGATATCGCAGGATATCCTACACTGCAGAGTGTAAATCAAACCTGCTGAAAAGCAGAAAAACCGAGTAATGCTACGCTAAGCATGAAAGGGAAGAGGTCTGAATTCGAGAGAACGAAAGACAGCTGACGGTTAAGCAAAAAAGGGCGCGGGGCGGATGCCTTGGCACCAGGGGCCGATGAAAGACGCGATAAGCTGCGAAAAGCTGCGGGGAGCCGCAAATGGGCATTGATCCGCAGGTATCTGAATGGGGAAACCCGGTGGAGCATACCTCCATCACCATATGCTGAATCCATAGGCATATGGAGGGAACCCGGCGAACTGAAACATCTAAGTAGCCGGAGGAAAAGAAAGAAAAATCGATTCCGGGAGTAGCGGCGAGCGAAACCGGAAGAGCCCAAACCGGCATGCGTGCATGCCGGGGTTCGGACTGCGTGAAGTGATCCGGAAGGACAGCCAAAAGGTCCTGGAAAGGCCTGCGGAACAGGGTGAAAGCCCCGTAGGCGAAGTCTGAAAGGCACTGCAGAATCCAGAGTACCACGGGACACGAGAAACCCTGTGGGAAGATGCGGGGACCACCCCGTAAGGCTAAATACCCGCTGGTGACCGATAGAGCAGAGTACTGTGAAGGAAAGGTGAAAAGGACCCCGGGAGGGGAGTGAAAGAGAACCTGAAACCCTGTGTTTACAAGCTGTGGAACCGCAAGGGCGGGACCGCGTACTTTTTGTAGAACGGTCCGGCGAGCTGCGGATGCTGGCAAGGTTAAGCCGTAAAGCGGCGGAGCCGAAGGGAAACCAAGCCTTAAGAGGGCGCAAGTCAGCATGTGCAGGCCCGAAACCGGGTGATCTACCCATGTCCAGGCTGAAGCCTGCGTAAAAGCAGATGGAGGGCCGAACACACATCCGTTGAAAAGGGTGGTGATGAGGTGTGGGTAGGGGAGAAATTCCAATCGAACCCGGAGATAGCTGGTTCTCCCCGAAATAGCTTTAGGGCTAGCCCTG
>CAJTMX010000157.1 GCA_910577235.1 uncultured Acetatifactor sp. | reverse complement strand
CCGTTTACCACACGATAGATGGTCACCGTATCATCAATGAGCCGGTAAACCGCAACATAGGTCTTGGTCAGCACCAGCTTCCGGTAGTTCAGCGCCGCCAGCTCCGGGTCAGGGTGGATCGGCCCCAGCATCGGAAAGTCCTGAAGCCGTCCGATCTGCTCACGGATGGAACGATAGACCTCCTTGGCGGACGCCGGGCCAACCTGTTCGGCGTGGAACCGGACGATTCCCAGGATGTCCGTCTCTGCCGGATGCAGGTATGCCAGCTTATACCTTGCCATTCAGCAGCGCCTCCACTTCGGCGTCCAGAGCCTCCTGTGTGACAGCCGGCGCCCCAGCCAGACGCGCCGCCTCAGCCGCCAGGATGCTTGCCCGGTGCGCCAGCATCTTCTCCCGCTCCTCATACGCCTCAATGCTCATATAAACGCCATCGGCCTCGCCCTTGTTGGTGATGAAGATCGGTTCGCCGGACTCACGAGCCAAAAGTGAGATCTGCAAATATTCGTTGCGCAATGCGGTGGACGGTCTGATCGTCATATCTGCTCCCCCCTATGATTTTTATGCCCTTAGTATATCATCTTCCTGATAGATATGCAAGCCCGTAAAGGGACGATCCGAAACAGCGGGATGAAGCACAGAGAAAAGAGATCTACCGCTCCGTGATGTTCAGCCGACGCAGGGAGGCTTTCAACGCAAGAACGGTGTCGGTGATCAGCTTGACTTCCTCATCGCTGCAATCCGCTACCAGCTCCCCCAGCCAGCTGTCCCGCACAGGCCGGGCCTGCTCCACGTCCATGCACAGCAGCTCGTCCATAGAACAGCCCAGTGCGTTGACAATATCCACCGTGACCTGAAGGCTGGGGATACTGTTGCCGGTCTCAATGTGGCTGATATGCGTGACCCCTACCCCAGCGGCCTCCGCCAGCTTCTCCTGCGTCAGTTTTTTCTCCAGGCGTACCGCACGAATGCGCAGCCCAACCGTTTTATAGTCAATCATACCGCAAGTATCCCCCGAATTTTTAGATACTTGTATTGTAAGTGCAACTTGGCTATGTTATAATAACCCGTAAGTGCAACAGACTTTATAAGCATAGTTGCGGAGAAAAATCTGACAAGGATATGGAGAAAAATGAGTACCTGCTTTTTCATTGGTCACCGGGATGCTCCAGACAGCATACTCCCCTCCCTGTCCGCCGCGATAGAGACACGCATCGTGGAGGATGGCGTGGATCAGTTTGTGGTTGGCAATTATGGTAGGTTTGACTTGCTGGCGGCACAGGCCGTCCGGAAGGCGAAGAAGCAGCACCCGGATATCCTGTTGTTCTATCTGCGGCCCTACCATCCAGCGGAGCGGTCCTTTACTCCCGCCGGTTTCGACGGCTCCTTTTATCCGCCAGGGATGGAGACAGTCCCGCGGAAGCTGGCAATCGTCCGGGCCAACCGATACATGGTGGACAACAG
>CAJTMX010000156.1 GCA_910577235.1 uncultured Acetatifactor sp. | reverse complement strand
AACCGTTGTTGGAAAAACCGTTGTCGGGTTTTCCGACAACGGATAATCCGTCAACGGGAAAACCGTCAACGGAAAATCCAACGCAAATAAATATAGAGAAATTAAATACCCAAAAATCAATTACTGACGGATCAATTACCGATTCCCTTCCCTTCCGGGGAACGGCGGCAAAGCCACCGGAACCGAAGCGAAGGGAAACGATGTCACTCACAGAGATGGAAAGTTATCGGGAGCTGATTTTGGAGAATATCGAGTATGACTGCCTCAAACAGCGGTTTGGGACCTACCGGGAGGATTTGGACGAGATCGTGGAGCTTCTGGTGGAAACCGTCTGCGCGAAGCGTAAGACCACCCGGATTGCCGGGGCGGACTTCCCCCATGAGGTGGTGCGTTCCCGCTTCCTGAAGCTGGACAGCTCCCACATCGAGTTTGTCATGGACTGCCTGCAAAAGAACACCACCGAGGTACGGAACATGAAACAGTACCTTTTGACGGTGCTGTTCAACGCGCCCACCACCATGAGCAACCATTACACCTCACAGGTCAACCACGATATGTACGGCGGCTTCTGAAAGCTGGCCGTTTTTGTCTGCCCGGAACTGCCGGGAGAAAGGAATCTGTTATGAAACGACCGCTTGCGTATATCACCGCTCCCTGGAGCAAGAACCCCCATGAAAACGCGGCAAACGCCGCCAGCTACTGCCGCCAGGTGTATGACGCCGGATATTCCCCGGTCTGCCCTGTTTTGTTCCTGCCGCTGTTTTTGAAGGATGAAATCCCCCAGGAACACAAGGACGGGATCGACATCGCCAGAGATTTGTTTGCAAAGGCATTAAAAGAACGAGGCATCAAAGTTATTGATGTTGAAGAAGTAGAAAGCTTTAATTTGTTAGACTGTCCCCAGCTTCAATCAATTTAATCCAAACTTTCAAAATTGAATATCAGCCGCCTATTATCGGCCCACCCAGCAGGAAATCTTTCAAAGGTTTCCTGCTTTTCTTATGCCATTTTTCAGAAGGGATGTGAACCCCAAATGTCTTACAGCTCTTACGACCATGACAATTTAGAACCGGCCAGCACCATGAGGATTGAGCGCCGGATTTACTTTGAAAGCGGCAAAGCCGATCTTTCCGAAATGGTAAAGCTGCCCCTTGCAGAGCTTCTTTCCCTGCGGGCGGAAAGCGCCGCCGCAGAACAGGAAGCGGCAGGTGCCGGAGTTCTTCGCCCAGCCGGAAAAGCAGCTTATCGCCTACGTTCTGGACAGTCTGAGCCAGAACAACACGTTGGTAAAGAACATCAAGGCGTACACCCTGGCGGCGCTCTACAACGCGCCCACGACCATCAGCCAGTATTACGCATCCCTGGTCAGCCACGATCTGGCCCAGGACGCCGCTGGAATATAAAAACCGGACAAAACGAAGGAGGATTTTCTGTATGGCAAACAAAATCGACATTCTGGTGGTAGAAC
>CAJTMX010000155.1 GCA_910577235.1 uncultured Acetatifactor sp. | reverse complement strand
CTTGAGAGTAAAAAGTTTGCACTATTAAGAAGCCAGTGAATCCTCATAGGTTCCTGACGTATCTTGTTGGTTCCGAATTATTTGTGTTATTTGTAATTCCGGATGTTTTTCCGTAAACAGGAAAAAATATTTTCTCATGTAGGCCATAAGTGCAGCCTCCGATACCCTTCCTTTGGAAGGTGTCCGTTGGTAACGGAACTGGCCGGGTGAAAATTCCCCTGACATGAGAATGGAAAGACTCTGCAGGATACCCATGGCTGCGCAGGATAAGACCATATGTACTTCTATGGCCCGTACTGTTTTCAGTATATTACTGTGCTCCTTTTCTTCCACCACCTTTTCCAGGGGGCTGGCCTCTTCTTTCTTCTGGTAATAGCTCAGTTTAGGCATATGCTTTGACCAAAAATGATAACAGAATGCTCCGGTCTGCTGTTTCAGCTCCCTGAAGGTGCATTCGATCCGAAACCGGTAACTGTACAGACGGATGACGGAAAGCGGTTCCAGTTCCAGGCTGGTACTCACAAGAATACTCTGGATTCCATTCATTTCTACCAGAACAAAACGTAGCTGCTGGTACAGCTTCTGCCCCCACAGCAGATCCAGGCATAGATAGCGGATAGATTCTTTCCTGCCATAAAGTTCAATTTCTGCGTCCTGAAATTCTTCTTTACGGGAGAGGAATGCTTCCTTCAGGTGGACAGCGGCTCCTTTCCTGGGCGGCCGTCCCCTTCTGGATTTACGGGGGCCTGGCTTTTCATATGCGACAGCAGACTTTTTTGCTTTAGTAACGATCTCCATGCGTATGTCTCCACTGCTGTTAAGGGACTGCAGTCTTTCAAGAGCTGGGACGGTGAGAAAGTATCTGTCCAGCAGGAGCAGGGAATCCCCAAATGTGAGGGCAGCCTGATAAGCATCCTCTACCATCTGTATTACATGGGAGGAGCTGGAAACAGCCGCGTCCTTCCACTCCCTGGCAGCCTGAAGGCCGTCGTGGAGCCGGATGCTTAAGGGGATACATGCCCAGCTGCGTTCATTGCCAGCCAAGATACCAAGACCACCGAACATATGCCCGTGGATATACTCTGGTTTTGCAGAGTTTTCGGATTCCTGAAACAATTTCTTCACTCCGGGCATTCGCCGCCCTTCTTTGGACTGCTTTACCCCGTCCCCCACAAGGACATGGAAACCGCCTTCCTGATAAAGTGGGGAGTATTCCTTCACCGCCGAAAACCAGCGCAGACGTAGATTTTCCAGCGACCAGGAGGATGAGCGAAAAAAATGGATCATGGAACCATAACAGCCCGGACAAAGCGCAAGATCGCGGATAACAGAAGTAATACCAAGCTTGTCGGAACGCAGCATCAGGCCCAGGGTAATGGTAACAAACCAGCCAAAAGATGCTTTACGGGAAAAACAGGATTCAAAATGGCACAGGACTTTATTAATAAAATTCATCATAATCGTATGGAAAACCACTAG
>CAJTMX010000154.1 GCA_910577235.1 uncultured Acetatifactor sp. | reverse complement strand
GCAAAATGTCAAGACTAAATTACAAAAAATTATAAAAAGTTTTTAATAGCCCTAAAAACGGGGGTCCCGCTCCAGGTGGGATCCCCGTTTTCCTCGCCTCCACGGCGCTGGCGGTGCAAAAATGGCGCAAAGAATTGGCCGGCTCCCTTGGGCGTTTCCGGCCTGGTCGTTTTCCCGTGTTCAGCTGGTCAGGCCGCCACGGTCATGTATTCGTCATAAAGCATTTGCGGCGTTTTCCACCCCAGGATCCGGCGCGGATAGTTTGCCAGCCACTCCTCCACCTCCGCCACCTCCGCCGCGCTCACATTGTCGAAGTTGGTCCCCTTTGGAAAAAACCGCCTTATGATCCGGTTCATGTTTTCATTGCTGCCCCGCTCATAGGCAGAATATGGGTGGCAATAAAAAATCTTTGTGCGCGGTTTCCTGGCCCGCTTGGATCTCTCCATCCCCTCGCAGTCCTGGAACTCGCACCCATTATCCACGGTGATGGACCGGAAAACCTCCCGGAATTTTGCCCCCATGCGGCGCTCCATGCGGTCCAGCGCCCGGACCACGCTTTCCATGGTATGATCAGGCACCCGGACGATCACGGGGTAACGGGTCAGCCGCTCGGTCAGCACCACCAGGGCCGCCTTGCTGCCCTTGCACCCCATAACGCTGTCCATTTCCCAGTTTCCGAAAGTTTCCCGGCTGTTGATCTCCTCCGGGCGCTGTTCGATGGTGTCCCCCTTGGCCGGTCTGGCCCGGTTATTGTCGCCCGCTTTTCGCCCCTCGTTCCGCCGTCCCCCCTTATACAGCAGATCCGCCTCGGTCAAGTTCAGGAAAATGTCCCCCCGATAAATCCAGTTGTAAAGGGTGGTTTCACAGATTTCTGTATCAAACTTTTTCCCGTCGATCTGGATCTGTGCCAAGGCCGCACCGGGGGACCGCTTTTTATTTATGATCTGGTCCTCGATGTACTCCACAAAAGCAAAATCTTTCCCCAGCTTAATGTCCGGCCCTTTTGCCCTCAAATTTTCCTGGTATTTCCGCTCCGCCACGTCCGCGCAGTATCTTTCCACAAATTCGTATTCGCTGGTTTGCTGAACGCACATTCCCCGCGCAATCTCATTATAGATCGTTTTCTTGCATACCCCTAATTCCTGCGCAATCGCCGCCGGTTTTGCCCCGGTCCGCAGGGCGCCCTCTATTTTCAGCCGTTGCTCCCACCTGATATGTTTATATCCCTTGTAATTCATAGCAGCCTCCTTTTGGCATGACAAAACCGGCGCGGTGCAATACCACGCCGGTTTCACTCTCTCCCCAGCAGCCACAACACGGAAACCTCCAAAATATCCGCTATGGTGGTCACTTCATAATCTGCCACATACCTGCTGCCGCTCTCGATCCTGCTTATGCTGTCCCGCTCCATCGGGATCCCGATCAGTTGTAATTGTCTGCATAAATCAGACTGTGAAAAGCGTTTCGCCAGGCGGGCCAG
>CAJTMX010000153.1 GCA_910577235.1 uncultured Acetatifactor sp. | reverse complement strand
GCCTGTTCGCTGTCCATCGCGTCCAAAAGCTGGGTCTGTTCTTCTTTTTTGAGAAAGGACAGCTCATAGGCCGGGTTCAGGGCAATTTTCTTTTCGTCCACCATGTTCAGCAGTTCGGGGATTAACTCGGTCAGGCGAATGTAGCGGAAAATCTGGTTTTTACTCTGACCGACCTGTTCCGCCAGAACCTCGCTGGACTTCTTCCCAAAATCGTTCCCAACTTGGGAACAATTTTCTTTGGAGGGCCGACCTGCTTGCCGTTTCATAGCTTCTAATTTCATCTTGTAGGCAAAGGCCCTTTCGCTGGGGAGCAGGCTTTCCCGTTGTAAATTGCTGTCAACCATGATAATCGTGGCGGCGTCATCGTCCAAATCCCGGACAATCACCGGCATGGTTTCTTTCTCTGCCAGTTCACTGGCCCGATGCCGCCTGTGTCCGGCTACCAGCTCATAGCCGCCGCTGGGGTCGGGTCGGGCAATCGCCGGAACCAGAACGCCGTACTGCCGGATGCTGTCCGCTGTTTCCATCATGGCATCATCATCTTTGACCTTGAAGGGGTGTCCCTTGAACGGGTGCAGCTCGCTCAAAGAGATTTCTACCACCTTTTCCCGCCCTGCATCGGCGCGGCTTTCCTCGGTGGAAAACAGATCATCGACCGATGCCAGCTCTACTTTTTTCGCGCTGCTTTTCAAGTTTCAACACCTCCTTGGTCAGATTTGCGTAGCCCTCCGCTACTTTGCCGCCTGGGTCATGGGCGAAAATGCTCTTGCCCTCCGCGCTGGTTTCCTTTGCCCGGACAGAATGGGGAATCTCGGTTCCGAACACCTTGATTTTGCTGCCGTAGGTTTCCCGCAGCAGGGCGGCAATCTCTTTGGCGAAGTTGGTGCGGTTGTCCACCATTGTCAGCAGAATACCGTCTATTTGCAGTTTCGGGTTGATCTGCCGCTTGACCTTGGCTACCGTAGAGAGCAGCTGTTCCAGCCCTTTGGCGGGCAGATACTCCGCCTGGACGGGGATTATGATCCGGTTGGCAGCGGCCAGCGCGTTGACGGTGAGCATACCCAGGGAGGGCTGGCAGTCTATGAGGATATGGGAATACTGCCCCTTTACACTGTCCAGATATTGCCGCAGAATCGTTTCCCGGCTCATAGCGTTTACCAGCGACACCTCCATGCCGGACAGCTGAATATCCGCCGGCATCAGGTCCACGCCCTCCGGGTGGCGCAGAATCCCCTCGCCGGGGCGGACCGGCTGATCGGTCAGGATGCGGCCCATTGCGTCAGAGAGGGTAAAGGGCAGCTTATCCGGCTGGGGATTGCCCAGGCTGATGGTCAGGCTCCCTTGCGGGTCCCCGTCAATGAGAAGCACTTTCTTTCCGGCCTGTGCCAGTCCAATCCCTAAGTTGGCACAGGTTGTGGTCTTGCCCACACCTCCCTTTTGGTTGGCGATGGCGATGATTTGCGTGTTCAAGATAATCACCTCGTTTCT
>CAJTMX010000152.1 GCA_910577235.1 uncultured Acetatifactor sp. | reverse complement strand
ACCATGTGAAGAAATCGAAAGAACTGGATGACAACAACCCCAACAAGAATGACCGAAAGGATCCCAAGACGATCGCTGCGCTTGTCAACGAGGGAAGATTCTCATACCCTTACATGCCGGTCGGCATCTATGCAGAGATCAGGAGCTTATCGAACCTGCGCTTCCAGACGCAGGAGGAGCTCACGAGGATCAAGAACCGCCTGGCCAGATGGTTCGCCATCTACTTTCCTGAATATAAAGACGTTTACGGGGATTTGAAGGCGGTGAGCGGGAGGATGGTGCTGAAGGAGGCACCGCTGCCGGAGGACATCAGAAAACTGGGAGTGGAAGGTGTGAACCGGATATGGAGGGACGCAAAGCTGAGAGGTGCTGGAATGAAGAGGGCAAAGACCCTTGTAACGGCCGCGGAGCATAGCGTTGGAAGCAAGGAAGCACCGGAAGCCGCAAGGATGGAACTGAAGAACCTGCTGGATGACATGGATGTATATACAGCAAGGCAGGAGGGACTGCTCCGAAATATAGAAGAAAAACTGAAAGAGATCCCATATATAGACAACCTGCTGGCTATCAAGGGGATCGGAATGGTGACGGTCAGCGGCTTTATAGCGGAAGTTGGGGACATAGGACGGTTTGACAATCCCAAACAGCTGCAGAAGCTGGCAGGATATGCCATCGTGGCGAATGATTCCGGAAAACATAATGGGGAAAGCCGGATCAGCTACCGTGGGCGGAAACGCCTGAGATATGTACTGTATGAGGCAGCAATATCGCTGGTGGGGAAGAATGCAGAGTTCCGGAAGATACATGAATACTACCGGACGAGGAAGGAGAACCCGCTGAAAAAGATGCAGTCGGTAGTGGCGGTAGCCTGCAAGATACTAAGGATATTTTATGCAATCCTCACAAAAGGTGTAGAGTATGACCCAAAGAAGCTGCTGGGAGACATCAAGAGGCCACAGGTACAGGCAGCATAACAAACAACGGGAAAAAACAGGCAATGCCCTGTCACAGTTGGACTGAGCCTCCGTCAGACGCTGCCGGGAGCTGAATCCAGCGGTGACAGGAAAGCTGGAAGGTATGGAAAACCGGCCGGAAAAACGTCCACCGCAAGGTGCCGGCCGTGGAAAACATACAGGTCAGTAAGACTTATACAAAGAATGAGCTGGTAGCCGGCAGGAATATTTTCCATAGGGCATGACCCTGGTTAGGAGCTGAGCCGGCACCCTGGTTATGGACAGGCGGAACGAAGGAAGTTAGGACCCCAGTAGAGATGCAGGGTGATCCTGGTAGACACGGGAGGTACGCTGCCATAGAAGGATGGGTATACATAAGGCCATGTAGAGCGAAAACAAAGACGTTCTACTTCGTGTACCCTTCACCCTCTATTTTCGTACCAGATACAGAGAAATGTCCATCTCCTTGGCTCATTCATCTGAGATATGTAACTATAAATTCCTTGATTTTTTAAGGAAAATCACTTGACAATATAGGGAGGTA
>CAJTMX010000151.1 GCA_910577235.1 uncultured Acetatifactor sp. | reverse complement strand
TGGCAGCATTCGTCGAGTAACTTTACTTTTGGCATATGTGAAAAGGGGAACCCGGCGCACCAGGTTCCCGTCTCCCTTCTTTTGGTTTTACAGTAAAAAGTTCCGATACTACTCTTGCAACAGGGAATTCAACCGTTAACCGGTCACATTCCCATACTTTCATATGCGTCTGGATGAAGTCTTCCACACTCTCAAGCAGAATGTGGTTGAACGTATCAGTCAGGGTATTTTCCAAAGTCCCGGCATTTATGGATGTACCTTCCAGCCGTTTGCATACCTGCTCTATCCATGTATACTTATTGCTGGCGTAAGCGGAATCAGCATGGAGCATATTCCAGTCATACAGCATATAGCAGGCGATCCACCGCTGCCAGAGGACAGCCGTAATATCATCCTCATAAATGGTTATATTTTCCGGGGGTGTTTCTGCTGGTGTGTTTCCGGTTGGAAGATCTGTTAATGTCACCTGCAGCGGAATACCTAAAATGTTCATCTGTCGTATCCTCCTTTGTCTTTCATGCCCCAAATGCAGGCTGTGTTATCTGCATTTGGGGATCAGGTAAAATCCGGTGTTGAACAGTCACACTCAGGAAGCAGTCATCTCCAGAAATTCCTGTTCTGTCAGGATCTTTACACCGAGCTGCTGTGCCTTTGCCAGCTTGCTTCCGGCCTTTTCACCGCAGATCAGGTAATCCGTCTTTTTGGTGACGGAACTGCCGGGTGTGGCACCGAGGCTGCTGATCCTGGCATTGATGCCGTCACGGGTGAAATTCTCCAGCTTTCCTGTGGCTACGATAGTGCATCCTGCAAATTTGTTATCTGTTCCGTTCATAGTGTTCTCCTCTCCGGATGCCTCTGCATCCAAACCATTTTCAAAGTTTAATTCTTTCTGTAAGCTGCACCATAACAAAAGATGGTCTGAGCTGCGGAACCACTTATGGAGGTTGCTGCTCATGATTTCACCAATCCCATCAAGACAGGTAAAGTCAAAGCGGTCCAGTGCGGCCAGTTGCAGCTCCCGTAGGCTGCCGTGGAAATGCCTGTCCAGTATCCTGCTGGCAGTCCTGCCGATCAGGGGGATGTCCATTGCCACCACAAAGCGCACGAATGTCGTGTTGCGGCTCTCGTCGATGGAAGCGATCAGGTTTTCATAGGATTTCTCCCCGAAGCCCTCCAGTGCGGTGATCTCCTCACGGTAGCGGTCAAGGTGGTATAGATCCTGATAGCCCTTTAAGGCGCCGATCCGTATGAGCTGGTCCAGCGTTGCCTCATAAAGTCCTCTGATGTTCATGGCCTTTTTTTCCGCAAAGTGGACGAAACGCTGGAGGATGCGGCTGCCGCATTCAGGATTGTCACAGTGGAGCGTTTCCACAATACGTCCTTTGTCACCAGTTCTGGTATAAATGCGTGTGGGCTGCCCGCAGCAAGGGCAGGTATCCGGCACCATGTCCTTATATGCGCCACGGTCAAGGTTCTCCTCCACATGGGGGATGATCATGTTCCGTTTG
>CAJTMX010000150.1 GCA_910577235.1 uncultured Acetatifactor sp. | reverse complement strand
CATTCCCACAGCCTCCGCTCACCCCCCTTTTCCCCTCCGACTTTCTCCCGTTCCTGAGAGAAAAACGACTTGTTTTTTATTGGCCTAAAGGCCATAAGGGAGGCGTTTATTATCAATAAGTTTTTCCACATATTTTGCTATAATTATAGCCTGTCCGACACGCCTTTTCAAGTCCCCCGGACAGGCTATTTTCACAGGCTCATATCGCCCCAAGAATGACCCCGTTCCTGCTTCTGTTCTGGCCTCTGAATGTCCGGCACAGAGATAAGCTGCCGGGCCTTTTCGATGATTGGCCGGAGCGGTTCGGGCAGATGCTCCCACAGGTAGTCCAGGGCCGCATCGATGCCAGCCAGGAGCCGGGCCGAGAAGCTGCGTTCTTCCTCCAACTGTTCCTGAAGATATTCGTTGTCCACCCGGAGCTGCCGGTTCTCCTGTTCGACCCTCTGCTGGGCCTGGGCTTCCCTCAACTTCTCTTTTGTCGAGGGTATCATCCCTTGCAGCCGCCGGTTCTCCGCTTCCGCTTCCTTGGCCCTCTGCTCGGCCTGTACGCCCCGGAGAGCCGCCGCCTTGAGTTGTTCCACCTGCTCCACCGTCACGCCCTTGACGGCCCCTGTGAGCGTCTTTTCGGGCTGGATGGTATCCAGGCGCACCTGCACCTTCTCTGCGGCCTTTAACGCCCTCACAGTCCCTCCCAGGGCCTTTTTCTTTTTCTCCAGGTCAGCAAGTTCCTGATCGGCGGCAATCACCTGTTCTTGGACGGCTTCAAGCCGCTGGGCCGCCGCCCGGTACTCCGGCAAATCCATGTGTTTCCGGCCCCCGCCCAGGCTGACGATCTCAAATTCATGAGCCTGGGCAAGTTCGACCAAGGTCTGCTTCTCCCTGTCCATCCAGGCCCGCCACTCGGTCATGTTCCTGCCCAACGATGTAAACCCTTGTTGCTTTAGGGCCTGTTTCATGGAAACTCTGGTTTGCAAACCCCTGGTCTGTTCGGTTGCCACCGGCACGAAGTCAATATGAATATGGGGCGTGGCCTCGTCCATGTGCAGCACCGCATTGAACACCCGCAGATGGGGGTTGCGCTCCTGGAAGGACTCCGCAAACTCCTTCAGCACCGCAGCGGCCCGATCACCGTCCAGAGAGCCGCAGCCGCAATCGTCCTTGTTGCCGATCTGGAAGATGACCTCATGAAACAGCTTCTCTTGTTTGCCCTGGCGGATATGCTCATAGTAGTCAGGTATCTTATCCCTGGTCTTTTTCTTCTTTGCGTTGTACGCAGCCAGGGCTTCATCGAACACCTGATGATAGACCTGTTTCAAGTCCTCCTGGCAGAAGGTGACGTTCAGCTCCGTCCGGCTCCTGTCGATGTTGGCCGCAGAGAACGACCGATTGTTGTGCCGGATACTGCCCCGGCCCGTCATGCCGGAGATCGTCACGCCCATGGAGATCACCGCCTTTCCTTTAAGCTACAACGTGAGCGACATTTTGTCAGCGACGTTGCCCACGTCTCCCATGTTACCATACGCAGCCGGTTGA
>CAJTMX010000149.1 GCA_910577235.1 uncultured Acetatifactor sp. | reverse complement strand
CAAAGCCTCCGCACCTGCTTCCCGCAGAACGCTTTCATAGGCATCCTGCTCCATCCCTACCAACACACAAGGCACACGGTAACGCCCGTCCCGCTCCACGATATAGCCGTCTGCGGCATCAAAACCTCCTGCCTGCAGGAATTCTGCCGACTGGTCACTCCCGGAAAGCCAGACAGCGCAGTTCGCCCTTGCATAAACAGATATTCCCTGTACCCCCTGCATGGCTTTCAGTTCTGCAAGGAGCGCACCGTCTATCCGCTCCCCTGTCCTCAACGTGATATTTACATCAAAATGATTCCTGTTTTCCGCCTGCGCATTGCTGATATCGGAAACCGTGAACGCTGCCAGGAACCCAAAGGCAAGGAGCATACACAGGGAAAGCGTCACCATGCAGGTATGGTACAGTTTTCTGCCCGCATTTACCGAGTTCGCCGCTATCTCCCCAAGGAATCCGAAGTGCTTTGCCAATACGGGATGGCTCTTTGCTTTCTTTACGGAAATGCTGTACTGCTCCCCGCGCACTGCCTCTATGGGCAGAACCTTTGACATCTGTTTCGCCGGCCCGTGCGCGGCAAGCAGGACCATAGCAAAGGAAAGCACTGCCGCCATGAGCGCCGCTGCCGGGGAAAAATAAACCTCCATCCTGCTCCCGAACACCTCACTGGTCATATCGGAATAGGCAGACAGGACGCCGAGGGAAAACAGGTATCCCAAAACCATTGAAAGCAGGATGGGAATAACCGAAAGGATACACGCCTCATAAATGACCGTCCTTCCTATCTGCTTCGGCCCCGCCCCCACAGATTTCAGTATGCCGAGCTGATGAATCTTCTGTTTCGCCGAAATCCCGAAAGCGCCCCTTATGATATAGGCAAATACCGCCATCGATGTGCCTGCCGCAAGCAGGAGCCCCAGGAACAGCTTCGGCACATCACTCCCCCAAAAACTCCCCGGCGCATATACCCCGTGCCATGCAAGCTGCGCGGCATGGTAGCGACACGGGTAGTTCCCGTATTCATCCTTCGGAAGCCCTATTGCCTCCGCAATCTGCGGGACTGCCGTATATACTTCCCCCCTCCGCTCCATCTGGAGGTAGACTACCACCTCACTGTCCGGCGAAAGCGCTTCCGGCTCCATAAAGCCATAGGCAAGGTATCCTTCATAACCGGAGGAAACAGACACATCCAGTTCCCCCACAATGGTCAGGCTGGCGGCATCCTTCTGCTGGCTTTCTTCCATGTGCGTCCGCACATTGCTGCCTATTCCCACAGCAAGCGTGTCGCCAATGCCATATGCCGGGTTCTGCAAAAAGAAATCCTTGCTGACCACGACCTCGCCAGAAGCCTGCGGGATGCGCCCCCGCAGGAGCATATTCTTTTCATACATGGAGCCCCAATAGCCGCTGTCACAATTCTGTATCAGCAGGCGGGGGAGCGCCGTCCCTTCCGGCAGGAAAGCGGTCTTATTATCCCCTTTCACAAACATGGCTTTTACGCCTGCATTGTCCCTCACCATGCCAAGCCTGTCTGCCGGGACATCCATAAGCTCCGCAT
>CAJTMX010000148.1 GCA_910577235.1 uncultured Acetatifactor sp. | reverse complement strand
TTTTTCATCGTCAATTACCAACAACCGTGCCAATTTAAATCCTCCTTTATTTATGAGGCTTCGGTAGAAAGAGTGGGCGGGTCAGCGGTTAGGGAGAGTGGGATGAAGATTGGAGCAGGAGAGCATAACCATAGCGAGAAGATTATCCACGTTGCGAAAGCCAAAAGCGGTACGGATGATGAGTTTGATTTTGTTGTTGATGGCCTCGGAGCGGGCATTAGAAAGCCTGAATCTGGCGGCAGCAACAATGGCGTCAAAGTGGCGTTTGATTTTCTTGCGCAGCTCGCGGAACACGAGGATCCTGCACCGCTGGGCCCAGGCCATCCACTTGGTGAGCGCAGCGGCGATCTCATCAGGCCCGGCCTTGAGAGCCAGACGAAGATTCTCTTTGAGCAGGTAGGCACGGTAGAGCTTAGGATTGGCCCTGGTCAGGAATTGCAGCTGGGCTTGCTGATTTTCAGAGAGATGCTCCGGGTTTTTGAGCAGGACATAGCGTAGATTCTTCACTGATTTTGCCTGGTTCTTTTCAGGAGCAGCCTCGCCCTTGGCCGGACGACCGGGCTTGCGCTTGGGCAGAGTTTTGGCCTGCTGGCGAGCCTCAGACCTGGCTTCCCGACGCACCTGATCCAGGGCGTCTGTGGCCCAGGAAACCACATGAAACGGGTCTACGCACCGCTGTGCATGGGGGCAGTATTCCTCGACACAGGATGCGATCCATTTGGCCCCATCCGCTGAGGCACAACGGATAGAGGCCCGCTGCTCCGGTGTCAGCCGTTCAAAGAATTGGGAGAGAACTTCTTTCCCGTATCCCTTTGCACACCAGACCACGCTGGCTGTGTCGTGGTTGATGACTACGGTCATATACTTGTGCCCTTTCTTGTAGCTGGTTTCGTCAATGCCGATATTTTCCAAGCTGTCAAAGCGAGAGGGATTGGCTGTTTCCAGCTCTTGATATACCCGATGGCAGATGCCGCCCACTGTGTGCCATTCCACCCGCAGATATTCCGAGACCGTGCTACGGGATGCGTGTACGCTCAGCCATGCACAGGTTTCCTCAAAACTTTTGGTGAAACGGCTGTTGTGCCGTGCCCAGGGAACCGATGCTGTCACCACGCCATGTTTCCGGCAGCGTACCCGCGGCTCGTATGCCTCAATATATACTTTGCTTCCGCCTATGTCCAGGGCGCGCCAACGCCGACGTCCGCGCCCCTTGTCGTACCGCGCCGCCTTGCGATGACAGATTCCGCACCGGCACTGCTCGTGCTCAGTTGGCCGCACGGCGATATTTATTTCGTTCATCTCGGGATTGACGGTGATGTCCTCCAGGACAAAACCGGCGCTTCCGATGATGGTCTGAACAAGCTTCTTGGCTCGCACTTGGGGGGCCTTCTTCCATGATTTTTGTTTCGCAACTTAATCATAGTCGTTTCCACTGTGTTGCCAAGGGCTTGTTCAGTTTTTACCACCCACTCATTCTACCGATGAGCCAAAAGATAATGTGACAACAGCGCGGAATATCTGATCGCTGTATTCTGTTTCGATAGTCCCGTCATAGCGTTCAGCAGCGGCACGGACGCTTTGAAGTCCCCAGCCATGCAA
>CAJTMX010000147.1 GCA_910577235.1 uncultured Acetatifactor sp. | reverse complement strand
AACGGGAAAGGTCCTTCACCAGAATCACATTGATCCGCTTTGCCTTTGCGTCCTCGATTAACCGCCTGACGCCTGGGCGGTTGAAGTTCGTGCCGGAGTATCCGTCGTCGATATAGACATCGACCTCATTCCAGCCGCGCTGCCTGACATAGTTTTGAAGCAGCAGCTTCTGGTTCTCAATGCTGACCGATTCCCCATCACGTTCATCGTCGTTGCTTAACCGGCAGTAGATGCCCACGTTGTATGTTGTATCCATCATCTTTCTTTTACCTCCCGACCATCTCAGAATCCATACCTCGTGCGGCAAAATGGCTCCGCAGGTTTTACCCTGCATGAATATCTTACCGGAGAATCCACCGCCGCGCAATGATACGGCAGGCCGCGAGGCTTTCTGTTATTTGGAACCGCTGGCAGCTGGAATGGCTTCCGACATGGCGCGTCTGACTGCCAGCTGTTCCAGCGTCTTTCCCAGGTCCTTTTCTCCCGAAAAAAAGCTGGTGACGCGATAAATTGTTTTCCCGATCCGCACCTCTTTGTAGGAGCTTGTCGGGGTTGTCTGTTTGGTCATAAAGACGCACCTCCGTTCAAAAATTGTTTTTACTCTATGGTTAAAAAGCAGCCGTATCGAAAGATAAGGGCGGCGGTTGCCGCTGGATACCGTCCGGTACGGCTGCTGCAATTCTGTTTGGATGGTTCGTCATATTTGCCACGCCCCCTGACGATGGGGACATAACAGGCCGCTCCCGGCAGAGCTGTCATAACTCCGCAGCGCCGTTTTACTCGTGCGCCGCAGGGTTCCCCCCAAGTCTTTGGCGGGCCGTGAGGAAGTATCTTTAAGCCCCCGCACCATCATCGCGCCCGGAACGCCATCTCCGGGTTTAAGGCTGGACGTAGATCGCTCGGATTGCCTGTCTGTCATCACCTCCTGCAAGCAACCGTCCTGGCGGCGCGCCTTTTCCGCTTCGATACGGGTTATGTACCTGTTATGCCGTATATTCAGTTGTCAAGCTGCAATGAGGGGCAAGAGGACTTGTCCCTTCAATGTGTAGGCATTGGGAAAGGCCGTTTGTCACCCTTGATTCAAAAATATTTTGATTTTTTTCAAACGTTTATAGATGACATTCCGGGAACAGTTCCACAGCCTTGCGACATCGGCCTGCCGGTATCCGTCCACAATGAGCAGGGTCAGCAGTTCCAGATCGTCCTCCGGCAATTTGCAGAGCCGCCGGTACAGCAGTTCATCCTCCAGGGAGGACAGCCAGCCAAACCGCCGGGAATCCACATCGCCGGTGTCCCAGGTGCAGGACAGGGATTCAAATTTTCGGAACAGGCAGGACTGCTCGCTCTCGTCCTCACACTGTTCGCTGGGAAGGGCCTGTACGCGGTTCTGATAGGTCCGCTGGCTGCAAAACCAGGTCCAGTCATATTCCTTCATCGCCGCGATCTGCCTATCGTCCATACCGGCTGCGCGGTATTCCTGTTCCAGCCGGGTCCATTCTGCATCAAACTTCCTTTTCTCATATCCATAGTGAAATCCCATAGTTTTCCTCCATTTCGATTCAGGCGTGGTTGACGGGTGAATCGAATGGAGGCGGGGACCGGCAGC
>CAJTMX010000146.1 GCA_910577235.1 uncultured Acetatifactor sp. | reverse complement strand
ACTTGTGAGTTAAAAGTTTGTACCACTAAGAAGCCAGAAAATCCCAGTGTTTTTCTGACTCTTCCTGTAGCTCATGAATTATCTGTGTTATGTATGATTTAGGCTTTTGCTCCAAAAGGCGGAAAAAATGTTTCCGGAAATAGTGCATAAGGGCTGCTTCGGAAACCCTTCCTTTGGATGGTGTCCTTTGGTAACGGATCTGACTGGAACAAACCTTTCCAATAAAACGGATGGAAAGGGTCTGTAGTATCCCCATTGCGATGCAGGACAGTTCCATATGCACTTCAATGGCACGTACCGTTTTCAGTATTTTTTTACGTGATCTTTCATCCTCCACACGCTCTAAGGGTGTGGGTTCCCCTTTCTTTTGGTAGTAGCTTAGTTTCGGCATGTGCTTTGACCAAAAGTGATAACAGAATGCGCCTGTCTGCTGTTTCAGTTCACGAAATGTGCATTCGATCCGGAAACGGTAGCTGTAAAGCCGGATAATGGATAGCGGATCAAGTGCCAGACTGGTGCTTGCCAGAATGCTCTGGATGCCATCCATTTCTACCAGTACAAACCGCAGTTCCTGGTACAGCTTCTGCCCCCAAAGAAGATCTATGCTGTAATAGCGTATCGTTTTCTTTTTGCCATAGAGTTCGGTTTCCGTTTCCATGAACTGTTCCTTATGGGAGGCGAACAGCCCTTTCAGGTGAACGGCATCCCCCTTTTTGGGCGGCCTGCCCCTGCCAGGTTTTCGGGGACCAGGCTTTTGGAACGCGGTACAGGACTTTTTGGCTTTGGTGACGATTTCCATGTGTACTTTCCCGCTGTTGTTTAATTCCCTGAGTTTTTCAAGGGCTGGCACAGTAAGGAAATACCTGTCCAGCAGGAGCAGGGAGTCTCCAAAAGTGAGGGCGGCATGATAAGAATCCTCCACCATCTGTACCACATGAGAGGCAGTTGAAACAGATGCGCCTTTCCATTCCCTGGCAGCCTGGAGCCCGTCATGGAGCCGGATGCTTAAGGGGATGCACGCCCAGCTGCGGAAGTTCCCGGCCAGTATGCCAAGCCCGCCGAACATATGCCCATGCATGTATTCTGGTTTTGCAGAATTCTCGGATTCCTGGAATAGCTTCTTCACCCCCGGCATACGGCGTCCTTCTTTTGACTGCTTTACCCCGTCACCAACAAGGACATGGAAGTTCCCTTCCTTGTAAAGGGGCGCATACAGTCTGACAGCAGAGAACCAGCGTTTTCGGATATCCTCTAATGACCATGAGGATGCCCTGAAAAAGTGAAGCATGGAATCATAGCAGCCCGGGGCAAGGGCAAGGTCACGAAGTATGGAAGTGACACCAAGCTTATCCGAACGGAGCATAAGCCCTGTGATGATGATCACAAACCAACGGAAAGCAGCTTTACGGGAAAAACAGGATTCAAAATGGCATAAAATCTTTTCAATAATATTTAACATAGTCGTATGGTCATCCGCCAGCAAGTATGATAAACTCATATTTGAAATAACTCTTCTGGTGGATTTATCCTTTTTTAGTTTGGCAACTTATAGGATACCATAAAACCATATGGAAGGGTTATTTTTTTATTGATAACTTACAACTCAC
>CAJTMX010000145.1 GCA_910577235.1 uncultured Acetatifactor sp. | reverse complement strand
AAGTCCAGGGAATGGCTGGAAGAGTGTTTCCTGAACCGTATCACCAGAAAGGTGAACAAGGACTCCACCGTCTCCATTGACAAGGTGTCCTATGACGTCCCCATGCAGTTCATCTCCTCAAAGGTGGAGATCCGCTTCCTTCCGGACGACATGTCCTGTGCCTTCATCCTTTATGAGGGGGAGCATTACCCCATCCGGCCTACGGATAAGAACGAGAACTGCAGGACGAAACGCAACAACACGCCATCCATTGATTATTCAAGGATCGGAGGTGAGGGCTGATGTTCCGTTCCTACTATGGGCTTTCCTTCAATCCCTTTGACAAACAGAATGCCAAAGAAAAGGACCGGTTCCTCTCAAAGGACATCTCGGAGATGACGTCCCGGCTGGACTACCTCAAGGACACAAGGGGCATAGGGCTTTTTACCGCACGGCCAGGCATGGGCAAGTCCTTCGCCCTGCGCTGCTTTGCAAAGAGCCTCAACCCAAACCTCTACCACATGGAGTACATCTGCCTCTCCACCGTCAGCGTCATGGAGTTCTACCGCCAGCTCTGTTCTGTCCTGGGGGTAGAACCGAGGGGCGGCAAGCCCGGCATGTTCCGTGCCGTGCAGGAGCAGATCCTCTACCTTTACAAGGACAAGAAGCAGCCCCTCCTCCTGGCAGTCGATGAGGCACAATACCTCTCTACCGGCATCCTGGAGGATATCAAGATGCTCATGAACTACGGGTATGACTCCCTGAACTGCTTCACCCTCATCCTCTGCGGGGAGCCCCACCTCAACAGCGCCCTGAAGAAGCCCGTCCATGAGGCCCTGCGCCAGCGCATCACCGTGCACTACAACTTTTCCGGCCTCTCAGACTCGGAAGTGGCGCAGTACGTCCTCCACAAGATCGCCTGTGCCGGAGGGGCCGCCTCCATCATCGACCAGGCCGCGCTTTGTGCCGTCCACAGCCACTCCCAGGGGAGCCCCCGCCTGGTGGACAACCTGATGACCGACGCACTGACACTGGGGGCGCAGATGGAGAAGAAGGTCATCGATACGGATGTCATCCTGGCCTCCGTCAGCAGCCATAATCTCGGATAGGAGGTGCCGGACATGAAATATGACTGTATCCTGAGGCACGGCTCCCACAGGGAGACATGGACAGGGGAGCTCATCCTGCTGGACGGGGGAAGCGGATGGTATGAAGCCGAGATCAATGGACGGGGAACCTACTTCCACGTCCTCGCCGGACGGCATAGCTATGGGAACTTCCTGTGCATCCCCAACCACGATGTGGGGTGTGAACTTTCTGATTTCTCTGATATCTTCTGGAATGAAGAAAGGATCGGCTCCCTGATGCGCAAGGTGGATGCGGTGACTGTCGCCGCCGGCCTGGTCCATCTGCCGGCCCTGGCCGCCGGACAACTGAAAGACTGAATGCTTTCTATGGCTATGGATCTCATGATGGGATCCATGGCCTTTTATATTTCAGGAGGGAATCCATGCTGACAGCAGTTCGCTGCATTTTCGGCAGGATTGTGCATTTGCAGACAGCACTGCGCTGTCAATGGGATAAATGTCGGAAAAATAATTTGCTGTTTGTGTCTCCCTCAATTCGCCGTCCGACA
>CAJTMX010000144.1 GCA_910577235.1 uncultured Acetatifactor sp. | reverse complement strand
CACTTTTCAGAAATCTCTGGTATGGTTGATGACTTTAATAAAATGCTGTATGACCGTAAGCGTCAAATTTCCCCACACCTTGCCGGAGAGCAGAGGAAATGAGAAAATGCAATAGAGTCTGGTGTAGTGCCGTGTACTATCAGATAGTACACGGCACTACATATAATCGAATATTTTTTTTGGGGGGTAAAGTATGGAGCGAGGGCTTCAAAAAGCAAACCATTACAACCAACTGGCAGAATGGGCGCAGCGAGTGGAGGCCTGCCGAAAAAGCGGGCAGAAGGTCAGTGAGTGGTGTTCAGAACAAGGGATCGCGGTGTCGACCTACTACAGCTGGCAGCGAAAAGTGTATCAGACGGTAACGGCAGAGCCAGAGGTGTGTTTCACAGAAATTTCAGCCAGACCGGCAGGTAGAGGGATGGTGGCAAGCATAGAAAACGGAGCGCTGCGTATTGAAATACATGCAGGAGCGGACGCAGAAACGGTTCGGGCCATCATCCAGGCGCTGAAAGAATGCTGACAGATTTCAAGGGAGCGGATCATGTGTACATCGCCTGCGGTTACACGGATCTGCGGCGAGGAATAGACGGACTGGCCAGCCTGGTACAGCAGCAGTTTCAACTGGACCCATTCAGCAATACGCTGTTTCTGTTCTGCGGCAGAAGGCGGGACCGGATTAAGGGGCTGTACTGGGAGGGAAACGGCTTTATTCTGCTGTACAAGCGTCTGGAGAGTGGGAGCTTCCAGTGGCCGAGAAACGGCACGGAGGCGCGGGAACTGAGTACACAGCAGTACCGGTGGCTCATGGAGGGATTGAGTGTGGAACAGCCAAAGGCGCATCGTCCGGTGGAAGGGCTCAGCATGAAATAAGTGGGAGCAAACTGTCCCCCAAAGCTGTACTTTTCTGGTGAAATATGGTATAATAGGGCTATGAGAAATGATAAGGAAAAGGTAACAGGCAGCGAGGAAATGGTCACCATTTCCCGTGCAGAATATGAGGAGTTTCAAGGGCAGAAAGAACGGATTTCTGCCCTTGAACAACAGATAGCGCTGCTGACAGAGGCGATCCGTCTGAGCCGGCAAAAGCGATTCGGCGCATCCTCTGAGCGCAGCAGTGAGGATACCATGGAGCAGCTGAGCCTGCTGTTTAACGAGGCGGAGGTCTATGCAGACCAGACCGCAAAAGAGGATGACAACCGTGTGACTGTTGCCGCCCACAAACGGCACAGGAAGCATGAATACACGCTGGACGAACTGCCTGAAAACATACCGGTGGAGGTGGTGGAACACCGCCTGCCGGCAGAGGAATTGGTCTGCCCGAACTGCGGGGATACCATGACCGAAATTGGCAAGGATGTGCGCCGGCGTCTGAAGCTGGTCCCGGTCAAGGCAGTGGTTGTGGAGGACTGGTACTACACCTATGCCTGCCGGAGCTGTGAGAGGGAAAATACGGAAACGGCCGTGGTGAAGGCTGACAGAGAGCCGAACTTCATCCCCGGCAGCTTTGCCACGCCGGAGACCGTGGCACATCTCGCGGTGCAGAAGTTTGTCATGGGCTCTCCCCTGTACCGGCAGGAACAGGAACTGAAACGCCAGGGCATTCCTCTGTCACGGCA
>CAJTMX010000143.1 GCA_910577235.1 uncultured Acetatifactor sp. | reverse complement strand
TAGTAGGAGAGGGGCTTGTCCATCATAGCGTCAGCGAATTTCAGATACTCCGCTTTCGTCCAGAACAGCATTTCCCGGCCCTTGGCCTTGCCCATGTTGCCCACCTGGGCGGCGGGGTTGGCTTTCAGATTGTAGTGCTTCACCGCATGATTGAAAACGGCGCTCAACTGATTGTGAAGCGTTTTCAGATACACGGGGGAGTAGGGTTTGCCGTTCTTGTCCCGGTAGTTCAGCATTTCGCTCTGCCACGCCATGACCTCTTTAGAGTGGATTTCGCTCATTTTCCGCTTTCCAAAGTAGGGCACCAGCTTCTTGTAGAGGATATGCTCTTTCGTCCCCCAGGTGTTCTCCTTGATACGGCCTTTCATGTCTGCGGCGTAGAGCGCCACGAAGCTCTCAAAGGTCATATCCAGGTCGGCGGTCTGCTGTTGCAGGAACGTCCGTTCCCACTCCAGCGCCTCCCGCTTGGTCTTGAAGCCCCGCTTCATCTTCTTTTCCTTTTTCCCTGTCCAGTTCTCAAAGTAAAAGGACGCATACCATGTTCCCTTGGCCTTGTCTTTGTACGCTGGCATTTTCTTCCCTCCTTACTGATTTTCCCGCAGTCCATAGAACTTTTCCTCGAAGTAGCGCCTGCTCACCCGTCCGGGGATGGTGAGGAAACCTTTCTGCTTCAGCTCCTCGTTCATCTCCCGCACCAGCTTGTAGGCGTAGGGCTTGGAGATACCCAGCGCCCCGGCCACTTCCTCGGCTCGTACAAACAGCTCTTTGCTCAAATAAAACACCTCCTTATTGATGGTTCGCAAAATTGTTAATGCCGACATCCTTATTATACATTCGCATAGTTGTTAATGTCAAGAGTTTATTTCGCAATTTTGTTAATTTTCTTCTTGCATATTTCGCTTATTTGCGCTATACTATTTTCAAAGGCGGTGGAACATATGACAGTAGGAGAAAAAATCAAGAAAATCCGCACATTTCGGGGTATGACGCAAAAGGAATTGGGGCTGGCTATCGGCTTTGAGGAAAAGGGAGCGGATAACCGTATTGCCCAGTACGAAACGAATTACCGTGTGCCAAAGAGGGAGCTGCTGGACAAGATTGCCCAGGCCCTGCGGGTAGACCGTCAGAACTTCTATACGGTTCAACCCGGCTGTGCCGAGGACTTCATGCGGACGTTCTTCTGGCTGGACGAGGACAGCCCCGGCTCCATCCGCTTGTTTCAGCTTGTCCGCAACCCCGGCAAGACGGGGGCCTCCGATGATACCGCCGTCCGCTACAATGACACGGACGACTGGCCCGCTCAACCTCCCGTGGGTATCTACTTCAACTATGGCCTTGTGGACGAGTTTATGAGGGAATGGCTCTTGCGCCAGCAGGAGCTACACGCCGGGGAGATTACCAGGGAAGAATACTTTGAATGGAAAATCAACTGGCCGATTACTTGTGATGACAGCAAACGGTTTGACAATTATGTTCCTTGGAGAAAAGAAAAATAGGGCAAGCAAAACCGCCCTGCTGAATTTGTCGTTCAGCAGGGCGGTTCGCTTGCCCTTTGCAATCATTCTCTTGTGTGACCGGGTTGAAACGAATAGTATCAATCCAGTATCACAAGGCAAAG
>CAJTMX010000142.1 GCA_910577235.1 uncultured Acetatifactor sp. | reverse complement strand
AAATTTTATGAAATGGGAGGGAGTTCATGCAAACACAGCCAAAGTATCAAAGCGAAGTCAAAACCGTTGTTATGGGAGAGCGGACAATCACCATCAAAAACCTTACCCCCATTCTCCCCCCAAAGGAACGGGAACAGCGCAAGCGTGAGGTAGAGCAAAAGCTGTTTGACGTGTTCAGCAAGTACGCCGGACAGCGCGCGTAACCCATCGACATCCTTGTGATATGGGGCCGCCCGAGGTATAATATAATTGTAGGTTGGCTCCCGTTTAACGGAAGGGAGCTAATTATGGATAATAGAATAGATGCGATTTATGGGCGGCAGTCGATTGACAAAAAGGACAGTATCAGCATTGAAAGTCAATTTGAATTTTGCCGTTACGAACTAAAGGGCGGTGAGGCGAAAGAATACAAGGATAAAGGGTACTCCGGCAAAAACATTGAACGGCCCGATTTCCAGCGGCTCTTGAAAGACATCAGAACCGGGCTTATCCGGCGGGTGATTGTCTACCGTCTGGACAGGATCAGCCGCTCCATTGTGGATTTCGCAAAGCTGATGGAGCTGTTTAAGCAGTTCAACGTGGAATTTGTTTCCTGCACCGAAAAATTTGATACGTCAACCCCGATGGGCCGGGCGATGCTCAATATCTGCATCGTGTTCGCCCAACTGGAACGGGAAAGCATCCAGATGCGCGTGACGGACGCCTTTTACTCCCGGTGTGCCAAGGGCTACTATATGCGGGGCCGCGCTCCATACGGTTTTGATACGGAGCCCATCGTGATGGACGGTATCAAAACAAAGCGGCTGATTGAAACCGCCGAGATGGAATACGCCGAATTGATGTACGAAATGTATGCGGAGCCCGAAACCTCCTACGGCGATATTACCCGGTATTTCACCGAGAATGAAATTCAAGTGTACGGAAAAACGCTGAAACGGGGATTTTTGGCGCAGCTCCTGCGGAACCCGGTTTACGTCCAGGCCGATATGGATATTTACGAACACTTCAAGGCCCAGGGCGCGAAAATCGAAAGCCCCCCGGAATTGTTCACGGGCGATTATAGCTGTTACTTATACCAAGGCCGGGAGGGGGAGGAAAATATTCTTGTTATCGCTCCCCACAAGGGCCGTATCCCCTCGGCGCTCTGGCTGAACGTCCAGCACAAGCTATCCCAAAACACCACGTTTCAGAATGGCCGGAAATGCCATAATACATGGCTGGCCGGGAAAATCAAGTGTGGGTGCTGCGGATATGCTTTAGCAAGCCTAAACGCCGCAAATGGGGTAACGTACATGAGGTGTAAACAGCGCATGGAAAACAAAAGCTGTCCGGGGCCCGGAACGCTGACACGGCATGAGCTGGAAAAATCAGTGTATGATGAAATGGTAAAGAAGATGCGGGAATTTCAGACGTTGAGGGGTGGCAAGGTGGAGGGCTACAATCCAAAGCTCACCGCCGCCCGCGCCAAACTCGCCAAAATCGAAGGCGAGATTGAAAAGCTGATTGACACGCTGACCGGGGCAAACCCTCTCTTGTTGCAGTACGCCAATAGTCGCATTGAAGAATTGGACGCAGAACGGCAAAAGCAGTTAAAGCTGGTGGCCGACCTCACCGCTAATTCTGTTTCAA
>CAJTMX010000141.1 GCA_910577235.1 uncultured Acetatifactor sp. | reverse complement strand
GTTACTGTCAAGTAATCGTTGGCAATTTTTTTCCGTACAGATTTTCTTATGTTATCTATATCCATGCCTGCTTTGGTTTGACGGTTAAAATCCTGCCATCCTAAGCAGCTTCTTACGGTTTCCACATATCTTTCCTTCCAGTCCTACCATGTGCCCGATGACCGGATATTCATATCCCTTCCCGTCTTTCTTCGGCGCTTTCGCCGACATCAGTATTTCCCCATACAGTTCCTCCACTTTTTCCTCTTCAAATACAGGACGTTTTAACTTCTCTGTCACTTCATGCAGCTTCCCGCTGCATTTCTTCGCCAGTATCTTCACCAGGTGGTTCCCTCCACGGCGGCTCCAGCTCGTATGGTTATGCTTCATCCGTCTCGCTATTACGCTCCACACATGGTTTTCCATCGTCCCCATGTTCCGGTATTCCAACCCCTCCGGATGCTCCGGCAGCTTTAGTCCCCGGGACTGGTAAGGCAGCAGCCCGGTCTCATTGGCTCTGTAATAGCGGAGCAATTCTTTTGCATCCTCTATTTCCCTGTCTTCGCTCAGACTGTTTGTGTAGGCTTCAAGATAATCAAACAGTTCCCCGGTTTTTTCCTCCTCCAGCAGTCCCATGATGTCCCCGGCTGCTTTTGTATCATGGATTTTCTCCCTCACGGCTTTGTTCCGGTGGAAGGGGTCCAGCTGGAAACGGGTGCTTTTATCCTTTACTTTCCTGATCCAGGATGCCCCGTCCGCATTCAGGATACGTTCATTTACTTCATCCAGGTTATATTTCTCCGCTATCGCAGCCTCCCGGTATTCGTGGAATTTTTTTGCCCCCTCGAATCCTGCAACGACTACCTTGTCCGGCAGTTCATAGCGCCCTTTCCCCGTCTGTTTCCACCCGTCGTAGGCAATCCCGACCTTCACCTCCGCCTTTCCCTGCCTGCTTCTTTTCCTGTCTTTTCCCTGCAGCCTCACATACACGCCGTCCGCTTCCTCGAACAGTACCGGGACCTCTTTTTCTCCCCGTATGTGCCCTTTTTTGTGTTCCTCTACGAGCTGTGCCTCCTCTTCACAGACTTTTTCACCCAGCGCCTGTATGACGTTCCATACCCCCGTGGCGCTGATGGTCTGCCCGGTCATTTCACTGACCTTTGCCGCACACTCCCGGTAGGACAGCTCCGTGATCCCCTTTACCAGCAGTTCTGCCATGTTTGTGGAGATGAGCCCGACATTGTCCAGCTGCAGGGCTTCATCCAGCAGGTACACATACTTCCTGCATCCGTCTTCCTCCGTTACTTCATACACTGCCCTCCGGTAGGTCACTTCCCCGTATACTGTTTTTATTGTCGTCTGGCGGGTTCCTTTATGCCTGTATTTTTTCCTGTCCCGCTCCTGCATCAGCATCCGGTCATACCTTTCGAGGAACTCTTTGGTAAACTCGCATCCGATCTGGCAGACCCAGGAATAAATATTTTTCTCTAACTCCTTGAAAGTGACTCCGGTTTCGGTTATCATTGTTTTCATCATACAGACTCCTTATGTTTTTTCTGGACAATTAAACAATAAGCTAATTCTGTATGATTGGGAAGAGGGAGATTTCCTTCTTCCCTTATTTTTTTGCCAACTATAATTTTACTCTAAG
>CAJTMX010000140.1 GCA_910577235.1 uncultured Acetatifactor sp. | reverse complement strand
GCATCAACGGGCGGTTCCGCCGCATGAGGATGCGCCTTACGGAAATGGATTTTTAAGCAGAGGAGGGTTGATTACATGAATGGAATATATGGAATGGAGCTGCAGTATGAGAGCCTTATTCCCATTGCACGCCCAAAGGATACCTTCCTGTCGGTAGGCACCGTGACCTTCTTAATAGAAGGGAAGGAGCTGCCGCTGGATTTCAATATCACGGAAGGCGGTGTGGAAGGCAGTGCCGGGAACATCATCCGGCTGAATGCACTGGTAAAAGATTTTGAACCGCAGGTTTATATGGACGAATACCGGGCGCTGGGGCTGAATGCCTCTGACCTTACTTATGGTTTTTTTGCCGCCCGGCATTCTGACACTTATCTGACGGAAGTATACACAGAATATTTTTATATCAAAGATGAGAGCTACCTTCCGCTTACCTTAAAATCTGCCTGCCTCCTTTTCCGGGATGGCAGTTCCCTTGACTACAGCGGGCGCATCACCGTGTTCGCGCAGAAACAGCTTGCGGAGGTGGCGTGATGAAAGAAGAAATGTTAAAACGCGCAGCCGCCATCCTGGAGAAGGAATTTGGACCAGACTGGCAGGGCATCGCACAGGAACTGGGGACGGAAAATCTAAGGAAACGCGTTGGGAAGGAACTGACCTCCTTCATGGCGTTTCCTGACCGTGGAAACGGCGGGAACAGCCAGTGGCGGGGCAACTGCTCCCCAGAGGTGGTATCCTCCATCCTGCGCTATATCCTTGACACCAAACGCTATTATGGGAAGGACACCTCGCAGTTTGTACTGCTCGATCCCATGTCCGGCTCAGGCACCAGCAAGGCTGCCGCAGACAAAAACGGCGTAAAATCCATCCTCTATGACTTAAATCCTGCCCCTTCTGCGGGCAGGGGCGGATGGAATGCACTGAAAAATGATGTGGAGGACTCGGCTGACCTGGTATTTTTCCACCCGCCCTACCACAATATCATCCAGTATTCCGGGAACATGTGGGGAAAGCCCCACCCGGATGACCTGTCCCGGTGCGAAAATTACAATGATTTTCTGGAAAAGTTAAACCTCTGCATCCGGAAGTTCTATATGGCGCTCAGGAAAGACGGCCGCATGGCTGTGCTTGTGGGCGACATCCGGATGCAGGGCAGGTTCTATTCCATACAGAACGACATGATGCGGATGGGGGATTTTGAATCCTTCCTGGTAAAGGGGCAGTTCAACTGCGTTTCCGACAGCCGGAGATACCAGAAGCCCTTCATCCCCATCGTGACAGAATACCTGCTCCTGCTGCACAAGAAGGATGCCCTTTTAGTGCCTTTCCATTTTGCAAAGGACAGCACCTTCTCCGTGGCGGACACAGACCTGACCGCCCTGACGTGGCACCACCTGATCCGCATGACCCTTGAGAGCGTTGGCGGCAGGATGGCGCTGACTGATCTGTACGATAAGCTGCAGGGGCATCCGAAGGCAAAGAAAAATGAACATTTCCGGGAGCGCATCCGCGCAACCATCTATGAACACAAAGACCAGTACACTGCCTGCGGGAACGGCGTATACCGCCTGAACTACCAGGTCGCATAAAGGAGGATAACGATATGCTTGCATTATTTAAGAACAGGAACAATGACC
>CAJTMX010000139.1 GCA_910577235.1 uncultured Acetatifactor sp. | reverse complement strand
GCTGCCCAGCGTCAGTTTCCCATTCTCATCCATCAGAGCCACCCCCGTCCAAGTCATCACAGGTGATGCCCGCCAGTTCCGTCACCACATCCTCACAGGAATCCACTGCCGCATCCCATCCCCGGCTGAATGATTCCGATGCGTCACACCCTCCAAGACTGTGTATCCTGCGGAATACCTCAATCAATAATTCCCTGTCACTCATTTTCTTTCACCTCCGTCAGTTCCGCATAAGGGATTTTCACGCCATCCCTCTCCACAAATACATTTTCCGCAGAGCCAGCCTGTTCGATATAGCGGTTCACTATCACATCCGCATATTTCTCATCCAGCTCTATGGTGTAACAGATGCGGTTCGTCTGCTCGCAGGCGATCAGCGTGGAGCCGGAGCCGCCGAAAGGGTCCAGTACAATGCAGTTGCTCATGCTCGAATTCTTGATGGGATATGCAATTAATCCCACTGGCTTTGGGGTTGGATGGGTCTCGCTTTTCTTCGGGCGGTCAAACTCCCATATGGTGGTCTGCTTCCTGTCGGAATACCAGTTGTGCTTCCCGCCCTTCTTCCATCCGAACAGGCACGGCTCATGCTGCCACTGGTAGGGGCTCCGTCCAAGAACGAGGCTCTGTTTTTTCCAGATGCAGCACCCGGAAAGGTAGAATCCCGCCGCCTTGAACGCGCTACGGAAATTTAAGCCCTCGGTGTCGGCATGGAACACATAGATAGAGGCATCGCCCTCCATGTGCTGCTCCATATTTACGAATGCGGCGAAAAGGAACTGGTAAAATTCCTTGTCCGGCATGTTGTCATTCTTGATCTTCCCGGCGCTCCCCTCATAATTTGCATTGTACGGAGGGTCCGTCACCACAAGGTTCGCTTTCGCCCCTGCCATCAGCACATCGTATGTCTCCGGCAGGGTGGAATCGCCTACCACCAGCCTGTGCCGCCCAAGCGTCCACACATCACCCATCTTTGCCACGGCGGGCTTTTCCAGTTCCGCATCAATGTCAAAGTCATCCTCGGTCACTTTCTTATCGTGGACGGAATTGAATAGCTGCTCGATCTCCGGCGGCTCAAAGCCGGTGAAGGACACATCAAAATCCGAATCCTGCAGGTCGGCGATAAGGTCAGCCAGCAGCTCCTTGTTCCATTCGCCCGTGATCTTATTGAGGGCGATGTTCAGCGCCTTCTCCTTCTGCTTGTCAATGTCAATGACGATGCAGTCGATCTCCTCATAGCCTAAATCCGTGAGGACTGTGGCACGTTGGTGCCCCGCCACGATGGTCATGTCTGAGTTGACGATCACCGGCTCCACATAGCCGAACTCCGTGATGGAGTTTCTGATCTTCTCATATTCCCTGTCACCCTTTTTCAGCTTTTTCCTCGGATTGTAGGATGCCGGGATAAGGTCGGCAATCCTGATCTTCTTAAACTCCATTCTCTAATCCCTCCAGAACCTTGCCTTGATGTAGCAGTCATAGCTGCAATACTTCGGTTTCCTGCTCCGGTAAAAGGAAAACTCCCTGCCGCAGCATTCACATTTCTTTGTGACAATGGCTTTCCTGTTCCCCTCCTGCGGATGTGCTTTCCACCACTGCCTCCGGCATCTCTCTGAGCAGAACTTCCTCGGCCTGCCGG
>CAJTMX010000138.1 GCA_910577235.1 uncultured Acetatifactor sp. | reverse complement strand
GTAAGTTTATTGTAGGAACAGGACAGACAGAATAGCCCCTTGATCCGGTCAGACTGATCGACCTTCTTTACTATACCTGATTCTTTTTCTCCCTACAAGCCCCAGATATGATTCTTTAGGGCTGCGATTTTTCTGATCTGCGTATAGGGTATCGTGTATACTGGCAGATCCGCCAGTGTTCCCTTCACTTTCCGGTTCTTCCGTTCACTCCTTAATACTTCTTCTGCTGAACATATCACTTCTTCCATTCCCGCCGCCATGGGGTGTTCCTGCTTCTGATATCTCACAAGCTCCAGCATATCTCCCCCATTCTTTTTATATACCCTCAGACGCGCCATCTTATCCGCACCTGTCTTTGACCACCCCAGCGGCCTTGAACTCATCCTGTCCGCATAGATATGGCTGATATGCCCCTCTGCGCTGCAGTGGATGTTATCCTTCCTGTTGCGTACCCCGTTCATGATGGCTGCCCAGTGCCCCAGTATATACCCCTTTGCTGTCTCTACCGCTTTCTTTTTACTCTCTGTCTGTGTCACGCCTGTGATCCTGTCAAAGACTTCCTCCGCCTCCTTCTTCCTCTTCCCGTTTATGCTGTGCCAGATCTCACTGCGGGCATCCTGTGCGCTGTCTCCCAGATGGGAGGTCGCCGCTATGATGTATTTATGCATATGGTATCTGTCCAGTACAAACTTCGCTCTGGCATGCACCTTTGCACCTGCCTTGATCCATTCTGCCCCGTCCCCGTTCACATAGATACGTGCAAGGACTTCTTCATCATAGCTTTCCGCTATATAGCCATACACCTCTTTCCATAGCTCTTCCGTTCCCGTAGTCCCTTCATATCCGCCGCCAAAGTATTTCACGCCCACCAGTTCATGTCTGTCACCTTCCGTCTGTATGCCTTCATAAACATAAACCAGTTTTGGCATGAAGGTATGTTTCAGGGCACCTCTTGTATCTCCCTTTTTTTCCAGATACTGTAGTGCCACATGATCCTCATCCGCATCAATGTACAGCGTCTTTACCTGTCTCTTTTCCTTCTGCTGTTCCGTTTTGGGGAACTGCAGACCATGCAGTTTCTCCATCACGGTTTCCTTGCTTACCGATACACGGCTTATACTGGCATTCATACCGCCTTTCCGGTAACTGCTGTCTGCCGCTTCCTCATAGATCCTTGCCACGGCGTCCTCTGTCAGCCGCTCTCCGGGATCAAATCCCATCAGCCGGTCTAACAGGTAGCATCTCTCCCCTGTCCGGGGATCATGAAAGTAAGTCTTTTTATAGGTCACTTCGCCAAGGGATGTCAGTTTTGTCACTTTATCCCTGCGGACTACCTGCCACCCTGGTCGCAGTTCCTTCCTGTCATGGAGCAGGGTGTCATAGAACTCCCATTCCTCTGCGATCATGGACAGCCCCAGTCCGATGACACTGTCCGTCACTCCCATTACCATCTCCGCCACCTTTGTCAGGTCTGACGCATAACCGTTAAAAACTTTTTCTAACTTTTTTACCCCTTCTGTCTGAAACTGTTGTATACTTTTAATCATGGAAGCACCTCTTTCTTTGGATTTTTTCTCGTCAATCAAATCCTATCACAGAAAAAGGTGCTTTCCTATTTCTTCTATTCTTTTTCCTACAAAAACTTTACCCTAGC
>CAJTMX010000137.1 GCA_910577235.1 uncultured Acetatifactor sp. | reverse complement strand
CCTCCGGCTGACCGCCAGCACCAGCGTAGTGAAGGGAAATGCTTTCAAACGTCACAATGCTGGAAAGTTTTTCCTCATCGTCTGCCGCAGATGCCAGCGCGGGGAGGAAGCCCATCAGCATGGACAAGCACAAAAGGAGCGCGGCAAGCCGTGCTCCTGAACTGCTTTCAGACTTTGGTTTTCTTTGGAGCCGCTTGCCGCCGCGATTATGGCGATAGAACATACTCATTTTCTACTCTCCTTTATGTTTTCACGAATGTTTAGGAACGTCCCCTTTTTTGGCGCTGGGCTGCAAAAATATTCCGTGTTATTTGTTCCTGATCGACTTCGGTCAATTCCAAAAATCGGCACCCGTACTCGAATTTTCCCTCGTCCTTTTCTACAACGCGCACGATTTGGCTGAACATGACCGATTCCGGCCTGTCCTCCAACAGCCTGACCTTCAGCAGAAATTTGTCTCCCTTGTGGTATCTGTACTCCGAGCTGACGCTGGCCCCGCCCACACTGATGTTCAGCAGCTTGCAGGGCTTTTCTCCCATTGCCAATCCGCTGAACATGGTGGCGGTGGCGTCAAGGTTTGTGGTCAGGCGGAAAAAGGCACGGTCATTTCCCACGCGGACGATGGTCAGCTCCTCCACTTGCCATATATGCTTGGGGCCGGGTGTAATTATGCCCTCCATATAGACCGCTTTGCGCTCATAGTCGCTATATCCTCTGATCCTGGCATGGATGGTTTCAACATCCTTGACAATCGCGGCCTCCGAATATTGGTGCAGCTCCGCCTTGTCCCCATGCAGGCCCATCAGCTTTGCCACAAAGAGTATCTGTCCTGCGGCGGTTGTTACTTCCACCCGCATACCCGAATAAATATCGAGTTCTTCTGTGCCATTTGTATCTTTATCCTCTTGAGGTGGCCGTTCTTTTGCCCTTTTTCTGAAAAGCTCCAATAAGCTCACAATATACCTCCCATATGAATTGATATTTTGATGTCAGTCAGACTACCTTTTTTCCCACAACTGTTTCAGCCTTTCATCGGCCCAAACGACCCGGTTCCGGCCGTTTTTCTTTGCATCGTACAGCATGGTGTCCGCGATTTTTAAGTAAAAATCATAGGCGCTTTCCGTATCAGGAACAATCGTGACCCCTCCGACACTGACCGTGACCCATTCAGCCACAGACGGATCATGGGGGATGTGCAGGTTTTCTACTGCCTGTCGGATTTTCTTCAAGTGTTCAAAAATCTGCTGCGAACTGTCGCCCAGGGACAATGCCACAAATTCCTCGCCGCCATAGCGGGCAAGAAAATCCGTACTGCGTTTCAAATAGGACGCCGCTGTCTGAGCAACGGAAGCGATCACCTTATCTCCGGCAGGATGGCCAAAGGTATCGTTATACACTTTGAAGCGGTCAATATCAAACATACAGATGGAGAACGGAACGTGCAGGCGGATCGCTTCTCTCCATTTTGTCGCGCTGTATTGTTCATACCGACGCCGGTTGGCAATTCCTGTCAGTTGGTCGGTCATGGATTGCTGCTCAATCTGTCTGCGATATTTGTAGAGTTTGATATGTGTGTTGACCCTTGCCTTAACGATCAGGGGAATGTATGGCTTTGTAATATAATCCACGGCTCCTAAAACAAGTCCACGCTGCTC
>CAJTMX010000136.1 GCA_910577235.1 uncultured Acetatifactor sp. | reverse complement strand
TGTTGGACGGCGAATTGAGGGAGACATAAACGGCAAATTATTTTTCCAACCTTTTTCGCATTGACTGCGCAGCGCTGTCTACAAATGCATAATACCGCCGAAAATGCAGCACGCTGTTGGTATAGCTTTTCTTTCGAAATCGAAAGGCCATGAATCCCATTATGAGATCCATAGCCACATGATGTATTTGGATTTTTTATTGTTTGTCAGCCAGAGTCGGCAGATAAGCCAAACCGGCAGCAACAGTTACGGCATCTACCTTCCGCATTAGATTGCTGATCCGCCCCTCATTCCAGAAAATATCAGAAAAATCGGATAGTTCACATCCCACATCATGGTTCGGGATGCACAGGTAGTTTCCGTATTTATGCACTCCGGCCAGGATGTGGAAGTATGTCCCCCGTCCATTCATCTCAGCTTCATACCATCCAGGCCGCCATCGCAGCAGGATAATCTCCCCTGTCCAGGTTTCTATGCGGGAACCATCCCTGAAAAAACAGCTGTATTCCAAAAATAGCACCCCCTATCCAAGATTCTGGCTGCTGACGGAGGCAAGTATGACTTCCGTGTCAATTGCTTTCTTCTCCATCTGTGCGCCAAGGGTAAGGGCATTTGTCATCAGGTTATCCACCAGGCGCGGATTCCCCTGGGAATGGCTGTGGACAGCGGAAAGGGCGGCCTGCTCTATGATGGAGGCAGAGCCTCCCGCACAGGAGACCTTGTGGAGTACATACTGCGCCACTTCTGAATCTGTGAGACCAGTAAAGTTGTAATGCACGGTGATCCTCTGGCGCAGGGCTTCGTGGACCGGCTTGCGCAGGGTATTGTTCAGGTGCGGTTCCCCGCACAGGATGAGCGTAAAGCAGTTCAGGGAGTCATAGCCGTAGTTCATGAGCATCTTAATGTCCTCCAGGATGCCTGTGGAGAGGTACTGGGCCTCGTCAACGGCCAGAAGAAGGGGCTGCTTCTTTTCCCGGTAAAGGTAGAGGATCTGCTCCTGTATGGCCCGGAACATCCCGGGTTTGCCGCCTCCAGGTTCTACTCCCAGTACAGAGCAGAGCTGGCGGTAGAACTCCATGACGCTTACGGTGGAAAGACAGAGGTACTCCATATGGTAAAGGTTCGGGTTGAGCCCCTTTGCAAAACAGCGGAGTCCAAAAGACTTCCCCATGCCCGGGCGTGCCGTGAACAGACCAATGCCCCTGGTATCCTTGAGGTAATCCAGCCGGGAGAGCATCTCAGAGATGTCCCTGGAAAGGAAACGGTCTTTTTCCCGGGCCATCTGTTTGTCAAAAGGATTGAAAGACAATCCATAGTAAGAACGGAACATCAACAGCCACCCCCTAACTTTGAGTAGTCGATGCCAGGTGTATTGTTGCGCTTCGTCCTGCAGTTCTCATTCTTATCCGTAGGGCGGATGGGATAATGCACTCCTTCGTAAAGGATGAAGGCGGAGGACATGTCATCCGGGAGGAAGCGGATCTCCACTTTTGATGAGATAAACTGCATAGGGACATCATAGGATACCTTGTCGATGGAGACGGTAGAATCCTTATTCACTTTCCTTGTAATGCGGTTCAGGAAACATTCCTCCAGCCATTCCCTGGACGCAGGTGTCCGTATGGAAGCGCGGGTCTGCTGGTAACGGGAAAGGGGTGTAGTGCCGATA
>CAJTMX010000135.1 GCA_910577235.1 uncultured Acetatifactor sp. | reverse complement strand
GCCATCAAATTTTCTCCATCATCGAGCCAGCGGTTCAGACAAGCCGAAGCAAAACGATGCCTGAGATCATACACGCGGACTTTTCCAGGATACTTCCCCGCTAAATCTGCGTGGGACCATGCTCTATTGAAGGCAGAATATACTGTTTCCGTTGTCATCGCTCCACCATTTGCAGAAGGAAAGGAGTATGGATTTTTACGGCTCATCGGTAGAATGTGTGGGTAAAGAAAACTGAACAAGCGCTTGGCAGCACAGGGGAATCGACTATGATTTTGTTGACAGACAAAGAATCATGGAAGAGGGCCTCAAAATGCGAGCCAAGGAACTTGTTGAGCACATCATCGGAGGAGCAGGATTTGTCCTGGAGGACATCATCAGCCACGCCGAGATGAACGAGATAATACTGTCCGTGCACCCAACCAGGCGGGAGAAGTGCCGGTGTGGAATATGCCGCCGCAAAGCGCCGTTGTATGACAAAGGCCGTGGAAAGCGGCGTTGGCGGTGTCTGGATATGGGTGCCGAAAAAATGTATGTTGAGGCGGAATCGCCTCGTGTATGCTGTCCGAAACACAGGGTAGTAACAGCCGCCGTACCTTGGGCAAGGCACGGCAGCCGGTTTACTAAGAGCTTTGAGGAGACGGCTGCATGGCTTAGCGTACATGCCTCCCGCAGCGCTGTCTCGGAGTTTATGCGGGTGGAATGGCATACGGTAGGCGGCATCTGCAAGCGTGTGTACCAGGAGATGGAGGAAAGCCGCTCGTCCCGTTTCAACGGGCTGGTCAATATCGGCATTGACGAGACCAGCTACAAGAAAGGCCACAAATATATGACGGTGGTCATCAACCACGACAAGTCCAGCGTCATCTGGTGCGCTCCTGGGTATGGGAAGGACGTCCTCTCCCAATTTTTTGAGCTGCTCAGCGAGGAGCAAAGGGCCTCTATCCGCTGCGTGTCAGCGGATGGAGCCAGGTGGATTGCCTCCTGTGTGGAGGAATACTGCCCCAACGCCCAGCGGTGCATCGACCCCTTCCATGTGGTTTCCTGGGCGACAGATGCCTTGGATCAGGTGCGCCGTGAAGCATGGGCTGAGGCTCACCAGCAGGCAAAAAGCCAGCCTAAGCGCAAGCCGGGACGCCCTGCAAAGGGCGAGACTGCGCCGGAGAAAAAGCAGGCGAAATCCGTGAAGAACCTTCGTTATGCCCTGCTCAAAAACCCGGAGCGCTTGTCTGAAAACCAGCAGGCCCAGCTGCAGTTCCTCACCAAGGCAAACCCCACGCTCTACCGGGCCTACCTGCTCAAAGAGAATCTGCGTCTGGCTCTCAAAGCTGGGCCTGATGAGATCGCCGGTGCGCTTACCAAGTGGTTGGCTTGGGCGCAGCGGTGCAGGATTCCTACGTTTCGGGAACTACGCAGGAAAATCAAGCGTCACTTCTCGGCCATCGTTGCCGCCGCAAGGTTCAAGCTGTCTAATGCTCGCTCCGAGGCGACTAACAACAAGATCAAACTCATCATCCGCACTGCCTTTGGCTTCCGCAATGTGGACAATATGGTAGCTATGGTCATGCTCTCCTGCTCTGAACTTCATCCGACTCTCCCGGGCCGTTGAGCTACCCACACAAACTACCGATGCCTCAACTTTTTGAGATATTTCCTGATTATTTCGGGGGTTGTTGCATGGATAAGGCGGT
>CAJTMX010000134.1 GCA_910577235.1 uncultured Acetatifactor sp. | reverse complement strand
CCGCCCGCCATAAGCTGTGTTATCCCCAATTAGTAGGAACAATACAGCTTTCTGGCGGGCGGCGGCACGTCAAGAAATATATATGGAGTTTTTAAAGAATCCCCCGGAGCAGGGGAGCGGTCAGCCTGTGACCTGCTCCACTTCCGGTATGGGTTTGAGATTAAAATGAATTTCGATAGAAATGTGTCTTGTTTTGTCGCTGTCTATGGTTTCATGGACAACGATTTCTTTAATCAGGCGGTTCAGGGTGGAAGCGTCCAGCTCGGTGATGTCCCGGTATTCCTGTATGGATTCCACCCACTGCCTTGCGTCCACGGCAAGCCGGATTTCATCGGCAAGGCGTTTCCGGCCTTCCTCAACCTTGGCTTTTAATTCCGCCTGTTCCTTCTGTGTCTTTTCCAGCAGGAGATTGAAGTTTGCTTCTGTGATTCGTCCGGCTACCATGTCCTCATAGAGCCGAAGCACCATTTTTTCCAGCATTTCAATCCGTTCTTCGTCTTTGGCAAGGGTGCGCTCCATCGCTTCCCGCTGGTCTTTCTGCCTGGCATGGCAGGTATCGGTCAGCCGTCCGGCTACTGCTTCACTGTCTGTCAGGGCAGCGGCGGCGCACTCCCGGATTTTGTTCAGCACAAGAGAATAGAGCGTGTCAAATTCAACCCGGTGCTGTGTGCAGTGCTGCTTCCCATAGGCATTATAGGTCTTGCAGGAGAAAATCCGCTTCGGGAACTTCTCATGCGTGGTGCGGATGGTGAGAGCCTTTCCGCACTCCCCGCATTTTATCAGCCCTGCAAAGAGGTTGATTTCCCCGGATTTGCCCGGTCGCTGGCGGGATTTCAGTTTTTCCTGCACAATCGCAAAGTCCTTTTTGTCCACCAGCGGCTCATGCGTCCCCTCCACCACAATCCAGTCCTCCGGCTTCTTATCCCGGATAGTGCCGATTTTAAAGCGGTACTCGGTCTTTTGGGAAGCGATTGCGCCGGTGTAGACGGGGTTCATCAGGATTTCCTTAATCACGGAGAAGTCCCAGACGTACCGCCCGTTTTCCGGGTCTTTCTTTTCCCATTTGGTGCGGATGTTCCGGTGTCCCCGCTTCCGGTTCCACCATGTGGGGCAGGGGTGCTTTCCTTCCTCCAGCCTGCGCCGGATGTAGTTGGGGCCGTGGCCGTCCAGCGCATATCCGAAAATCAGCCGGACAACCGGGGCGGTTTCCCCGTCAATGAGAAGGTGGTTCTTGTCCTCCGGGTCTTTCTTGTAGCCAAACGGGGCGATACAGCCGGTGAACTGGCCTTTCTGCGCCTTCAGCACATAGGAAGAATGGACTTTCTTGGAAATATCCTTGCTGTACATCTCGTTCAGGATATTTTTGAAGGGCGCAATGTCGTTGTTGTCCCGCATGGTGTCGATACCGTCATTCATGGCGATATAGCGCACGCCGTTCCTTGGGAAGAAGTCCTCGATAAGCTGCCCGGTCTGCAAGTAGTTCCGTCCTAACCTTGATAAATCTTTCGTAATGACAAGGTTTACCTGTTTCCGCTCAATGGCTTTCAACATCCGTTTCAGGTCGGGGCGTTCCATGTTCAAGCCGGTAAAGCCATCGTCCTGATAGACTGCCGTAACCTCCCATCCCTGCTTCTGGCAGAACTTTTCCAGCATATCCCGCTGGTTCTCGATACTGGCACTCGTCCCGTCAAGGTC
>CAJTMX010000133.1 GCA_910577235.1 uncultured Acetatifactor sp. | reverse complement strand
GGACAATGATCGTCACCCGGCGCATCTCACCGAACAGCCGCCGGAGCAGGCGCTCGCGCAAAGGTATAGTCCTGCACCAGACGATACCGCCGGAACCGGGCTCTTTTGTATAGCTGATCTTCAAGCTGTGTTTCATCTGCTTTTCACCTCTTTCTAAGGGCGCTTATTTTACTGCCCTCACTATTAGGTCACGGGAAAGGCAAAAGTCAGGGGTCTAATCAAAATTTTTTTTCAATTTTTTTAATGCCCGTTCCACCCGTTCATGGACGGACTGCTTGGTCACGCCTTCTTCACGGGCAATATCCGTGATTTTCCGCCCCTCAAAATAGACCTTCTCCACCAGCTCCCTTTGGGATGGTGATAAAGCCTCCATAGCGGAATACAGCCGCGCCATATCCTCCCGGCGCACCGCCTCCCCTTCCGTATCCTCCGCCGAGGCAAACAGCTCCCCTTCGTAGTCCATGCTGTCAAGGGAGACATGGCGGCGGGTCTCCTTCTGGTCATTGTTGTCCTGCTGGCGGTCTAAATCCAGCAGCATCCCTCCGAGGTGCTCGTCCACCTCCACCCCGGAGACTTCCCCTGTCACAAATTCATAGGTGATCTTCATTCAGACCTCCCGCCGGAACCCGGCAGGACGCAGAATGTATTGATTTTTCCAGACATAAAGCGTTCCTTTCTTTACGCCTTCGTAAAGCCAGAAACGCTATATTTTTTGATATGAAACTACCTTGAAACGTAAAAAAGGCCGGAGTAAGCTAAGGTATTGGTCTCTAGCTTTACTCCGGCCCTTCGCAGCTCGTCACTTGGCCGCTCGCACAATCGAGTAAACATTATTTCGTTTTCAATGAGGTCTGTATCAGCCATTCCAGCCTGACTGTCCTACCGCAGTGGGGACATCTGATACGGACTACTGTCCTCCCCTCCGCGATGGCGATTAAATCGCAGATCCTCTTCCGGCACAGCGGACACCTTATTTTGCACATCTCTCAATCCCTCCCACAGCCACTTCTGGATTTCTAACCATGATCAGCGGAACGGTTCCGTGCAGGTGTCCTTACAGTGGTAATTCCCATAAATTACCATGTATACTGTAAGTATGCCCACAGGGCGCATTCCTAATCACGGCCTATACAAAAAAATGGCAGGGCTACCCCTGCCGCCTGTTCTTCTTATGTACCTTCTTCGGGCCAAAGCCCACCTCGACCACCTCCCCGCAGCGCCTGCACTTCATCTCAAGCACCGTCCTGCCCGGCGGCATCTCCTCAATGTCAAGGATGTGCCGCCCGCACTTCGGGTTCGGGCATCTGATCCTCTCCACTGAAACCGCCTCCCCGCACTGATATGGAACAAGGGAACCAGCCTGTCCCTGCCGGTTCCCTTTTATCCTTTGTGCTTTATTGGTTTTCTCCCTTTTTGGAAATCCACTACCCCAAAAACTCTAAGAACTTTTTATAGAACATCAATTCCTGCCCTGCAAAATCCGGGTTCGCTGCCGGGGTCAGCGGATTCTCCAGCCTATGTATGATCCTTTCAGCCATCGACTTTGCGGAACCTATGCTGTCACCCAAAAATGTAGAACTCAAACCCTGCTGCCCACTTTCAACGTGCAGTACCAAAGCCGTTGAGATGCAGTTCATCGGAAAAGGATTTACTCCCGTTTCTGCAAGCGCCTTATCCCATGCCTGCATCACTTCATCGGAACTCTCCGGCCTGAAAGTATTCGTTT
>CAJTMX010000132.1 GCA_910577235.1 uncultured Acetatifactor sp. | reverse complement strand
TGTTATTCCGCATTTTATTTACTTCCAACTTCAGTATACTTCCGTCAAATTTAATAAAGCCCCGGCCTCAAATAAAATGACGTTTACTCCGTCAAATTCTTTGATACCGGGGTTTCTTTCTGTTATCATTACCTTATAGCATTGGAAGAATATTCTACTGAAGAAGGAGGGTCCATTGAAAAAGACAGGTCCACCCTACCAAAGTCGCCCTGTCTTTCTCCCGACAGCACCAGGAGCCATGCCCCTTTGTGCTGCTAACAATACTATGATAACAGTTATCTTTAAAGAATGCAATGACTTTTCTCAAAAAGAGTATGACCGTATGATGGATGGGATACAGCTCCACCAGGCTGTATGTACCTGCGGGAAAAAGGGATGCCTTATCCGTTATGGCCACTATACACGCTGTGTTAAGCTCAACTGTGTTCTGGTCAGGCTTACTGTCCAGCGTGTATACTGTACGGAATGCAGGACCTCCCATGCCCTCATCCCTTCCATCCTTGTCCCTTACTCCCAGGTTCCCCTCCATGACCAGCAGCAGATCCTTGACCTGGTGGAAAAAGGGCAGGATCCGGAGCATGTTCTGGAAAACAACAACCTCATAGATGAAAACAACGTGAAATATATCCTGCGCCAGTTCAGAAAGCACTGGAGGCAGAGGCTCCTGTCGGCAGCGCTTAACATCATGGACAGCCTGACCGTTCCCTGCCTCTCCATTTATTCCAGGCAGTTCATGCAGGTTCGCCGGACCCGGAATAAACTGTTCACCTGCACCAACACAGCCTGACCTGACTTCTTCCGAATATTCCTCTAAGATGGTACCATGGTACGAAAAAATTGTACCAATGGCATGCGGGATATGCCATAACCAATCGAAGGAGGTCATTGTGATGACATTTGATGATGTATTTGAACGCCTTGGCGCCATTGACAGGGCAGCCGCTTCCCTTCTGGCGGCAGCCGGGTTCCATTCGGACAGGGGGCTTTCAGGGACAGTGCGCCCGCTGATGGACCCGGCAGAAGACATTTTTCTGCGTGAGTTTACAGAAAACCTGCTGGAATCCCTGGAACTGCTCCATGAAGAGCTTGCCTATCTGGGCAGCCCCGTCTCCGGGGAGTACCGGCTGGAGCCCCTTCCTGACGGCCGTTACGGATTTTTTGACAGGAACGGGACAGCCCACAGGCTCTCCTGCGGCAGAGTCCTGGAGGCAAAAATCCATGACCGGTACGGCAGGCTGCGCTGGGCAAGATGCCGGATCGAACATGATGGTTCCGATTATTATCTGTGGGGACATATGGCTCTCCCCCTTGCCGGCCTTACCGTAAGGGAACGGGAGGTGACACCATGACTTTTGATCAGAAACAGAAAACAGCCCTTTTCCGTTACAGTGTCATCGCCCCGCTGGAGTCCGGCACCAGTGACCCGTCCATAAGCAATAATGAGTTCTTCCGCCGGGCCGCAGAAAAATCCTATACGGACCCGGAGGGGAAAACCGTAACCGTCGGTGCCTCCACCATTGAGAAATGGCACCGCGCCTATAAAAAGGGGGGATTTGACGCCCTGTTCCCGCAAAGCAGGAAAGATGAAGGAGAAAGCCGTAAGCTTGACCAGGATCTCCAGTCCCGGATCCGCTTCCTGATGAAGGAACACCCGCGCATCACAGCCGCTGAAATTCACCGCACCCTGCTGTCGGACGGACATATCCACATCGGCCAGGTCTCCCCTTCCA
>CAJTMX010000131.1 GCA_910577235.1 uncultured Acetatifactor sp. | reverse complement strand
GCGAAAAAAAGATAGACTCCCAATAGGGCGAAAAAGAGCCCGGAAAGGGAGTCAGGAAATGAAAGGAGCACAGTGGATGGATATCCGAAGCGACAGACAAAAAGGGCTGAGCTATGTGGAGCTGGGCCGGAAGTACCACATGGACCCACGAACAGCAAAGCGGTACGCGGAATCGCCGCAGAAGCCGGAGTACACATTAAGCGAACCAAAGCCAACAAAGATGGATCCATACAAGCAGATCGTGGACGAGTGGCTGGAGGAAGCGCCGTATTCGGCACTGCGGATACTGGAGAAGCTGCGGGAGATGGGGTTTGACGGGGGCTACAGCATCGTCAAGGCGTACGTGAGCAGCCGGAAGATGGATTTGAATGAGAAAGCGACGGTACGGTTCGAGACGATGCCGGGGAAGCAGGGGCAGATGGACTGGGGATTCTTCGAGGATCACCTGGTGTACGAGGATGGGAAGTGGAAAAAGCTGTACTGCTTTCTCATGATACTGGGGTACTCGCGGATGCGTTACATCGAATTTGTCACAGATATGAGTACAAACACGCTGATTCGGTGCCATCAGAACGCGTTTCGGTACTTTGGCGGCTACCCGGAAGAAATTCTGTATGACAACATGAAGCAGGTGGTCATCAAGCGGCTTTTGAAACAGGAGGACTCCACGCTGAACCGGCAGTTTGAGGACTTCGCGGGGTTCTACGGTTTCAAGCCCATCCTGTGCCGTCCATACCGGGGCCAGACGAAAGGAAAAGTAGAGCGGACGGTGCAGTTTGTGCGGGACAATTTCATGGTCGGGATCAAGTACAACAGCCTGGCGGATCTCAATGGACAGGCCTTGGCCTGGTGCAATAAGGTCAATGGTAAGGTTCACGCCACCACTAATGAGATTCCTTTTGAGCGGCTGAAAAAGGAGGGCCTGAGCCCTCTCACCCGTGAGTACATCATCGACAAAATCAACCTCAGGCGGGTACAAAAAGACTGCCTCATCTCCTACGCCGGAAATCAGTACTCCGTGCCAGCGGAGTACATCGGCAAAGATGTGGCAGTCGTGGCCCTCGACAGTATGCTGGCCGCCTACTATGAGGGGAAGCAGATTGCTCTGCATCGGATATCGTATCAAAGGAAGGACATGGTTGTCAATCCTCAGCATTACCGAAGGCTTACGTTAAAGCAGAGCATGGATGCGGAAAATGTTCTGCTGGAACAGGACAAGGTGATTGATTTTCCTCTAAAGCCATCCGATTTGTCCAGATATGACGAGGTGCTGTATGAGTGAATTTACCATGGACAGGCTGCGGGAAAACCTGGAAAGCCTTAAGATGAAGAACACCCTGGAAATCCTGGACAATTACCTGGAACGGGCGGTGGCGGAGAATCTCAACATTGTGGACGTTTTGGATCATATCTTTTCAGAAGAGGCAAAATCCAAGCGGAAACGGGCCTATGAGAAGCAAATCCAGATGTCCGGCTTCCCCATCAGGAAGACCCTGGACGACTTCGATTTCTCCTTCCAGCCCTCCATCGACAAGCGCCAGATCGACGAGCTGGCCACCATGCGTTTCCTGGAGAACGGGGAAAACGTGGTATTCCTCGGGCCGCCCGGTGTGGGCAAGACCCATCTGGCCTCCGCTTTGGGCCTGGTGGCGGCGCGGCACCGATTCTCTACCTACTACATCAACTGCCACCAACTCATTGAGCAGCTCAAGAAGGCCCACTTTGAGAACCGCCTGCCGGA
>CAJTMX010000130.1 GCA_910577235.1 uncultured Acetatifactor sp. | reverse complement strand
CCCTTTTGCCGATCCGAAGTTTGAAAACAATGTTATTCTCACCGGGACGGAGTTTCTCACCATGAATACCCGGCCCAAAATCCCGGCCAACGCCCGGAACTTAAATTGCTGTGTCATCGGCTCCTCCGGCTCGGGAAAAACCCGCTTTTGGCTCACACCCCAGCTTTTACAGGCTCATTCCTCTTTCGTGGTGGTCGATCCCAAGGGCGGGGTGCTGTCCCAGGTGGGCTGTTTTCTCCAAAAGAAAAAGGGATATAAAGTTAAGGTTTTTAATTCCATCGACTTTTCCAAGTCCATGCACTATAACCCGCTGGCCTATATCCGAAACGAGGCCGACATCCTGAAGTTTGTGGATGCCCTCATTTCCAACACCAAGGGCGAAGGCAAGGAGGGCGACCCCTTCTGGACAAAATCAGAGACTTTGCTCTACTGCGCCTTAATCGCCTATATCATTTTTGAGGGCCCCGCCGAGGATCGGAACATGAACACTTTAGTGGATATGATTTCCGGGATGGAAGTAAAAGAAGATGACGAGGATTTTATGAACGCTGTGGACTATATGTTTTCCGGGCTGGAAAAGCGAAAGCCGGACTGCTTTGCGGTCAAGCAGTATAAGAAATACAAATTAGCCAGCGGCAAGACGGCAAAAAGCATTTTGATTTCCTGCGGGGCAAGGCTGGCCCCCTTTGACATCCCTCAGTTCCGGGAGATTATGTCCTATGATGAACTGGAGCTTGACCGCATCGGGGATCGGAAAACGGCAGTGTTCTTCATTATCTCGGACACCACCCAGACCTATAACTTCCTTGTGGCTCTGGCATTTTCTCAAATGTTCAACCTTTTGTGCGAGCGGGCCGACAATGTTCACGGCGGCCGCCTGCCCCATCATGTGCGGGTGCTGTGGGACGAGGCGGCAAACACGGGGCAAGTGCCCCAGCTTGAAAAGATTGTGGCCGTGATCCGCTCCCGGGAGATCAGCTTAACCCTGTTCTACCAGCAGTTGGCGCAGTGTAAGGCCATCTATGACAAACACGCCGAGACGATCCTCGGCAACATGGACAGCGTGGTATTCCTCGGGGGCCGGGAGGCCAGCACCATCAAGGAAATATCGGAAAACTGGCTGGGAAAGGCCACCATCAGTATGCAGACCGACAGCCGCTCCCGTGGCCAGTCGGAAAGCTACAGCCAGAACACCCAGCGGCTGGGCCGGGAGCTTATGACCCCCAGCGAGCTGGCAACCATGCCCGGGGACAAGTGCATTTTGCAGCTTCGGGGCCTGCCCCCGTTCCTGTCCCCCAAGTATGATTTGAAAAAGCACCCCAACTACCGCTACACGGCTGAGGCCGATAAAACAGGAAATGCCTTTCAGCTCGACAGGCTCATTAACCGCAGAAGGCGGCCCGGGCCCAATGAGATATGCGAGGTGTATGAGGTATCCGTGCCGGACAATGGGCTCACAAGCGAGGACGAGGACATCCTCAACTATGACGATATTGACGATCCGGATGCCTTTGCATAAATAGGGCTTCGGGACAAAGTGTCCCGAGGTTTGTTACCTGCCGCCAGAAATGGCGGCTTTTTTCATGGCCGGGAATATCCCGGAGAAATGGAGGCTATATGGAATTTTTTGCATCTGCTATCAGCACTTTACAGACCCTTGTTGTGGCTCTCGGCGCAGGTCTTGGCGTGTGGGGCGTGGTGAATCTCTTGGAGGGCTACGGCTCGGACAACCCTGGCTCAAAAAGTCAAGGCATGAAACAG
>CAJTMX010000129.1 GCA_910577235.1 uncultured Acetatifactor sp. | reverse complement strand
AACCGCCCTTACCACACTTCCTCCTATGTGCCGGAAGTGGCGGCAGGCAGCAAGGTGATGGCGTTCGGTGACTTTTCCTATTACTGGATCGCTGACAGACAGGGCAGGAGTTTCAAACGTCTGAATGAACTGTTCGCGGCCACCGGGCAGGTGGGATTCCTTGCTTCACAGCGTGTGGACGGCAAGCTGATTCTTTCGGAAGCAGTAAAAACCATGAAGGTGAAGGCTTCCGCATCATCAGGATCATAAGAAGGGAGGCGGCAGGGATGGCAGTCCTGACATTGGAGGAAACGAAACAGTATCTCCGTGTTGACAGCAGTGATGAAGATTCGTTCATTTTGGGATTGATTGAGACCGGGGAAAACCTGTGTGCGGATGTGGCACGGATGGAGAAATCGGAACTGGAAGCGCATCTTCCTATGGCGCGGATTGCCGTCCTCTATGCCGCCGCCTACCTGTATGAACACAGGGAGCAGGCAGACCACGGGGAGCTGGTGGGAACGCTGCGCTCCCTGCTGTTTGGCATACGGAAAGAGGTGTTCTGATGGCGCTTGGGGAATGGAAGGATAAAATAATCATTCAGAAAAGTGCGGCGGGCAATGACAAAGCCGGGAACCACATTTTATCATGGCAGGATTATTACACCTGCCATGCCTATGTAAACAACCTTTCCGGGAAGGAGTATTGGGAGGCGGCGCAGCTTAATGCAGAAAAAGAAGTGTTTTTCATTATCCGCTATTGCAGCGAAACCGCCGCCATCGACACGGAGCATTTCCGTATCCTGTTCCGGGGACAGGTCTATAACATCACGTTCATTGACAACGTGAAATACCAGAATAAAACCATAAAGCTGCGGGCGGCTTTGGAAAAGAGGTAATGATGTCTGAAAGAAAAGTATCCATTGAGCAGATGGCGGAGGCGGTCATGGACGGCCTGATTGAGTATGCCGGGCTTGCCACGGACGTGATGAAGGACTGCGTCACCAAAGCCGGGAACACGGTGAAATCGGAAGTGAAAGCCAATGCCCCGGTTCGGACGGGGCAGTACAAAAAGGGATGGGCTGTGAAAAAGCAGAAAGAGACCGCCAATGCACTGGAACTGGTGGTGCATAACAAGAAGCGTTACCAGCTCACCCACCTTCTGGAGAAAGGCCACGCCAAGCGTGGCGGCGGGAGGGTCCGGGCATTCCCCCATATCGCCCCTGCGGAACAGGCGGGCATCCGGGAACTGGAGGAAGGCATCAAAAGGGGGCTGGAAGGATGAAGCACGATGATGTATTGAAGATGATGGAGGAAATGGGGCTGCCCTTTGCCTATGACCATTTCGTGGAGGGCGAATCCCCGGAGCCGCCCTTCCTCGTATTTTTATATCCCAAAGCTGCCAATTTCGCGGCGGACGGGATTGCGTATTTCAAAATCAACCAGCTTGACATTGAACTGTACACTGACTTAAAAAATCCCGATCTGGAAGAAACCATAGAGGCAGTCCTGCTGAAATACGGCATCTTCTACGGGAAATCGGAAACGTGGATAGAGTCGGAAAAGCTGTATGAAGTTTTGTATGAAATGGAGGTCTGAAATGAAGAACAACAATAAAGTGAAATTTAATATCTGCAACTGCCACTATGCTTTGCAGAAAACACAGGAGAATGGGGAGATGGGATTTGAGACGCCCGTGGCGATGCCCGGAGCAGTTTCCATTGCCCTGGACCCCAACGGTGAGCCGGAGTCCTTTTATGCGGACGGCATCGAGTATTACATCATAGCCAACAACATGGGCTATGACG
>CAJTMX010000128.1 GCA_910577235.1 uncultured Acetatifactor sp. | reverse complement strand
TACGCCGCCGCCCGCCATCGAGCAGAGTTTTTACACCTAATTGGGGATAAAACAGCTTATGGCAGGCGGAGGGGTGGCGCTTATCGGCACACAGCTGGTGCCGCTCCTTGCAAACCTGTTCGGATAAGGCGGGAAAGGAGCTTGGCTCATGTTTGATAACATTTTTGAGGCAATCGAGCAGTGGATGCGAGAGCTTCTCTCCGGCATGATAAGTTCCAATCTTGCAACCATGTTCACGGACGTAAACCAGAAGACCGGGGAGATCGCCGCACAGGTGGGACAGACGCCACAGGGATGGAACGGGAACATTTTTGGTCTGATTCGGAACCTGTCGGATTCGGTCATCATGCCCATAGCCGGCATGATTATTACTTTTGTGCTGTGTTATGAACTGATTACCATGCTGACGGAGAAAAACAACATGCATGAGATAGATACATGGATGTTCTTCAAATACTTCTTCAAGATGTGGGTGGCGGTCTACCTTGTAGGACACACCTTTGAGATTACTATGGCGGTGTTTGACGTAGGGCAGCATGTGGTCAGCGCCGCCGGAGGGGCAATCAGCGGGCAGACTTCCATCAACGTAGATTCCCTGATAACCCAGATGGACGCTGCCATGTCGTCTATGGGGATTGGGGAGTTGGCAGTGCTTGCCCTTGAGACCATGCTGGTAAGCCTCGGCATGAAGATTATGTCAGTAATTATTACCGTCATTCTGTTTGTCAGAATGATTGAGATTTATCTCTATACATCAGTCGCACCGATCCCTTTTGCCACCCTGTCCAACAGGGAATGGGGGCAGGTAGGGAACAACTACTTCCGAGGGCTTTTTGCCCTCGGGTTCCAGGGATTTTTTATGATGATATGCGTAGGTATCTACAGCGTGCTGGTATCCTCCATCCAGATATCGGGGGATATGCACTCCGCCCTGTTCGGGGTGGCAGCATATACGGTGGTGCTGTGTTTCGGACTGACAAAGACAGGTGGACTGTCAAAAGCCATTTTCGGGGCGCATTAAGGGGAAATGAAAAGAAAGGATAAGCGGCGGAAAAGGGCGTTCCCCTGCCGGAGAGATTTCTGCCGCGGGTATGGGAATGGCATATGTGAGTGTGCCGAAGGATCTGACAAAAGTAAAGAGCAAGGTCATGTTCAACCTGACGAAAAGACAGGTGGTATGCCTTGGGATTGCGGCGGCTCTGGGGCTGCCTTTTTATTTTTTCACCAAAGGGCATATCGGGACAAGCAATGCGGCGACGGGTATGGTGCTTATCATGCTTCCGGCATTTTTCTTTGCCATGTATGAGAAGGACGGGCTTCCCTTTGAGAAGATACTGATGAACATGGTCAGGGTAAAGCTGCTGCGCCCGGCTATTCGGAGATATGAGGTGGAAAATTTGTATGAAACAGGAGAGGAATTACCACATTTGGAATCAGGGAAAGGGGGACGGAAAAATGGGAACAAAAAGCAAAGACAAAAGTAAAACCCCTGCGGATAGCGGGGATAACAGCACGGTCAGGGGCAGCAGCAAACGTGGCAGGAACGGATGTGGGCAGGGTGCGGAAAAGAAGAGGAAGGAGAAGCGCATTTCTGCCCAGCAGTCTATCCCTTACAGGGAAATGGCAAAGGATGGGATTTGCCGGGTGCAGGATAAATATTATTCCAAGACAATCCGTTTTTATGACATTAACTACCAGTTAGCACAGAATGAGGACAAGAATGCGATTTTTGAGAACTGGTGCGATTTCCTCAATTACTTTGACAGCACCATCCATTTCCAGCTTTCTTTCATCAACCGCAGGAGCAGCATGGAGGAGTATGAGTCCGTGATCAGGATCATGCCCCAGAACGA
>CAJTMX010000127.1 GCA_910577235.1 uncultured Acetatifactor sp. | reverse complement strand
TACGCCTTATATTCGATAGGCTTTGAAAGCTGCATGATCCGGGTGAAGGAAAACAGCACGATGCTGCAGCAGATGGCAAGCGTGACCTTTCCCGGCGTGGAGAACATCAAAGTCTCAAACCATGAGTGGTTCAGCACATACAGGAGCGGGATATTCCCAATGACAAGGAACATCATGGTGATGGCTTCTTTTTTCGGTTCGTTGATGATGGCCTCCAGTTCCGACTGGATGATGCGCTGGTCGGAGAACTTCTGTACGGTGAAGGTCAGGGTGTTCTTCATGCTGCGGTCGCTCTGGCACTGGATCAGGGTATTGCACCATTCATGGAAGACGCGGTTTGGCACCTTCATCTTCAGGGTGTTTATGGTGGAGACCATGTTGGCGTTCAGCATCTCCGATTCCGTGATGAACGCCTCAAAGTGCGATTTTACCGGAGGGTTGAGGTAAGGGATGTTTTCCTTTACCGCCTTCGGCAGATCCCCGCTTCTGAGGTAAGAGGTGGTGATGACGGAGATGGCAGTCTCCAGCTCCTCGTTTAAGTGCTTCTTGTAGGCTGCAGCAGTGGAGCGGAGATACCACACCGGCGCAAAGGCGAATCCTGCGCCCAGTACCGGGATCAGGAACGGGTTGTTCAAGAGCAGCGCTGCCACGGTCCCCAGTGCAAACATAAAGAGGGAGACACGTTTCACGAGGGTAAAGCGCCCTTCCCGCCCCGTAGCCGCAAGGAGCTGTTCGACTTCCAGCGTCTCCCGGTTAAAAAAGCCCTTTGCCGGTTTTCCCAGCATCACGTCCACATCATCCTGGAGGCTGCTTTTCCTTGTACTTGCAAGCACATGCAGGAAATCGTTGAAACGGACGGCAAACAGGGCAAATAAGCCATTAACGGCCAGCAGGAAGATGATGATCTGTATCCACTGCATTGTGTGTGCCTCCCTTCGTTGTTTTTTTCGGTGCGGGCACGGTCAGGAACGGTGCCAGCTTCCCGGCAGGGATGCCGTTGTCCAGCATCCGCTTTTTCAGGGTGTCGGAAATGCCGCCAAAACGCCGGTGCTTCCCGATGACGGTGATCCTGCCATGCCCATCGGTGCGGTTGTCCGATACATCGTACTGGTACAGCGGGCGGTAGATGAGCTGCCCGTCCCGGTAATCCTCCCCTTCAATGATCTGCATGATCTTACGGCTGCCGTCCTCAAGCTGTTTGGTAAAGACCACAATCGGATACGCTTCCACCATGATCTGCATCAGGATGTCGTCTGCCATGTTGTATTTCCGCTTTGCCAGCGTCATCATCCTTCGGTAAGTGGATTCAGAGGAATTGGAGTGGATGGTGGTGACTACGGTATGCCCGGTACGGGAGCTTTCCGCCACGGACAGGGCCTCCTTTGCGGAGCGCATCTCACCCACGCCGATGACATCCGGGTGCTTGCGCAGGACGCGCTCTAAAAGCAGGTCCTGGTCGATGTCCAGCGACGGGGTTTCATGGGGGCGGGTGAGCAGGTGTACCACGCTGTTCGTGGCGTGGCCGTTCTCATCCCGCTTGATCAGGTCAAATTCCCGGCTGCCCTCCTCAATGGTGATGAGCCTGCGGTTGTCGGGCACCATCGACAGAAGCCAGCTCATCACGGTGGTCTTCCCGGAGCCGGTGCTGCCCGCGATGCAGACGGACACGCCGTAGCGGATGCAGCAGGTCAGGAGGTCCAACATTTCATCCGTGGCAGAGCCGGACCGGATCAGCTTGTCCCTTGAGACAGTCTGCTGGTTGACGATACGGATGGAGGCATTGATTCCCACCTCGGAGTCCACGATGGGCGTCTTATCCACCGAAATACGGATATTTTTGTCAAGGAAGCCGATGACGGAGGGCATGGTGTCGTCAATGACCATGCCGCAGG
>CAJTMX010000126.1 GCA_910577235.1 uncultured Acetatifactor sp. | reverse complement strand
GGTAGTGTCAAGTAGGCTATGAAAAAACAGGGCCGAAAAAATAGGCTCAAACGAACCTTGAAAACTGCAGATATGGGTGGTTTAAGACCTTGGGGCCTTGCCCCAAACCCCACAAGGGACCAGTCCCTTGACCCTTTAGCTGGGCGCTGCCCAGACCCGTCCTCGCCGGAAGGCAGGAAAAGGGCGCAGTTGCCCCTTTTCTATCTGCTAGGATAATCCGTGGGCTTTATGTCAACAGGCTTTCGCGGCATATCCTCACCGCCTGGCGGCGGTTGCGGTATTCCACGATCCTATTGACAACAGCCCCGCTCCCTTGCCGCAGTGTTGTTTTTCTGCATGTTCAGGATGGTCTGTTGTCCAAGGAAGATGAGGAGCTGCCATTTGCCGGGCATGTTGTCGGTACCCTTGAGCATTTCCACCTCATTGAGGACTTTGTAGTTCCTGTGCTTGTGGGGACGGAGGAAGTTGTAATAAGCGACCCAGAGGGCCAGGTCATAGCTGGCGCCGTCGATGTTGTCAAAGCCGTTTGTAGGGCGATAGGAAGCCTTGTAGGTGCGGTTAAGCCGCTCAATCATCTGTTTGAACGGGCGGTGTTCCGTAGAGACGGCATCGTCGTTGGTAAGTCCGATGACCTGGGTTATCTTGAAGGTAAAGGCTTTGCCGAACTTTTTAGCGAACTCCATAGCAGCAAGAGGATAGGCGCTGTAGCCGTCAGCGATGAACTTGAACTTTTCAGGCAGCTTTGCAAGTCCTTGGAAAGCCATACGCATGGCGAGGATGCAGGAGCCGACACCGCGGTTGTCGGATACCTGGTAGCCGATGACGGAGCGAGTGGCAGCGTCCATGATGAGCCAGACGTAGGTTTTGAGGCCACGGATTTTGATGTAGGTCTCATCAGCGGTGAACACGTCCCCTTTTTCGTAGGGGTACTGATCGATGAAGGGCTTGATGCAGACGGCGGCAGTCTTGCAGTAGTTGGCGATCTGCTGATGGGAGATGGAAATGTTGTATAAGTCCTTTAACGCCTGAGAGGTTTTGCGAAGGGAGAGTCCGAGGTTGACATGGAGGGTCAGGCACAGGGACATGACATGTGCGTTGTGCTTACAGAATTTCAGGGAAGATGCATTGTTTGGCAGGGTAGTTAAGTCCATGCTGAAAAAATCCATCGTGAACTCACGATAGATATAGTGGAGCTTATATTTATTTTTGCCGTAATCTTCTTTTAGGTCTTCCTTATCCACCTTTTTGAGGTTGTGGAGGTAGTAAGGGCATTTGGGATTGACGCACTTATGGATGATAAAGTGTTTCCGGTCTTTCTTGGGAACCAGGGTATTCCCACAGTGGGGACATCGCAGTTTTACAGAGGAGAAGCGGCTTTCCTCAGGAGAAAACCTCGCTGAACAGACCTTGCAGAGAAGCTGGCCTTTGGAACCGTTATTCCTGTAAAGAAATGGCTTAGGGGCATCACAGCGGGGACAGGTGCAGTCATCCGGGATGTCACAATCAGAGCGCCGGCTGACAGGACGGATCTTCTTGCCGTAGCGTTTTTCGACATAGGGGATGAATTCTTTGTAAGTCCAGTCCTGCCGGAAGTCGGTGACAAGCGGGAGTTCGTCAATCTTAAACTTCTGGTATTTTGGGGAATGGGAATCATCAAAAGCCCATTGCTTGAGAGGGATATATCTGCAGATAAAATTAAATAACCAGCAGTTCATTTGATAAAGGTATTGAATGATGTTGAGTAAATAAAGTATAATGTCCATGAGCAATGAATATCCTTTTGGTTATGTTTGTTTGGCGATAGACATTATACCAAAAAAGGGAGGTCATTGCTCTTTTTATTTGCAGACTCCCATAAATCAAGGTTTGAGTAACAAAAAAATAAGGTAGTATTTGACACTACC
>CAJTMX010000125.1 GCA_910577235.1 uncultured Acetatifactor sp. | reverse complement strand
AATGGGTGTTAAAACTGAAGTGACAGGAAAAATAGTCCTGCTGTCTGCCTGTTCTGTATTGGGTGTGATTTTGGCTGCGGTTTCATCATCCTGCATATTTGTGGTAATACAGAAACCAAAAGAAATTTTAAGCAAGATGGGCTAAAGGAGGCTGTATGTTAGAGTTAAAGGATGTTTCATATTATTATAAATCACAGAAAGATAAGACGATTCTGAATCATGTAACTTACCAATTTAAGAAGGGTGTTATGTATGCCATTTTAGGTTCCAGCGGTTCAGGAAAAACAACGCTTTTATCTTTGCTGGCGGGGCTGGATGTGCCGGTTGAGGGGACTGTCTGCGTTGCAGGAGAGGATATTCTGCAAAGGGGATTAAATGCACATCGAAAGGATCATGTTTCACTGGTCTTTCAAAATTATAATCTGATCGACTATTTAACGCCGGTTGAAAATGTAAAGTTAGGTGGGAAAGCCGATGCGGAAGAATTGCTGGCGCAGATGGGCATTGATGAGGCGCAGCGGAAAAGAAATGTGATGCAGTTGTCCGGAGGCCAACAGCAGAGGGTAGCCATTGCAAGGGCATTGGCAAGCAAGGCGCCCATCCTGTTAGCGGATGAACCGACAGGAAATTTGGACGAGGATACTGCGAATGAGATTATATCTATTTTTCAGAAACTGGCTCATGAACAGGAAAAATGTGTGGTTGTAGTTACTCACAGCAGGGAACTGGCAGAGCAGGCGGATATCGTCCTGCGGTTAAAGAAAGGGAAAATCGCAGACGACACAGACATCGGGGAAAATTAGATACGATTGTGAGGAACATGGATGGTAGCAGGTGGCAGAAATGTCAGGATGAACAGGCAGCAGATGGAGAGCAGAAGAAAAAAACAACAGATAAGGTGGAAATCATTATTAGTCAGAGTGGCGGTTTTGGTTGTGATTGTGTTCTGTATCAGAAATATCTATGCCCGTCTGGAAGAAATGCAGATGGAATTGGAGCGGCTGGAGATACAGCAATATGGGAGGGTACAGACCAGCGCAGATGCGCAGCCACCAGATAAACTGAATGATGTAGATTATATTGGCAGCATTGATACATGGGAAGTTGGCAAGCCTATAGAACGCACGGAAGCGGAAGTCCTGCAGCGGCTGGGTGAGCTGGGGCAGGCAAGCTCCCTGATAGAAGGGATTTATCAAAATCATTCCCAGTATCCGGGGGAGCTGCTTGCAGCGTTGGCAAATAATCCGGAAATGGCGGATTTTGTTTCCGGATATCCTGACCGGAACAGAGTGACAGGGGGAATTACTGCATCCGAAAGAGAGCAGGAATTTCCACTGTTCCTCCAATGGGACAGGCGCTGGGGGTATGAGTCCTATGGGGGTAGCTGCATTGGGCTGGCAGGCTGCGGTCCAACGTGTTTGTCTATGGTATTGTTCTATCTGACCAGGGATGAAACACATACCCCGGACAGTATCGCCGCCTACAGTGCGGAAAATGGATATTATGTAGAGGGAACTGGTACATCATGGGCTTTGATGGAGGATGTACCAAAGCTGTATGGCATTAAAGTCTTATCCGTAAGCTCCACTGCAAATAATATGAGGGCAGTACTTGATAATGGCGGAATTATCATATGTGCTATGGGGAAAGGGGATTTCACAATATCTGGTCATTATATTGTCGTATATGGGTATGATAATGAGGGATTTATGATAATCGATCCTAACTGCGTAGCAAGGAGCGGCAGGAGATGGACATTCAGCGAGATTGAAAATCAGATTAAAAGTATATGGGTATATGACAAAGAGAAATAGTAAGAAAGGAACCCTACAAAAGACAAACCGCCGCACTATGGCCATCATCCGCCATATGCGGCGGTCTGCCTGTGCGCCCGGCGGCGCACGTTTCTAACCGGTGCAAGTCCGGAATCCGCCCGGTA
>CAJTMX010000124.1 GCA_910577235.1 uncultured Acetatifactor sp. | reverse complement strand
AAAGAAAAGAGGAAGCCCACCCGCTAAAGTCGGTCTTCCTCTCTCCATGAATAAAGCCCTGCCCTCCTGCCCATGCAGAACCGCAATGCCCTATCCTCAAAACTATGATACGTTTAAATGCCCTTGATTGCAAGCTGAAAAATACGATCCTTTCTGTCAGGGACCTGCTCCGGCAGTCCTTGGAACAGTCCCCCCTGTTTCTTTTAGTCTGCCCTTACTGCGGCGCGAAAGGAACCTGCAATAAAAGGGGCAGCTATGAACGCAGCCTTGTCACCTTCCCCGATGGAAAGCCCCATGTGGTCCGTCTGAGAATCCCACGCGTGCAGTGCACCTGCGGAAAGTCCCACGCGCTCCTGCCCGACTTTATCGTTCCCTACCTGTCTTACTCCCTCCCCATGATCCTGCGCATCCTTTCCGACTTCTTCACAAGACGGCTGACCATCCGCGGCATCTGCGAAAAATACCTTGTCAGCCCGCCCCTCATCTACCGCTTTAAAAAGCGCTTCCTGATCCATAAGAAACAGTGGCTCGGCATCCTGCGTGACATGGAACTCTCTACCATTTCTTTCATGAAGGAATTACTGACGTCTTCTTACGACCGGTTCCATGATGCTTTCTTACGCTTGACCACATACAGCTTCCTCCAGTCACACAAAAACCCGGCGAACTGCAGCAGACCCCGTTTCGGCCCTGCAGATGCCAGCTCTTTGTGCCATGACCTGTGAATCGACTCTTCCGCCTGCCTCCTTTATCATAAAGACGACTACTAAAAAAGGAGGCTTTTACCATGGAAGAAAAGAAAAAGAACCAGATACAGGCGGATGACTGTGACGCGGCCATAAAGACCGCCCAGTTCCGCTTCGCCCTCATTGCCCCGCTTGTGCAGGGGCTTGTTCCCGATGGGAGCGATACAGCATACTTCATGCGCATCACAAAAGACCCGCTTACTTTACCCGACGGCAGATGTGTGAAATACAGCTGGAAAACACCCCAGAAATGGCACTACCTCTACAAAAAAGGCGGATTCGATGCGCTCCTGCCAAAGACCCGTTCCGACAAAGGCATCCCCCGCGCACTGCCGGATACGGCAATCGAAGAAATCTACCGCCTGAAAGAGAAATATCCGCGGCTCAATGCCACCCAGATCCATATCCGCCTTGTACAGGACGCCTTTATTCCGGCAAGTGTCAGTGTGGACGCCGTACAGCGTTTCATAAGGAACAACGGCCTGAAATCTTCACGGGAACTGAACCTGAAAGACAGAAAAGCCTTTGAAGAGGAGTCCTTTGGAAGGATGTGGCAGGCTGATACCTGCCACTTCTGTTACATCAATGATGCGGCGGACAAAAAAGCCCATAAGGTCTATCTTGTCGTCATCATTGACGACCATTCCCGCATGATCGTCGGCGCAGGCATGTCCTACAACGACAATTCCTACGGCTTCCAGAAGGTCCTTAAGGATGCAGTCTCCACCTACGGCATTCCGGACAAACTTTATACCGACAACGGCTCGCCGTATATAGACAGACAGCTTTCCCTGATCTGCGGTTCCATCGGGACAGTGCTTTTACATGCCCCCGTACGGGACGGTGCTGCCAAAGCCAAGGTGGAAAGAAATTTCAGGACCATGCGGGAAAAACTTTTATACGGGCTTGACCTCGATAAGATCCATTCCCTGCATGAATTCAACGCTCTCCTGAAAGACTACGTCCGCAGATATAACACCGGATACCACGCCGGGATCGGATGTGCCCCGTTTGAGAGGTATCAGGCCACAAAGGAACATGTGCGGCTTCCCCGCTCCCGGGAATGGCTGGAAGAGAGCTTTTTAAACCGCGTCACCCGCAAGGTAAGGAAGGACGCCACCGTCCCCATCGACTGTGTAAGCTATGACGTCCCCATGCAGTTCATCTCCCAGAAAGTGGAGATCCGCTACCTG
>CAJTMX010000123.1 GCA_910577235.1 uncultured Acetatifactor sp. | reverse complement strand
CTTTGATTGATAGAGACATCTTAATCACCTCCTGATAGTAGTGTATTGCCATACCCCATAAAAGTAAAAATGGCAATGACGCACTAAAAAGTAGCGTAATAAACTACTAAACACCCAGATTTCTGGTGAACAAAAAAACATGGTTCATCAGAGTCTTATTTGGGTGTCTTTTTTGTGCCATGGGAGAGGACGCATGGCAGACATTGGGGAATGGTCTTAAGCCGGGCATCGGCAGGGGAATTTCGTTAAAAAAATCATATTCTTTTATGGGATACGACAGCCCCTTTATGGTAGCGCAATACGCTACTATTTTGTGGAAAGCAGAAAATCATGGGAAAAGGACGGTTATCCGGCATTTTGGGCGGATAATGGTTCTTTTTCTTTTGCAGCCAGGGTAGTTGGAGCCTGTACCATCAGGGGGCCTCCGGTCCTGCGGTCTTAACGCAGCAGAAAATGACTGGAGGACGAAAGGATGAAAGAAAAACATACGGATTCCGTACAGAACCGCTTTACCGCATACCTTGTGGCGGCAGTGGGGAATACGCGGAAGAAATACTGGGAACGGAAATACCGGCTGCAGGGCATGGACCTTGCACAGGAGGATCTGCTGGAGCGCAACTATACGGACTTTGACGAGCAGTACCGCGCCTATATAAATGAACATACAGATTTTATCTTCCGGGACTGGCAGAGGTACGGAGAGCTGCTGGCCCGGCTGGAGAGCGACCACCTGGCAAAGGCAATAAGCCGGCTGAAAGGCAGGGACAGGGAGATCCTGTTTGCCAGGGTCTATGGGGAGCTTACTTTTGCGGAACTGGGAGAGCGGTTCCAAATGGAGGCAAAACAGGCTGAGATGGCATATTACTATGTACTCAGGAAATTGCGGAAGGAGATGAATGGGAAAGATGGAATTTGAGAAACTGCTGGAGCAGGCAAAGGCAGGGGATAGGGCGGCGCAGGAGGAGATCTTCAGGATGTACCGTCCGCTGCTGATCAAGAACGCCATGGAGCAGAACGTGTTTGAGGAGGATCTGTACCAGGAGCTTTCGGCAACCCTGTTAAACTGTATCCGGAAATTCAGGGTTTAGCCGGTGCCGAAACTTTGGGGACCGGATAGGCATACCGGGTAATTCTGCAGGGGGCTGCTGTGTTTTGGGCGTCCCCTGCGTATAAAATGATGTGTCGCTAAAGGTATCCGGCATCCCTGCGATGTCGCAATAAAGAAAACAGACCTTTTGCGACAGAAAAACAGGGGGATATGCCTGCCGGAAGGCATATCTCCAAAGGTATACCTTTAGCGACACGAAAGTTTATGGAAAGGAGGCGCATCATGGCGGCAAAGAAATTTGGCTATGCCCGTGTGAGCAGCCGGGAGCAGAACCTGGACCGGCAGGTACATATCCTGCGGGACGAGGAGGGCATCGACGAGCGTGACATATATGTGGAGAAGGAGTCAGGGAGGCAGTTTGAGCGCCCGGTGTACCGCTCCCTGGTTGACAACATCCTGCGGGAAGGCGACCTGCTGGTGGTGACGGAACTGAAGCGGTTCGGGAGGAATTACAGCGAAATCTACAAGGAGTGGTTCCACATCACAAAAGAGATTGGTGCTGATATCCGGGTGACATCCATGCCCATCCTGGATACCACACAATCAAAGGAGCTGGTGGGGCAGTTAATCACGGATGTGGTGCTGGCAGTGTTCGCTTATGTAGCGGACGAAGACTGGACAGAGCGGCACGAACTGCAGCGGCAGGGAATAGAGGTTGCGAAGGCAGGCGGCAGGCATCTGGGCAGGCCGAGGGTGGAGTACCCGGAGAACTGGGAGGACTGTTACGGGAGATGGAAAGGCGGCGTGATCTCCGCAAAGGAGGCTATGACTCTTACAGGACTGAAAAAGGACAGTTTCTACCGGCTGGTCAAAAAGTATGAAGCAGAGCTGAAAGGTGCAGAGGA
>CAJTMX010000122.1 GCA_910577235.1 uncultured Acetatifactor sp. | reverse complement strand
GTGCGTTCTCGGAAACTCAAACCCCTTGAATTTCCTCACCTTTTTTAGCTGTTCAAATACTTGTTTACCCCTATTTTGTAACATTTTTTCGGGGCGATTTTATAAAAAATTTATAATCAAACCCTTGACAAAACACCTGAAATGTGCGGCCTAATTCAGTGCTAAGAAATACAGCACTGAATTAGGCCCTTTTTCGTGAAAGCATCTTTTCAAACTACATCACGATAAAGGAGGCACATATATGTTCAACCCTGATTCATGGCAATCCCATGCAGAGTATCACACCAATTTTAAAAATCTGAAAGCCTGCTTCCCATCTGCTATCAGAATGGAACTCTGGGAACGCTATCCCACAGAACGCCGCAAGCTCATCTCCCTTAACCTTGACCCCGTGGGCGAATTTCTCTCCCGCTTCTATCCACCTGCAGGCAGGCCTGCCAAAAACCAGGCCCAGATCCTGCGCTCCCTCATCCTTTTTGCGCTCCTCTTTAACCGCACTGACGCAAAACTCAGCCTGACCCGCTGGGTAAGGGATGTCCTCCCATATGACCCTGTGCTGGCTGCACTTGTCGGCTCCCCCTCCCCTGACGCGCTTCCGCCACTTGGCTCCTATTATGACTTCATGAATCGCCTCTGGGGCGGTTCCCGGAAGGCTTATTCACGTTCCTCTTTCCTCCCCGCCTCTAAAAACGGCAAAAAGCCAAAGAAGGAGATCGGGCCTGATGGCAAGCTTGTTGAACCTGAGGAAGACTCTTTCCATACCCTGGATCTGGTAAAACGTATCTGCTCCGGAGAAGCCCTCCAGGACGGCTCCCAGGACATCCTGCAGCATACCTTTTATCTTGCTGCTCTCCTTCCTTCCATTTCCTTTGGCCTTATCCCCCAGGCTGGCCTTGTTGTCTCCGGTGACGGTACCGCTGTGGCTGTCCATGCCAGCCCCTTTGGCAGGCTCCACCCTTCCTGTGACAGGCACTGTTCCTGTCCTTTCCACACCAGCTGTCCAAGGCATTACTCTGACCCGGATGCCCAGTGGGGCTGGGACAGCCATGAGAAGCACTGGTATTTCGGGCGTACACTTTACATGCTCTGCTGCTACTGTCCTGATACGAAATCTGACCTTCCGCTCCTGTTCAATTTCACCAGCGCCAAACGGCATGACAGCATCAATTTCCTCTATGCCATTGACGCACTCGGCAGGCATGCCCCCGGCATCACTCCCGGCAGCATCTGCCTTGACTCTGCCCATGACAACCTTCCCACTTACCAGCTCCTTGAACGGTGGGATATCAATGCCCTTATCGATATCAATGCCAGGTCATCTTCTTACAGCGGCCTGCCTGAGGACATCTCCCTGGACAAACAGGGGCTTCCTTTCTGCCAGGCTGGTTTCCGGATGTGTCCATGGGGCTTTGACAGGAACAAAAATGCCCGTAAATACCGCTGTCCCCTTAAATGTGGCAAAGTTTCCGAATGCAGATGCTCCGACAAGTGCTCAAAAAGCAGCTATGGGCGCACTGTTTACCTGATCGCTGACGCTGACCTGCGCTTCCATCCCAGAATCCCCAGGGACAGCGACCTTTACCGTTCTATTTACAGCCAGCGCACTGCCTGCGAACGGCTCAACAACCGGGTCCTGAATGACTACCACCTTTTAGACCTTAAGATCCGGGGCGATGACCACTACGCTTTCTGGGCCATGGTCATCGGCATCTGTATCCATCTGGATGCCTGGATGAAAGCCGGAAAACTGTAACAGGATGATTTGCCTACACTATTTTTACTAAAAAAGCCTTTTCGAAAGTTTGTTCAAAACCATGCTTTTGGAAGGTTTGTTTGCCATGCTCTTTTTTTAATTTTCAACTTCTTTGTTCGTAGACTCACGCATGTTCTCATCTTTCTTTAATGTTCTGCCTTTATCACAGATACCTTTTTATGATTTATTAGTCAATTTCCGAGAACACTCA
>CAJTMX010000121.1 GCA_910577235.1 uncultured Acetatifactor sp. | reverse complement strand
TTTCCGGTTCTCTGTCACGCTCTATAAACCGCCTTGCCTGATTGGTGAAACCGTCCAAAACAGCCGGGTGGGAGGTGACGAGGTAATCCCTGGTCTGCCAGTCAGCGGAAGGCACAAGGCTTTTCGCCCATTCCTTATTGTCGGGGGAAAACCGCCCGTCATGGGATAAGTGCGTGATTGTGTTGGCAAGGACAGTTTCTACCCGTTCCTTCCCGTACTGCCGGATAACGCCCTCTGCGGCATCCCCCAAAAGGGTATAGCCGTCAAACTTCTCCGCAACCGCTTTTTCTATGGCTTCTTTACATTCCACCCGGACACCATGCTCCAGCTTTTCCTGCTCCCGGCGCATGGCTTCCTCCGCCTGCTCTTTTTTGTACTGTGCAAAGGCTTCCTTCCCCTTCGGCGTAAGGTATTTATCCGCATTGACAAGCTCCCTGATGCGCTTCTCCACCACGTTCCATTTTAAAAGCACTTTTGCATAAGGACTGCCATAACTTCCCTTTTCCAGCCGGATACCTTTTGCGTCATGGTCTTCATGCCCGCTGTCACTCCCGATCAGTGCGTGGGAACTGCCGCCTGTACCGTATTCTTTTTTAAGGAAGGCAATATTTTCTTTCTTATCATGCCCCTCCATGAAATACTCATAGATACGGAACTGCCCATGCTGGAAGCTGCTCCCTCTTGTTAAACGGGTGTCAATCTCATCCTGTGTGATAAAATCCTCATGCAGCACTTCCACGCTGTCCTGTACCGGGTATTCTGTTTTCTCTGTGCTTAAATCCGCAATCTCCGAAAGCAGATGCTCCGGCTTTTTTACATACCGCCACCTTATCTGCTTTTCCCCGGCTTCAATCTGCTCTTTTGCGTGGGAAAGCTCCCCGGCGATGACATCACGCCCCTCCTGTGTGGATAAAAGCTCGCACAGGATTGTCATGCTCTCCGGGTGGTTGTGGCTTTTAATCGGTATGCTCTCCGGCGCTTCCCCGATACCGTCCCAAAAGAAATTGAACAGGTCATTTGACACCCTCTGACGTTCCACCGCATCCACAAGGAACACTTCATTTGCGCCCATGTAAGAGCCATTCTCCACCATAGAACGGACAACGCCCTCTATTTCCTGCCAGCCCATCACCGCAACCGGGTTTTCCTTTGCGGACATCCCGTAGCCGATGCTCATGCCGGATTCATTGAACCAGACGGAAATGGGATTGCTGCCAAAATCAAAGCCTTTCCCCGTAGTTCGGTACTCATTTTTCAGAAACTCCGCCATTTCCTCCGGCGTTTTGCCCTGCTGGTACTTGGCATAAATGCGGCTCCTGCTGTTATCCCGTCCGCCCCCTGTGCGTAAAATGGCTTCAAGCTGCTCCTTTGGCAGAGAAAAAGCGGCGGGCATGGTATATTTCTCTCCTGCCTGCGCCGCTTCTATCGTGCCGATCTGTTCCTCTATCGTGGGGAATAAACTAAGCTGCTGGTAAACTTCCGTTTCCTTCGGTTCTTCCCACTGCGGTATCTGCCCCTCTTTCAGATATTCGCCCTTTTCCATGTAAAAGGCGATGCTGTCCCTCACAGCTTCCCATGATACAGTTGCCTCCGCTGTCCGGTTTAAATAGCTCCCCTTCCAGACCGTCAGACCGTTTTCGTCCGCCCTGTACCCGGCTCTTTCCTCCCCTACATAAAACTCGGTAAATTCCTTATGCCGGTAACTGTTTTTGATGTATTCCGTCTGTTTATCCTTATCCGGCTCGAAAAGCATTACCCCGGCAATATCCGGGCATTTATGCACCATAAATTCATCAAACTGCAAGATGCCTTTCTCTATTTCAGACAAAGAAAGACCGGGCAATGGTTCTCCACTGTCCGGCTCTGGTAAATCCTTATTTTCAGTTTTTTCAGTCGCTCCTTCACTTACAGGCTGTATACCAGTTCCCTCAGTACGACTTCCTCCGCCGAGTGCCTGATGCTGTTCATCTTCTGAACCCAGAGCATCTGGTTC
>CAJTMX010000120.1 GCA_910577235.1 uncultured Acetatifactor sp. | reverse complement strand
TTCCTGGACGATGGCGAAGTGCCGATGGACAATAACGCTGCGGAACAGTCCATCCGCGGATTCTGCATCGGCAAGAAAAACTGGGTGATGATCGATACCATTGCCGGTGCAAAGTCCAGCGCCATCATTTACAGCATTGCGGAAACCGCAAAAGCAAACAATCTGAAACCGTATGATTACTTTGAGTATCTGCTTACCGAGATCCCGAAACATCTGGATGATACAGACCGCAGTTTTCTGGATGACCTGCTCCCCTGGTCACCAAGCCTGCCGGAGAACTGCCGGAAGCCTGGTAAGAATGAAGTGAAATAAAGACTGGAGCAAATCTGTTTCTATCATACAGGTTTGCTCCAGTTTTGTATAGGTACTCACTATCTACCGTTTACGCTTTCACCGGTTATGCTTATTTTTTTACCCGTTAAATCTCAGGCAAAGGAGGCGCAAATGAAAGATAAGGAACAAGAAAAGAACGTGAGGACAAGCAAGGTACAGTATTCCAGCAGGCCCACTGTTAGCGCCAATGATAAAATGTAAGAAAACGCCGAAGAAAAAATGCAGGTTTATGGCGGAGAGAAAGAAAAAAAGATAGACTCCTGATAGGACAAAAAATGTCCAGGAAAGGAGTCGGAAATGAGAGGAGAAAGCTGGATGGACATACGAAGTGACAGACAAAAAGGAATGGGGACTATCCCAAAGTTTGTGTAAACCTCCAAACTGATGTAAGATAGAATTACACAGTTTGGAGGTTTTATTATGGCAAGAAAAAACGAAAGCCCACAAAAAGCAGCAATGAGGGAAATGATGCGCAGCTATCTCAAAGACAATGACATCAACATTAAAAACGGAACAGATGTCAATGCTGTCATGCGGGACATGATGTCCGTGATTCTGGAAGATGTACTGGATGAAGAGCTGGACGAAGAACTCGGATACTCAAAGTACGATTACCGCAACAAGGACACTGACAACAGCCGCAACGGACATTCCAAAAAGACCATGCACACCAGCTATGGAGACATGGATATTGCAATCCCGCGCGACCGCAACGGTGAGTATGAGCCCCAGCTCATCAAAAAGTACCAGAATACCGTCACACAGGACATGGAGGAAAAAATACTCTCCATGTATGCGAAGGGCATGACCACTGGGGACATAGAGTCCCATATGAAAGAACTCTATGATATAGATATCTCCGACAGCACCATCAGCCGGATCACGGACAAGATCCTCCCCATCGTAAAGGAATGGCAGGAACGCCCCTTGGAGGAAGTTTATGCAGTGGTCTTTATGGATGCCATCCACTACCATGTCCGCAGTGAGGGACGGATTGTAAAACGTGCCGTTTATATCGCCCTTGGCATTGATATGAATGGCAGGAAAGATGTACTTGGCATGTATGTGGGAGAAAACGAGAGCGCCAAGTTCTGGCTCTCCATCATGAACGGGCTCAAGAACCGGGGCGTAGAAGATATCCTGATCGCCTGCGTGGACGGGCTTACGGGTTTCCCGCAGGCAATAGAGGCAGTATACCCGCAAACCGAGATCCAGCAGTGCATCATCCACCAGATCCGGAACTCTACAAAATTTGTCAATGAAGAAGCAGAAGAAACCTGGAAAAATTTTTACAGTGGATGCGGATGCCGACACGGGAGAAAATAGAAGTGTCCAACGCAGGAATTGGCCGGTGAATGGAAAAACTGACACAGGCTGTGCCTGTGAAAAGCCATGCCGCAGGCATGTTCGCAAGGCGCAGGTCTCCGCTTCTGCGGAGGCCTTGCGTCCTTTGCCGGGGCCTGGGGTGTCCCCAGCCAGCGTTTCAGAATATCCGAAAAGGATATTCTGAAACATTGCTGGCAAGTGTAGATGAAGTGCAGTAATCATAAAAACAAAGTCTGCAAAGTTATTTTAAACGAAGATTATTAAAAGATGTATCATGCTGTAACAAATTCTCCTATGGATGTCATACATTGAAAGATTTTTTGGTCCCAAACAACGGCGAGAGGTGTTTAGGGATAATCAACTCTCAAAATTCACTTTCGTTTTACTTCAAGATCCTGTTTTTAACAGTTGTGAGGGAGATGAATGGCTGTATGCCCAGTATTTATG
>CAJTMX010000119.1 GCA_910577235.1 uncultured Acetatifactor sp. | reverse complement strand
AATGCGATATGTATATTGACCTGTTGCGGTCTAAACAACAACATAACAAAAATTATGTTGTAAGGATCAGACCCAGCCGCTCCATCTGTCGGGCGTGAACAAAACCGCTCTCTGCGGTATAAATGCGGGTGGTGCTGACATTGGAATGGCCCAGAATATCCGCCAGCCGGGACAAATCCTTTTCCAGCGAGTAATACGTCCGGGCGAACAGATGCCGCAGGTTGTGGGGGAACACCTTGTCTGGCTCAACCCCGGCGCTTTCACACAGAGCCTTCATATCCCGCCAGATATTGGAGCGGTCAAGGGGTTTGCCCGTCCGCGTCACAAACACCGATCCGTCGGTGATTTTTTGTTTTTTCAGATACTTTTTCAGCAGCCCGCACAGCTTCCCAGGCAGAAAGACAGTTCGCCGTTTTCCCTTGTTCGTGACCACTGTACGGCCCAGGGTCACAGCGTCCACGGTGATAAATCGGAGTTCTGATACCCGGATGCCTGTGGCGCAAATTGTTTGAAGGAGCAGGGACAGCCGTTCATTTCCCTGCCGCTGGGCCGCGTTCACCAAACGGACATATTCAGCGCGGGTCATTTCCCGGCTTTCATCACAGAAAAGGGGACGCTGTACTTTCAGCGGCCTGACAGACAGCTTCGGCCAGTCCATGAACTGGAAAAAACTGTTGACCGCTGCCAGCATGGAATTGACTGTGGCTGGGGTATAGGTATCAGCCAGATGCTCTTTCCACGCAATCACGGCCACCTTTGTGACGGCTTTCCCATTCAGAAACAACATGAAATCGTTAAGGTCATGAACATATTTCTTTACAGTGTTCTTGGCTCGCTCTTGTTCCTGGAGGTGCGCCGCATATTGGGAAATGTGGTCGGCGGTAATTGTGAAAGCTGCTTCCTGGCTGAACATGGCAATAATCTCCTTTGTATTCGATGCAGATAGTTTTCCGAATAGAAAGAAGGTTATTCCAAAGTTAGTGAATGTTCACCCCCCTTAGCGCCAAAAAAATTTGAGAACCGAGCGTGCCTTTAACCGGTATGATAGTGAACGTTCATTATCAAACTACTAAAAATGAACCGCCTCCAGCGGCACATTTTCATTTTCGTCTTGATTTTTTAGGCTTCTCCGGTTTCAAATAGCCGCTCAGTCCAGTGGTTAACAACTGAAACACAGTGTCCTCGGTTTCCTGATTGTCTGGAAGCGTCCCTTCCACCACATACTTTGCGTACATAACAGTGGATGTGAGGACGTGGAGCCACAATAAATCCTGATTGATTTTGTCCAGGCTTGGAAATACCTTTTTGAAAACGTCAACCATTCCAATAAACGTCTTGAAATAGGTCACATCCCGGCTCTTGTCATACTGGGGGAAAAACGTACTGTCCCGAAAGCGGTGATAAAAAACTGTTTCGTCCGGGCGGGATGTCCAAAACCGAAAATAGGGCACCCACAGCGCCTTTACCGCACCCATAGGGTCAGTGAGCATAAGCAGCGGGTTGAATTTCAAATGTTCAAAGATTGCCGCCGCCTGCTTGTCCACATAAGTGAAGCACTCCACCAGCAGTTGATCCTTGCCGTCAAAGTGGCGGTAAATCGCTCCTGATGAAATCCCCGCCAGCTCGCTGACGTTCTGGATGCGCACCCCTTCCAGGCCATACTGCCGTACAGCCTTGATTGCGGCAACGATGATCCGGGTCTTGGTATCATCCAGTGTAATCACTTCCCCCCTGCAATAACCACTTCTCCTGTCACCTATTCACAGAGGAATTATATACTAAAGCGCAGCTTTTGACAATACTCTTTTCTCGCTGCTACCAAGAATGCTTTCTTTCAAGACCTTTCCCGCCTTAAACACCGGAACGCTCTGCGCCGGAATTTCCACAGTCTCCTTGGTTTGCGGATTGCGGCCTGTTCTGGCGGCCCGGTGCTTCACCTCAAAAGTGCCAAAGCCAGTCAGCTTTATTTTGTCATCCTTTTGCAAAGCCTCTGTGATTGCAGACAGCATACCATCCAAGGCAATACCGCAGTCCTTTTTTGCCATCCCGGTCTTGCCCGCCATACGTTCGATCAATTCCTGCTTATTCATATTTTCCTCCTATTCTGGCAAAGAGTACCCCTTT
>CAJTMX010000118.1 GCA_910577235.1 uncultured Acetatifactor sp. | reverse complement strand
GTGACTTTCTCTTTAAGGCCCCGTAGGGGCCGCTCTTTGGCTCCCCCTTTCCCCCTTGCCGCCCGCAGGCGGCTCCCTCGTCCCCGCCGCAGCGGATTTTTTCTTTTTGCTTCTTTTTCTTTTTTGTGTAGGAGGTGCTTCTATGTGGTCGAAACCGAAGAAATGTAAACCGGAGGAAAGTAAGACAGTCCGTCAGTGGGCCATTTTGGGACGAATACCGATAGATGCGTTGAATCCGAGTTACATATGGGAGACACAGACTGACGGGCCTGTAACGGTTTATTATCATAAAGAAAATACCAGGGAAATGACAGAGGAAGAGAAGTTGGCATTCTTGGCGGATACGAAAGGATATTCGGCACATTATTTGAAGTTGTTTTTAAGAAAAAGATAGAGCAGATAGAAAGAATCCAGAAAAAGATAGTTCTGTTTGAGAGGCGGTGTTGATGTGTTTCGTGGTACGGTCGAGGAATATCGGGCGTTGTATATGGAAAAGAATGCCCACCTGGAGCAGTTTTTAGAACAGGTTACGCCATTTGAGTTTTATCGGGAGATTTTCCCGGAAGGGTCTTTTGAGCGGAAGGGTCACTTTGAGGACAGTAAGCCCAACGGGATCGTCGTCTCTCTGCCTGGTAGGGGTGGTTCCGTCAATGGTATTGCTCTGGAGATTGAGGGAGACGGTAAGGCCAAACGGTACATTATCACAGACGATTTGAAGAGGTTGGACGAGCTGAAGGATGCAGATTTTACTATTATGGCTCCTATATCGTATTTTGGAAGAAGTCGGTCGGGGAAATTTGCCCGGTTCCTTTATGCGCTGGCCTTTGATCTGGATGGAGTGGGTATGCCCCAGCTCCGGGACGTTCTTCATCAGATGGACAAGGACATTTTGCCAAAGGCTACTTTTGTAGTGAACAGTGGGACGGGGTTGCATTTGTACTACGTCCTGACAGAGCCGGTTCCTATGTATCCGCAAAATCAGACGTATCTGAAGGAGTTAAAATTTTGTCTGACAGAGAAGATTTGGAACAGGTTTACATCGACTCTTAAAGAGCCGCAGATGCAAGGTATTATGCAGGGGTTCCGAGTAGTCGGCTCTGGGACGAAGCTGGGCCGGGGGTATCCAGTGGTTGCGTTCCGGCTTGGTGGCCGGGTGGAGTTAGATACTCTCTTGGAGTATGTGCCGGAAAGCAATGGCGAACGGCAGCGGCTTCAAGGGATTATACGAAAGACTACTATGCCGCTGGCTGAAGCGAAGGAGAAGTACCCGGAGTGGTATGAACGGCGGATTGTAAAGAAGGAGCGGCGGGGCCGTTGGACGGTGAAGCGGGATTTGTATGATTGGTGGCTGCGGCGTATTCAGGATGAGATTCACGTTGGTCATCGGTATCATGGGATTATGACGCTGGCTATCTATGCCAAGAAGTGCGGGATTGACGAGGATGAATTACGCCAGGATGCCTATTCCTTGCTTCTGCCCTATGATGAAATGAGTGTTGAGCAGATTAACCGCTTTACGAAGGACGATATAGAAGCGGGGTTAGCCATGTTCAATGAGGACTATGTGACGTTTCCCAGGGATACTATTGGGAAGATTACGGGGCTGGCTATGCCGGTCAATAAGCGAAATGGATTAAAACAGGATTTGCATTTGAAAGTAGCCAGAGCGACTAAGATTGGCAAGAAAGCGGTTGGTGTTATGAAGCCAGAAGGACGGCCAGAGAAGCGTGATATTGTGGCTGAATATATGCGGAATTATCCAGAGGTTCGAAGGAAAACCGAAATAGCAAGGGCCTTGGGGATTGATCGGGGAACGGTAGCGAAGTATTACGATAATATTTTGAAGGAACTTCAAGAGGAACAGCAGCGGGTTGCACGTCAGAAGAAGATACAATACCAGGATGGTCATATCACTGTGCCGGTGGAGCCGCCCCAGGCGGTCAGCGATTTCCTTGTTGCGGCTCTGGCCGTGGATGATTTGTGAAAAGCAGTTGTATATTATTTTGCTTGTATTTTGCGCCTTGTCGTGTTATACTATGATAGGCCAAGAAAGGAGCGGTTTTTATGGCACAGATTAGTTTGAGAGTAGACGATGATGTGAAACGTGGGGCAGAACAGACGTTGGCCGATATTGGGTTGAGTATGTCTACGGCCATCAATGTGTTTT
>CAJTMX010000117.1 GCA_910577235.1 uncultured Acetatifactor sp. | reverse complement strand
TTCGAAAAGGATGTGCTGTTTTTGTTCTGCGGTGGAAGAAACGACCGGATAAAGGGACTGCTCTGGGAAGGGACGGGATTTCTGCTCCTTTATAAAAGACTGGAAGCAGGTTCGTTTTCCTGGCCCAGGACACCGGAAGAAGCGGTGGAGCTTACAAGGGAACAGTACCGTTTCTTAATGAATGGACTAAATCCAGTCAATCCGAAGATCAGGGAAATCCAGCCTTCCAAGGTACTGTAATCTTTTGTGCAGAACAGAGAAATTTTCAGGCTTATCCTGTAGTAAATGGGATGCCGCAAAATGGCTTCAGCAGCGCCTTGTACATTGGTTTAAGAGTGTGCTGAAGGCATTATAAAGAAAGCATATGAACTTTGAAAATCTCATATTTCCATCCTGCCAAAGACCCTGTCCGAGCGCTTATAAACATAGGCAGAATGACGAATGACAGGTCTTCTGAAATTCGCTTGTTTTCCGGTTTTGCTGTATAATAATAACCACAGGAGAGATTTTCATGGCAAAGAAATATACACCGGATGAACTGAATGGCTTAAGCAGACAGGAACTGATCCTCCTTGCCATATCCATGCAGGATCAGCTGGAACAACTGAACGCAAACATGGAGAGGCTGATCGAACAGATCAGCATTGCAAACCAGCAGCGTTTTGGGAGACATTCGGAACGTCTTGATGTGATCGACGGCCAGCTGGATCTGTTTAATGAGGCTGAGGCTTTATCGGAAGAGGCCGGGAACGTTCCGGAGCCTTCCATTGACGAAGCGCTCCCACAGCATCCAAAAAGGAAGAAAAAAACAGGAACCCGTGATGCCGATCTTTCCGGACTGCCGGAAGAATCCATCATACACAGTGTCCCAGAAGAAAAACTGATCGAACATTTTGGAGAGGGGTGTTATCGGAAACTGCCGGATGAGAGTTACAAAAGGCTCCGATATACTCCGGCATCATGGACGGTGGAGCTGCATACGGTTGAAGTGTATGTAGGTACGGACGGACTGCGCCAGGATGAATTCTTACGGGGTGACAGGCCGAAAGACCTTTTGCGTAACAGCATCGTCACACCCTCCCTGGAAGCTGCTATTCTCAATGGCAAGTATGTCAATTCCATACCGCTTTACAGAATGGAGCAGGAGTTTCAGAGAAATGGTGTGTACATCAGCCGGCAGAACATGGCGAATTGGACGATACTCTGTGCGGAAAGATATTTAAAGCCTGTTTATGACAGGCTGAAAGAAGAACTTTTCAGATATCATGTCACCCAGGCGGATGAAACGCCGGTGGAAGTCATAAATGACGGGCGCAGTGCCGGTTCCACCAGTTATATGTGGGTGCACCGTTCGGGCGAATACTATAAGGACAGGCCGGTTGTCCTGTATGAATACCAGAAAACACGCCACCACAAACATCCCGAAGAATTCTACAAAGGCTTCAAGGGCATTCTGGTAACCGACGGCCTGGCACAGTACCATCTGCTCGAAGACCATCTTGAGGGATTGACGAACGCCAACTGCTGGGCCCATGCAAGAAGGGATTTCTCTGATGCGGTCAAAGCCATAAAGGATCCGGAGCTGGCAAAAAGGTCCACCGCATATCAGGCACTGGTAAGGATCGCGGCAATCTATAAGCTGGATGAAAGCCTGAAAGAACTGACGCCGCGGCAGCGCCTCAAAGAACGGCAGAAACATGTAAAGCCGCTTGTTGAGGAATATTTTGCATGGGTAAAAGATGTTTTGGACAGCCAGCTTCCAAAAGGAGCGACTGCTTCCGGACTTCATTACAGTATCAACCAGGAAAAGTATCTCCGGGTATTTCTCAATGACGGAGAAATCCCGATCGATAATTCCGCATCAGAAAGAGCCATCCGTACATTCTGTATCGGAAAGAAAAACTGGGTATTTATTGATTCCGTCAAAGGAGCAGAAGCAAGTGCCATAATATACAGCATCTCAGAAACAGCGAAACTAAACAGCCTGAGCACTTATAATTATTTTAACCATCTGCTGACAGAACTCCCCAAACTTATCGACAGGGAGGGAAATGTGAGCAATGCGAAAGCGTTGGAATCATTACTGCCGTGGGCAGAGGAATTACCCGATATATGCAGAAAACCACGCCGCTGAAAAGCGGCGTTGCTTTATTCTGTGGCGTATGGTTTGACGCTTAC
>CAJTMX010000116.1 GCA_910577235.1 uncultured Acetatifactor sp. | reverse complement strand
CTGTGCCTGAAGCTGCTGCTCCAGCAGCAGCCGGTGGCCCGGGACCTGCGGCAGATCTCCGCCGCCATGAAGATCATCACGGATATGGAGCGCATCGGAGATCAGGCTGCCGACATCGCGGAGATCATTCTGGCAATGCTGGCCCAGGGGTATGTGCCGGAGGATGTGGGCCATATCCGGGAAATGGCGGCGGAGGTCATCAAGATGGTCACGGAAAGCGTGGATTCCTACGTCCAGAAAGATACTGTCCGCGCCAAGCTGGTGATTGCCCATGATGACATTGTGGATCAATGCTTTGACCGGGTAAAACAGGTGCTGATCGGGAACATCGCGGCAAACCCGGACTGCGGCGAACACGCTCTTGATTTGCTGATGATCGACAAATATCTGGAGCGTATTGGAGATCATGCGGTCAATATCGCGGAATGGGTGATTTTTGCCGTGACCGGGGAACACAAAGGAGAAGCGCTATGATTTGGTGTGTAGAGGACGATGCCAGCATTCGGGATATTGAGCTTTACACCCTGCGCTCCACCGGCTTTGAGGCCAGGGGCTTTGAGGACGGCGGAGCGTTCCTGGCGGCGCTGGAAACAGAGCGGCCGGAGCTTGTCATTCTGGATGTCATGCTGCCGGGAATGGACGGCGTGGAGTTGCTGCGGCGGATGAAGGCGACGGTACATCTTGCGGATATTCCCGTCATCATGGCCACCGCCAAGGGCGCGGAATACGATAAAATCCAAAGCCTGGATCTGGGCGCGGACGATTACCTGGTGAAACCCTTCGGTATGATGGAAATGGTGTCGCGGGTAAAAGCCGTCCTGCGCCGCTGCCAGCCAGCATCTCCGGCAAAGCAGTTGACAGCCGGTGGTCTGACGATGGATCTGGAAGAACGGACAGTTACCGCAGACGGAGCGCGTATTTTGCTCACCTACAAAGAATTTGAACTGCTTCGCCTGTTCCTCTCCCGCCCCGGCGTTGCGTTCACCAGGGAACAGCTTTTATCCGACATTTGGGGCGTGGATTACACCGGGGAAACCCGGACGGTTGATATGCACATCAAGACGCTCCGGCAGAAGCTGGGAGACTATGGCGGGATGATCGAAACGGTGCGGCATATCGGCTACCGGCTGGAGGCAAAGGCATGACAAAGAAAATCTTCCGTTCTATCCTGCTGGCGGCGGTTTCCGTTCTCCTGGCAAGCCTGGTGATTATCATGGGCTGTCTGTATGACTATTACAGAAACGTCCAAGAGAAACAGCTGCGGGATGAACTTCGTTTGGCCTCTTATGGGGTGGAAGCAGGTGGAAGCGGCTATTTGGAGCAGTTGGCCTCTCCCTATCGGTTTGCGTCCGTAGCGGACTGCCGCCTGACCTGGATCGCTGCTGACGGCAAGGTGTTGTTCGATACCCATGTCCCGGCGGCGGAGATGGAAAACCACGCAGATCGGGCGGAGGTTCGGGAAGCCATGGCCGAAGGTGAAAGCGGCGGGGTTCGCTATTCCGAGACATTGACCGAGCGGACGCTGTACTATGCACAGCGGCTGACGGATGGAACCGTCCTGCGTATTTCCATCAGCCAGTTGACGGTGTTTGCCCTGGCGATGGGGATGCTTCAGCCGATTTTGCTGACTGCAATCATAGCGGCCATTCTCTCCGCTCTGCTGGCCCATCGGATGGCGAAAAGCATCGTTGCGCCGCTGAACCGTCTGGACTTGGACAGGCCGCTGGAAAACGACGCCTATGAGGAATTATCTCCTCTCCTGGGACGTATCCACCAGCAGCACCGGCAGATCGAGGCACAGCTCCGGGAATTGGGGCGAAAAACCGAGGAATTTGAGCAGATTACAGAAAACATGGGCGAGGGGCTTGTTCTGCTGGATGGGAAAGGTGTCGTTTTAAGCATCAATCCCGCCGCGAGGACAATTTTTCATGCGGACAGTGCCTGCGTTGGACAGGAATTTCTTGTGATAGACCGTGACCATACAATCAATCTTGCTGTTCAGACCGCACTGGAGAGAGGACATAGCGAAGTCCGCGCTGTGCGAAATGACCGGGAGTATCAATTTGACATCAGCCGGATCACAGTGGACGGACTTACAGCGGGAACGGTGCTGCTGGCCTTTGATGTGACAGAACAGGCCGCCGCAGAACGCAGCCGCCGGGAGTTTACCGCCAACGTGTCCCA
>CAJTMX010000115.1 GCA_910577235.1 uncultured Acetatifactor sp. | reverse complement strand
AATAATCCGTGAACATCAGTTTCCACCTCCGATCTTCGTATAATCGACAGGGAGATTGTTTTCCCGTTTTGTGCGGCAGTTTTCATTCTTATCGGTGGCACGGATGGGGAAACGCTCCCCTTCATAAAGGATGAATGCCGAGTCCATGTCATCAGGCAGGTAGCGGATCTCCACTTTCTGGGAGATGAACTGCATGGGGACGTCATAGCTTTTACAGTCGATGGGAACGGTGGCGTCTTTTCTTACCTTGCGGGTGACGCGGTTTAAGAAGCATTCCTCCAGCCATTCCCGTGAGCGTGGGAGCCGTATGTGTTCCTTTGAGGCCTGATATCTCTCAAAGGGAGCGCATCCGATCCCTGAGTGGTAAGCGGTGTTATAGGCGCGGATGTAATCCCTGAGGAGCGCCTCAAATTCATGCAGGGAATGGAGCTTTTCCAGGTCCAGCCCGTACAGGAATCTTTCCCGCATGGACCTGAAATTTCTTTCCACCTTGGCTTTGGCGGCGCCGTCCCGAACCGGTGCGTGCAGGAGTACAGTGCCGATGGAGCCGCAGATCAGGGAGAGCTGTTTATCGATGTAGGGAGAGCCGTTGTCTGTATAAAGCCTGTCAGGGATGCCGTAGGTGGAGACGGCCTGTTTTAACACTTTCTGGAAACCGTAGGAATTGTCGCTGTAAGACATGCCTGCGCCGACGATCATGCGGGAGTGGTCGTCGATGATGACGACCAGATAGACCTTATGGGCTTTTTTGTCCGCCGCATCGTTGATGTAACAGAAGTGGCAGGTATCGGCCTGCCACAGCCTGCCGAAAGCATCCTCCTCAAAGGCTTTCCTGTCCTTCTGGTTCAGTTCCCGTGGAGATTTCAGGCCGCTGTTCCTTATAAAACGCTGGACGGCATCCACGCTGACACTGGCAGGGATAAAGGCGTCCTGTACAAGGCGGATATGGATCTGGGTGGCATTGAGCCTCGGATATTTCTCCTTCAGGCGGCAGATCTCTTCGATTGCGGTATCGGGCAGTGCGCGGGGGATGCCTTTGTCGGAGCGGGTTTTTGGCAGGAGGGCATCGAAGCCGCCTTTTTTGTATAGGTAGTGCCATTTCTGTGGCGTCTTCCAGCTGTACTTCACACACCTGCCGTCGGGTAAAGTAAGCGGGTCCTTTGTGATGCGCATGAAGTATGCCGTATCGCTCCCATCGGGAACAAGCCCCTGCACAAGCGGGGCAATGAGGGCGAAGCGGAACTGGGCGGTCTTTATGGCCGCGTCACAGTCATCCGCCTGTATCTGGTTCTTTTTCTTTTCTTCCATGGTAAAAGCCTCCTTTTTTAGTAGTCGTCTTTATGATAAAGGAGGCAGGCTGGAGAGTCGATTCACAGGTCATGGCACAAATGCCGGGTATCCGCGGGACCGAAACGGGGTCTTTCACAGTTCGCCGGGTTTTTGTGTGACTGGAGGAAGCTGTATGTGGTCAGGCGCAGGAAAGCGTCCATGAAGAGTGAGTAAGAAGCCGTTAGTAATTCGTCCATGAAGGAAAGAGCGGAAATCTCCATGTCACGCAGGACGCCGAGCCATTGTTTTTTATGGATCAGGAACATTTTTTTGAAGCGGTAGATGAGGGGCGGGCTGACCATGTATTTTTCGCAGATGCCGCGGATGGTCAGGCGTCTGTTGAAGTAGTCGGAAAGGATGTGCAGGATCATGGGGAGGGAGTAAGAAAGGTATGGAACGATAAAATCCGGCAGGAGTGCATGTGACTTTCCGCAGGGGCACTGCACGCGCGGTATCTTCAGGCGGAGTACTTCCGGCTTTCCATCCGGGAAGGTAACAAGGCTGCGTTCATAGCTGCCCCTTTTTTTGCAGGTACCTTTTGCACCGCAGAAAGGGCAGACTAAAAGAAACAGGGGGGACTGTTTCAGGGACTGCCGGAACAGGATCCTGATAGAAAGGATTGTATTTTTCAGCTTGCAATCAAGGGCATTTAAACGTATCATAGTCTTGAGGGTAGGGTCTTGCGGTTCTGTATGCACAGGAGCGCATGGCTATATTCATGGAGAGAGGAAGACCGGCTTAGCGGGTGGGCTTCCTCTTTTCTTTTTGTCTGTCATCCAGGCAGTATATCGGCATATCTGTCTGTATTCTATAACGAAAAAAGCGTGCGGTAAGAAACGGCACAGATGTGTAGCTGTTATTTTTACTTTGAGAATTTAATCTGCAGGAAAGCTGCAGTAGATGGGTACTTTATTTCGCCGCGTTA
>CAJTMX010000114.1 GCA_910577235.1 uncultured Acetatifactor sp. | reverse complement strand
AAAGCACATCACCGTGAAAGGTCTTATGATCCACTCGGTGGGATGCCCGCAGCCAGAGGCGGATGTGTTTATGAAGAACTGGAACAGGGCGGATGCCAATGCTTGCGTCCACGCCATTATCGAGCCAGACGGGGATGTGTACCAACTGCTCCCATGGGATTTCCGTGGATGGCACTGCGGAGGCAGCGCAAACAATACCCACATCGGTGTGGAAATGACGGAGCCCGCCACCATTAAATATGCAGGCGGCGCATCATGGACGGAGACCGGGGATGGGGAGAATACGAAAGCCCATGTGCTTGCCGCCTATCAATATGCGGTGGAATTGTTTGCACATCTCTGTCAGCAGTTCCGTTTGGACCCACTTGCGGATGGCGTGGTGATTTCCCATTCCGAGGGATGTAAAAGAGGCATTGCCAGCAACCACGGGGACGTGGAGCATCTGTGGTCTAAGTTTGGCCTGACGATGGCGCAGTTTAGAAAAGACATCAAAACGGTGATGGAGGGAGGCACAGCGGCGGATTCCCTTACCGCCATTATGGGAAAGCCTGCGGTGACGGCGGATCAGATGAAATCCTATCTGAAAAAGAAAAATCCGTCCGTGCCGCAGGCTGTTCTGGATATGATACCGCTGTACCTTTCCGAAGGGGAAGCGGAGGGCGTGAGGGGCGATATCGCTTTTGCACAGTCCTGTCTGGAAACGGGGAACTTCACTTTCTCCGGCTCGGCGGTCACTCTTCCGCAGAACAATTTCTGCGGCCTTGGGGTGACGCAGAGAGGCAAAGCGGGGCTGTCCTTTGAATCGCCGCAGCTTGGCATCCGTGCGCAGATTCAGCACCTCAAAGCCTATGCCTCCACGGATAAACTGCGGAATGAGAGAATCGATCCCCGGTTCCGTTATGTCACAAGGGGCTGTGCGCCTTATACAGAATGGCTCGGCCAGAAGGAGAACCCGCAGGGGAAAGGCTGGGCGGCAGGGGAGAAATATGGGGAGAAAATCCTCTCCATCCTGAAAGCCATTGTCAGCGAAGGAAAAGTGCAGTTCATGGAGAGCCTTACCCTTTCCGCACCCTACATGGTGCGCGTATCCATTCCCGATTTGAATATCCGCCGTGGCCCCGGAACGTCATACCCAAAGACGGGCAAATTTACTGGTGTCGGCGTTTTCACCGTGGTTGAGGAAAAGGACGGCTGGGGGCTGCTGAAAGCCTATCAGGAAAAGCGGGACGGCTGGATTTCGCTTGCGTTCACCACCCGAATGTAAGGCGGCATTTATATAGGAAGAAAGCGGCCAGACCGCTTGACTTTACGGCCTTTCAGAGTGATTAATAGACTACCCAAAAAGAAAGGAGCGCGGACGGATATGGCAGATAATGAGGGAAAAAAACTGAGGGCGTCAATCTACTGCAGGGTGGGAAACCCGAAGGATGCGGGGCCTTGTTTTAAAGAAAAATGCGGGAGCCCTGCGGGGCAGGGACGGAAAGGAGCGGATGCAGATGCGGATAAGGAAAGTTGCGATATATGCAAGGGTTTCAACAGAGCATGAGGCACAGCTTTCAGCATTGGAGAACCAGGTGCAGTATTATGATGACCTGATAGACAGGCACCCGGACTGGGTATTGTACCGCCGGTATATCGATGAAGGGATCACCGGCACCTCCATATCCAAGCGGAAAAACTTCGTGCGGATGATGGAGGACGCGAAGGACGGCCATTTCGATTTAATCGTGACGAGGGAGGTATCAAGGTTCGCAAGGAACACGGTGGACACCCTCCAGCAGACGAGGCTCTTAAAACGGATGGGCATTGAGGTGTACTTCACCGAGGACGGCATATGGACCATGAACGATGAGGACGGGGAGCTTCGGCTGACCATCATGGCCACCCTCGCGCAGAACGAATCGAAAAAGACCTCCATGCGGGTGAAGGCGGGGCAGATGGTATCCTTCCAGAACGGGGTGGTCTACGGCACCGGGAACGTGCTTGGCTACGACAAAGTGGGGCCGGAATACGTCATCAATGAGGAACAGGCGGAAACGGTCAGGAGGATATTCGACCTGTACCTTGCGGGCAACGGCTACCACAAGATCATGAAGCAGCTTGAAAAGGAAGGCCGCCGCACGGCGATGGGGAAGACGATGTGGCATTACGCCACCGTCGGCCATATCCTGAAAAACCGCCTCTACTGCGGGGAGCTGGAATACCGGAAGGAATATGTGCCGGACTACCTGGAACAGAAAAGGGCGAAGAACAAGGGGGAGCTGGAGCGCG
>CAJTMX010000113.1 GCA_910577235.1 uncultured Acetatifactor sp. | reverse complement strand
GATGCCGCTCCTCCAGATGGCGTCAAAGAGCCGGTGTGTCTCGATCCGCTTGTGGCGCAGGTCCCCGTTGGCCAGCGTCCCTTTGGGCTGCATGGTCCCCGCATGGACGCCCACATAGGCGTTGCATTCCGGGTAGCCGGAGCAGACATAGAGGTATTCATCCAGCGCCTTTTCCTTATAGACGTAGGATGCCTTCCTGAGTACGGCGCTGCGGCCGCAGTAGGGACATTTTATCTTTGCCGGTGTGCCCTTGGCCTTCTGTTTCATTTTCATTTGTGTGTGCCTCCTTCCATGTCCGGGCTTTATGTATGGATTAAGTAATCTTTAAGTATATTTTAGTGGAAAGGAAAGGCGTTTCCCATAGGGGAGGCGCCTTTTCTTAAGTCATCTGCGAGTATTTTTCCAGTTTTTTCCAGTTTTCCGCCTGATTGGGCCGCAGGTCAGGGCATCGTGCCCTTGTGGTCCGGCGGCCGGTTCATCAGGTGGAGGATCTGCTGGATGGGGCAGTCCCTTGCGGAGCCGGTGGCAAGCTCCAGCCATCTGCTGTAGAGGCGGATGAAGCACCGGCTGTTCATGGTGCAGGCGCACTCCGTCCGGTCCACCGCCCTGCCCAGGAAGCTCTCCGCATCGGAAAGCGGGAGCAGGATGGGGCGGCAGTCATGCCCTGGTATGAACAGGAAGTCCCCGCAGCCGGATTCCCGCCTGTAGCCGCAGGAGCAGGAGACGTACACGGCGTTCCGGTGGTTGCCCTCCGCCGCCTCGAAGAAGGCGGCGATGGTGGCATAGCTGACGCTCAGAACTGGGTCCATCATAGATCACCTCCCTGTGGTTCTGCCGCGCTTATCCGAACAGGCCCTCAATCTCGCGCGTGATACGGGGGATGACGGTATCGTTGAAGATGAGCGTCAGGGCGGCTAACAGGAGCGCCCCCAGCACGACGGCGATGATGATCTTGACACCATCGGAAATGTAGAAGTCGCCTGCCTCATCCTTCAGGATGGCCCTGGTGCGGATGGCGGCACATACTGCCTTGGTTTTCAATGTCCGGATTGCTTTACGCATAGTTCTTTTTTCTCCTTTTCGCTCTGATGATGATGAATGCTGTTACTGCCGCTGCCGCATAGATGAGCAGGGCGGGGAGTGATACGAGTCTTTTCATAAGGTTCCTCCATGGTTGCAAAGGTTTACGGGTTACAGTGTGCAGGGATTGACTAAGATGCTATAGGCACCACCTCCTTTCCGGGCGGATACTTGGGCTGCAGGCTGCCCCTAAAAGAAGGCGCCCAGGGAGCCGACCACTTCCACGGAGAGGACGACCACATAGATCAGCAGGATACAGAAGAGCATCATCATGGAATATTTCTGCATCTGCTTCGGGCGCTTCCCTGCCTCTTTCTTTAAGTTGTTCTGCTCGATCTGGCGCATGTCGAATACCAGCATCTTGAAATACATCTGCTGGTCATCGCCCCGCAGTGTCCCGATCAGCCCGCGCACGATGTCCGAGAGCATGGTGCTGCCCACCCGGTTCTGGAAGTGGAGCAGGGCATTTTCATAGTTGCCCGTGCGCATGCCCGCCACGGTGGTATCCAGCTCCTGCCCCAGATGCGGCCCGGCAATCCGGCGGTAGGAGGTCAGGAGCTTCAACACATCCCTGTCCGTGGCGAGCCCCTGCTGGATGCTGACCGCGAAGCGGGGCAGCTCTGCCTCAATGAGCCTGCGGCGTTTTTTTACGAGGTCAAAAGCCTTATAGTAGGTTGAGAACCATACCATGACGGCAAGCCCCATGATGAGCAGCCCCATCAGCGGCATGATCATAAAGAAGGGGACGCCAAGGAGCCCTGTGGCAGCCGCGGTCAGGAAAGCTTTCATGGTATAGCACTCCGGCGTCAGCGGGATGCCTGCAATGTCAAGCGTCAGGGCCAGCCGGCTTCTCTTGATGGGGTCCAGCTTTAAGAGCGGGGAGAGCTTTCCGGCAATCTTTGTCAGGTACACGTCAAAAAGTTTCTCGTTGCTGGTGCCTGTCTGTTTTTTTGCCAGCATCATCATCCGGGAAGTCTGCGCCGTGGGAACATCCACAAAGGCACAGGAGAGGTGGTAGCATCCGAATCCCGTAAAGGCGGCGGCAAAAAGGATCAGTAATCCGGTCATTTCGTTACCTCATTTCTGCACTACGGATTGGTTCCTGGAACTGGCGGTGCGTAGTGCGGCACCGCATTTATTTCAGAGTCAGGGTAAGGCACAGGGCGGTGGCGGTCATTATCACAAAAGCAATAAGCACCAT
>CAJTMX010000112.1 GCA_910577235.1 uncultured Acetatifactor sp. | reverse complement strand
CCCGGATGGGCACTTTAGGCATGGAGAATACCCGGTGTTCGTCGGGAATGTCCTCAATCCCGTGGTAGTGCTCCACAAAAGAGCCGCCGCCCACCACATAGCCGCCAGGGGCAAGGTGTCCGTCCTCGTTGATCCGCACATCCCGCCCGTATGCCTCATAATCAATGTAGTCGATCAGGTGCTCCGGCACTTGGACGGCCTCAAGCTCCTGGATATACATCCGCCCCAGCTCCTCCTCGGTGTGGATGTCGGAATAAAAATTGTAGCTGTCCAGGTTTTGAGAGAGATTGATCAAATCTTTCACGCTCCCGGTGTACTCCCCACTGTCCATGACGGCCTCAAACGCCGCCAGCTCGTCCTTGTCCAGCTCCGACAGCAGACAGGCCAGATGGTTCAGCTCGTCAATACTCTCGTACTCGCCCAGGTGCTTGTGGAGCTGGGGCATAGGGCCGTCATAAGAGGCAATAAAAATTTCCTCATACCGAATACCGTCTATCCCGATCTGTTTCAAAAGGTTCTGGACAGCCTCGGTCGTGGTGGGGAATTTCAATGGAGCACCCACAAGCCGGTCCTCATTGTATTTACCCTGGTTCATCACATAGGCTTCAATGATCGCTATCTTGTTTCCCTCCCTCCAATTCTTCTTTTACTCCCGCCATGATGTACTCCGCACAGGGCAGGGCGATGGAGTTTCCCAGGGCCTTTTGACGGGCGCGGGCGGAGACGGGCCGCCCGTCGTGGCCGAACGCCGTCCAGCCGTCGGGCAGGCCCATGGCCCGCTCCCCCTCCGTGGGGGTCAGCCAGGTAATGACGCCCTCCGCCTCCCGGCCCTCCAGCCACAGGGCAAACACCGTCAGCCCTCCGGCCATCAGGGTGGGAAAAGGGTCTGTTGGTTTTCCAAAGCTCCCCAGGAAATTCCCAACGTCCCCCGCCTTGGCCGCCCCCCGCATACGGTAGCCTTGAAAGGGGTGGACGACTGGTAGCGGCCCCCCTGTTTCAGAAGCAGATATTCGATTGCCTCCGGCGGGGGGCAGCCCAAAGTCTCCGCAAGGCGCAGGAGCCGGGAACAGGCGGCGGGGCTTAAACAGGACCGCTCCGGCACGTCGGCCTCCAAAATCCGCCACGACGAACACCCGCTGACGCCGGGCCAGCCGGGGGTCTGCCCAATGCTGGGCGTCCAGCAGACGCCAGCACACGTCACGGCCTCCGCCTCGCACCATTCCGGCATTGGCCCAGCGCCCGGAAGCAGGCATTGGAATTTCGGTGTTTGTGAGAGATTGCAGCACGGCTCTAAAATCCAGCCGGTTTCCTGATAGCAGAGCTCCCATGACGTTTTCCCAAATAACGATTGTTGGAAATTGACCTCCAGTGGCATCCCTCATTTCCTCGATCAAGCGGACCGCCTGGAAGAACAGGCTGGACTTTGCCCCGCCCAGCCCCTCACGGCGGCCCGCGCTGGATAGATTTTGACAGGGTGAACCAAACGTGATGATGTCCACGGGCGGGACCTCGCCGCCGTGGAGCCGGGTAATGTCCCCCAGGTGCTCCATATCCGGGAAGTGGCGTTTCGTGATAGAGATGGGGGCCTTTTCGATCTCGCTGGCCCACAGGGGAACGATCCCCTGACGCCGGGCGGCCAGGGGGAACACGCCGATCCCGTCAAAGAGGCTCGCCAGGGTCAGCAGCGGCCCTGCCCCTTTACCGTCAGAATACCCTCCAGGGTGGTGGCCGTGATCTTGAGCCGCTGGGCCACGGCGATGTCATTTTTCACCGCCTCGGTGACAGCGTGGCCGCACACCACCAGCACACGGGAGCGGCGCAGCAGGTCCCGGCTCATATCAATACTGCTCTTGTGCTCCTCCGGTACAGCGTCGTTCAGAAACAGGGGGAGGTACAGCGTGGGGCAGATGGGGGAGAACCCCGCCTCGTAGACGGCCCGGCAGTAGCGGACAGCCTGCTCCGTGGCCTCCACGGGGTCCGCGCTCCAGGCGGCGGTGACATACGCCAGGGGCATTTTCATTTTGAAAACCTCCGTTCAGATGTAGATAAAATTGTTTGGAGAGGAAGCGGTCAGCCCCTTTTCCCCCCGCCCCTTTCCCCATTCTTGGGGAAAGGGGGGCGGCTCTGGAGGATATATCCCCCGTCGCGCCTTGGGAGTAGCACAGCCGGGACTGCCAGTCAAGGGTGCGGAGCACCGCCGCGCAGCGGCGGCTTTGCCCTTGACAGGCTGCCCCGGCTGTGCTATGGGTGGCGCGGCGACGGGGGATATTCCACAAGAGCCGTTTTCACGGG
>CAJTMX010000111.1 GCA_910577235.1 uncultured Acetatifactor sp. | reverse complement strand
CCGTGGAAAGCACCTTGCGGGAGAAAAAGGACTTGCAGAAACAGCTATTGGCGTACATCAAGACCAAGCCCGCCCGTGACGGGCTGAAAGCACAGAAAACAGAGAAAGCCCGCAAAAACTACCGGGAGCAGCACGAAAGCGATTTTATGATAGCCGAAGCTGCCACCCGGTATTTTAAGGCACAGGGAATCCAAAAGCTGCCAGCGTCCAAGACCTTACAAGCGGAGATTGAGCAGCTTATGAGGGAGAAGAACAGCCTTTACAACGAGTACCGGGAAAAGAGGGAAAAAACAAAGGAATTGCAGACCGTCAAGGGCAACATTGAGCAGATTTTAAGGCGCGAGCCGGGGCGCGGAAAGGGGCGGAAGAATGAACGGTAAACGCCCCTACATGGACTACCGCCAGCACAGGGCGGCTTGTCGGCTTGTGCATGAGTGCTGCAACTATGACAACGGCAACTGTATTGCGCTGGATTATGGCGAGCCTTGTGTATGTGTGCAGAGTATCAGCTATTCGCTCCTATGCCGCTGGTTTATCTCTGCCGTGCTTCCCCTTGACTGGAAACTGGAAGCCGCCCTTTTGCACCGGGCAGAACTGAAACGCTGTACCGAGTGCGGCGGTCAGTTTCTCCCCAAATCCAACCGGGGGAAATACTGCCCGGACTGCGCCGGACGCATGAAAAGAGCCAGAGCCGCACAGCGCAAGCGGAAACAGAGGGGGAAATGTCACGCTTTAGAAAACACAGAACCCCCGTAAATCAAGGCTTCCCGGCTACTGCTCAACGGGTATGCGGTACATTTATCCTTTACCCCCGGAAAAGCCGTTTTAAATGCGTAACAGAAGCCACAGACAGGAGGTGAAAACCATAACCGAATACATTACAGCCAACACCACAATGCCGCCCTTTTTCCCCTATCCCCGATTTCTGCTGAAAATGGACTTGTCACAGACTGCAAAGCTGCTCTATGCGCTGCTCCTTGACCGTTCCACCCTCTCACAGAAGAACGGCTGGCAGGACAATGAGGGCAGGACGTATATTGTCTACCCCATAGCAGAGATAGCGGAAATACTGGATAAAAGCACCATGACAATACAGAACTCCCTAAAAGAACTGGATATTGCCGGGCTTTTGGAGAGGGAACGCCGGGGATTTTCCGCGCCGAACCGCCTTTATGTGAAAGTGCCGGAAGTAGTAAAGGTTTCTTTAGATATGACACAAAGAAATCTTGATGTCAGTCCTACAGAAAACTGTACATCAGACACAAAGAAAACTTTACCTATGATACAAAGAAAACTTTACCCTAACCAACTAAATATAAACAAACTAAAAGAGAGCCAACGAATGGGAGTGAGTGGAGAGCCGCCCGCGCCCTATGGCAAATACCAGAATGTTTTCCTCACTGAAAGCGAATATGCGGAGCTGAAGCAGGAATACCCGGACTGCCTTGAACGGCTTATCGAGGAAATGAGCCGGTATATTGCTTCCAGCGGGAATGATTATGTGAGCCATGCCGCCACGCTTTACAGGTGGGCGGACAGGGAGAAAAAGGAGAACCCGAAAAAGGGAATCCCCGATTATTCCTACAAGGAGGGCGAGAGCCTTTGACGGCAGAGATATAACGCCCCGTAAACAGGGCGTGAAAAAGACCATGAACAAGGAGGACAATTTATGAGCGATTATGACAACGCTATTTTCCGGCTTGCCACGGCACAGGAAGCAGAGCCGGAGGACTACACGGGCGAGGACGGGCTTTTATACTGCGGGAGCTGCCGCCAGCCCAAAGAAGCCTACGTCACCGGGGGAAAGGGGCTTTTCGGACGTGACCGACACTCCAAAGAATGTGACTGCCAGCGCAAACGCCGGGAAAAGCAGGAAGCCGCCGACCGGGAACAGAAGCACCGGGAGGAAGTGGCGCGGCTGAAGCGAAAGGGCTTTACCAACCCGGCTATGCTGGAATGGACTTTTGAAAACGACAACGGCAAATGCCCCCAAATGGATAAGGCTTTATTCTATGCGGCGAACTGGGAGGAAATGAAAGCGGAAAATATCGGCTATCTGCTATGGGGCAAGGTAGGCACAGGCAAGAGCTATTTTGCCGGGTGTATCGCCAACGCCCTTATGGAGCGTGAGATTTCCGTGTGCATGACGAATTTTGCCCTTATCCTCAATGACCTTGCCGCCAGCTACAAGGGCAGGAACGAATACATAGACCGCCTTTGCCGCTTCCCCCTACTTATCCTTGATGATTTTGGCATGGAGCGTGGCACGGAATACGGGCTTGAACAGGTTTACAACGTGGTTGACA
>CAJTMX010000110.1 GCA_910577235.1 uncultured Acetatifactor sp. | reverse complement strand
AGAGTATGGTTGAAGCGGCTCAACATCATTCCTGCTCCCAGGCAAAAGACAATGGGCGGGATCAGGGTCAATAGAGCGGGTAAAATCAGTTCCCCATAATCCACCCACCCAAACAGCGACACATAGAATCCAACCGCCAGGGCTGCAAGACACAGGCAGAGAATAGCCGTCGCTGTCAGCACCGCTCCACACCGCAGAGCCGCATACCGCCGCTGCCTGATTGGGGTGGCTTGGGTCAAAGGCCGGAGCAGACGCTCCTCCTTGGAGAAGAAGAACGCAAGGAAAAACAATTCTCCCAGGCAGATCAGCGGCAGCGCTTGGCTGAGATAGTATCCAAAGCTCCATGGGGAAAAAGGCGCTGTGTGAGCCACGCCCCGGACCACAGAGCCAGTCAGTGTCAGCCAGCCATATCCCAGGGACACCAGCAGAATACCGAAGAACAGCTTGTTCCACAGCAAGCGCCGCAGCTCATATCGAAATATTTTATTCAAGGTTTAAGTCCTCCTCTGTCAGATGGCAGGCATCCAGAAACTCCTGATAGGTCAGATAGGGATATTCCGGGTTCAGCTCCCGGCCAAAGAGACCTTTCAAAATCTCGTCCATAGCCTCCTCACCGCCCACCAGTTGTTCAGCCTTCAAGATTTTCAAGGGCATTTCGTTATATTGCCGCATCCCTCGCAGATTGTTGGCGATGTCAGCCTGATACTGCTCCGGCAAAGCGGACAGGTACTCCGGGTGGCGGACATAGAAATCCTCGTAGTAGTCGTCTACGGCCTCCTGCCAAGCGTCCACAAAGCTGGCCTGGGCCTCACGTTCCCCATACAGCGCCTTTACAATGCGATAGGTGGTGTAGCAGGTCAGACCCTCGGCAGACCAAATGCCGCTCTCGTCCATGGGGTCAAACATATTCCCCAGGCCCCACCATTGATGGACAATTTCATGGATCGTCACCTGAGCGGAGGAGCCGCCTTTTGCGCCGTTGGACAGGTTTTCAGCGGTATAGTCCAGCTCGTCTGCAATGCTGGCGCCGTCTCCGGCATATCCGCCGCCGTCGCTTCGCCGCTCGATCAGATCAAAGCTCCCATCTCCATAAAAAGACAACGGGCCGATATGTTCGGTACAGTATTCAATGGTCTGTCGGATGGATTCCGCGGCGTTCATAGCCTCCATGACGGGCTGATGCTTACGGCTGTAATAGAAATTGACAGTAATGCCCGCCGATTCCACCGGAATTTCCTCCCGGATATAGTCCCCGGCATATATAATCATGCGATAGCTGTCCTGCTCCATGCGCCATGTTTTTGTGCTGTCCGGGTTTTCCCGCAGCAGCTCAGTGGAGCCAAGCCCAAACAAAATGGGGGTCATATGTCCGGGGAGGGTGATGTCTGTCACGTTGGAAAGGTGATCTCCCTGATACCGCACGTTATAGGGGCAGGGAGCCAGCGCGTCGTTTTCCAGCTTCATATAGGCGCCGCTGATTTCCAGACTGCCCTGTTCAGCGGACACGATATTCCACTCCTGGGGAAAACCGCCATATTCCATAGTAAGCTCAATTTCCGGGGCGGCAGGGATGACTACAACGAACGCCTTTTTATTGATTTCCTGCCTATCCTCCAGGGTAAACGGCACATCCGCGCCATTTGCCTGAATGGAGGAAATTTTGTATCCCGGATTGATAAGAAAACGGACATTCTGTTCCTGACCGCTGGTATTTTGAAGCTGAAATTGGGCCTTCCCATATACGCTGCCCGTTTTTGGATCAGGACGCACATCCGCGTAACAGCCAGAACAGGTGACGGCCTCCATATGTTCAGAGGCAAATACAAAATCATAATCCATATCCGGGCTGCTGTGATCGAGGAAGGGCTGGCCCATATAGAGCAGGCTGGAGCAGGCCACCAATGCCGCCGCTAACACTGGACGGTAAAATCGCCGGCTATTATGAGCAAATGAGCCGAGCGGTCCCTTCCCGTATTGACGTACACAGAGATAGGACAATACCCACAGTCCGGCCATTGCCAGCAGCCAGGTAAGCCGCACATAGGCCACCGAGCGAAAAATACGGTAATTGGAAAAATCATCGGAGACCGCCCAAACACAGGGATTCAGCCAGCAGAGCTGCCATTTCTCCTTCCAGACCGTCAGACTGAGGGCGGCAAAGGCGGCAAAGAGGGCCAGAGACAAATCAGCCCGCCGGGTGAATTGATAGGCGGCGGAGGCGAACAAAATCGCCAGAGGAATCGCTCCATACATAAAAATCAGGTATATCAGCAGATAGCTTTTCAGATCAAAGACCGCACCCAGTTTCATTAT
>CAJTMX010000109.1 GCA_910577235.1 uncultured Acetatifactor sp. | reverse complement strand
GTAAGCGATGAATAATCTAGCGTTTTTACAAGTCCCGAAATCTGTGCGATAATCTCTTTAACTGGAGAAGCATCTCCCCATTTCCCGGTTTTTGCATTCAGGGCATGTTGACTATCCAATCATTCGATTGCTCTATGCACGCTTACTCCAAATAGATTAGGAAGAGGTGAGTTTTCATGGCTCAGAAACGTATCAAACGTACAGATCAAGAATGGTTCGATCTGATCAAGGATTGTAAGAACAGCAGCTTGAAAGTCAAAATCTGGTGTGAACAGCATGGGATAACGGCAAAGGCTATTGACTACCATACACGCCGTCTCCGCCAGAAGGGCTATACGATCCCGCAAAGGATCCCACAGACATTCCCCTGTGAAAAGCAGGAAATTGTCTGCCTGGATATTTCCAAAAGTTTATTTGCCAGCCAGGAAAAGATCCCATCATCGGATCCTGGGGCTGCCAATACGGCTGTGATCCAGCTCGATTTCCAGGGGACACAGATTGGGATCTCTAATCATGCAGCGAAGGAAACCATCGAAAATACCCTTCTTGCGCTGCGCAGCCTGTGTTAGGCGATATTTCCGGAGTATCAAAGCTCTGCCTGATAACAGGGCGTACAGATATGAGGCTTTCCATCAATGGCCTCATAGCGATAATCCGGGATATTTACCAGATGGACCCTTACGCAAACACACTGTATCTTTTCTGCGGCAGGAAGACAGACCGGCTCAAAGCACTGTATCATGATAAAAACGGTTTTGTCCTGCTTTATATGAGGCTGGATTCCGGACGTTTTCAATGGCCGCGCTGCGCGTCTGAAGCAAGGATGCTTACCAGACAGGAATACCGTTGGCTCATGGAAGGGCTCTCGATCGACCAGCCCAGGGCATTGCGTCCATCAGGAAAACGGGATTTCTAAGCCGCATTTGTGAAAAAGAGAGAATTTAAAAATTTTTTTCAGGCCTTTCAGAGCCAGAAAAAGAAACACGATCCACAAGACCGCAGATTTTCCGGAAACTTATCCACAAATAGCCGTCTGTTGAAGTTTTTTTGTGGATAACGATCCTGTCAGATGGTGGATAAGTCTGCATTTTGGGCAGTTATCCACACATCAGGAGTTCGTCAAAATGCCGACAAACATATGTGGGCCTGTTTGCGGACTGCCATGTTTTCCTATATAATAAAAGGAACGAGAACAGAAAGGCGGAACAGGCTGTGGCGGAATATAAAGGCAATTCGATCGAACTCCTGCATAAAACAATTGAAGAAAAGGACGCACAGATCCAGGAACTCCAAAAAACCATTCAGGAACTGAACATTACGGTTGCGAACCTGAATGAAACCCTTGAGGAATTCCGCAGGAAATTTTTTGGTACTTCCAGAGAACGGGCCGCTGGCAGGGTTCCGGATGAGGAAGCAGGGCAGGAAGACCAGACGGAGAAATCCACTGTCCGCAGCCATACCCGCCGTAAACCGAAAGCCAAACGGGAAGAACTCTACAAAAACCTGCCGGTCAGGGAAGTACGCTGCCCGATGCCGGAGGACCAGAGGCTTTGCCCGGATTGTGATACTGTGATGGAAACCATCGCGTGGCAGTTTGTGCGTGAAGAACTGCGGATCACCCCCGCAAAGGTAGAACGGATCCAATACATGCAGGAAGTCCTTGCGTGTCCGGTCTGCCGTGAGGAAGATACGGGCACGATCGTCAAGGCACCGGTACCGACTGCTTTGTTGGCACACAGCCCGGCTTCACCGTCTATGGCTGCTTTTGTCATGTATCAGAAGTTCCTGAATTCGGTGCCATTCTACCGCCAGGAAATGGACTGGCTCCAAATGGGAGCCCCGCTTGCCAGGGAAACGACTTCTAACTGGTGTATCAAATGCGCGCTGACCTATTTCGAGCCTGTTTATGACCGGCTTCATGAATATCTTGTCAAGCGTGACCTCCTCCATGCGGATGAGACTGTCTGTCAGGTTCTCCATGAGGAGGGGCGGGCGGCGGCTTCTACCTCATATATGTGGATCTATCTCACAGGAAATGATGGCCTCCCGTCTATCATCCTTTATGATTATCAGCCCGGGAGGGCAGGGAATTATGCGAAAAATTTTCTGGAAGGGTTCTCCGGACTGCTGGAATGCGATGGCTATACCGGATACAACAGTGTAGAGAATGTGATCCTGGTATGCTGCCTTGCCCATTGCCGGAGATATTTCTTCGAAGCAGTTCCGGCAGCCCGCCGAAAAAAGATAAAACTGCTGGACATCAACTCACCGGAAGAGATCCCGGAAGATGCGGCTGACCCGGAAAAAGCAAAGGAGG
>CAJTMX010000108.1 GCA_910577235.1 uncultured Acetatifactor sp. | reverse complement strand
TATTATTGGATTTTCAAGGTGCATAGTCACTTATTCAAGTGCGAAGTTTGAGTTTGTAAGTAAATAGTGGGAATTTCTTAAATTAATTACCACTATTCTGTTGACATTATAATAGTGGTATGATATAATGGGTTTATCACTAGGAGGTGAGAAAATGGCTTCTATCATCAAAAAATTAAATAAACAAACCGGTGTCACTTATGTTTATGAATCCGAATCCTACTGGGATAAAGAAAAGAAACAGCCCCGCTCCAGGAGAAAACTCATCGGCAAGATTGATGACACGACTGGTGAAATCATTCCCACCGGCGGGAGGGGTGCCCGTAAAAAAGAGAACCCGGCAGTTCTTTCCACAGATGTCCCCGTTGACAGGGAACTTACAGTTCTCTGCCAGGAGCAGGCACAGCAGCTGCATCAGAATGAAACAGAAATCCTTTCCCTGAAAAAACAGATCCTGGAACTTACCCTGACTGTTAAGGAATATCAGAGACGGCTCTCAAAAATAGAAGAACTTTCAAAGGTCTGCCAGAAAGGCGGGACTGCATATGGGGAAAAAGAATGAATGACCAGCAGTACTTTTTGACAACTTCATTATCTTACCAGTTAAAGGCAGCAAGACAGGAATTATCCGCTTTCCGGTCCGGGGAGGCTTATCAAAAGCTGCGTGCGGATTATGAAACTATCATCCGCAGCCAGAACCTCACCATAAAAAAGCTGCAGAGGGAACGGGATGATTTTTCCTTTTCCCGCAGGAAGATCACAGGAAAGTGGATGGAAGTGCTTCATGATGTCCACAAAGAGCATGAAGGGGAAGTACGGAAATTAAAAAAAGTTATTGCAGAGTTGTTAGACATTGTGGCAAGCCTAAAAAAGAGGAATGATGAACTGGACGAAAAAAGAAAAAAGGCCCTTTCCGATTACTATGAGGCAGCTTCGGCGCTTGAGGATGCGCAGGGGCTTATCATGAAACTCACTGCCCAGGCCAACCATGATTACGAAAATTCCTCCCTGCCCTCATCCAAATGCATCGGCCGCAAAAAGATCACGAACAACAGGGAAAAGACCGGGAAGAAGAAAGGCGCCCAGCCAGGGCATGCCCACCATCCCAGGAAACCTATGGAGCCGGATAAGGTCGTGGAGATACAGGCAGAAAAGAAACTGGAAGAGGAGCCCCGCTATGTCCCTACCGGGAATGTCATCTCCAGACAGGTAATCGGAATCCGTGTAGCGCCGTTGGTTACCCAATACCGTGCCGCAGAATTTTATGATAAGAAGAAAGGGCGTAAGGTGCATGCCGCATTCCCGGAGGGCGTGACGGATGACGTGAACTATGACGCATCCCTGAAAGCGTTCCTCTTCCTTCTCAACAGCAGATGCAATGTATCGCTGGAAAAAACGGCGCAGTTCGTCTCGGATATCACAGACGGGGCGCTCTCGCCCTGTGTCGGGATGATAAGCGGCCTGTGCCGGGAATTCTCGTTAAAGAGTAAAAAGGAACAGGATGGCCTGTTCAAAGCGCTCCTTGACGCGCCGGTGATGCATGTGGACGGCACAGCGGCCAGGGTAAACGGCAGCAATAAGAACGTGGTCGTATGCAGCAATGGTATGGCGACCATGTATTTTGCCCGGAACAACAAAGGGCACGCCGGAATCACGGACACCCCTGTTGAAACATTTGGCGGGATCCTGATCCATGACCATGAGGCATGCTTTTACAGCTATGGCTCCGACCATCAGGAATGTATGGTGCATATAGAACGTTACCTTAAGGACAGTATGGAGAATGAAAAAAATCTTACCTGGAACAGGAAGATGCGGGAACTCATACAGGAGATGATACACGAAAACAACCAGGCCCCGGCGGAAGGGATCCCGGAGGAAAGGACTGCCGCATTCGAGGCAAGATATGACGAAATCGTCCGGACTGCCGCAAAAGAATATGAAGAGGAGCCGCCATCAGAGTATTACCCGGACGGATACAACCTGTACAAACGGATGGTCAAATATAAACATAACCATCTGCTGTTCCTGTCAAACCCACTTGTGGAGCCTGACAACAACCTGTGCGAACGCAAAGCCCGGATCTTGAAAGGGAAGATCAACCAGGCCATCTCCCTGCGGAGCTTTGAACATCTAACCTATTTTTGCGAATGCTTGAGCGTACTGGATCACTTCGCAACGGATAATGTGAAAAATCTATATCAGTCTGTAAAAAGTATTTTTAAACGTAACAGGCCAGACAGTCCAGGAACCTTAAAAACGACGTCTCCTCCTGAATATGTTGTTGCCTTAGCAGAAAACGAATGAGGGGCTTACATAAGCCCCTGGTCATTATGCCTTATTTCCCCACCCCGTGAAAAGTAAC
>CAJTMX010000107.1 GCA_910577235.1 uncultured Acetatifactor sp. | reverse complement strand
GGTGAGATTTACAACCTGCTCACCACCCGCCCGGAGGATATGAACAATGAAACGAAAACCGAATAAACCACGCCCGGAGCCCTGGGCGCAGACAGGCCGCACTGACCCCGGGGGCGGGGCCGCCGATCCGGGCGGTTCTGCTTTTGGGGCTGGCTCTGAAAAGCAGTCCGGGCCCGGTGAGGCGGGAACTTCGGGACAAAGTGTCCCAAAGTCTCCCAAGTCCAAATTCCGGCAGAAAAGCCAGCAGGAACAGGCGGCGGCATCCAAGCTCCGCATGGAAAAGCAAGGCAGAAAGGTAGAAAAGGCAAAGGAAAAGCTGGCAAGACAAAAGCCGCCGAAAAAGCCCGGCCCGGTAAAGCGTGCAGGCCGGGTGGCCAGCGGCTCTGTTCATAGTTTTGTACATGGAAAAATTTTCGAGGTGGAGCAGGAAAATGTGGGCACCGAGGGGGCCCACCGCTCCGAACTTGTTGGCGAGTCCGTACTGCGGCATGGCTCCCGGTTTGTAAAAAGGAAAATCCGGGAGCACCCGGCCAGGGCGGTACAAAAGGCCGAGGCCCGGTATGTCAAACGGACGGCGGACTATCACTTCCACACCGCCGCCCAGGAGCACCCGGAGCTATCCAAAAACTTTTTCGCCCGGTACTGGCAGAAACAGCGCAACCGAAAGCAGTACCAAAAGCGGGCAAAGGAGGCCGCCAAACAGGGGGCAAAGGCCGCCGGGAAAACCGCCGCCGCCACGGAAAAGCTGGCGGCAAAGGCGGCGGGCTTTGTGAAACGCCATCCCGCTGGCTCCGTCATCGCCCTTGCCTGCATCCTGCTGGTCTTTCTGGTGCAGTCCTGCTCGTCCTCGCTGGTAACGATTGGAAACGCCGGGGCCGGGGCTTTAGGGGCCACCACCTACCCGTCCGAGGATGGGGATATGCTGGGGGCCGAGGCCGCCTATACAGGGCTGGAGGCAGAACTTAAAAACTATCTCGATACCTACGAAAGCACCCATGACTATGACGAGTATCACTTCGATCTGGACGGGATAGAGCATGACCCCTATGTGCTGATCTCCATCCTGTCGGCTCTCCACGAGGGGCAATGGACGCTTTCACAGGCGGCAGGCACCCTGCAGACGCTCTTTGACCGCCAGTACATTCTCACCGAGGAAGTGGTGGTGGAGGTGCGCTATCGGACGGAAACCCGGACGGACAGCGAGGGCAACGATTACGAGGTGGAAATTCCCTACAACTATTATATCTGCTATGTAACGCTGGAAAACAAAAACCTGTCCCATCTGCCTGTGTATTTTATGAGCGAGGAGCAGATGTCCCGGTACGCCATCTATATGTCTACCGTGGGAAACAGGCCCGACCTGTTCCCGGACTCCCCCTATGTGGACAGATACATTACCAACCCGCCCCAGGGCTACGAAGTTCCGGGGGAATATCTGGACGATGAAACTTTCGCCGCCATGCTCTCGGAGGCGCAGAAGTACATCGGCTACCCCTATGTGTGGGGCGGGAGCTCCCCGGCCACATCCTTTGACTGCTCCGGCTATTTATCGTGGGTTATCAACCATTCCGGCTGGAATGTGGGCCGCCAGACTGCCCAGGGGCTCTATAACCTGTGTACCCCGGTAAGCTCCCCCAGGCCCGGCGACCTTGTGTTTTTCAAAGGCACCTATAACACATCGGGCGTGAGCCACTGTGGGATTTATGTAGGGGACGGGCGGATGCTCCACTGTGGAGATCCCATCGGATACGCAAACCTAAATACAAACTATTGGCAGTCTCATCTATACGCCTATGGGCGTCTGCCGTGATTGGAGGTATTCTATGGCAACAACCAAAAGTATGAAAATCCAGGCCGAGATTGATAAGGTCAAGGCCAAAATCGCCGAACAGCAGGCCCGGCTCAAGGAGCTGGAGAAAAACAAGCTGGAGGCGGAAAACAGCGAGATTGTGGACATCGTGCGGGGTATGAGCATCCCACTTGCGGAGCTCCCCCTGTTGTTTGAAAAGCTGAAAAGCGGCGGGGCTTTGGGACAAAGTGTCCCGAAGTCTGGAGCCGCCCCTACTGCGGAAAAGGAGGAAAACTGAATATGAAACGATTTCGAGTCTTAACAGCGGCGCTCTTTGCCGCTGTTCTTTTATGCGGGTTTAGCGCCACCGCCTATGCCGGGGGCGGCGAGGAATTTATGGACGGCACAGGCGGCTATGACCCCGATCCCCCTGTGGCGGAGGAACCCGAGCCGAAGCCGAACCCGTTTACCCCGGAGGGCACCGGGACGGTGGTGGATAATGCCACGGATGAGGACGGCAAGGAATTTTTTACTATCACCACGCCCAACGAGAACATTTTTTATCTGGTGATTGACCGCCAGCGGAGCGGCGAAAATGTGTATTTCCTCAATGCCGTTACTGAGGCCGACCTTATGGCA
>CAJTMX010000106.1 GCA_910577235.1 uncultured Acetatifactor sp. | reverse complement strand
CCAGATTTTCAAGGGAGCATAACAGGCAGTAGCTGGAATCCTGATTGAACGCCCTCCGGTTGGTCTGTGAGTTAATCAGACCGAATTTCTTTGAGAAATCATCGTATAACTGGTTCAACTCCGTCTGTTTGTTTTTAATCATATCATCCGGGTACTCGTCCAACTGGAAATTTATCAACTCCTGCGTACAGTCCCGGATCGCCACCATGCCCTTCATGCGCTGCTCCGCCTTCTCTGACACGTCCACAGGCTTCATAATGGAATTTTCCCGGTAGTACACTTTATCGTCCACAACGGTGTAGCTGTAATTCTTCACCTCCGGATCGGCGGGTATGTTCTCCCTTGCCAGCTCATCATCAATCTCATTGAAATCCGCCTGCTCGATGCTGCCCTCCACATAGGAAAGCGCATTTTTAAGCTGTGCCGACAGGGGGAGGGAAGTATCCGGCAGACAGGCGCTTTCCATGCCATGCGCCCCGGAAACCATCTCCATTTTTCCGAGTACCATTTCCGGGTGGTCTGCAAAATACTGGTTCATCACGATACCGTCTTTTTCCGTCAGATGCACCCAGTCCGGTTCAATGTCTAATACCCTGTCACGCTTCTTTAAAAATAAAATGTCCGAAGTGACCTCCGTACCCGCATTTTCCTTAAATGCTGTGTTCGGAAGCCGGACTGCCCCTAAAAGCTCCGCCCGCTGTGCAAGGTATTTCCGCACTTCCGGGTTTTTCTTATCCATAGTCCCCTTTGAAGTGACAAAGGCAACAATGCCGCCCGGACGTACTTTATCCAAAGTCTTTGCGAAAAAATAATCGTGTATGAGGAAATTATGCTTGTCATACTGCCTGTCAGACACTTTATACTGTCCGAAAGGCACATTTCCCACCGCCACGTCAAAAAAGTCATTGGGATAACTGGTATTCTCAAAGCCTGTGATTTTAATATCCGCATGAGGGTAAAGCTGTTTTGCGATGCGCCCGGTAAGTCCGTCAAGTTCCGCCCCGTAGAGCCTGCTTCCCGCCATTTTCTCCGGCAGACAGCCATAGAAATTCCCGATGCCTGCGGCGGGATCTAACACATTACCTTTTGTAAATCCCATTTTCCCCACTGCATCATAGATTGCCTGAATGATGACCGGGCTTGTGTAGTGGGCATTTAACGTGCTTTCCCTTGCGGAAGCGTATTCCTCCGGGGATAACAGGCTCTTTAATTCCTGATACTCATTCGCCCAGTTCGCTTTGGAAGAATCAAAGGCATCGGCAAGACCGCCCCAACCCACATATTTTGCTAAAATTTCCTGTTCCTCCGGTGTGGCAGTGCGGCGTTCACGTTCAATCGCTTCAAGTGTCCGTATGGCTTCCACGTTCTGCCGGAACTTCTCTTTCGGCGCAAATCCTTTCCCGGTATTTTCTGCTTCATTGAAAGAGATACGGAAATTGACTGCGCCTGTTTTATCAATCTCCGGCTCTTTTTGTGATGCTTTTCCCGGCTCTGGCGGACTGCCCCCGGTCAGCGTTTCCACATCGCCCATGACCTGCTGGATAAACGGATCGTTTTCTAAGGCAGTTTCATCTACTAACTGCCCGTCCACAATCCCGGCTTTTTCCAGACCTTCCCGGACTGCCTGTGTGTCAATGTCGGAGAAATCATCTTTTTCAGCAGAATCTTTTGATTCTGAAACAGTTCCCGGCTCTGTAACAATATTTTCTGCTTCTTTCCCCTGTATATCTCCGTTGAGATTTTGGCAGAAAACATCCGCTTCCTCCGGTGTGTCAAATGTCGGCACTGTGCCATCGCCTGTTGCATAATAATCCTGTGTTTCACTGTCCCATACCGCATAAGGCTCTGTAAAGGCATCCGAAGTTTCCGTAACCGTAAAGCGTACTGTTTCTTCCTGTTCCGGTTCTTCTGTAAGGTTTTCCGGCTCGGCATCCGGGAAAGGTTCTTCCTTCTTTTCTTCTGCCGGCTCTGCTTCAGATATTTCCGCAGCGTGTCCTTCCCTCTGCTGTCCCTGCTCGTCCTCATAACGTGCCGCATACTTTTGTGCTTCCTTCAGCAGAGCATCCATCTCCACCGCTTTTTCCGCATTGCCGCTTAATGACTGCATCAGTACATAATCGGCGGCTTCCAGAAACAGCGTGTCATAAACCGCCCTGCCCTCTAACCTCCTGTCAGCGTCCTCTATGGCAACCGCCCCGGTATCCTCGTTCCAGCCGACCACATCTTTCATGGACAGCGCACCACAGATTTTTACGACTGCGGACATTTCCGCAAGCCTTTCGACCAGAGCTTTTTCACTGTCACTGGCTTTACTTTCCGGTTCGGGACTTTGAATATTTTCCCCGGAAATTTCCGCTTCCTGTTCCGGTACAGCCATTTTTTCCGGTTCTCTGTCACGCTCTATAAACCGCCTTGCCTGATTGGTGAAACCGTC
>CAJTMX010000105.1 GCA_910577235.1 uncultured Acetatifactor sp. | reverse complement strand
GTAAACGTCAAATCTCCCCGCATCGCATAAGGAAGGCCCTTGCCAATTTTTCACCTGGCAAGGGCCAAAAAATATTATGCTTTGCAGACCACTGGAGCGTTCCAGGGCAGTAGGAGCTGCACGACCTTCGGCTGAGCCAGATCCATCTCCGGGGCAGAGGACAAGAGCCAGGTCAGGTAGCGGTACGGGTCCAGCCCATTCTCAGTGGCAGTTTGGATGAGGGAGAAGATCACAGCACTGCTTCTCGCACCACTGGGTGTGTTGGCAAAGAGGAAATTCTTTCGGTCAATGACAAAGGGCTTAATGCTGCGCTCGGCCCGGTTGTTGCTGAATTCCAACCTGCCATCTTTCAGATAATTGAGCAGATAAGGCCACTGGTCTTTGAGATAGGTAAACGCCTTGCCCAGTGCGGATTTCGGTGCGGCGGTTCTGGTATTTGCCCATGCCAACATAGCGTCCAAAACAGGCTTTGCCTGCTTCAGCCGCTGGTCATAACGTTCTTTTGGGGAAAGGTCTGCCAGTCCTTCCTCAATTTTGAATAAGAGATTGCAATAAGCCAGTCCCTGGGCCGCAGAGCTGTTCTTGGCCTTTCCTTTCGGCAGAGACTTCATGGCCTCATCGAATTTCCTCCTGGCATGGGCCCAACAGCCAACCACGGTAATCTCATCTGGAAGGCTGTGGTATCCGGGGTAGCCGTCCGTATGCAGATACCCCTTGAAGCCAGCCAAAAATGTCTTCGGGTGGCAGGCGCTGCGTCCCGGCTGGTACTCGTACAGCACAATAGGCCGGTCGGTATCCCCGCTGGTGCGGTACAGCCACATATAACTCTTGCTCTGCGCCGTCTTGCCAGGCTCATGAAGTACCTGCAAGGTCGTCTCGTCCGCATGGAGCACCTCACGCTTCAGCAGTTCCTGGTGGAGCAGATTATAGACCGGCTTCAGCAGATGTTCCGCACCCCACAGCAGCCAGTTTGACATGGTCTGCCGGGACAGAGGGATACCCCGGTGTCTTAATTCCTGCTCCTGCCGGTACAGGGGAGAGCCCATAGTAAATTTCTGCACCATGAGATACGCTGCCGCCTCCGGTGTGGCAAAACTGCCAGGGATGAAATTCGGTTCTCTGGCCGCCTTCACCACGGGTGTCTCAATATTTTCTTTCTCACACTTCCGGCAGGCATAGGTGTAGTACCAGTCCTCCACCACGACCACTTTGGCTGGTTCCAGTTTCAGACGCCGGCGTACATCCTTGCCAATTTCAGTCATGGTCTCCCCGCATTCCGGACAGATCAGCTCTTCTTCCGGCAGACGGTGTTCCACTACTTCCACAGGCACATCTTCGGGCAGTTCATCCAGAGTGTACTCATGTTTCTTATGCCGCTTGTGAGAAGCCACGACGACTCTGCTGTCATCTTCTTGCGCGCCCTGGTCTGCATAGACCTCGGCTTCGTTAAACAACAGGCTTAGCTGCTCCATGACATCTTCTGAAGTATGTTCGCTGGTCATTCCAAACCGCTTCTGCCGGCTCAGACGTAACTGTTCCATGAGCCACTGAATCTGAGCCTGCATATTTTCGTATTCCGCACGAGGGATCGTCACGGTTTCCTCTGTGCTTTTAATCTGCTTTTCGTGCTTCTTCATGACCTAATTATACCATATTGCGCCGGAAAAGTACAGTATTTACAGCGGTTTGCTCAGTTTTATTTCATACTGAGTCCTTCCACCGGACGGTGTGCCTTTGGCTGCTCCACGCTCAGCCCCTCCATGAGCCACCGGTATTGCTGCGCACTCAACTGTTGTACCTCAACACCGTTCCTCGGCCACTGGAAGCTGCCGCTTTCCAGCCGCTTATACAGCAGCAGGAATCCATCCCCTTCCCAATACAGCGCTTTTATCCGGTCCCGCCGCCTGCCACAGAACAGAAATAATGCTCTTTGGAACGGGTCCATCTGAAACTGCTGCTGTACCAGGCTGGCCAGTCCATCTATCCCTCGCCGCAGGTCCGTGTACCCGCAGGCTATGTACACCGGGCAGCTGCATCCAAAGTCGTTCAGCATGATCTCAGTGTCTGGAGTATTGCCCGGATCATCTGCGTGTCTGCTCCAGGGTAAATCTCAACTGTTGCTCCTGACAGGCTTATTTTTGCTGTTGCGCCAGTGTTTGGAACCCTTTCTTCCTGGCACGTAATCTCTGCAAACCTTACTGTTTCTGCTGTGGTTATCATCTGCTGGTATAGTTTTCTCTGCCAATAATAGTATGTCTTCTCTGAAATCTCATGTTCCCGGCACCATGTACGGACGTTCTTGCCGCTGCTGCGGCATTCTGTGATTCGCTCCACCCATAATTGTACTCGCTGGGCGGCATTTAACCTCTGCAAGCTATGTTCCATTGCACTCCTCCAGTTCCCTAACCGACTCGGTTAGACTTGGTTGCATTTTCCCATATCTCGCTGTTTGGCAAAAGCCGCTGTTAGTTTTGACGCTTAC
>CAJTMX010000104.1 GCA_910577235.1 uncultured Acetatifactor sp. | reverse complement strand
CGAGTGCTCCCTGGACGGGACCCCCGGCTTTGAGGCCGACGTGACCTATCCCCCGCTGACCCCGGAGGAGATCATGGAGCTGGCCGAGGACCGCGCCGCCCTCTATGCCGCCCTTGACCGTCTCCCGCCCGTCCAGGCCCGGCGCGTCTACGCCCACTATATCCTGGGCAGGAGCAAGACAGGAATTGCCAGGGCGGAAAATGTGACGGAGAACGCCGTCCGGGACAGTATCAGCCGGGGCGTGGAAACGCTCAAAATTCTTTTGGGGAATTTGCGCTGACCCTCTGTGAAATTCCCATAATTCGGCCCGTATGAGCGTATAGCCGTAAACATGAAAAACTGGCCTGGAGATTTACTCCAGACCAGTTTTTCTTATGCTTTCATATCTACGCCCTGGCGGTATTCATTCAAGATGCTGGTGTCAAAGGGCTGCCCCACCTGCCAGCCGGGAACACGGGATTTTACAAATTCGTCCAATTTGACTGCCTCCGCACGATGGATATTGGTAAGTGTGCGAACCGCATGAACGCGATCTTTTTCGGGAATTTTAGAAACGTATGCTTTAATAGCATCCGCCAAATCGCTTCGGTTAGGATCGGTCATACCGTAGTTTTTCTTCATATGCTGAAAAGCTATATCCTTAACCTGTTCCTCTACTTCTTTTGATACTGGAATAGTCTTAAAATCAGATGCTTTCATTCCCGTAATATTCATACTTTCGGGATAATACGGGTTCACATGGCCCTTTGGGGGTAGCGAGCCATTGGGAAGGTTTGGTGTTGCACTTTGCCGTTGATACCGATCTCTGTTTACCATCATTCTTGCAAGAGAATTGATTGTCATAGTGCTGCCTCCTTTTTGTGCTGATTACAAGTTTGCTTTTTATTTATATCGGCAGATTTAGGAAAAAATAAAGTCTCTACCCAAACAAAAAGTGAATTTTTAGAAATTATTTGGATGAAATTTTTTGATAATTTGTTCCATTGGCGTCACGACCTTTCCAGATTATAAAAACACTCAAAATTTTTTGAGAATTTGCGCTGGCCGCCTGCGAATTGTGCTTATAACCCGCCTGATAGGTGAGGAGGGACAAGCCTCCCACTGACAACTGAATATACAGTATTCCAGGCACAAAACCCGCGTGAATAGCGGCAAAAGGCGCGCCGCCAGGATGGGAGCTCCGAGGAGGTGAACAGGGAGCGGACCGAGCGATCAACGCGAACCTTTGACCCGGCTGTGGCAGGCCGGGCGCGACGACAGCGCGGGGGATAATGAAACTTGCTCACGCCCTCCCACGGACTTGCGGGGGAGCCCTGCGGTACGCGCCAGCCATAAAAGGGTTCCCAACGGATCAATGATCCGTTGGGAAGAGCCGGAACAGCGAAATGAACGAATTTTCGCCGCAAGGCGGAAATGAGCGATATGGAGCTTGTGACGGCGAGGCAGCGGTGCTGTGGAGCTATGACAGCCGGAGCCAACGGCGGCCTGGAATACTCCCCGCGCTGGGGGTGCGTGGCAAATACAGCGTACAACAAAAACCATGGGGGCCGCCCGCCTGGGGCCTGTCTGTCTTACGGCAGCCCAAACTTCCCCCGGCGCGGCGGTCCCGTTCGTGGATCGAAATGGAATACCCTGCTGGCCTCTGGACACCGTGTCCAGACGTGGAGCAAGGTTGAAAGGCAGCACTTCCGGGTGCTGCCTTTCTGCGTTTCCCCACTACCCAGCGGGAAACTTGTACGCATAGGAACCCCCGTTTTACATAGGAGGGCAGATTATGGCACACACGAGGACCAGCTACCACAAGGAAGTGAAAACGGCCTCTTTCCAGGGCCGGACGATTACCGTTGAAAACCTGACCCCTATTCTCGCCCCCAAGGTGCGGGACAAGCGCAAGCGGGAGATCGAGACGGGGCTTTATTCCGTGTTCCGCAAGTACGCTCCGGGCCGCGCGGAAATGCGCTGACCGGGTGACATCCTTGTGATTTGGGGCTGTCTTTGGTATAATATACTTGTAAAGGTTGACAGCTCCATTCCGATACGGAAAGGAGCCGACAATGGAAAATCGCATTGACGCTATCTACGCGAGACAGTCTGTGGACCGTAAAGACAGTATCAGCATTGAAAGCCAGATCGAGTTCTGCAAGTACGAGCTGCGGGGAGGGAATTTCAAGGACTACAAGGACAAGGGATTTTCCGGTAAGAACACGGACCGCCCCCGCTTCCAGGAGTTAATGGCCGACATCAAGCGGGGCCTGATCCGCCGGGTGGTGGTCTACAAGCTGGACCGTATCAGCCGTTCTATCCTGGACTTCGCAACCATGATGGAGCTGTTCCAGCAATACAATGTGGAGTTCGTTTCCTCTACGGAAAAGTTTGATACCTCCACCCCCATGGGCCGGGCCATGCTGAACATCTGCATTGTGTTTGCCCAGCTTGAACGGGAAACAATCCAGAAGCGGGTAACGGACGCCTACTATTCCCGTTGCCAGCGTGGTTTCCACATGAGCGG
>CAJTMX010000103.1 GCA_910577235.1 uncultured Acetatifactor sp. | reverse complement strand
TCAGCTACTGTGCGGCTTTTTTGTTTATAGATAACTCTGCCCTGGTGACGTAGATCGCCGGGGCTTTTTTCATTTAGACAGGAGGCTTTGAAAATGCCGGAAACTTTGAATCTGAATTACTACTACGGGAATGAAGCCGACCAGTACAGCTTCTACCGCATCCCGAAAATCCTTTTGACCGACCGCCGCTACAAGGGCGTATCGCTGGAAGCAAAGGTGCTGTATGGCCTGCTGCTTGACCGCATGGGGCTGTCTGCCCGCAATGGCTGGCTGGACGATAACGGGCGCGTGTTCCTCTACTTCACCCAGGAGGAAGTCATGACCATGCTGGACTGCGGCAAGGACAAGGCGACGAAGCTGTTCCGCGAATTGGAGGGCATCGGCCTTGTGGAACGGAAAAAGCAGGGCCAGGGACACCCCGCCCGGATTTACGTTAAGAACTTCATTCTGGAACCGGAACCCGCCGCACCGGTTCAGACTGCGGAAAACCAGCAGTCAAGACCGCTTGACAGTGCCGCAGTCAAGACTGCTGAAAAACCGCAGTCTGCACGCCTGAAAACCAGCGGTCAAGAGTGCGGAATTTCCGCCCCTAATAATACTGATATAAATAAAACTGAAAAAAGCGATACTGATCTATCCATCACACCCCCTGCCCCCTCAGCGGTTTCTTCCCCTGCTGGTAAACGCGCTCCGCGCAGGATGGGATTGGATGAGATGGAAAGCTACCGCGAACTGATTTTAGAAAATATTGACTATGACATTCTTCTGGAACGGAACCCCTGGGACAAGGACTTGCTGGACGGCTATGTGGAGTTAATGCTTGAAATCTGCTGCTCCACACGGGAATCTGTCCGTATCTGCGGGCAGGAAGTACCCACCGAGGTTGTCAAAAGCCGGTTCCTGAAGCTGAACAGCGAACATATTGGCTACGTCATGGACAGCCTGAAAAGCAATACTGCCAAGATTGGCAATATCAAGGCATACACGCTGGCAGCACTCTACAACGCCCCCGTCACGATGGGGCAGTATTACACATCCCTTGTCAGCCACGATATGGCGCACGGGCTGCTGGACGGTTAAGCCGCCCGGCGCTTTGCAATACATCAATCAAACCAAAGGAGGACTTTTGCATGGAACATGAAATCAACATTCTGGTGGTGGAACCGGGCAGACCGCCCAGGCCGGCGCGGGTGGACAACTCGCTGGAAACTTTTTCACAGCTTGTCGGCGGTGAGCTGGCAATGGGCTGTTTCCTGCCCCAGCGGGTCATGCTGCTCTACAACGAGGACGCCAGCCGCCAGGGACTGCCGCCCAACCGCTGCAATCCCTTTGTGAACGAGTGCATCAGCGGTACATTCCTGCTGTGCGGGCTTTCAGACGGGGAGGGCTTCTGCTCCCTTTCCCCTGCCCGGCAAGCCGAGTTTCAGCGCCTTTTTGCCAGCCCCGGCGAGTTTATGATGCTGGGGGCAGACCACATCTGCGCTTCGCCTGCCGAGTTTGCTGAAACCGCTGGCAGGCTTTGGGGCGGCATGGCAAGCGGCGAATCCGTGGTGCTGACCAAGTGGGGCGGAAAGGAGGCCGGCGCATGAAATACCTGCTCCGCCGCCTGCTGGTTCCGCCTTAGCGCACACCAATTTAGTCCCAGCCTGCAAAGAGAGGAGGTTTTACCATGCAGGATGAAGTACGCGAAAAATCGGTGGCTCTCACCATCAAGGTCGGCAAAGCAGGCGGCAGGCTGACCGCCGGCCTGCTGAAATGGGCCATTCGGAAGTATCTGGCGCAGGCCCAAAACCCCAAAATCCACCACGGCAAGCAGACCGTGAAGCAGCTTGTAAGCCAAGGCGCAGGCGTTCAAAACATTGAGATTACCGGCAAAAATATCAAGTCCTTTGAGCGTGTGGCGCGGAAATACGGGGTGGACTTTGCGCTGAAAAAAGACCCGGCGCAGGGGAAATACCTTGTCTTTTTCAAGGCGCGGGACGCGGACGCACTGAACGCCGCCTTTGCCGAGTATGCCGGGAAAAGCCTGAACCGCTCCGCGCAGAAAAAGCCGTCGCTGTTAGGCCAGCTTTCGCACTTCAAGGAGATTGCAAAGAACCTGACGCGGGATACCGCCAAAAATCGGGAGAAAGGGGGCGTTGAACTGTGAAACTGGATGTAAAGAAAATCCTGCTCCCTAACCTGCCTTATGTGTTCATCTTCTGGTTTTTTAACCGTGTGGCGGAGGGCTGCCGGCTGGCAGAGGGCGCGGATATGGTGACAAAGGCAATGGGCGCGGTATCGGGCCTGGGGACGCTGATTTCCAAAAACCCGCTGCCCAGCTTCCACCCCCGCGACCTGCTGTTTGGCGCTGCCGGCGCAGTCATTATCCGGGCTGTGGTTTATTTCAAGGCGAAAAACGCCAAGAAATACCGCCACGGAGTTGAGTATGGTTCGGCGCGTTGGGGAAATTCCGACGATATTAAGCCTTTCATCAATCCCCAATTCGACCAGAACATTCTCCTGACGCAGACAGAGCGCGTCATGGTGGGGAGAAACAAAATCCCCAAGTACAATATCAACAAAAATGTGCTGGTGATCGGCGGTTCCGGCTCCGGCAAGACCCGCTTCCACAT
>CAJTMX010000102.1 GCA_910577235.1 uncultured Acetatifactor sp. | reverse complement strand
CCGCTTGATTGAGCATGAGGACAAAATCGCTGTTCTCAAAGATATTTTCCACTTCCCGGCTTGCCAAAAGGTCTTTCACGTTCTGCGTAATGGCTGTGGGTATGCCGCCCCACTTTCTGAAACGCTTCCAGATTTCGACGCTGTAAGCGGCGGTCTGTTCGTCTTTCAGTAACAGGTGAAATTCGTCCATAAAATACCGCGTGGACTTCTTCGCTGCCCGGTTCACGGTGACACGGTTCCACACTTGATCCTGCACAATCAGCATACCTAACTTTTTGAGCTGCTTTCCAAGCTGTTTAATGTCAAAGCAGACAAGGCGGTTGTTAAGCTCTACATTTGTCCTGTGGTTAAATACGTTAAGGCTCCCGGAAACGTAAAGCTCCAATGCCGCCGCGATACGCGCCGCTTCCGGCTCCGGCTGCTTCAAAAGCTCGTCGTAAAGGTCGCCCAAAATCGGCATTTTTGCCGGGTCGGGGGCTGCAAGGAAAGGACGGTACACGTTCCTAACAGCGCGGTCAATGACGGTCTTATCCACGGGCTGCAAGCCCTCCTTGCCGCCGACGATCAGCTCACAAAGGGAGAGGATAAAATCGCTTTTCAGCGCAAGCGGGTTGTCGTCCTCGGAATAGTTGAGGTTTATATCCATAGGGTTGACGTAGTGCGGGCTGGTGGGGGAAAGCCTTATCACCTGTCCCTGTAATCTTTGCACAAGGGGGTAATACTCGGCTTCGGGATCGCAGATAATAATGTCGTCGTCCGTAATGAGGAAAGCGTTTGTCATTTCCCGCTTTGCCGCAAAGGATTTTCCGCTTCCCGGCGTTCCCAAGATTAAGCCATTGCCAGATAGACGCCGGTTTCGTGGACGCGCCCGCGAAGCCGCAGGGTCAGAAACAGCGCCAGCACCAAAAAGCAAATTACTGACACCACGGCGATTGCAATAAAGACGATGTCCCGCAGGCCCTCCAGGGATTCCTTTGCGTTCTGATAATCGTTGTCGTAACGGGTTATCGTACAGCTTTCCCAATCCATTCCTGGAAGTTCCTGCACCTCAGTCATGATGCGGTCAAGATCGTCCGGGTCGTTCACAAAGAAGTCTCCGTACTGGCTGCTGGCCGCGCCATCACCATAGAGCAGGAAAGAAGCGGTGGAGAGGTCGGTAAACACGATGTTGTCATAGAGATCGTAGGATGGAGCGATTCCAATGGAATCCTGTTCCTTTGTGTTGGTAAAGATTCCAGCCACTGTCACCGGGATTGTATGGGCGTTCTCCGATACAGTTCCCAGCAGCATGGTATCGCCCACAGCCAACCCATTGCGTTGGGCAAATTTCTCGTGAATCAGCACTTCGTTTCTGCTTCCGGCGGTGACGGCGCTGCCGCTGGTCAGCACGAAGCCCCCATCTGTGAAATAGCTGTCCTCCTGCGAATTGGAGTTCGCCACGATCTTACCGGCATTTTCGTACCCCTCCGGCACCTGGGCCGCGCCCTCGGTGCTGATCTCCAGCAGCTTTCCACCTGCGTCATAATAATTTACATGGGAATAGGAGCGCAGGGTGTACCTGCCGCTCAAGCCGTCTATGGCGAGAATGCTGCTCACCGTATCCTCCGGGATACCGTTTTCCAGATGCTTTGCATTGATGGTAAAATACCCCAGCAGGGCCTTTTTGATGTTGGCGTTTGCGGTCTCTGTGGCAGACTGGATGGAGAGGCAGGTCAGCATCATGGTTGCCATGACCAGCAGAAACGCCAGAAGCGTGATTGCCTTGCCCTTTTTCCGTATGGAATACAGGCAGGCCCGTTTCCATAGGCTCATTTCGCCGTCACCTCATTTCTTCCAATACCAAGATTTTTTCGCATGATTTGTCTGTATACCTCCTTTGGTTTTGTGCGCTCCCTGACTGGGAACATCAAAAGAATACAACCGAAAAATGGAGTTCAGGTGGAGCTGGGGTGGAGTTTTGATAAAGTTCAGGCCGGGCTGTCCCTGCGGACTGCCCGGCCTGATTGGTTCATCTGTTCAGAATGTGACGGTAAAGCATACCTCGTCAGCGGTACTATTCATGCGAAAAGAAAATCCATGCCGCTCCAAAATCGTTTTGACGATGTAGAGGCCCAGGCCGCTGCCGCCTGTGTTCCGGTTGTGGGAGCGGTCTACCCGGTAAAACGGCTCGAACATCTTCTCCAAATCGGCACTGTCAATGGATACACCTCTGTTCCTTACTTGCAGGGTATTTCCCGCCAGCGTGACGCTGATTTCCGCCCGTGACGGCGAATGAGCGACCGCATTGCCAATGATATTGGATACCGCCTTTTGCAGCAACGCCATATCCCCCTGGCAGGTACGGCCATCCTCGATCTCGGCGTGGAAGCGCTGTTCCCTGTCCTCTGCGGCTCCCTGCCACTTCCGGCAGCACTCCCGCACAAGCTGGCTCAAATCCACATCAGAGAGCGTCAGGCTGAAGTCACTCCCGGCCATACGGGAGGCCGAAAGGATCTCCTTCACCAGCAGTTCCATATCATTGACTGTCCGCAGAGATTGCCGGAGGTGTGTGTCACGATCTTTGTACTCGCCTACCTGATAGATCATTCCCTCCAACTCGCCCTTCAAAACGGTGATCGGCGTTTTCAGCTCATGAGAAACTGCCCGGAAAA
>CAJTMX010000101.1 GCA_910577235.1 uncultured Acetatifactor sp. | reverse complement strand
GTCAGCCCCCGCTGGATTTCCACCTGGTTTTGTCCCAAAGGCAGGCAGCTCATCAGCCCCTCCTCCTGCTGGAAGTCCAGCCTTGCCAGCTGGCAGTTGTACTTCTGCGCGATGCTGGACGCCTGAAACACGTTGTTGCCCAGCTGTCTGGCGGTGTCCGCCGTATTCAGCACCAGAAAGGTCACAAGGAACATCCGCTCGTTGCGGCTCTGTAAATCCTGCAACAGCTTTTTGGCCTCGTTTCCGTAAGTAGCCAGATCGCTGGGAATTATATCCATATCGTACCCTGCCCGGACCGCCTTTTTCTGTTCCTCGATCTTGGCCCGGTCCAGGTCGGTGATTTTGCGCTTGACCGTCTTGATGGCCTTTACCTGGTCTAAGGACTGCACATGGAGGCTGACAATCAGGGAGCTTTCCATATCCAGAAAATCCGCCAGCATCCGGTCGTTCAATTCCGGCGCGAGAATCTGCACAAAGCTGACCGCGCCGTACTTTTTCCCCATGCGGAACTGCCTGCCGGTGCGGAACTCAAAGGAAGTGGGGGCGATGAAGTCCTTGGTGGAAAGGCCGGAGGGGGCCAGCCAGTCCCACGAAAAGGAAAAGGGAACCTGTTCGTCCATGTGGAATACGCCATGCAGCTGGGACAGCCGCGCCCGCCCGTCCAGCGGCTCCGCCACTACGCCCAGCCGCTTGAAGTTGTTGAGCAGGTCGGTTTCAATCCGTTCCAGCCGGGGCTTTGCCGCCCGGATGCTGTCCGCGTCAATGCCGAAGGTCAGGTATTTTGTCTTAATCAGGCCGTTGTTCCCCTTTGCCAGCTGGTTTTGCAGCATCTGGGTGTACTCGCCGCGGATGTTGTCAAAATCATCCCCCTGGGGCGGGATGGTGATGGACCGGGCAAAGGTTTCCTGGGACGCGGCCAGGTTGAGGAAGGACAGCTGGAACCGGATGGAGCTGTCAAAGTAGTTGAGGAAATCGCACCAGCCCTCGAAGATGGCGGTCTTATCCTCGTTTTGGGACAGCTGGTAATTGATGTCCTGAAACTGAATGGTCTTGGTATAGTAGCAGCCGGTCACGCGGCAGATGCCGTCCGGCCACATCCGTTCATAGGGGATGCTGTCCTGCGCGGAAATCCCCTTCTGGTCAGTGCGGCTGGCGCGGGAAATGGCGGCTTCGATCTGCTTCCGATCCGCGCGGGAGAGCTTCTTTTTCACCGGCATTGGCCCTTCGCCCTCCGGCGCTCTGCCGTTTGTCCGGTTTTTCTTTGCCGTAAACAATGTCATACACCTCCTTGTCGAGTTTGTCCTGCCGCTCCAATACGGCATAGAAGTTGTTGGTCTGGTAGGGGCGCTGCCGGGGCCGGAGAAAGGATACCCGGATCATGTTGCCGATGATCTTTTCCAGCGGCTGGCCGTTCTTCTCGTACATCGCCAGCAGGAAAAAGGGCAGCATGACAAGCATCATGCACAGGGCGGCGGCGCTGTTCCCGGCTGGCCCCCGAAGCAGAAAGAAAAGCGGCACGCCAATCAGCGCCCCGCCGCCAAAGCAGACTAACTGCCGTTTGGTGAGGTTGAAGGCCACCTTTGTCTTGACCTTCGTTAAGTCTTTGGGTACGGGTACATAAGCCATTTTTGCACACTCCTTTCGTTAGTGGGCCTGGAAGATTGCCTTTGCCATGCTGCCGCTCTTAAAGAGGGTCAGGCAGAGCAGGACCGTATATCCCACACAGGACCAGATGGCGGCAATCGTATCCTCGTCGGTGGCGATGTTCTGCACCAGGACCGCGTAGATTGCCACGCAGACCATAATGAGGAACGCCTGAAAGCCTAACGCCATCAGGGAGCGCAGGTAATTCTGCCCCATGCCGCCCCATTCCCTGCCCATCATAGCGGCCATCGGGACCGGCGCGACCGAGGTGACGAGATATATTTCCAGCATACGGCCATAAATGACGATAAAAATACAGATGGTCAGCGCCCACATGGTAAGGCCGATAAACAGGGACTGGAACCACAGCCCGAACAGCGGCCCCAAATCCATCTCCATGAGCCTTGGCTCCAAATCCGCCATCGCGGAGGAAATGTCGATGGAAGCGTCCGCGCCGATGACGCCGGAAGCCTGGGCCACGATGCCCTGGGCCACATCAAACACGCCCATCACGATATTCCAGGTGTTGGTGACAATGAGGATGGCACAGGCGGTCTTGAATATCCACTTGAAAAACACAGCGGTTTCAATATCGTGGAAGTTGTTCTTGTCGGTGATGATCTGAATCAGTTCCAGCGTCATTACAAAGGCCAGGATCACGCCTGCTATGGGGAGAATGACCGTTTCCGAAAGGCTTTGGACCATGCTGAAAATACCCGCGTTCCAGCCCTGGGGCGTCTGCCCGATCTGCCCCGATATGTCCGCCACCTGGTTGTTGACCGAATCGAACATACTGGAAAGGTTGCTCATAATGCCGCCCACCAGCATTTCTTTCAGCCAGGTGGTGATTGCATCCAGCAGAAAATCCATACAGTGCTACCTCCTTTCCGCCCCTCCCGCGTTTGCGGGAGGGGCAAAGGTATGGGTGTTTCTGGTGCGGGGATTAGCCGAACAGACCGGAGAGCAGGGGTACAAGCACCATGCCGATCAGGGCAACGCCGCCGCCCGCCATAAGCTG
>CAJTMX010000100.1 GCA_910577235.1 uncultured Acetatifactor sp. | reverse complement strand
CGGCAGTCCTCTTGTTGCGTGGCGCTTGCGGATTGGATGTGCTGTTTCAGCTTATCCAGTACAGCGGCTTCATCGGCTGCAACCGCTTTGCCATGCGCCCGGATTTCACTCAGCACCAGGTTTTTCAGGCTGATCTCAAAAATCCGGTGCCAGGAGCAGATGCTGTGTCCGGTAGTGGCAAACCGGGAGCAGAAATAAGAAGTATAGTGCTTGACAGTGCCATTTTTCCGGCGCTGTGTTTCGCGGGCGGCAACCAGAGGATGCCCGCAGTCCGCGCAGACCAGCTTTCCGGTAAACAGAGATGCTTGGGGCGGCGTATTGTTAGCGGAAATCTGTTTCGCCGCCTGATTGATTTTCTGGACAGCCTCCCACAGCTCCGGCCCGATAATTGCCTCGTGCGCGCCCTCATGGGAAATCCATTCCGATTCCGGTTTCCTTATCATGGTCTTATCCTTATAGGAACGGGAACCGGTGCAGTTCTGTGTGAGCGTACCGGCATAAACATCATCGTTCAGAAGGCTTCGGACGGTTGCGTAAGCCCACAGCCGGGAATACTTGCAGCTGCCATTTCCGTAATGGACCGCCCAGTACCAGCGGGGAGGGAGAATCCCTTTCTCATTCAGGGCGGCGGCGATTTTCCCATAGGCCATGCCGGACTGACGCATCTGGAATATCTGCCGCACAACAGCGGCGGATTCCCCGTCAATGACCAGCTTGTGTCTGTCCTCCTCGCTCTTGCGGTATCCGTAGGGAGCGTAGGCGGCAAGATACTGGCCGCTTTTCTTCTTGGCATGAAGCACCGACTTGACCTTGCTGGACAGGTCCTTGAGATGGTAGTCATTCATCAGACTGCGGAAGTGCAGCATATCGGTGTTGTCCCCCTCGCTGTCCAGGCAGTCCAGAACCGATACGAACCGGCATCCGAGGGAAGGGAAAATGACATCCGTATAACGGCCCACCTCCACAAAATCCCTGCCCAGGCGGGAAAGGTCCTTTACCAGAATCAGGTTAATCAGGCCATGCCTTGCGTCCTCCAGCATTTCCAAAAATCCGGGCCGCTGGAAGTTGCCGCCGCTGTACCCATCGTCCTGATAGGTCTTGACCTCGATCCAGCCGTTGAGCATGACGAATTTGGAGAGGATTTCATATTGGTTCTCAATGCTCACCGATTCATCGCTGGGGATATAGCCCTTCGCTTTTGCGGAATTGGAGGCGTCATCCACACTCAGGCGGCAGTAGATACCGACTTTATATTGCTTCGCCATAATCCTGCCCCCTTTCCTGTGCCAGCGCCCCGTCCACATTCCCGACATAGCGGTAGTAGACCTTGACCTCACAAATCCGCTGCCCGTTGACCTTCTGGGTATCGCCAACCTCGATCCGGTCTACCAGTTCAAAGAGAATGGTTTCGTCCAGTTCCGAGATTTCGGTATAGCGCCGGATAATTTCCAGCCAGCGGTCGGTATCCACCTGGTTTTCCAGGTGCGCCCGGACTTTCCTTTCCAGTTCCGGGACTGCCTCCGCCTTTTCTGCCCGTTCCGCTTCATATTTCTGCATCAGGGTCTGAAATACCGTCTGCGGGATGGAGCCGGTGCATTTGTCCTCGTAGAGATTCTGCATCAGGCGCTCCAAATCGGAAATACGGGCTAAGGAGGATTTTAATTCCTGCTCATAGGAGAAAAGCCGGGTGTGGGATTCCTTCTCCTTCAGCCGGAGAATCTCGCCCATCAGCCGGTCCGGGTCATATTCCGCAAAGCGGGCCTTTTCCCGGATGTCCTCCAATACCAGCTGGGTCAGCACCGTTTCATAGATGGTGTGGATGGTACACGCGCCCCTTCCGCTGCGGGAGTAGTTGCCGCAGATGAAAGAGCTGTACCGTCCCGGCCTGCCATCCTTATAGGTGAATTTTTCGATGTGGTTCCGCATTTTGAAACCGCAGTCGGCGCAGTACACAAGTCCGGTGAAGATGCTCTTGCAGCCATCGGACGGGGCGCTTTTCCGCACCTTCTTTTTGCCGATGCTGGCTACGGTATCCCACAGTTCCCGCGAAATAATGGCCTCGTGGGTCCCCTCCACCCGAATCCACTCGTCCTCCGATTTATTGACGAGCTTGCGGGATTTATAGGAGAGTGTGCCGCTTTTGCCCTGTACCATGTTCCCGATGTAGACCTCGTTGCGGACCATGTTTTTAACCGTCTGGTCGGCCCATTTGTGGTTGACCCTGCGGGGGTCGCTCTGGCCCTTGCGCTGGTAGTACAGCACACCGGGCGGCTGAATCCCTTCTTCATTGAGCGCCACCGCGATGGCGTGAAATCCCATGCCTGATGCCCGCATTTCAAAGATACGGCGCACAACCGGCGCGGTTTCCTCGTCAATCACCAGATGGTGCTTATCCAGCGGGTCGCGCCGGTAGCCATAGGCGGGGTAGGTCCCCATGAATTTTCCGTTTTCGGCACAGGCTCTCTTGACCGCCTTGACCTTCTTGCTGGTGTCCCGGCTGTAAAATTCATTAAATAAGTTCAAAAAGCACATGACATCGGTGCTTCCGTTGTCGCTCATGGTGTCAATGCCGTTGTTCAGCGCGATGAACCGGCACCCAAGAGAGGGGAACAGGTAATCCGTATATTGCCCAAATTCGATGTAGTTGCGGCCAAAACGGGAAAGGTCCTTCACCAGAATCACATTGATCCGCTTTGCCTTTGCGTCCTC
>CAJTMX010000099.1 GCA_910577235.1 uncultured Acetatifactor sp. | reverse complement strand
TTTTCTCCCATAGTGATTTCTACTGATGCATTGGCACACATCATTTTAGAACACAGTAAGCGCCAAATATTCCTGCGGATTTCCTGATCCTCAAGTATCACCTATAATTGTAGTCGATAGATATTTAGACTATTTCACTACAATTATGGAGGATAGGTTATGGCAGGTACTCGCAAAGCCCGTGTTCCGATGACGGAACAGATCCGGCTTATCAATGAATGCCGCCAGAGCGGCATGACAGATGCTGACTGGTGTCGTGAAAACGGCATTGCAGTAAGCACCTTTTACAACTGGGTCAGCCGCTGTCGGAAAACGGCAGCGGATCAGATCCCAGCGGCGAATTACGGTCATCTTGAGGTTCCCCGCCCGAAACAGGACGTGGTCCCCATTGACATTGTGCCGGATCACATTCCGGAACAGCATACAGCATCACAGATGCAGAACTCATACCTTGATAATTCACATTCGATTGAAGTTGCCATGAAGGATATCACAATCCGTATCAGCAATGATGCGGATCCGATCCTGCTTACCAGGACATTCCGCCTGCTTCAGGAGCTCTCATGTTAGGCGACATCTCCGGACTTGAGAAGATCTACATTGTCTGCGGCTATACCGATATGCGAAAATCCATTGACGGACTCTGCGCCGTTATCGAAGACCAGCTTAAGATGGATCCGTCGTCCAGTGCTCTCTTCCTTTTCTGCGGAAGAAGACGGGACAGGATCAAAGCCTTGTTCCGGGAACCGGACGGCTTCGTTCTAATCTATAAGCGGTTATCTGTCCGCGGCGGCTATCAATGGCCCAGGAAGCAGTCGGAGGTCCGGAATCTTTCCTGGCGGGAGTTTGACTGGCTGATGTCGGGGATTGATATTGACCAGCCCAAAGCCCTCAAAGCAGAGTAAAAAGTATCTGGATTTCAGCAGAAATCCTGCACAGAAGAATCCGGAAATTCCTTGTAAATCCGGCATTTTTCAGGAGCCATTTTCCTTTAGTAAAAGCCCCGTTTCTGGTATAATAAAGGTATCAAATCCAAGGAGAGAAACGATGGCTTCCAGCGCAAAAGATATCCAGCTCAGAGAGCTGAAAGATACAGTATCCGGGCTGAAAACAATGGTATCTGAACAGACTGAGCTGATCAGATCTCTCCGTCTTATGCTTGACGAAAAATCCAGTCACGAGAAAGCGCTTCAGGAACAGGTAGATTATCTGACCAAAAAGCTTTTCGGCTCATCCAGTGAAAGAAGATCCGATGACATTCCGGGACAACAGAATCTCTTTGATGAAGCGGAAATGGAACAGGAGCCCTCTTTGCCGGAAGAAGAGACCGTGATCCGGGAGCATACCCGTAAAAAGAAGGCAACTCATGATGAGCTTTTCAAAGGTCTGAAGGTTGAAAAAGTAGTGATCCCTCTTCCGAAAGAAGACCAGATCTGCCCGGTCTGCGGTACGCAGATGGTCCTGATCGGCGAGGAGTATGTCCGCCGGGAACTGGAATTCATTCCTGCCACCTGTAAAGTGATCGAATACTACAGCCAGAGTTACGGATGTCCATCCTGTAAGGAAGGACTCGGCGATACGGAAAAACCCGTGATCGTAAAGTCTCAGGTTCCGGTGTCTCTGGTTGGGAAAGGTCCTGCCTCAGCATCCACTGTTGCATGGACGATGTATCAGAAGTATGCCAATGGGCTTCCCCTTTACCGACAGGAAAAGGACTGGAAACAGTATGGGGTCCAGATCAGCCGCACTACCCTTGCCAGCTGGATCATCTACTGTTCGCAGAACTATTTTCAGCCGATGTATGATTACTTTCATCGGGAGTTGCTGAAACGCAGTTTTGCAATGGCAGATGAGACTCGAGTCCAGGTGTTGAATGAGGAAGGCCGCAGAGCACAGACCCAGTCGTTCATGTGGCTGTTCCGAAGCGGTGAGGATGGACTTCCGGAGATCATCCTGTATGGCTATTCTCCGACCAGGAGCGGCAGCCATGCAAAAGAGTTTCTGGAAGGCTACAGCGGATATCTGGAAACGGACGGCTATCAGGGCTATAACAATCTGCCGGGGATCCGGCGCTGCTCCTGCTGGGCACATATCCGCCGATACTTTATCGATGCTGTTCCCAAAGGCAAGCAGTATGATTACAGCCAGCCGGCAGTGCAGGGAGTCCAGTACTGCAACCGGTTATTCGCCATTGAGGACTCCATAAACAAAAAGTATCCCGGTGATTATGAAAAACGGAACCAGATGCGTCTCGAGAAGGAAAAACCTGTTCTGGAGGCCTTCTGGTCGTGGCTCGATCAGCAGAAGCCAGTCCGGAACACCCGGATGGATAAAGCGGTTAATTATGTTCTCAATCGGCGAGATACAGCGGAGACCTATCTGGAAGACGGACGCTGCAGCTTTACCAATAATCTCAGTGAGAATGCAATCCGTCCATTCGCAGTAGGCCGGAAGAACTGGCTGTTCAGCAGTTCCGTAGAAGGAGCGAATGCCAGTGCAGCAGTCTACACAATGGTTGAGATGGCAAAAGCACACGGTCTGAATATTTACGAATATCTCAAATTTCTGCTGGAGCATCGGCCAAGTAAAGATATGACCGATGAACAGCTGGCGGAACTGGCGCCGTGGAGTGAAAAACTTCAATCTATCAAAAATCGCATGTGAATTATAGTGAATTACTCCAACTCGCAAAGGGCTGGGGTAATTTTGTATCTAACCGCATTAATATTTGGCGCTTAC
>CAJTMX010000098.1 GCA_910577235.1 uncultured Acetatifactor sp. | reverse complement strand
GTAAGGGTCAAATCCGACGCCCACCTATAAAATTAAGCGCCGTTTAGTTGCGGCGCTTACTGTAACAATCAACTGGTAAACTCTTTGACCAAGGCATGAGTGGCTCAAGCTCTGATTGTTCTATATTTCCCTGCTCATCTACAAGTGTTGCCAGTTGCTCCAGCAGATACTTGATGTAATAATAAACATTTAAACCGTTTGCTCTGGCTGTTTCTGTAATACTGTAAATGACTGCACTCGTCTGGGCTCCACGGACAGTATTGATTGTCATCCAATTCTTTCGGCCAATGGTAAAATTTCGGAGTGCCCGTTCCGATGCGGAATCATCGATCGGAACTTCGCCATCTGTCAGGAATACCTTGAGATATTCTTCCTGATTGATACTGTACGCAAGACCCTTAGCTGTTTCACTTTTCGGAAGGACCAGTCCCTGCCGGAAAACTTCTTTGATCCACGAAAAGTATTCCTCCACCAATGGCCGGATGGAAGACTGTCGCTCTTTTAACCGTTCTTCGGGAGTAAGCTCCTTTAAGCCACCCTCAAGGTCGTAGATAGCACCGATCCGTATCAATGCTTTGTATGCCACGGAAGCTTTGACTGCCTCTGAGCTGCCCTTTCCCATCGCTTTGATCGCATTGGCGAAATGCCGTCTGGCATGGGCAAAACAGTTTGCATTGATCACTCCTTCCTGCTCTCTGGAAAGTTTGTGATACTGTTCCAGGCCATCCGTCATGAGGATTCCCCGGAAATCCTTATAGTACTCCTTCGGGTGGTCGCTGTGTCTGGTTTTCTGGTATTCATACACAACGATCCCGGGAACCGGGCTCAGTTCTCCGGTGAGATGCACCCACATGTAGCTTTTGCTCCCTGCGGGCCTGTCATCATGGATCACTTCCAAAGGAGTTTCGTCACACTGATTTACATGCGCCTGCAGTTGTTTTTTTATCATCAGGTCGTAGACTGGCCGGAAGTACCTTTCTGCAGACCAGACCACCCAGTTGGACATGGTCTGTTTGGATAAATTTAACCCATTGATCTGAAACTCTCTGGCGGTACGATCCAGCGGGCTGCTGTTCACATATTTGGAGTTAATGATCCCAGCCAGCAGGGAAGGGGTAGCTATGCTGCCCCGGTACAGGGTATCCGGATGGTCACCGCGCAGGAATTCATCCTGATGCAGTCCATCGGTTCCTACATAGACTTTGATGATGTGCTTTTCCGCAGTCCATCTGGCGGGCTCAAAACGCAGCTGCCAGCAGATCTCATCTGGCATGCTTTTATAGTTTCCTTCACCAAACAGGGCATCCAGTTTCTCTGCCGGGACATCATGGGGGATCTCTTCCTGCGGAAAGGCTCTGAGATCTTCTTCCTTCTGTCCCTTTTTCTTTGGTCTGCGTGGCGGTTTTAAAGCGGTATCGACCACGTCATCAATGGCCGGTTCCTGACCATGTTCATCAAAGCACGCTTCCACTTCGTTGAAGAGAGAGATCTGTCCTGCGATCTCTGAAAGTTTTTCGGTATGACGTCCAAAACGCTGCTGACTGGCAAGTCTGACCTGTTCCATGAGATTTTCATAATCGTGTTCCAGCTTGTCAAGGCGGTCCTGCATCTGGCAGATGACATCAATCTTGCCCTGATGGTCCATGGTATTCAGTTCATCTACTGTAAATTTCCGGCACATAGGATTGTCCTCACTTCCAGATATAAATATATCAGAAATGCTCTAAAAAAGCCATTTTTGAGCAAAACGGGATTCGTCATTCTGCCATGGCATCAGGTGTTGTAACAGTCCGTTTCAGAGCTTGGAAATATGGAGTTTTCAAGGTTCAGCTCTTCTTTATCAGGCACAGGGAAAGCGCTCTGGCACTCCCTCAACAATACCGGATACCTCCTGTTAAGGGTTGCTTTTTACGTGGGAAAACAGATAAAAATTTCTCTATTTTGCACAATCATCAGTATACCTTTTCAGGGGCCGCCTCTTTGATCTTTGGCTCCAGTGGATTTAACCCCATCATCAGGTAATGGAATTGTTCTTCCGTAAGATCCGCTGCTTCCTGTGTGGTCCTTGGCCAGGAAAGGCGTCCGGCTTCGAAACGCTTGTACAGGAGAAGAAAACCTGTACCCATCCACAACAATCCTTTGATCCTGTCCGAACGGCCGCCGCAAAATAAAAACAGAGTTCCTTTCTCAAAAGGATTCTGCTTATATTTATCACCGATGAGCATGGCAAGACCATCGATCCCCTTTCGGAGATCTACGGTTCCGCAGGCCAGTACGACACGCCGGATTTCAAATACATCCTCAAGCATGTACCACCTCCTGCAGGAGCATCCTAAGAAGCGGCTCTGAAATATCACCCGCTATTTCCAGAGTGATCCCGTCAGCATGGATAGTGGCCACCGCATGACCGGCTGCCGTAAGTTTTACCGGGACGGGTGCCGGGACATGAAATTCGGCAAATGATACTTCCGCCTGCGTTGTGACAGCGGGAAGCTGTATCTGCTCACAGGCCTCCCTGCGGAACTTACGCAGCCAATAGTAATAGGTCTTTTCTTTGATGCCATTGTCGGCAAGCCATTGTTTTGCGGAAACACTGGAAGGTCTTTGCTGACATTCGGTTATAATGCCTAGCCAGTTGGCCCGCCTTACATCGTGAGTTGATTGATCCATGGTAGTTAGTCCTCCTCTAAAAAACTACTAGTTTTTTCGTGTTTTTTAGAGTGTCTCACAAATATGCTGCTTAGCCAAGGCGAGGGATTTGACCCTTAC
>CAJTMX010000097.1 GCA_910577235.1 uncultured Acetatifactor sp. | reverse complement strand
ATTATCCAGCCTTTCTAACACATCGGCTATACTCGGTGAAATCCCGTCATAATAATATTCAAATTTTACTTTCTCATTCTCTATCCAACCCACATTCATCAGAATGGGAGCGCAGTGTAATATCATCCCTACATTGCTCAATGTGGTCTCTAAATAGGTGGAGGCCGGAATATAATTTTGCCTTATGCATTCCGGGATAGCCTTTAACACCCTCATTGTGTCTTTGGGGTCCACCGCCGAGATCATTACCCCTTTCTTTATTGCATAGAGCCATACACTGTTATGTACATCCCTGCGGCAAGTGTAGATAATCGTCTGTGTCTCAGCCAGACAGGGCAAACTCCTACAGCCCTGATTTTTTAGTGACCGGATAAAATCCAACGCTCCAAACGTCCTTCCCGGATTCAAGATGATCGTATAGCTTTCATCAACATATCCCGCCAGCAATCGTGCCAGATCCTTATGCGCGAAGGACGGTGTGGTAACCATTATTGTCTTACTCAGCACCTTTTCTATGTCAGAAGATGCCTCCCTTATATCAACCACCTTATTTAGAATGCCCCTGCATCTGATCTGCCTGGTCTCTATAATATCCTTGATATGCTCTTCTGTACGGTTCCAAAGCAGGCATTCCACACCGTTGGCGCTGAGATGTGCCGCCATTGCCAATCCCTGATGTCCGGCCCCCATAATCGTAATCTTTTCTTTCAAAGCGCTTTCCTCTCCCGGGTATCCGAAATGTATGCGTCTTTTAACAGAGACAGCCGTTCCCGCTCTGTGACCGCCTCTCCGGTATCCGGGTTGCAGGCTATACATTTTCCTCCTATGATCTTTGTTTTCATAGTACCCCTGTACTTATTATTTTTTGTAATATGGACAGCATCGATATATCCTCTTTTTACGCAGTCACATAGAACCTCCGTGTCAGCCAGCGTTTCCCGGTAGGGATATTCCCGCCGGATAAAGTCCAGCAGGTATCCGGCTTCTCTTAACAGTTCCTCTTTTCTTTTTACTATGGCAGGGTCCTTGGCAATGGAGAATTCATCAGACAGGGTATGCCTTATAACGCCTTTCACTATGTTACAGCTTTCAATGACCTCCTGTGCTTTGGCCGCATGATCAGCCTCGCAAAATCCGACCACATGCATAATGTGAGGACGCACCGCCATTTGCATGAATGTGGACGCCGCCAGCTGGCCTTTTGCCACGTCCGGGTTTGCGTTAAACAGCGCTAACCCAGCCCTGGTCTCTCTGTACACATGAAATGTATCATCCTCTAATGATTCGACTATTTCCACCATAGCCAATATTTTTGCCAGATCCATGGAGAAGGATAATCCATTGGGGTTATTGAACATATATTGGGAAACATAATATTTTACACCCAATTTCTTTGCGTTATACGCACTGATATACGCCATGGCAACCGGTATCACATCATGGGCATCTCTTAATCCCCAATGGTGAGGCTCGTTTATCTCCACCGGAATACCTCTGTCCGCATGCCACTTAATCAGTCTCTGGGCTTCCGCCATGGACACTTCCAGCGGGCGGCTCCCCCTGCCATCCAATTCGTTATACCAACACAGGGGAATAGCCGCCCAGGCGTTGTCTATTGTATCAACCAGCATCTCGGCATATTGAAAAACATCCTCTGTGCCGCTATAGCACCTCATCAATGGGTAATTTCCGCATTGCGATGCCTGTTTCAGCCGCAGAAGATCCTGCCGGGTCCTTATGGGTACTCCTCCCGCGCCGGAAAATTCATCTTTCATTCTCTCTGGATGGAAAAAGGAATCCTGAGCGTTCTGGTCCGGCCCCAGCGATATTACATCAAGTACCTTCGCCTGGGATATTTCCTTTACCCCCGCGATGGTCTCTTCGAGGGACGGTCTTCCATAATGATGCCGTAAGATCGGATATGGATAATTTGCCTGAATGCGACTATTCAGGTCTGTTCCATAGCTTTGTGGAGAATCGTCTGCAATGTTTCCTCTCAGATACCTGATACTGTCATTGATATCATCATATCCGTCCGAGATAAACTCAAAAAAGCCGTATTCCATAGCTATATCCGCCACCGGTTTTGTGCCTCCGAATTCCCACCTTACATTAAAGGGCAGCATTTTACGACGCCGGTTTATATCATCCAAAAGCGGGCGGACATTTTCCGGTGTCAGTCTGTAGCTGACGGCAACGATCGTAGGCTGTATCCGGTAAATTGCTTCAAACAATTTCTCTATGCTGGTGGCCGGTCCTAAAAATTCCGTGTGATATCCCTCATCAGATGCCAAACTCAAAAAATGTATTACCCCGGCAACATGTACACAATTTCCTATGGAAGCCCCTAAAATCGTTTTTTTCATCACTGCCTCCTAAAGCAATCCCTATAAAAAATGCTTTTGTCCTTATCTCTTATATCAATATGGGAAACTACAAAGTCTCTTTTTTTCACCAACTCTGTCCCGCTCACATCAGAGATTAAAAATCCCAAGATCCGGTCGCTGCTTGTTGTCCTCTTTGAGACAACGCTCCCTATCGGCTTATATATAAAATAATCGTCTAAAACCCCTTCTGCCTTCAGTTCCTCTAGCCCGATTATCTCCGTAACCGTCCCGTTATACGCATAAACATAATCCAGTTCATAGTATTTCGCGTTTTTTATCGGATTGAGTACTTGACCGGTATCACCCATAATCCGGTTTACATATACCTTCATTATATCAATCCCCGATATTTCTTTGATATATTTATATTTTGTCCCTCCGCCCATCCGCGCGCTGGCCTCTATCACATAGACA
>CAJTMX010000096.1 GCA_910577235.1 uncultured Acetatifactor sp. | reverse complement strand
ACAGCTTGTTTAAGTGTGCCATTTATTGGCTTTCCTCTACTATCTTTCACAGTATGCCCTCCTGATATTTTTGAAAAATGTATGGTTCCCAATTCCCTGTGCTTGGATGAATCCAGCGCCCTGGGCAGGCTCTTTTGGGTTTTGGGACGGGCGGCTTACAAAGCGTTTGCGTTTTGCGTCATAAGCTGCCCTCTATGGCATACAAGCTGCCCAAAGGCTTTCTGCATGGCGGGCAGGGCAACCGGCTTTCGCCCAAACCAGTCCGCGTTGTAGCGGTAGGCGCGCAGGGCGAAGTCCAGGTCAGAAAACCAGAAAATCCGCGCCTTGGGACGCGCTTCCCGCAGCAGTTCCACCACCTCCAGGCTGAACGTGCCATCCTGCGCCACCACAAACAGGTCAAAATCCGGCCCGTCCCGCACCATGCTGCAAAAATCCTCCTGTCTGGCATAGGGGACGATCTCCGCAAAACGCAGGTATTCCCTGGCGCACCGGTCAAGCTGCCCTGCCAGCGCTTTCAGCTCTCCGGGGTTTTCATTATAAAGTGCAATCCTCAATCCGGCTCCTCCTTTCCGCAGTATATAAAAATGAAAAAATGGCATCAAAAAAACCGACCCTTTTAAGGAATCGGTTATATATTTAGCATAGCGTTTTTCCCGTTCTTGTCAATAGGCTCTGCATGAGATGTCAAAAATCTGCATGAGATGTAGGTCAGGACGCTGAAAATATGGTATAATGGGTCTTGACAAACGAAGTCTTTTGTGTTAGGAGGCGAAAATGATGCGAATTGCCATTGCAGACGACCTTTCCGCAGACGCTGGGAAACTGCGGGAATTTATCTGCCGCTGGGCGCAGGAGCAGGGGGTTTTCCTGGTTCCGGCTCCGGCAGTTTTTGAAAGCGGCGAAGCCCTGCTTGCAGGCTTTGCCCCGGATACCTTTGATGTGATTTTTCTGGATATTTATATGTCCGGCATGACCGGCATGGAAGCGGCGAAAAAAATCCGGGAGCAGGACGATGCCTGCCAGCTAATCTTTACGACAACCACCAGGGAATTTGCTGTGGACAGCTATGATGTGGCGGCGGCATTTTACCTGGTCAAGCCCTATTCCTATGAAAAGCTGGCACAGGCCCTGACCCGGTGCGGGGCAAAGCTTCTGGAACAGAACCAGTGTGTGATGGTTCCGGGCGCGGCAGGACAGCAGCCGCTCCTGCTTCACCAGATTACCCATACGGAATACTGCGGACGCTGTGTGGAAGTCCATATCACCAGCGGGGAAAAGATAACCGTCCCCATGCGGCAGGCGGATTTTGCGGCTTTGCTGCTGGACTATCCCTATTTCTGTGACTGTACGCGGGGCGTCCTGGTCAATTTCGAGCAGGTGGAGGAGCTGCTGGCTGACCGTTTTCTTTTGAAAAACGGGACAGCGGTTCCAATCAGCCGGTTAAAATACCGGGAGGTGCGGGAACAGTTTCTCGCTTTTACTTATGCCCGGATGAGAGGAGGGCATTAGAGATGGGAAATGATACCGTTCTCCGCCCTATGCTGGAGCTTTCGGTTATAATCCCCGGCGCTGTTTTGTGTTATCTGCCCATGAAAGGACACCTGAATGGAAAGGGCAGACGGATCGCTTTGTGGGGAATCCCCGCTCTGTTGCTGTGGGCTGTTGCGGGCGGCGCTGCCTGTTACAGATTCCGGTGGGATACGAACCTCTGGCTGGTTCCCTCGCTGGCGCTGTCTGCCCTGTTTTACTGCCGGACAATCACGCTGTCTTACTGGAAAACCGTCAGCGTATTTCTGGCGGTCTGCGGGACGTTTTCCACTTTGAGAAATCTGGCAGTCCTGGCGGACGCCCTGCTTTCGCCCAAAAGCGGCCCTGTGGTTTTTTCTCTGGGCGGGGCAGCGGCCTATGCCCTGTTTTGCTGGACGCTGCTGGGGCTTATGTGGTATCCGGCCACCCATGCCGCAAGATGGCTTCTGGATGAAATTGAAATGCCGGGGACATGGTATGTATTCTGGATTCTTCCGGTGGTGTTCCTGAGCCTGAACATTGCCATGCGGCCCCAGGAATATTCCACTCTTTACACAAACCGGGTTATGATGTTTTATCCGGTTCTGATGCTGGCGCTTCTGGCGCTGCTGCTGTTTTGTTACGCGCTGTTTTACTGGATGGCAAGGGGGCTGACAAAGAATATGCGTCTGACGCAGGAGAACCGTTTTTTGCAGATGCAGGCCGCCCAGTACCGCATCCTGCAAAAGAGCATTGAGGACACCCGGCGCGCCCGCCATGATCTGCGCCAGCATTTCAAGGCATTGCAGGGCTGTGTGGAGAGCGGTGATATAGACAGGGTTGCGGAGTATGTGAAAGCCTATGGGGAAAGCCTGCCGCCGGATGCAGTCCGCCGGTTCTGCAAAAATTATGCGGTGGATGCCGTACTGCATTACTATGGGGAGCAGGCGGTGAGGCAGCAGACCGATATGGAGGTTTCTGTCCAGATGGAGGAAGAAACCATCATCCCACAGCCGGAGTTCTGCGCCCTTTTGGGGAACCTGCTGGAAAACGCCATTGATGCCTGCGCCGGTTCCAAAGCGCCCCGCATCATTCGCCTGCATATCCGCCAGCAGGGAAAGCAGGCCCTTTATCTGACGCTGGACAATACCAGCGACCAGCCGCCAAAGTCCGATGACGGGCGGTTCCTTTCCTCCAGTCACGATGGCTTTGGCGTTGGGACGGAATCGGTACGGGTGACTGTGGAGCGTTACAGCGGCGATACCCGCTTTGAATGGAAAGACGGGATGTTTTATGTTTC
>CAJTMX010000095.1 GCA_910577235.1 uncultured Acetatifactor sp. | reverse complement strand
GCATTGTCCCTCACCATGCCAAGCCTGTCTGCCGGGACATCCATAAGCTCCGCATCCCAATCCCCGCCAATATAAATCTCCTGCTGTACCATCTGGTTCCAGAAACTCTGCGCAAAAACAAGCAATGTACATAAGAACGTGGAAGCAATCAGAACCGCAACCATAATGGAAATGGAGGTGCGGCGGTTTTTACGCACCTGGTCTAAGCTGTATTCCCGTATGATGTTCATGGCCGCACCGCCTTATCCGAGATGATCTTCCCATCCTCTATCTTAATGATGCGGTCTGCCTCCAGCGCCACATTCTCATCGTGGGTGACCAGCAGGATGGTCTGTTTATACTGGCGGTTGGACAGTTTCAACAGGGAAATAATCTCCTCCGTATTCTTCCGGTCAAGGTTCCCTGTCGGCTCGTCCGCCAGCAGGATCGCAGGCTGGTAGATCAGGGCGCGCCCGATTGCCGCCCTCTGCTGCTGTCCCCCGGAAAGCTGCCCCGGCAGGTGTTCCAGCCTGTCGCCCAGCCCTAATGTCCTTACAATGTCATCAAACCGTTCCTTACCCGGCTCCTTATTATCCAGGAGCATGGGCAGACAGATGTTCTTCTTCACACTGAGCGTGGGGATAAGGTTATAAAACTGGTAGATAAGCCCCACCTTGCGCCTGCGGTACTGCGCCAGCCGTTCCTCCCCAAATGTCGCTATGTCCACATCTTCCACAAATATCTTCCCGCCGTCAGGGCGGTCAACGCCTCCCAGCAGATGGAGCAGTGTTGACTTGCCGGAGCCGGACGCCCCGATGATGGCAACGAACTGCCCCCTTTCCACCTGCAGGTCTACATGGTCTAAAGCCGTCACCATTGTCTGCCCCGTCCCATACTGTCTGGTCAGCCCCTCGGTCCTTAAAATATCCATAAACAGCACCTCTCTTGTTTTAAGTATGTAACAAACCCTGCACCACAAGGCTTGGAACTTCCTTACATACTACCACCCTTATGTGCTAATTCAGTGACAATGGTAAAATTTAATATAGAATCCTGCGCCCCCTGTCTCTGTATTTTTTGCCGTGACCGTCCCGTTTTCTTTCTCAATGATGGATTTTGCCAGGGCAAGCCCGATTCCTGCACTGTCTTTGGAAAAACCTGCGCCCCGGTAGAACCGCTCAAACAAGTGGGGAAGGTCTGCTTCATCAAATCCCCTGCCGCTGTCCTGAATAACGATTTCCGTATAGATAGGATTGTCCCGGCAGGCAATACTGATATTTCCCTGCTCCGGTGTATGTTCCACACAGTTTTTGATAATATTGCCGAACGCCTCGCTGCACCATCCGAAATCCCCGGAAAGCGAAATCCCGTCAGCGCCCTGTATCCCAAAGCATATCCCCTTTTCTTCCATCTGCCGGACAAAGGGCTGGACTGCATCCACCAGCATTTCCTCCAGGTCAAACTCTTTTTCTTCCAGTTCCAGCACGCCCGCATCCAGCCTTGACAGGGTGAGCATGGAGCCAACCAGGTGCTGGAGGTGGCCGACCTGTCCTTCCATCCGGCCGATGTCCTGTTTTGTCTCTTCATCCCACGCTTTCTTTTTCAGCAGCGAAAGGGTAAGCCCTATGGATGCCGCCGGGGTCTTTAACTGGTGGGACAGATCAGCCATGTTGTCCGCAAGGTTCTTCTTTGCCCTCTGCGCCTGCTCCCGTTCTTCCCGGAGAAGCACCACCGCTTTATAGATGCTGTCCTCCAGCGCGGAACCGGTATCATCTTTCATCAGGGTGTCGTACTGCCCTTCCATGATCCTGTCCAAATAGCCGGAAAGCGCCGCTGTCCGCTTCTCTGCCTCCTTCATCCTGTGCCTCCAGTAAAGCCTGAAAGAAAATATCATAATCAGCGTAATACAGAAAGGGATGGCATATGCCGCTGCCCCAAACCATGCCGGAACAAAAGAATATACATCCCTCCCATAACCGTACTGCCTTAAGATTTCTTCCCCCGCAATCCTCAGACCATCGCCAGACTTGTACAGATGCATGACATCGCCACGCTGTTCCGTGGCTGCAATCCCCACAGCCCCTGCCATATCCGCAATATTGCTTCTGATAAAAGTTTCTGACAGATGCAGGATAACACTGCCTGCCAGAACGCACAGGCAGATGGAAAGCGCAATCCCGCATATTAAAATCCTGTTCCCCTTCTTTTTATCCCTCATAGTCCACCGCCTTATACCCAAATCCCCGGACTGTCAGGAGCATCTTCGGCATCTGCGGATGATCCTCCACCTTCTGCCGCAGACGCTTTACCAGCGTGGTAAGCGTATTGTCATTGACATAATTGCCATCCACATCCCACAGCTTTTCCAAAATCTGCTCACGGGTAATGGTCTGGTTCTTATGTTCCAAAAGCAGGAGAAGGAGCTGATATTCATTCGGTGTCAGCTCTACCGGGCAGTCTTTTTTATAGACTTTGGATGTCTTTTTATTGATGCAGACATCCCCGCAGTAAAGGCAGCCATCCCCCGGCCTGCGGTTCCTCACCCTGCGCAGCACCGCCCTTATCCTTGACACAAGAATATCCATGCGGAAAGGCTTTGTCACATAATCATCCGCCCCGATGGACAGCCCCTGCACCATGTCCTGCGCCCCGTCACGCACCGTCAGCAAAATGACAGGAATGGCTGTATTTTCACTTAGGCTGCGGCAGAAAGCAAACCCATCACCATCCGGCAAGTTTATGTCTAACAGGCATAAATCAATCCCGCTATCCAGGTATTTCCGGGCCTGTGCGAGACTTAATGCGGCATATGGCATGAAGCCCTCCGCCTGCAAGTTGCGGCAGAGGGTATCAGACAGTTCCGCATTATCTTCAACAACCAGAATCTTATCCATACAAATTCCCCTTTCTTTGGGAGTATGGTTTTTATTATGCCACTGTCCGCCTTTATCTTCAACTTCTGTTTCAGGAATATTT
>CAJTMX010000094.1 GCA_910577235.1 uncultured Acetatifactor sp. | reverse complement strand
TCCTCCGTCATGGTTTTATGGTCGTGGCAGCTCTTACAAAGGCTCTGCCAGTTGCTCTCATTCCAGAACAGCTCTGCATCCCCTCTGTGCGGGATGATGTGGTCAACCACGGATGCTTTCACCACTCTCCCCTGCTCCATGCACCTGACGCAGAGGGGATGTGCCTTCAAGAAACGTGTCCGTGCTTTCTCCCACCTGCCATCGTATCCACGGACGGATGCGCTGGCACGGTCGGAGGCGTGCAGCCTTGCGTGTTCGGTGCAGTACATCCCGTCCGTCAGTTTCGGGCATCCCGGATGCTTACACGGTTTCATTGGTTTCCTCGGCATGGCGTCACCACTTCTTCACGCCGCCGTAATATTTATCAGCGATGGCCTCCTGCTGGTACTCCGGCAGGCTCCGCAGTCTCTCGCTCACCTTCTCCAGTGACTGCGCCTGTTCCTCACGGGTCTTGTGGAAGTGGCAGGTCTCGCCCTGGCATTTCCCACAGCGCAGAATGTTGCAGTTCCCGTTTTCATTCTTTGCAAAACAATCCATCAGCATCTCCTTTCCACCCTTTCCGCAAAAGAAAAGGACAGCGGTGAAAGGATAAAGCCCGCTGCCCTGTGCGGAGGCGTGAAAAAAGCCCCGTGGCTTCTCCATCAGGGCTCCCTACACTTCTTCGCAGTTTGATACTACCATAAAAATTTTGAAAAAACAATTCCGATATAGTCTACACTTAGTCTCATGTTAGTATCACCTAACTTAAAATATATTTCATTTCCACATCATCCCTGAATTCATACATCTGGTCCATCTCCCTTGCCGCCTTTTTCCGGTACCGCCCCACGGTGCTGTAGCTGATGCTGTATTTCTCCATAAGGCCGTTCCAGTCCATCTGCTCCATGACCATGTCCCTTACGAATTCCGGCAGCCTGCCGCTCAACTGTGTCATCAGGAACCCAAAGAAATCTATTTCTTCTTTCAGGTAGAGGTACCGCCGGAAAAGTTCATCAAAATACTCATCGTCCAGCCTGTCCGCCACCCTCCTGTAATATGCCGCCGCTTTCCCGGTCTTATCGGAAACCATGCCCTCCTGCACCCGTTCCCCCTGCGGCTTGGAGAAATTCATGCTTTCAATGACATCTTCTTTCCTGATCCCCTCAAAATCCCGTATCTTAAATTCCAGTACCGTCATTTCCTGTTTCATCTTCGTATAATTTTTAAACATTTCATCTGCTCTCATTCCACGCCTCCAATCCTCGCTTTTACCGCATCCACAAGTGCCGACTGCCCGCAGTCCTTTTTCTCCAGCGCCGCCATCACCCGCTCATCCAGTGTGCCTTTGGCGATAAGGTGGTGGATCACAACCGTCTCCTCCTGCCCCTGCCGCCACAGCCTTGCGTTCATCTGCTGGTACAGTTCCAAAGACCATGTCAGCCCGAACCACACCAGCGTGGAGCCGCCTGCCTGCAGGTTCAGCCCATGCCCCGCCGATGCCGGGTGGATCGCCGCCACCGGGATTTCCCCGGCATTCCATTTCCGCATATCCTCCGCCGTGTCCAGTTCCACCGCCCCGGTGCGCTCCACAATCCTCTGTAAATCATGCTTGTACCAGTAGGCGACCAGCACAGGCTTGCCATTCGCCGCCTCGATCAAATCCTCCAGGGCTTCCAGCTTGCGGTCATGGATGTGCTTCACGTTCCCGTTCTCATCGTAGACCGCCCCGTCCGCCATCTGTAAAAGTTTGTTGGATAATGCCGCCGCGTTCACCGCGTCAATGTCACCATCCACAAAGGGTAGGAGCATATCCCGCTCCAACTGCCCATACAGAGCCATCTCCTTTTCGGTCAGAATGACCTCCACACGGTTATAGATGCATTCCGGCATTTTCAGATAATCCACGGCCTTCATGCTGATGCAGATGTCGGAGATTAAATTATAAATCATATCCTCCGCACCCTCCCGCGGCTTATAGGAAAATACCATCTCCCGGCTGCGCTTGTCCGGCACGAAGAACCTCTCCCGGTAGCCGCCGATGAACCGCCCAAGCCGTTGCCCCATATCGAGGATGCCGATTTCCGCCCAAAGGTCGATCAGACCATTGGGTGCAGGCGTCCCGGTCAGCCCCACGATGCGCCGCACCATCGGGCGCACCTTCTTCAATGCCTTGAACCGTTTCGCCTTATGGGACTTGAAGGACGAAAGCTCATCGATCACCACCATGTCAAAATCCCATTTATGGTTTTCCACCAGCCACTCCACGTTTTCCCTGTTGATGACGTACACCTGTGCTTTCCTGCCAAGTGCGGCTATGCGTTCTTTTTCCGAACCAAGCACCGCCGACATCCCAATCCCGGAAAGATGCTCCCATTTCTCCAGTTCGGAAGGCCATGTTAAATAGCAGACTCGCAAGGGCGCTATAATCAATATTTTTCGGATGTCAAAGTAATCAAACAATAATTCCCATATGGCGGTCAGCGTGATCACCGTCTTGCCAAGGCCGCAATCCAGAAATAACGCGCTCACCTTGTGGCTTATGATAAACTCCTTTGCATACTCCTGATATTCATGTGGCACATATCTCATCCAGCACACCTCCGATCTGCTCTATCCCGTCAACCACATAAACGGGAAATCCTAAACTCTTAAGCTGCCTCATTCTTTTCACCTGCAGGGGCCGCGGCTTCTTCCCCGGAGCCTTTAATTCCACGAATGCGATCTTCCTCCCAGGCAACAATACAATTCTGTCCGGCACCCCATCCAATCCAGGTGAGGTGAACTTCACCGCCATGCCTCCCATCTTTTTTGCCTGCAATGTTAACTTCCGCTCTATCCTGCTTTCTTCATCCATAAAACCAGACTCCCTTTCCGCTTTTTCCGGAAAGCTGTCCTCGCGCGTATATAGCACATTTGTGCGTTTACGCCTGCACACTACTATATATTTATACATTCTAATATATAAGTAAGTATCAGCAACATAAGCAACCAATGACTGCTAACGCCCTGCC
>CAJTMX010000093.1 GCA_910577235.1 uncultured Acetatifactor sp. | reverse complement strand
AGTACAGTTGCTGATGAAGGTTCAACCCGCAACGCCGCCCAGGGTGGTGTCTGCGGCGTTCTGTGCCCCGGACGGATGTAGCCGCGCTATATTCCCGTCCGGGGCGTTTCTTTATTGTCACTGCACACATATAGGCAATAGCGCCGGTGGCGCTATCGCCGCAAGTCCCCCGGAGGATACAGCAGAGCTGCACCCTCCGGAGGACTTATTTTTTTGCCCTTTTGCGTCCCCTAATACTTTTTTTCGCTTTTTCATACAGTACAAACGTGCGATAAATGGCGGCTTCTCCCGCCACGCCTCCCCCTGGGGTCCCCTCCCGATTGCACAATTTCGGGATGGCCCCAGGTGGTTCGGCGGCGGGAGAGGTGCCAGCGTACACCCAGCCCCAAAGTCTCCGCAAGGATGACGCTGAGGTGATTGCGGAACGGGAGCAGGGGTCTCGCTGCGGGGTGTCCGTCCCGCTCTGCGTCACAGGCCCCACAACTGCCGTTGCGGTCCCTGCGGCTTGACCGGGCCGCGTCCCAGTTCCCCCATGCCGGCCCTCGCCGTCAGGAGAACCCGGAACGCTCCCACGTCCACTGCGCGGAAATCGCTTCACGGTTTGCTGCGCAAGCCCTACGATTTCCGCCCCTCCGCTCGACCCCTGCCGGGGGGAGGAAACCCGCTGCCCTGCAAAGGAGGCAGACCCAATGGCAAAGAAACGCATTACCACCCTCTATCCCCGCGACAAAAACGCACTATCAGCCCTTGCCCGTTGTGGCTATGTCAGCCGGGAGCAGTTGGGGACATTTCTCCGTGAAAAGCGCGTTCACGCCTACTGCAAGGACGGATTAGTCGAGAAATCCGTCTACAGCCGCCCCGGAGCCAAAGCGCAGGACATAGAGGTCTACCGCCTGACCAAAGCGGGGCGGGAACTCTGCCGCCGGGAGCTGTCCCTGCCCACCTACTGCGCCCAGAATCCCGCCCATGACCTTGTCCTTGCTGACCGCTACTTTTCCCTGTCCCAGTCCGAGCGGGAGACGTGGCGGACCGAGAGCCAGAGCCGGGAGGATGTCTATGCGGAAATCCGGCAGCTGCGGGACCAGGGGGAGGAAGAGCGTGCGGGGGAGCTGTGGGCAAAGCTGCAAGAGGGACGGCTGTCCATGCCAGATGCCGTCTATACGCGCTCTGACGGTGTTTCTGTGGCCTATGAGGTAACTACCGGCAACTATGGGCAAGAGGAAATCACCGCCAAAGTGGAGGCGGCGGAGGCCCTGGGCGCGGAAATCGAATTTTCCCGCGCTTAATCATGAAAGAAGGTGATGAAAATGCTGCAAATCCAAGAAAAAACCGTGGTCTGTCAGACCCACAAGGCCCTGTTGTATCTCCTGGTCCGGTATGGAAACGGCGCGTTGCCCCTGCCGCTGCTGCGGACGCTGGCGGTACAGATGCGCTTGTACCCCAACGGGCAGGCGGTCAACAAGGCCGTGCGGGAGCTGCGGGAGGCCGGGGTACTGGACCGGCAGACGTGGGTGGATAACAACAGCGATCTCATTCTTGTGCGGAAATTCGCCCTGCGCTTCCTGTTCAACAAAACGAGCCAGGAAATCGCCACCCCACAGCGGCCCCGCACCATGGCCCCCTATATACTTCAGGCCCGCAAGGTGGATTGGCTGCTTGGCGCAATGGAGAAAAAGCACCTGGATACATTGATGTCCGTAGAGACATTCATGAAAAAACATGCTTGCAGTCTCTTTTGCCGTCTGCCGATGCTCCCGGCCTACTACCGGGACTATGCCGGAGTGCTGGAGCGGGAGAAGCCGGGGAACTACCGGGAGCAGCTGGCCCGTCTGGAGGGGGAGCCGCAGACCAACCCCGGCCCCACCCTGGAGCAGCTGCACCGGCGGGGCATTTACATCGTGGGCATCAACCCTCAAAAGCGGACAATCCAGCTGGCGTCCTTCCCCGGACGGGACGCGAAAGCGGACCGAATCATGGACTGGACCATAGAAGCCTATCAATGGGCCGTCTCGCTCCTGCCCTATTATCATACCTACCATTACCTCTATGCCCTTGACGGGCCTCACAAGGAGGCTCTGAGGGCCGCCCTGACAGCAACCGCGCCCGATACCACCGCAACCGCCTATTGGGATTACCGCCTCCAGGGGGCAAGGCTCTCCGGTTCGGTCCACATCGGCGTAACCGACAGCGATTTCGTGAAAAACTGGTGCGGCAACGTTCGCCGCACCGGAATCTGAAAGGAGTTTCTTATTATGTTGAACTTTGTACCGTTCCAATTCCCCTTTGTCTCTGCGGACCACGAGGAATTTTTCCACCAGGCCGTCCACGCGACCGGCACCGCCTACCCGCCCGCCATTGCCGCCCTTTACCTCCTGTCCGCCTGTGCGGAGACACGGGAGCGCGTCTGGGAGGTCATGGACCCGGACGGCTATGTCAAGGACGATTGCTGGGACTGCTGGCAGGACGAGGACAGCCGCCGCTGCGTGGCCCTGGCGGTCAACCTGACCGGCGGCGGGTCCTATCCCGTCCTCTCCCCGGCGTACCTCTACGATACCCCCATTGCCCCCGTCCTCTGGGCGGCAACGGAATTTTGGTTCCGCAATCGGGACATTGCCTGAGCCATTTTAGGGTATACCCCAGTTTTACACAGCAGAAAGGGCGGAAAGCAGCAAAAATAGAGTTGCTTTCCGCCCTTTTTTACATTTTGCAGACCAAATCTAAAGCCTATTTTTACAATGGAGGATTTCAGAAAATGTCTAAAATCGCCTATGTCCGGGTCAGCACCCAGGAGCAGAACGAGGCCCGGCAGCGGGAGGCCCTCGCCGCCCGTGGGATTGATAAATGGTTCATCGAGAAAACCAGCGCGAAGGACACGGACCGCCCGGAGTTTCAACGGATGATGGACTGGGTACGGGAGGGGGACACCATCTATATCCACGACCTGTCCCGGATTGCCCGCTCCACTCTGGACCTGCTGCACCTGCTGAATGTCCTTGCGGAAAAAGATGTTGCCCTGGTTTC
>CAJTMX010000092.1 GCA_910577235.1 uncultured Acetatifactor sp. | reverse complement strand
TGTTGTCCGGCAGATTAAAAGGGGATGCTTCCGTCAGATTAAAACTGTGAGGCAAGAAGCATCTGGTAAGCATCCCGTCACATTACTGTCTGTGTATTTAGCACATTGGAAGAAACAGCAGACCACCCATGCAGATTAAAACACAGATGGTCTGATACGTTTTTAACCAAGTTCGCAGTCACTGACTGCCTGCATGACTGCATCGGCATTGATGCTGTTTAACTCCCTGCTGGCTGCGACCAGTATGCTGGCCGTGCAGAGTTTGTTGATCATGCGCGGTGTGCCGTCAGCGGCATTGAGGACAGCTTCTATGGCATTTTCCTCAAAGATATCAGGATTTCCTCCTGCGCCTCTCAGTTTTTCTGAAATATAGTTGCGTCCTTCATCTTTGGAAAGCCCTTCCATGTTATAGTTCATGATGATCCGCTGGCGGAGCGGCTCATGCACGCCAAGCCTCAGGGTTGAATTAAGCTGGGGGAGCCCGACCAGAAGGATGACCGCACGGTCTTTTGAATCCATCTCAAAGTTGAAGAGGATCTTTAGGTCATTCAGGATGGCATTGCTGACATAATTCGCTTCATCAATGATGATGACAGGCGTCTTTCGCTTTTCCAGCGCAAGGCGGGTAATTTCATCCTGTATGGACTTGAAATTGTCCGGTTTGCGGAAGGAAGGCTGCGCACCGAGTTCACCGGCAAGGCTTCTGTAAAAATCGTTTACGGTGAGCGTAGAAAGACTGGAATAAATGACTTTGTATAAGGAAGGGTTCAGGGATGCTTTCCATCTGCGGACTGCCGTGGTCTTACCTCTTCCGGCAGCGCCGGTAAGGATACCGAATCCCCTGTTCTTTGCCAGATAATCAAGCCGGAAGGCAGCCTCACGGCTTTCCTGTGTATTTATGAGGATTTCTTTTGCGTTTTTCAGGAAAGGATTGAATTCCAATCCGAAACGGGTAATGGGTTCCATCAGTCTTCACCTCCGCACAGATGTATTTTTTCACGTTTTACGGATGCATTTTCCTGTTTGTTCAGGAGCCTTATGGGCGTAAGGGAACCGTCATGTTCCACTATAAAGATGTCTTTCATATCAGGGGAATAGCGCAGGGTGATGCGCTGCTTTGCGAAGCGGCAGTCCACTTCGTATTCCACCCCGTCGATGACGATCACGCTGTCCGCGGAAACGCGCCGTTCCAGCTCTAAAAGGAAGCTTTCTTCTATTCGCTGCATATCCAGACGGCGGATCTTCTCCTGTTCGGAAAAGAACCGGTCCTGAGGGGATTTTCCTTTCAATGAGGAATGCGGGGCGAGGTTATAGGAGCGGACAAATGCGGACAGGGAGCCCCGCAGCTGATCAAGGGAGTGGAAATCCCTTATGTCAAGAGAGGCCATCCACTGGTCTTTCATGGTGCGGAACCAGCGTTCTATTTTTGCTTTGGCCGTTGGGGTATAGGGCTTGCAGTAGTTTATGACGGATCCGATGCGTGCAGCAAGCAGTTCCATCTGCCGGTTTTTATAGGAGCTGCCGTTGTCAAAGTTGAGTATCCGGGGGACACCGTATTTTGAGACGGCTGATTTCAGGACGGACATAAGACCTACAAAGGTATCATTAAAAAACACATCAATACCAACAACCATGCGGCTTGCATCGTCAATCAGGGCAATGACATAAACACGGTGTTTCTTTCCGTCAGATGTTTTCAGATATGGTCCCACGGAGGAATCCCCGCACCACACTTCGTTGATATGGGGACGCTCGTAGCGGCGCATGTCCTGATTGTTTGAAAACTTCTTTTCCAGGGCAAGCCGGTTGATGAAACGCAGTATGGTCGATTCGGAGAGTTCTCCCCGGCGGATGGATCCGTTATGCTGCAGCTGCTTATAGATGGCGGCGGCACTCATCCTCGGGTAATGCTCCTTAAGATAAAGGATCTGTTCCTGCAGGGCCCCGTCCAGCTTTCTGGGCTTTCCCTCGTCAGAGCGACCGGAGGGTTGGAGGGCGTCAAAGCCGTTTTTGACATAGAGTTCGTACCATTTGGCAATGGTGGAGACGGCATAGTGGCGCAGGGAGCCGTCCGGGTGCAGGATGCCCCTTTCCGAGACCTCGCGGAAATATTCGCTGAAGCTTTGGTACTGTGCCGGGAGACCGGAGATGACCGGGGCGATGGCAGAGTATTTCATGAGGGCAATGTCATGTTTCTTTTGCTGTTCCATAGATATGGTTCCTCCTTTTTTCGATGATAAGAGGAGTATAAGGAAGATAACACGGGAATGCACGGCGGGTTATGTTGGCGGGGAAAAAAATATATTCGGCGTGTTTTTTATCTGCATGAACTGTTTCCCGAAAATTGAGAGGCACTGCTTTGTCAGCCGGACAAAGGGCCGCAAGGCGATCCGTTCGGACAGGAGGCGTTCCCGCCAATAGATCAAATACATCCGGATGAGGCGGAAAGGAGTACGTTCATCCATCTCCGGGTTGGAATCAAGTATAGTATCCGGGGCGTCTCCCTGTTCAAAGGCTTCGATCAGGGAAATCTGGTCTTCTAAAGGGATCTGGGAGTAGGGAACTAAGGAAGAAGGAATGAGGGCATGGGAGCGGCTGCAGCTTTGGCACAGGACACGTCGGATGATAAGCGGGAACTTTGCGCCGTCTGCCTTGACATGGCGGCGGTAGAAGCCATAGCGGATGAGGGAGCCTGAACATCCGCAGGTACAGGAAAGGCGGAAAGGATCAAGCTGATCCATGGCATCATCATAAGATTTTTGGGAAATGGGGTTGTTTTCACTGACAAATACGGTTATCATAGTCTTGCTGGCGGCATTCATTTTTATGAATGACCACGGTGTTCATAAAAGGCAGGAAGCAGACTTTGGTAGGTGGCTCCTGCCTTTTTCTTTTGCCAATAAGTGACTATCGTATGATAGCACAGACAGCTATCAAAATAAAATAATCTGACACAAAATGCATCAGATCAACTTATCCATAAGATATATTTATTTGACGGAAAACACGGGATTTGGCGGATTGGAATTTGACGGTCTATA
>CAJTMX010000091.1 GCA_910577235.1 uncultured Acetatifactor sp. | reverse complement strand
CAGGCACTAAGCGGCCTGTAGGTACTTTTTGTGTTGTAGAACTGTTAAAGACCCGCGCAGGCGTCGGCGCAGCACAGAACCTGCTTAACTGCTAAGTATATATGTTAGCATAGTTTGGAAAAAGATACAACAGTTAAACGGGAAAAGAATTGTATTTTAAAGTAAAATCAATTATACTGAATATATCATTACACAGAAAGTGTCGCGGGAAGGTAAACCCGTGCAGTGCCCGGAATGTTTAGCAAGGAGGATAAACCCGTGCAATGAATGCCGACGGTAGAGCATGCCATTATGCAGATAATGACAGAGGAAGGGCGTTTACAGAACTTAAACTATTTATTAAGAAAGGGAAAATCAATGGTAAAGCATATTATTTTGTGGACACTTAAGGAGGAACTGACAGAAGCGGAAAAAGTGAAGGTTAAGGCGGACATTAAGGCCGGGCTGGAGGGCTTGGCGGGAAGGATTCCCGGACTGCTGGAGATCAAGGTGCATACGAAAGGCTTGCCCAGCTCCAATGTTGATCTGATGCTGGATTCCAGTTTTGTGGACGAGACAGCGCTGAAGGGTTATGCGGTGCATCCGGAGCATGTGGCTGTGGCGGACGGAAAGGTTAGACCTTATACGGCAGTCAGGAGCTGTCTGGATTATGAGGCATGACCGGGAGTCCTGCCCCTGTAAGCGGATAAAATGTCCCCGCCACGGGGACTGCGCAGCGTGCAGGGAGTACCACAAAAACAGCCGTTACAGGGCGGCCTGTGAACAGAGAGCGCAAAAGGAGTTAAAGGGGAGTTGCGCCGATTCAGTCCGCTTTGTGAATGAATAAGCAAAATAGTTCTTGCGCTGTCGCGGGCGTTATGTTAGAATCAAAATATCTTATAAAGAAGGAGGTAATGAAACATGTTAGGCACGATACGAACCGAATCACAATTTCACAGCAATATTAAAAACGCAATTACCTCCGGGACTCTATCCTGTTGATTCCAGTTACACGGAATTATATGTGTGGAATGTAGCCGTAGCATATTGCTGCGGCTTTTTTATGCGCGGAAACAGTTTCCGGCGGTATAAAAGACTGCTTACAAGGAGAAGAGGATGAAGATTATAGATTTTAATTATAGAAAGAAGAGGAAGTGGCATGAGCAAAGTGACAACAGAAAAACTGGCGTATGAGATCGTTCCCCTGCCCAAGGAAAAATGGCAGGGGACGCCTATCCCCATGCGCTATACCACCACAGAATATTATGATGTGGCAGTGGAGGGGACAGAGGCAGGCTTTCAGGTAAAGCTGGAGAAAAAACCATTTGAAAAACCTGTAACACATACACCGGAGGAATATGATTTTCCGGACCGGCTGTATCAGGAGCATTGGGAAAAAGCCTATGCGTGGGGTGTTATAGAAAACGGGGAGATGGTGGCCTGTATGGAGACCTGCCCCGAAGAGTGGTCCAACCGTCTGATGGTGACGGAGTTGTGGGTACATGAGGATTACCGCAGGCAGGGCATCGCCCATGCCCTGATGGCGCTGGCCAAAGAACAGGTGCGGCAGGAGAGGCGTCGGGCGCTGATCCTGGAGACACAGTCCTGCAATGCGGGGGCCATCGCGTTCTATTTACAGGAAGGTTTTACTTTGATAGGCTTTGACTCCTGCTGTTACCAGAATCATGATCTGGAGCGCAAGGAGGTGCGGCTGGATCTGGGTATTTTATATGATAAAAAGCCCCGGCTTGTCAGGGAGAACATAGTGATCCGCCCTGAGACGGCAGCCGACCATCACGCTACCGAAGAGATGACTATGCGGGCTTTCTGGAACAATTACCACCCAGGCTGCAATGAACATCTGCTGGTACATAAGATGCGGAAATCGCCGGATCATATACCGGGGATTTCCCGGATCGCGGTGAAGGACGGCAGAGTTATCGGCTGTATCATGTATTGCAGGGCCTGGCTGAAAAAGGGCGAGGAAACATTGGAAATCCTGAGTTTTGGCCCTCTGTGCGTGGACCCGGACTGGCAGGGGGCAGGCGTGGGCAGGATGCTGCTTGAAGAGACCATCTCCCTGGCCAGGGAGGCCGGGTATCCGGGCATCGTGATCTTAGGTGAGCCGGGCTATTACCCCAAGTACGGATTTGTCACCTGTGACAAGCTGGGGATCACTACGGCGGACGGCGAAAATTATGACGCTTTCATGGGGTATGAACTTACAGAGGGAGCGCTGAAAGACTTTGGCGGCAGTTTTCATGGGTCCGGTGTCTTTTTGGATCTTCCCTCCGGGGAGGTGGAAGAGTTTTCAAAGCAGTTCCCTCCCATGGAAAAACAATATTTTCCCAGGCAGTGGGATTAAGGAACAGATGAGGAGAAGGGTACCGGGATTCAGTACCCTTGATGGCGATGGCGATTGACTAACGGAAGGAAGATGGAGCCACAGAGAGACGAAAAGAGGAAGTAAATGATTAAGACTTCCTCTTTTCGTCTTTTATATTGAAATCGTTGCTCTTTGCTATACTTTGTGCTGCCTTCAGTATATTGGCATGATCTGCCGCGTCCTGGCGGCTCTTTGGGGACAGCTCAAGCATTGTGTTAATTATCTGGGTGAGATTGTACTGATCCATCAGCTTTTTGTTCATATCCTCTATGGGCATCATGCATTCTGTCCGCCCCAGCAGATAGTCCGTAGACACGTTAAAAAATTTGGCAAATTTTTCCACCGTTTTAATATCCGGGGAATGGACGCCGTTTTCATAACTTGATATAGCGCTGATGGAAAGATGGAGTTCAGCAGCCAATTCCTTCTGATAGATTCCGCGTTCCGTGCGCAGCCAGTATAGCTTTTCACCTAGATTCATTAGTAAACTCCTGCATTTTTCGTAATGGTTAATTTGCCGTTTACAGTATTGTACCTCTTTTGGACAAGAAGAAAAATAGCAATATATACCGGCAGGAAAATAAAATTTTGGATATTATATAATTTACGAATGGTAAAATATAGAACGGGTTCATTTCCGTTGCTCGGGTCTTTGACAGTTTCTTCACAAATCCATTTCGCTGAACTTCAGTATATATAA
>CAJTMX010000090.1 GCA_910577235.1 uncultured Acetatifactor sp. | reverse complement strand
ACAGACATTCCGTCTGTTTCGAGCAGCACCAGAAGGCGGAGGACATCCTGCAGGGAAGGAAGACAGACCCTACCTTTTACCCTGTGATCTATGGCGCATCCGATGATGCGGACTGGTCATCGGAGGATGTGTGGAGGAAAGCGAACCCCTCGCTGGGGCATACCATTGACATCGAGAAGGTGCGGAATGCCTATCTCAGTGCCAAAGACAATCCGGCAGAGGAAAATATATTCCGGCAGCTCCGTCTGAACCAGTGGGTGAAGCAGTCCACAAGGTGGATGCAGATGGAGAAATGGGATGCCTGCGCCTTCCCCGTGGATGAGCGGGAAGTGCTGGGGCGGGAATGTTACGGAGGCTTGGATTTATCCAGTTCCATTGACATCACCGCTTTTGTTTTGGTATTCCCTCCGAGAAATGACACGGAAAAATATATTTTACTTCCGTACTTCTGGATACCGGAAGAAAATATGCGCCTGCGTGTGAGGCGTGACCATGTGCCTTATGACGTGTGGGAGCGGCAGGGATATTTGCAGACCACGGAAGGGAACGTGATCCATTATGGCTTTATTGAGAATTTCATTGATGATCTCGGAAAGAAGTTCCACATCAAGGAGATTGCATTCGACAGGTGGGGCGCGGTGCAGATGGTGCAGAACCTTGAGGGGCTTGGCTTTACCGTGGTTCCCTTCGGGCAGGGCTTTAAGGATATGTCGCCGCCCACCAAGCGGCTGATGGAGCTGGTGCTGGAGAAGAACATCGCCCACGGCGGGCATCCCGTCCTGCGGTGGATGATGGATAATATTTTTGTCCGCACCGACCCGGCAGGGAACATCAAGCCGGACAAGGAAAAATCCACGGAGAAGATAGACGGCGCTGTGGCTACGATTATGGGATTAGACCGGGCAATCCGGAACGGGGGTAACAGCACGGGCAGTGTGTACGATGAAAGAGGGATTCTGACGATTTGACAGATACAGGGAGGTGCCTATGAAACTGCCATCCATTTTTGGAATGAGGGGTGCGAGGGATAAGCCAAAGGACAGCTACGGCGGTTCGGCTTATTCCTTTTTCTTTGGGAGAAGCACCAGCGGGAAAAATGTGAATGAGCGTACCGCCATGCAGACCACGGCGGTCTATTCCTGTGTGCGGATACTGGCGGAGGCGGTTGCGTCTTTGCCAATCCATGTGTACCGCTATACGGATACCGGGAAGGAGCGGGTGTATGACCACCCATTATATTACCTTCTCCATGACGAGCCGAACCCGGAGATGACGTCCTTCGTGTTCCGGGAGACGCTGATGAGCCACCTGCTCATATGGGGCAATGCCTATGCACAGATTATCCGTGACGGGAGCGGCAGGGTGCTTTCGCTGTATCCGCTTTTGCCGGACAAGATGGAGGTTGACCGGGATGAACATGGGCGGCTTTTCTACACCTATACCCGGAACACCGATGAGAACCCGAATTTTAATGAATACGGTAGGGTGCGCCTTAAGCCGGAGGATGTGCTGCACATCCCCGGTCTTGGCTTTGACGGGCTGGTGGGGTATTCGCCCATCGCTATGGCAAAGAACGCGGTGGGCATGACGCTGGCCTGCGAGGAATACGGCGCGTCCTTTTTCGAGAACGGGGCCACGCCGGGCGGGGTGCTGGAGCATCCGGGGGTATTGAAAGACCCGGCGAAGGTAAGGGAGAGCTGGCATTCCGTTTACGGCGGCTCGAAGAATGCCGGGAAGGTCGCCGTTTTGGAAGAGGGCATGAAGTACCAGCAGATCGGGATTCCCCCGGAGGAAGCACAGTTTTTGGAGACACGGAAGTTCCAGATAGACGAGATCGCGCGGCTGTACCGCATCCCGCCGCACATGGTGGGCGACCTTGACAAGAGCAGCTTTTCCAACATCGAGCAGCAGTCACTGGAATTCGTGAAATATACCTTAGACCCGTGGGTGATCCGGTGGGAGCAGTCCATACAGAAAGCATTGTTCCTTCCGCAGGAGAAGAGGGAGTATTTCGTGAAGATGAACGTGGACGGCCTGCTCCGGGGCGATTATGAAAGCAGGATGAAAGGTTATTCCATCGGCATACAGAACGGATTCATGTGTCCGAATGATATACGGCGGCTGGAAAGCATGGATTTGATACCCGTGGAGGAGGGTGGTGAATTTTTTCTCACCAACGGGAACCTATGCCGATTAAAGGACGCAGGACTTTTCGGGAGAATTCCGGGGGAGTCACAGAAGGAATAAAGATATAGAAACAGGCGGGTATGTTCTGCCTGTTTTTTCTATGCAGAAAGCGAGGTTAGCAGGAATGAAAAGGAAGTTCTGGAACTGGATCAAAAATGACGCGGGAGGGGAGGAGGAGCGCACCCTTGTGCTGAACGGTGAGATTTCGGATGAGACGTGGTACGGGGATGAGGTGACGCCTGCGCTGTTCGCAAAGGAGCTGAATGCCGGGAGCGGCAACATCACCGTGTGGATCAATTCACCGGGCGGCGATGTGTACGCCGCGGCACAGATTTACAACATGCTCATGGAGTACAAGGGCGATGTGACCGTGAAGGTGGACGCGCTGGCGGCATCCGCAGCTTCCGTCATCGCTATGGCGGGCACCACGGTGCTGATGTCGCCCCTTGCCATGATGATGATCCACAATCCCATCACCGTGGCGATAGGGGATTCCAAAGAGATGCAGAAGGCGGGGGAGATGCTGGATGAAGTGAAAGAGGGCATCATGAACGCCTATGAGATCAAGACCGGGATGGACCGCAAGAAGATATCCCACCTTATGGATGCGGAATCGTGGTTCAATGCGAAGAAAGCCGTGGAGCTTGGCTTTGCGGACGGCATACTGCACGGGAAAGCAGATACAGAAGAAGGGGATAAAGAGAAAGAGCTGGAAGGGCTGATGTTCTCCCGGACGGCGGTGACCAATTCCCTGCTGACCAGGCTGATTCCGAAAAAGCAGGAGGCAAAGGTACCCATAGAGCAACTGGAAAAAAGGCTGCAACTGTTATCACATTAAATTTATGGAGGGAAATGTTATGAGCAGGATTTTAGAGTTAAGGGAAAAACGGGCAAAGGCATGGGAGGCGGCGAAGAAGTTCCTCGACAGCAAGCGCGGCGAGGACGGGCTGCTTTCCGCAGAGGACA
>CAJTMX010000089.1 GCA_910577235.1 uncultured Acetatifactor sp. | reverse complement strand
AGCCAGAAGAACAGCTGGCAGAGGAACAGCCGGATTTTGGGAATCCCCCTGCACCAGAGCCGGAGCCGCAGATCACCATCACCCCTGTCACCCGTTATCCGGGCGAACAGAACCACCTGCCCTATGATGTGGAGATTCATACCCTGCACATAGAGAAACCGGAACCCACCCCACCCCAGCCGACAGCCGGGAACTTCCGTATCACCGACATTCACCTGGGCGAAGGAGGGCCGAAAGCAAAATTCCGGGCCAATATGGACGCTATCAGCCTCCTAAAAGAACTGGAATTTGAAAACCGGCAGGCCACGCCGGAAGAACAGGAAACACTCTCCCGGTATGTGGGCTGGGGCGGTCTGTCAGACGCTTTTGACGAGAACAAGCCCACCTGGGCAAAGGAGTTTGCGGAACTCTACGCAACGCTGTCCCCGGAGGAATATGAAGCCGCCAAAGGGACCACCTTAAACGCCCATTACACCAGCCCTACCGTTATCCAGGCCATTTATGAAGCGGTGGGGAAAATGGGATTCCAGACCGGCAACATCCTGGAACCCTCCTGCGGCGTGGGCAATTTCTTCGGTATGCTGCCGGAGGAAATGCGGGGCAGCAAACTGTACGGCGTGGAACTGGATTCCATCACCGGACGCATCGCAAAACAGCTCTATCCCAAGGCAAACATCACTATCGCGGGCTTTCAAACCACTGACCGGCGAGATTTTTATGATTTAGCCGTAGGGAATGTGCCGTTTGGCCAGTATTCCGTCAATGACCGGGCCTATAACAAGCTGAACTTCAACATCCACAACTACTTTTTTGCAAAATCGCTGGACCAGGTGCGTCCGGGCGGCGTGGTGGCCTTCGTCACCAGCCGCTACACGATGGATTCCAAGGATTCTACGGTGCGCCGGTATCTGGCGCAGCGGGCGGAGCTGTTGGGCGCGATCCGTCTGCCCAACAATGCGTTTAAGGCCAATGCCGGGACAGAGGTGGTATCCGACATCATTTTCCTGCAAAAACGTGACCGCCCGATTGACATTGCCCCGGACTGGACGCAGACCGGACAGACCGAAGATGATTTTACCATCAACCGCTATTTCCTGGACCACCCGGAAATGGTGCTGGGCAGACAGGAGCCGGAAAGCACCGCTCATGGCATGGATTACACCGTAAATCCCATTGAGGGATTGGAACTTTCCGACCAGCTGCACGACGCCATAAAATATATTCGCGGGACCTACCAGGAGGCCGAACTGCCGGAGCTGGGCGAGGGGGAAGAAATTGATACTTCTATCCCCGCTGACCCTGATGTAAAAAACTATTCCTATACCGTTGTGGACGGTGCGGTGTACTATCGGGAAAACAGCCGCATGGTGCGCCCTGACTTAAACGCCACCGCCGAGGCCCGTATCAAGGGTCTGGTGGAACTGCGGGACTGTGTGCAGAAGCTCATCGCACAGCAGATGGACAGCTTTGTTTCGGATGCGGCAATCCGTGAAACCCAGGCCGAATTGAACCGGCTCTATGACGCATTTTCCGCAAAGTACGGGCTGATCAATGACCGGGGGAACCGGCTGGCCTTTGCCGATGATTCCAGCTATTATCTGCTCTGCGCGCTGGAAGTCATTGACGATGACGGACATCTGAAGCAAAAGGCGGATATGTTCACCAAGCGCACCATCAAGCCCCATCAGGCTGTTACTGCGGTGGACACCGCCAGTGAAGCCCTGGCTGTTTCCATCGCGGAAAAGGCCGAGGTGGATATGGCGTACATGGCCGAACTGAGCGGCAAAACCCAGGAGGAATTGGCGCAGGAGCTGCGGGGCGTGATCTTCCGTCTGCCCGGACCACTGGCGGAGGGGGAATCGCCCCGTTATGTGACAGCGGATGAATACCTCTCCGGCAACGTGCGCCGGAAACTGCGGCAGGCACAGCGGGCGGCGGACAAAGACCCCGCCTTTTCTGTCAATGTGGAGGCGCTGACCGCCGCCCAGCCCAAGGATTTGGACGCATCGGAAATCGAGGTGCGCCTGGGTGCTACCTGGATTGACAAAGACTATATCCAGCAATTCATGTACGAAACCTTCCACACCCCGTACTATCTGCAAGGGAAGATTGAGGTCAAGTATGTCCCCTACACCGCCGAGTGGCAGATCACCGGCAAAAACGCCGTTGGGTACGGCGATGTAGCCGCCAATACCACCTACGGAACCGACCGGGCCAACGCCTACAAGATTCTGGAGGACAGCTTAAACCTGCGGGATGTCCGCATCTATGACACCGTTGAGGACGCCGAGGGGCGGGAGCGCCGGGTACTCAACGCCAAAGAAACCACCCTTGCCGCCCAGAAGCAGATGGCGATCCGGGAAGCCTTCCGGGACTGGATTTGGAAGGACCCACAGCGGCGGCAGACGCTGGTGCGCCAGTACAACGAGGAAATGAACAGCATCCGCCCCCGCGAGTATGACGGGCAGCATATCCGGTTTGCGGGCATGAACCCGGAAATTACGTTACGGGAACACCAGAAAAACGCCATCGCCCATGTGCTGTACGGCGGGAACACCCTGCTGGCCCATGAGGTGGGCGCGGGCAAGACCTTTGAAATGGTAGCCGCCGCGATGGAATCCAAGCGGCTGGGCCTGTGCCAGAAATCCCTCTTTGTGGTGCCGAACCACCTGACCGAGCAGTGGGCCTCCGAGTTTTTACGGCTCTACCCTTCCGCGAATATCCTTGTCACCACCAAAAAGGATTTTGAAAGCCACAACCGCAAGAAATTCTGCGCCCGTATCGCCACCGGGGACTATGACGCGGTGATTATCGGACACTCCCAGTTTGAGCGTATTCCCATCAGCCGGGAACGGCAGGAGCGCCTGCTGCGGGAGCAGATCAACGAGATTACCGACGGGATTGCCGAGGTGGAGGCCAGCGGCGGGGAACGCTTTACCGTCAAGCAGCTGGAACGCACCAAAAAATCGTTGGAGGCAAGGCTGGAAAAATTGCAGGCCGAGGGCCGCAAGGACGATGTGATTACCTTTGAGCAGCTGGGCGTGGACCGGCTGTTTGTGGACGAGAGCCACAATTATAAGAACCTCTTTTTATACACCAAAATGCGGAATGTGGCGGGGCTTTCCACCACAGACGCGCAGAAATCCTCCGATATGTTTGCCAAATGCCGCTACATGGACGAGATCACCGGCAGCAGGGGCGTTGTGTTCGCCACCGGAACGCCGGTCAGCAACA
>CAJTMX010000088.1 GCA_910577235.1 uncultured Acetatifactor sp. | reverse complement strand
AATATATAAGTAAGTATCAGCAACATAAGCAACCAATGACTGCTAACGCCCTGCCTGACAGCTTTTCCGGCTGTTGCATTTATTCTGTTTTTCCGGCATCATTTATGGCAACAGCAACTCCCCGTCCCGTTGCACTCTGATTTATGCGTTTCCGTTTTTTGCTTTGGCATCCCGGTCACGGCAATACCCGCGCACAATGCCATAGATGGGGAAGCGCACCTTATTGTCCGCTTTCTTCCACCCCTCGATGTTCGCCATGATGGCGCTGATCTCATTGGCATCCTGCCGCTTTAAGTTCCCGCGCTCCTTGCCGAAGCACTCGCACCATATCTCCATATTGCAGACGCGCTCACGTTTCCGTACCCCCGGCTCACGCTCCCCGCCGAACTCGGAGCCGCAGATATAGTTCCTGCGGTCAAAGATATCCATCTTATCCCACCGCTCCGGCAGGGGCATCTCAAGGTAGTCCCGCACCATGCCTTCCCGCTCGTCCACCTCCATTGCGATCTGCTGCTCCTTAAGCGCCATACCCGCCAGCTCGTTATCGAGGTGCAGGGGCTCCCCTTCCTTATAGCGGACTAACGCCTCCGCCCATATCTGCCGGATTTCCTCCTCCGTCATCTCCCATGAGGCGCGGGCCGCATCCCCCGGCGTCTTTACCGGCCAGAAACGGCGGTTCCCCGCCGTATCCCGGAGATACCCGTTCTCCGCGTTGGTGGTGCCGATGAACACGCACTGCCGTGGGTGCGGGGTAGCCCTGCGCCCGAAGGATGCCCGGTAGATGTCGTTCTGCCGGGAGAGGAATCCCCGGAGCGTCTCGATCTCCGTCTTCTTAAGCCCCGCCAGCTCCCCGATCTCCAGAATCCAGTAGCCCTGCAGCTTCTCCGCCGCCGTCTTGTCCTTCGTGTCATTTAAGAGCAGGGAGTCATTGAACCACTCGCCGCACAGCTTCGATATCAGCGTGGACTTGCCCTTCCCCTGCGGGCCGTTAAGGACCAGCATGGTGTCAAACTTACAGCCGGGGTTCATCACCCTTGCGATTGCGCCGCAGAGGGTCTTGCGGGTGACCGCACGGACATAGGCGTTGTCGGACGCGCCGAGGAAGTCCACCAGTATGGTGTCCACCCGCGGCACCTTATCCCACTCCGGCAGGGAGGCGAGGAACTCCCGGATTGGGTGGTAGGAGCGGTCATCCGCCACCTTCGTCACCGCAATGTCATAGTTCCTTGCGGAGAACGTGCCGTAGGTAAGGTCCACATAGGAGATAAGCTGTGCATCGTCCGCGTCCCGCCAGAACCGGCTCGGATGCTCCCACGGCACCTCCCCCTTTATCTCCATGCCGTCACTGAGCTGGTTGAACACGATGCCTTTCAGCTTTTCATCGTTATTTAAGATGAGCAGCAGATTCCGCAGGGTGTTTTTTACCACAGTGGAGCGTTTCTCATATTCAAGCTGTTTCAGCCAGTTCCCGTTTTCCCCAGAGAACTCCTTCTCCGCTATCTCCATACGCTCCCCGGCAATGGTCATCTTCACGTTCTCATCGTTCACGGCAAACTCACACATTGCCTTAAAGGACGGCAGCTTTACCGCCTCCGTGTCTTCCGGCACTTTCTCATCCAACCCGCCGAACTTATGGATGCGGACAAGGTCAAAGGCATTCAGCAGCTTCCCGCAGGCCGGGTCAGTGGCATGGTGGGAATAGGCGAACACATCGTCATAGACCACCACCCCGGCAGAAGAATCCGCAGGGATATAGTCAAAACGTCCCTGCAGTGCGCTTTCCTGGTATATATCCTTTAAAAACACGTGGACAGCCTCATTTATTCCGTAAGTCCTGCAGAACGCCCCGATCACGCCCTGTTTCCCCAGCGGGTCCTCCTGCTGCTTCCTGCCCCTCTCCACGATGCCTCCCTCACGGGCGGAACGCGGCAGCCCGGCGCAGTCACGCCACCCCGGATGCGCCGCAAGGTACCTGTCCGGGTCAAGCCACTCCCCGTCACAGCGTTTAAACACATATTCCCCGTCCGCAGGCGTGGTCGGCCAGTACATCAACTGGTGCGGGCGGTGGGAGCATTCATCGAACTGGTCTATCCCCCATTCCGCCGCAAAGAGCCGCGAGATGGCGGCATATTCATCCGGCGTCACGTCCCTTGTGAGCGGGACCACCACCCTCACCCTCGGAGCCTCCGGCGTATGCCCGTGGGTCGTGTACAGGCATGAGGCATAAGGGCAGAGCATCTCATAGCTGTCTATGAAACCAATGCCCGCATGGTCGGCATCCTGCGTCAGCATGGAACGCCCTTCCACCGTGTCCCTTTTGCGCCGCCCGCCTTTCAGCTTTCCCCCTACAAAGCCGCCCTTGTCCTTTGCCCGGTCACGCTCGGACTTCGGGAGCTTCGGGTATTCCTCCACTGTTTCCGGCGTCCGCACCGTTTGTGAAAGGCGCTCGCACAGCTCGTCAAAGGTGACCTGTTGGTTCACCCATCTTTTTGCATGGCAGCTACTGCCATAGGCGATTGATAATTTACGCATTCCCCGTCCCCCCGATCTCATATTCCTTCGCGGCATACTGCCCCGGATTGTTCCGCTCGCGCCCCTTCCGGTAAGGGTGTATCCATACCCTCCTGCCGGATTTATAGTTCCGCCAATGCCCGATGACTCCCCAGCTTGGGCAGTTCATCTTCCTGCTTTCCGCACAGTATTTTGTCATTTCCTCTTTGGACAGCCGGATCACGCGGACAGCTTTCACTTTGCGGAGTCCCTCTTTCTTCCTGCCCTTCCCCCGGCCCTCATGCCTGACAGCCGGCCTCCCCTGCACGGTGACGAACACGGACGGGCGGTCATACAGGGCTTTCTGCACAGCCATGTACAGCAGCTTTACATTCCTGCTGAATTCCGCATTGGCCTGCCCGTCCGCAAGCATGGGATTGTCGTACCGGGTCCATACAATATGGGAATAGGTCGATGTGACTTTTTCCCCGCCCTTTGAGAAGATAAACTGCCCTATCGATATAATCTCGTCCGCATGGCTCCCTCCGTTGTTGATATGGACATACGCATCAATGGCATGGCGGGAAACCGCACTTATGCCGCCCTGTTCATAGGACGGCCCTTCGGGCGGCAGGATCGTTTTCTTGAAAGCGACCAGCGTCTCCTCCTGCCTGCCGTCCCTCCGCACGACGCACGTGAATTCAGGCAGTGCCGGGTTCATGACCAGCTCCGAGCCTTCATATGGCATCCCTTCCAACTGCCCCGCAAGCGCATCAGCC
>CAJTMX010000087.1:1993-3357 GCA_910577235.1 uncultured Acetatifactor sp. | reverse complement strand
GACGACGCAGCACCGGCAGAGGATGCGGCTCCGGCAGAAGATGCAGAGGCACCTGCTGACGCAGCAGCTTCAGGCGACAAGTTCTATATCTATTCCTGGAACACAGAGGTACAGGAGAGACTTGCTTACGTATTCGAGGCAAATCCGGGTATGGAAGAGAGAATCGAGTATGTAAACGTTGGTGACTCCGGTATCTATCAGGAGAGAATCGACCAGCTGTTGCAGGCGCCTGACGCAGCAGACTATCCTGACATGATCGCTTTCGAGGCGGCATATATCATGAAGTATACCAACTCCGACCAGACACTTGCGGTTACGGATCTGGGTATCACGGATGCAGATCTTGCTGAAATGTATCCTTACACAATCGACGTTGCAACCGATAAGAGAAACGGTTCCTTAAAGGGTCTTTCCTGGCAGGCATGCCCTGGTGCATTCATGTACAGAACTGACCTGGCTGAGAGCTTACTGGGCGTAAAGACACCTGAAGAGATGCAGGCAAAGATCAGCACATGGGATGATTTCGTAGCTACGGCACATGAGATCAAGGACAAATCCGGCGACGCAACAAGAATCCTTTCTTCCAATGGTGATATCGCGGAAGTATTCCGTTCCAACATGGAGAATCCCTGGGTAGACGAGAACGGCGTGTTCCGTATGGATCCGATCATGGAGCAGTACATGGAACTGTGCAAGACTTTTGAGCAGGAAGACCTGACACAGAAGACAACCACATGGTCTGACGAGTGGAATGCAGGTCCTTCCACAGACGCAGTATTCGGTTACTTCGGATGTACATGGTTCTTACACTGGACGATCAAGGCTAACTGCGGCGGTTCTGCAGTAGGCGAAGGCACATACGGTCTTTGGAACATGTGTCAGGGACCTATGCCTTATTACTGGGGCGGCACATGGTTAGGCGCAACAGCAGGATGTTCCGATACAGCACTTGCAGGCCAGATCATGAAGAGCCTGTGCTGTGACACAGAGATCATGACAAAGATGTCTTCCGAGACGCTTGACTATGTGAACAACAAGACAGCTATGCAGACGCTTTCCGATCAGGGCGCAGGCGCATATGACTTCTTAGGCGGACAGGACTTCATCGCAGTATTCTCTCCTCTGGCAGAGAACGTAGATGTATCCTTCATGAGCGCATATGACAAGACAATCGGTGACCTTCTGGGCACACAGAATACAGAGTACTCTCTGGGCAACAAGGATAAAGAGACAGCAATCGCAGACTTCAAGGCAGCTGTAGCAGAAGCTTATCCTTCACTGACAATCGAGTAATCTGACTGGCAGAGTAATATAATCAGCAGTAAAATAATCAGTCTGTACCGGCTTGCATAGCCGGTACAGAT
>CAJTMX010000087.1:0-1893 GCA_910577235.1 uncultured Acetatifactor sp. | reverse complement strand
AAGAAGGATGTGGAGAAATGGCAAAGAGTAAGAGTAATAAACGTAAGACAGTGGAGTACGGCCGCTATGGATATTACTTCATTGCTCCGTTTTTTATTGTATTCGCGATCTTTCAGTTATGGCCGTTAGTCTATACGCTGGGTCTGGCTTTCTGTGAGAACTATACGGATACGATGTGGAACGTGGAAGTGGGTCCGACCTTTAACGGTCTTGCGAACTTTTCGACAATTTTTGTGGGCAGCGACGGGTCGCTGTTTGACACCTATACATTCCGTGCACTGGGCAATACCCTGATCATGTGGCTGATGAACTTCCTGCCGCAGATCCTGCTGGCGCTGGTGCTGGCGGTATGGTTCACGGATACGCGTGTGAAGATCAAGGCGCAGGGTGCATATAAGATCCTGGTATTCATGCCCAACATTATCACAGCGGCTACGATTTCCGTGCTGTTTTATAAGCTGTTCGACTATCCGAACGGCCCGATCAACCAGCTCCTGGTAAACAGCGGGATCTGGGAGAAGCCCTATCAGTTCCTGAACACGAAGTGGGCGACCAGAAGTATTATATCATTCATCAACTTCTGGATGTGGTACGGCAATACGATGATCGTGCTGACGGCAGGCGTACTGGGCATCAGCCCGTCACTGTTCGAGGCGGCCCGTGTGGATGGCGCTTCGAGCTGGCAGATCTTCAAGAGTGTGACACTGCCGCTGCTTCGTCCGATCATGCTGTTCTCGCTGGTGAACTCGGCAATCGGCGGACTGCAGATGTATGACATCCCGAAGCTGCTGACGACGAGCGGATTCGGCGATCCGGATTACACGACAAGAACGATGACGATGTACATAAGAGAACTGGCCTTCACGGGGGCAAGGCAGATGGGCAAGGCTTCGGCAGTATCCCTTGTGCTGTTTGTGGTAACGCTGTTCTTCTCGCTTGTGCTGTTCTATATCATGCGGGATAAGGATGCCATCCGGGAGAAGAAAGCCATCAAGGCGGCACAGAAAGTAAGAAAGGGGGCGAACTGATCATGAATAAGGAGAAAGACGGCGGTTTACACGCGAGTATTCTGATCCAGCAGGTGATCCGGAATGCGATCTGTATCTTCCTTTGTATCTTAAGCCTGATTCCGTTCTGGATCATGATCGTGAACGCGACCAGAACGAGTGTGGATATCCAGTCCAGTTTCAGCCTGATCCCGTCCCATTACCTGGCGGAGAACTGGCAGAAACTGCTCTACCAGGCAAGCCAGAACGTGCCGCTGTGGAGATATATGGTAAACAGCCTTGTGATTGCGGGCGGTTCCACGATACTGGCAGTATACTTTTCAACCATGACGGCGTACGGTGTGACGGCGTATAAATTCAGAGGAGCAAACTTTGCATGGGCGTTCATCATGGCGATTATGATGATTCCGGTACAGGTTTCCTCGATCGGTTTCTTCCGGTTCATGTATCAGATCGGCTGGGGAAACAATTACCTGCCGCTGATTATTCCGGCCATTGCTGCGCCGGCAACGGTATTCTTCATGAGGCAGTACATGATCAGTGCGCTGCCGCTTGAGATACTGGATTCCGCACGAATCGACGGTTCGGGAGAGTTCCGGACGTTCAATACGATTGCAATGCCGCTGATGAAGCCGGCGGTTGCGACACAGTGTATCTTCGCGTTCATCGGATCATGGAATAACTTCTATACGCCTTCCATGCTGTTGACGAGCCAGGCGAAGATGACGCTGCCGATGTTCGTGCAGCAGATGAGAGGAGAGCGTTTCCGTTCAGACCACGGTATCATTTATGTGGGACTGGTGGTAACGATCATGCCGATCTTCATCGTATATTTCCTGTTATCGAAGTACATCATTGCCGGTGTTGCACTGGGTGGTGTGAAGGA
>CAJTMX010000086.1:1555-3453 GCA_910577235.1 uncultured Acetatifactor sp. | reverse complement strand
TATTTCATAGCGATAGCGAAGAGATTACAGCCGAAAGTGGTGATCGCTGAGAATGTGAAGGGTATCATCATCGGGAACGCGAAGGGCTGGGTAAACCAGATCGTGAAGGGCTTTGATGATGCCGGGTATGATGTTCAGATATTTCTGTTCAATGCGGCGAGGATGGGCGTGCCTCAGAAAAGGGAGCGTGTCTTTTTTATCGCTCACAGGAAAGACCTGAAATATCCGAAGCTTTCCATGAACTTCAATTCCAAACCGATTCCGTTCAAGGATGTCCGGGAACCGTATGGCAAGGCGATGGATGAGAACAGTATGCAGGCGAAGCTTTTGAAATACAGGATTCCGACTGACCGGTGCATAGCGGATATCAATGAGAGGGTGAGGAAGGTCAAGAACAACGGTTTTTCCACGCCGATCAACAGGGACGATGAGCCGATACAGACGATTGTTGCCGGGAGCAGCCTCTACCGGATGTGTGACGGCCTGCTTATGACTGACCGGGATATCATCAACTGTCAGACGTTTCCGCAGGATTATGACTTTATGGATCAGAGCGTCCAGTATATCTGCGGAATGAGCGTTCCGCCAGTGATGATGGCGAAGATCTCCGAGCAGGTGTACCGGCAGTGGCTTAAAGGTGGTGATGTTACTTGAAGATGCGGAAGCTGAAGAAATATAAGCCGACGAGGTTCAAGGCGAAGGATTCCACCTATAACAAGGAAGCGGCAGATTTCGCCGTGAATTTTATAGAGTGCCTGTGCCATACGAAGGGTACCTGGGCGGGGAAGCCTTTTGAGCTGATCGACTGGCAGGAACAGATCATCAGGGATGTGTTCGGAACGATGAAGCCGAACGGGTACCGGCAGTTCAATACTGCTTATATTGAGATCCCAAAGAAGCAGGGGAAGTCGGAACTTGCGGCGGCTGTGGCGCTTCTTTTGTGCTGCGGGGATGGTGAAGAACGGGCTGAGGTTTACGGATGTGCGGCTGACCGGCAGCAGGCTTCCATTGTGTTTGAAGTGGCGGCGGACATGGTGCGGATGTGCCCGGCGTTGAATAAGAGGGTGAAGATCCTGGCATCTCAGAAGAGGGTTATCTTCCAGCCGACCAACAGCTTTTATCAGGTTCTGTCGGCGGAGGCGTATTCAAAGCATGGGTTCAATATCCACGGGGTTGTGTTTGATGAGCTGCACACGCAGCCGAACCGGAAGCTGTTTGACGTTATGACGAAGGGCTCCGGGGACGCTAGGATGCAGCCTTTGTATTTCCTGATTACGACGGCGGGGACGGATACGAATTCCATCTGCTATGAGACGCATCAGAAGGCGAAGGACATTCTGGCGGGAAGGAAGATTGATGCGACTTTTTATCCGGTGATCTATGGTGCGGATGAGGCGGACGACTGGACGGACCCGAAGGTCTGGAAGAAAGCGAATCCTTCTTTGGATATCACAGTGGGGATGGATAAGGTGAAAGCGGCCTGTGAGTCGGCGAAACAGAATCCGGGGGAGGAAAATTCCTTCCGGCAGCTGAGGCTCAACCAGTGGGTGAAGCAGGCGGTCAGGTGGATGCCGATGGAGAAATGGGATGCCTGTGCTTTTAAAGTAGATGCGGAGGAATTGGAAGGGCGTGTGTGTTATGGCGGCTTGGACTTGTCATCGACAACGGATATTACGGCTTTTGTGCTGGTGTTTCCGCCTCTGGATGAAGAGGATAAGTTCTGTATCATGCCTTATTTCTGGATCCCGGAAGAGATGCTGGATCTGCGGGTGAAGAGGGACCATGTGCCTTATGACGTGTGGGAGCGGCAGGGCTTTTTGGAGACCACGGAAGGGAACGTGGTGCATTACGGGTTTATTGAGAAGTTCATTGAGCGGCTGGGGGAGCGGTACAACATC
>CAJTMX010000086.1:0-1455 GCA_910577235.1 uncultured Acetatifactor sp. | reverse complement strand
CTCCTCATTTTATGATAGGGAGCAAAACCGTGGCCGGGGTTTTGAATACTCGGATGAGGGCTGCAGAAAAAGGAGAGCCGGGGCAGAACCCCGGCTTCAGACCGCCCACAGTTTTGCGCCGGGAACCGGCTCGTGGGAGAAGTCCTAAATAGTATATGCAGTTATGGAGATTATATTATATTTTCTGCAGCCAGTCACTGCGGAAACCGTAGTAATCCATCCGGACAAAGGGATACTTTTTTGTCAATGCGATGACGGATTTTTTCATTTCATTAAATATATCGGCGGGGAGCAGCCGTTTCATGATAAGCAGAAAACCATAAAAATGTGCATTGTCAATATTCCCGCTGCTGTCCTTTATCAGCAGTGCCTTTTCCCTTTTGTTGAGGGAAGGCTTTTGCTCAAAAAGGCGGTTATAGATCCGGCCTCCGTGGGCACACAGGTTGCGGATAATTGTCATGCTGTGCATATAACTTCCGAGGATGGACGCCCCTTTGTTCATGGTCAGGCCAAAGGTGCGGGCGACAGCATCCTTGATAGGCTGCTCAGAAATAGAGTATAAAAATGAGATGTCGGATATGGTAAATAAATCAACATATGCCCATAAGGGGATATCCTGATGCAGCTCATTCACAAAGTGTTTCAGATAGGCTTCATGGGGAAGCCGCTGTATTTTTTGCTGCTCTGCTTTGGCAATGACCTCTTTGTGTTTGGTTTGATTGGTAAAAAAGCTGTGGTCAAGGTAGCCGACAGGACCATGAACCTTTGTAAATTCATAAGCATATATGGATTTCATCTGCACTTCGATCACTTCAAGATACTGGAGGATGATGTGCCTGAATTCATGGTCGAAATGGTAAATGTCAACAATGTTCTGGAATGCTGCAGATTGGGAAAAGACATTATTTTTACGGAGGGTCAGCGAATAGCCGCTGATCCGGTAGTAGTTATTGCGGAGCAGGAAATCTTTTGCCTGGGACTCGTCGCTGATGGTAAGGCCGCGGGAACGGAGGATCTCCAACTGTTCTTCGATTGTCTTAAAATCCTTGTCTGCCATATCATTACTCCTTATAAACAAAACGCCCTCAAGTGTGCGTGTGTTTCCACAGAGGCCTGAGGGAGATGTTAAGTAAATCATACCACAAAACAGAGAAAAGTCAAGGAACAAATGTTTTGTTCTGCAAAATTTAGGAGGCAGAAATGGGTAAGATCATAACGAAAATATTCAAAAGCAGGGATAAGCCTTCAGACAGGACGACAGGGAGCAGCTACAGCTTCTTTCTGGGATCAAGTTCCAGCGGGAAGTATGTGACGGAGCGGTCAGCGATGCAGATGACGGCGGTGTACTGCTGTGTGAGGATTCTGTCAGAGGCGGTGGCGAGCCTGCCGCTGCAGTTTTACAGATATACCGAAGATGGCGGCAAGGAGAAGGCGGTGGAACATCCGCTTTATTTT
>CAJTMX010000085.1 GCA_910577235.1 uncultured Acetatifactor sp. | reverse complement strand
AGATGACCTCATGGAACAGCTTCTCCTGTTTGCCCTGGCGGATATGCTCATAGTAATCGGGTATCTTGTCCCTGGTCTTTTTCTTCTTGGCGTTGTATGCAGCCAGGGCTTCATCGAATACCTGATGATAGACCTGTTTCAAATCCTCTTGGCAGAAGGTGACGTTCAGCCCCGTCCGGCTCCTGTCGATATTGGCCGCAGAGAACGACCGATTGTTGTGCCGAATACTTCCCCGGCCCGTCATGCCGGAGATCGTGACACCCATGAAGATCACCCGCCTTTCTTCCCATTGAACGTGAGCGACATTTTGGCAGCGACGTTGCCCACAGCTTCCATGTTACCATACCCGGCCGGTCGATGCAACCTCTTTGTTACTTTCTCGGTGAGAAAGTAACGCAAAAGCACTTTCACACCGCCGCCCCGTTGGGGCGTCAGTATGAAAGTGCTTTTGCGCGCTCCCGCGGGGGTTGCTGGAGGTGAACGGTTGCCGCAATCCGGCCAACCATTCACCTCCAGAGGGGAACTGCCCCTGCCGCCTTCGGGCAGCTCCCCGGTCCTCTTTGCCCTTTGAAAAGGGCAGCCGGACGGCATCCCTAAACCTCAACTCCCCGATAAACTGGAATTTACCATTTTCCTTTAACAATTCGTCCGCCGACCAAAATGGCGGAAAAGATAACGGCGAAAAACAAGGACGTAATCCAGATTGGACTTAGTACCCACAACCAGGACCACGAAATCAATCCCGTTGCTTTTAATACGACAAAAATCAGCGTTAAAGTAACGATGGGGTCCATTCCAGACCGTCTAGCTTTCTTCTCCATACGCATAAACACCTCCAAATTTCGATTTGTCGAGCTGTTCAGTTCCCAAAGAACCGACTAATCCAGCTCCGCTTTTGACTCGGATCCGGCTCCTGACCCTGCTGATCGGCTCCGGCCTCGCCGGACAGAAGCTGCTGGTGCATAGTCCCAGCATGAAGCGCCTGGGCCGCTGCCGCCGTCTGCTGGGCAGCGATCAGGGCATCAGACAGCCGAGTGATGGTCTGTGCCTGCTGCTCGATCTGCCGGTCTTTCACTTCAAGCTGACCTTGTAGCGTGTCAATAGTGGCCTGTAAAACGGCCATCAGATTGGCTTGCTGCCCCTGCTCCAACACCGCTCCATTGGAGCACTCCGTATGCGTATCCGTATGCGCTCCAATGGAGCGGTCATTCTGTAAAAAGTCTTGTTTTATAAGGGTTTCACCCTGCTCCTCTAAGTACAAGACCCCCTGCTCCGTATGCGCATACGGAGCGCAAACCGTATGCAGCTTGCCTTTGAACCGCTTATAGACCGCCTGCTTCGATACCCCCAACTCATCGGCTATCTGCCGGATGGTTTTCATACCTTGACAAACAGCCCAATCGGGCAGATGTCACTAAAGCCAGGAGTAGAGATATACCAGCAGCCGGGGCCGGTCGGCTCCCAGCTCACCTCCAGGGTAATGTCGTGCCAGCCATCGGGGAACAGGGCGGTAAACCCCTCCCCGGCATGGATACCCCGGCCCTCCAGGAGCAGCCGAGGGTGCGGATCAGCGTCTGCCGGGTCTGGTAGCTGAAGCTGGGCAATCCGTTCTTTCTCAAAATCCATGATAAACCTCCGTTCAGTCCTCATAGTGGCCCCGGCACGACAAAATCACAAGGCTCTCGCCCTCCATGGTGTAGGTCAGCCGGTTCTTATCATCAATTCGCTTACTCATACCATCGGCATGACGCAGCAGCTCCGCTTTGCCAATCCCCCGCACCGCTCCATCCCGCTGCAACTCCTGAAGCAACTTGTTTATCCGCTTCAATGTCTTTTTGTCCACTGTCTGCCAGTACAGATAGTCGGCCCAGGCTTCAGGCGAAAAGGTGATGTTATACGCCATCTTCCGCCATCGCCTCCAGTTCGTCCATCGTTTTCACGATGCCCTGGCCGGCTCGAACCTGGGCAAGCCCCCGTTCCAGCTTGCCGAGAAAGGCGGCATTCCGCTCGGCCTTCTCCAACTCGCTATACCGCTCCGCACTGATAATCACCACGTTTTTCTCGGCCTTCCTGGTGACGATCACCGTCTCGGCCTCGTCCGTCACCTTGTCGCAGAAGTCCTTGAACCGGCTCCGGGCCGTTGTAAAGTTAATCGCAATCATACAATACCCCTTTCATACCACGCACTATATTCTGTCTTGTTTATTGTACCATATACGGCCATCTAAATCAACCCTCTAATCCTCCTCGGCCAGAGCCGCCACAAGGAAGTCGCTCACCGTCTGGGACGGGGACACCCGCACCGTGATATGTCCGTCCCTCATGCTGACCTCTGGCAGTGGACAGTCCCACCACTTTCGTATGGTCTTAGGGTCAAGGCCAGTGTCCCGGTGACAGTCGGCCTTGCGCCCCTTCGGGTGCTGCTGCTGCCACTCAAAAACACACGTCTGAGCTTTAGGCCGTCCATCTCTGTTCCTCCATTTTCCGTCAGGATCATCAAAGGCTTGCACTGCCCTCGCTCGCCCTAAATGCTCCCTTTGTTTTCTCCAATTCCGCTTGTTTACTGGCATAGACATACCAGAAAGCCTCGCTATATCATCCCTGGGAAACGTCACATAGTCCTCATTGAACATCGAAAGCGCCGCCTCTACATCATCCCTGGTAAAGCGGTTGACTTCCTCGATGCTCATTTCATCATAGGGCAGAAGCAGAGAATAGGCATCCTGGCGCAGTTCGGCCTCCTCGATACCGCACTTCTTAGCGTAGATCGCCAGGGTCATCACCCCATGATAGCGGTGGCCCACCCGGATCTCGTCCCGGATGCGGCGCAGCCACCAATCATAGAGATCTCTTTTCACCGTCCAGCGGCCCCGCCGCTCCCCCTTCATAATCCGCCGCTCATACCAATCTGGATACTTCTCTTTAGCTTCAGCCAGGGGCATACTGCTCTTTCTCAAAATGCCCTCTAACTTCTGCCGCTCCCCGTTAGACGAGGGTATGTACTCCAAGAGATCATCCAGCTCCACCCGATCACCAAGCCGGTAGGCCACCACAGGATAGCCCTTGCCCAGCTTCGTCCCGGAGCCGACCACCCGAAACCCCTGCATAAGCCCCTGCATCTGCGGCTGCTTGATGGAGGATGTGAACCTGTTCCAAATCTGCCGGGTAAGCGAATACTTCAACTCCTTCAGATAGTGCTGGTTCTGCGGGTACATGGGAACCGGCTCAGTCAGGACATAATACAAATGCAACCCTGTCCCGCTGTTCACCACAAAAGTAGCCTTTGGCAAAATTCCTTTATCCATCTGATGAAGCACATCCCGGAGCTGAGGCATTCCCACCCCATCCAGGTCAAAGGCCAGAGCATAGAGGAACCGGGCAAACTTCCCTGACCGTCTTTTGCCAAAATACGATATAGGAGCCATGATAGTAAAATCTGTCTCCTTCAGCTCGTCCAGCTTCTTCAGATCGTCCGTGATGATGTACCGTTTAGCCG
>CAJTMX010000084.1 GCA_910577235.1 uncultured Acetatifactor sp. | reverse complement strand
TGCTTGCTAATCTTATCAAGAATTATTGACAAGAATAGTTATCCCGACTTTTTGATTATCCAGACCATTCCAGGAAAAGCGGATAACTACAGGATTTTATCCAAAAAAAGTCGGGATAACTTTTTCAAAAAAGGCAGATATCAGACTGCCCAAATGCAGATGCGTTAGTGGAAAAAGTCGGGATAACTTTTCTCAGCACCTGGTTTTCTCCGAATAAATATTTAGCAGGAAATTCTTCCTGACTTTTTATTTAAGGAGATGTTGTGTATGACAAAGCAACCATTATCTGTAACCGAAATGTTCTCCAGCATCATGGAACTGCTGGAGCAGGCAGGCTACGCAAAGCACACCCTGTGGGGAAATATGTACGGATCGTTGAAAAGCGTTGTCAGCTTCTATAAGGAAAAGGGGCTGAACGATTATGATCCTGCTGTCACCCTTGAATTCCTCCAGACGGTTGAAAAACGTTACCGGGAGGGCGGAATTGGCAGGGAATACTATAATGCCCAGAAACGTGCCGCCAGAAAATTTGAAATGTTCCACACAACAGGGACTCTCACATGGGAGTGTACAAAAAGGATTTCCAAGTACCAGCTCAACGAAGAATACAGCCGTCTGCTGGAGGGCTTCCTCTCATCAAGGGATTTCCACGAAAATACCAAATGGGATTTTGCCTGGGCAGTGCGGCGCTATCTCTCATTCTTTCAGGAAAAAGGGATTCCTTCACTGGACAGAGCTTCCATAAACGATTCACGGGAGTTTGTCATCGGTGCCGCCGCTTCCATGGCGGCGGGCAGCCTGCATAACCTTCTGTGCTATGTGCGCCAGTTCCATATATTTTTAAAAGATTCTGGTGAAAAGGCTCCTGACTGCATATCCCTGTTTTCATACCATGTGCCGCGGAAGATGCCAGTGAGGGGCTATGTATCTGATGAAGAACTTACCGCCATCATAGGCCAGGTAGATACATCCACTTCCATGGGAAAGCGTGATAAGGGGATCATAATGCTTGGGGCTACCACCGGGCTGCGGGCGGTGGATATCGCCAGGCTGAAACTGACGGATATCGACTGGATCAGGGGAGAAATCCATGTGATGCAGAGCAAGACCGGGGGCATGCTCTACCTCCCCCTCCTGCCGGAAGCCGGGGAAAGCATAAAGGACTATATCCTGAATGGACGCCCCGATTCTGATGCGCCTGAAATATTCCTGCGTGAGAAAGCCCCGTTTGTTCCCATGGCAAGCGGAGTTGGCATAGGATACATGTTTGACTGCTACTGTAAAAAAGCGGAGATTGACCGGAAGCCTTTTGACGGGAAAGGGTTCCATGGCCTGCGCCGCCGGCTGGCGAGGAACATGCTGGTTTCCGGCACCCCCGTCACCACTATTGCGCAGGTTCTCGGACACCAGAACCTTGACACTGCCAAACAGTATCTGTCGCTGGACAGCCAGAACCTGAAGACGTGCGCGTTGGATTTTTCCTGCGTTCCGCTGGAAAGGAGGTTCCCATGAGCAGCTGTTTAAAAAGCGGGCTTGCCCCTGCAATCAGGTCAATGATTGATTACAAAGTTTCCCTGGGCTATGAGGAATCCACTTATCTGCCCAGGAGCCACAGTCTGGACCGGTACTGCACAGAGCATTTCCCTGATGAAACCTCCCTTACGAGGGAGGTCGTGACCGGATGGCTGGAACGGCATCCGGGGGAATCTATTGGGTATTTCCATTCCCGTGCCGGTTATGCAAGGGGGCTTGGGAAGTATCTCGCTTCCATGGGAATCCCCGCCTTCATACTGCCGGAAAAGTTCACATCAGGGCGCAGCTGCTTCCTGCCATATATTTTTACTGACAGCGAACTGAAAGCGCTTTTCCATGTGATAGACGTACAGGGCGGCAAAGAAAACTCCCTGCAGCCGTTCCTTCTCTCCACCGTATTCCGGCTGATCTATACCTGCGGCCTGCGCCCGAACGAGGGGCGGATGCTGAAAAGGGAATCCGTCAACCTTGCGACCGGGGAAATCCTTATCACGGAAACAAAAGGCCATAAGGAGCGGATTGTTGTCATGTCCGATGACATGACGGAGCTGGCGGCATCCTATGCCCGGCTGCGTGATGCGGCTTACCCTGACAGCCCGTATTTCTTCCCTGACCGGAACGGGAACTCTTATTCATCCCCGTGGATGCAGAATAAATTCAAGGCATTTTTTGCCGCTGCAAATCCCGGTGTCGATCCGGACATGCTCCCACCAGTCAGGATATATGACCTGCGCCACCGCTTTGCCTCCGCAGCATTGGGACGCTGGCTTGACAACGGGGAAAATCTTTTCAACAGGCTGCCTTACCTGCGGGCATACATGGGGCATAAGGAACTGTCCGCAACCGTGTACTATATCCATCTCCTTCCGGAAAACCTCGTAAAGTCGGCCGGTATAGACTGGGATTCCTTAAGACAGATGATACCGGAGGTGGAACTATGGGACGAATAAAAGATGAAGCATTTTTCCAGATGGTGCATGACTACCTGAAAATCTATCTTCCCAACCAGATGTGTGCCAGCAGCAATACGGTCAGGGCATATCGCACAGCGCTCGACCAGCTCATCGGGTATGCGGCTTCAGCCAGCGGTATTTCCATCAGTGAAGTCACCTTTGGCCTTCTGGACAGCGGCATGGTCAGCGGTTACCTTGACTGGCTTGTTGCAGAGAAAGGATGCTCCGCATCCACAAGGAACCACCGTTTTGCCTGTATCCGTTCTTTTTTCCGTTACGCAGCGGCAGCCAATCCGGAAAATATCGTCCTGCTGGCGGGGCTTGACAGGATTCCCCGGCAAAAGCAGGAAAAATTTTCAGGCGTGGACTATATGAGCGAAACTGCAGTAAAAGCCCTGCTGGAACAGCCTGACACAAAAACACGCCGCGGGGTAAGGGATCAGTTTTTTATGATCCTCATGTATGACAGTGCCGCACGCATACAGGAAATGCTGGATCTGCGGGTCTGTGATATACGTCTTGGGAACACGCCGACAGCGGTGCTGAAAGGGAAAGGTTCCAAAATACGCAGTGTCCCGCTGATGCCGGAAACGATAAACCATTTCCGGAATTATATGAAGCTGTTCCATCCGGACGGGCAGATGCATTCACAGCAGCCGCTTTTTTATGTGGAACAGTGCGGCGCAAGGCATCCCATGTCAGATGACAATGTCAGGAAGTTTCTCCGGCGGTATGGGGCATCAGCAAGGAGGAACTGCCCTGAAGTCCCGGAAGATGTGCATCCGCATCTCTGGAGACACAGCCGGGCGATGCATCTTTACCAGCACGGCATGGCCCTTTCGCTGATATCCCAGTGGCTTGGGCATTCCAATCTCGAAACCACCCTGGTCTACGCTTATGCGGATACCGAGCAGAAACGGAGGGCGATCGAAAAATCCATGGGGCGTGATGTGATCGCTGGGGTTGACCTGCCAAAGTACAGCGTCAGCGATGAGGAAGTTTTGAAAAAGCTGTATGGACTGAAATAGCGTCCATAATTATCCCGACTTTTTGCGTCAAAACATCTGCATTCGGACGGTCAAATATCTGCCTTTTATGAAAAAGTTATCCCGACCTTTTTTGAGCAAAAGCCTGTAGATATCTGCTTTTCCGGAAATGGTCGGGATAATCAAAAAGTCGGTATAACT
>CAJTMX010000083.1 GCA_910577235.1 uncultured Acetatifactor sp. | reverse complement strand
GAGCCCCGGGGCGAAATCGGCAAAGGCCGGGCCGATGGTTAAGCCCAGCCCCATGAGCTTATGGGCGAAGTCCGCACCCGCCGCCAGACGGTAGGCCGTCCCCATTTTCAGACAGGCCCACAAAATGAACAGATACGGGATGTTGGGAATGAGATATTTCTTGATCTTATCGTTCTTCACGAACCACCTCCTTTGCCCGTTCTTTCGTTTTGGGCCTTTCCTTGGCAAGCTGATCCGCCGCCCGCTTGAGCTGTTCCCGGATGGGGATGCGGCTGGATTTTGATTTTCCAAGCAGTTTCCGGGAATAGCTTTCAAAACAGGCGGTGATGGCGTCCGCCTGCCCAGCTTTGAAAAACAGCAGGTATTTGTCCGGCCCGGTCTGGTAAAACGCATAATCCACATTGAAACGGCGGGCCATGCGGTCAAAGAGCTTGGGGGACTCTACCTCAATACTGTTTACATTCTCCCCATGCCCCATGAGCTTTTTTACGCTCTGCCTGCCGTGGGGCCGCTGGGCCGCCCTATGCCGTTTGGCAATCTGGCGGCCCGCCGCCTGGAGCACATAAGCCAGCCCCCGGGCCGTCAGCTTGCCGGCCCGGACGGAAATCGCTATGGAGCTCCGGGAAATTTCTTCGTCAATCAGTTACACCGCCTCCTTTCTTGGGCCGCCTTGGGACAAAGTGTCTCGAAGTGCCTTGTCAGCGTTCCTCCCGGCCTTTTTCAGTCAGCCGCCGGAATCCCTCTTTTGAGGAACCGTCAATCACCTCCTTATAGGCGGCCATCTGTTCCCGGATGGAAAGCTGGGGAAAAGAAAAAACCTTGTGCCCGGCGGGAATGTCCTTGGTATCGTGATAATATTCCTTGAAATCGCCGCTGGTCTGGACGATATAGCCGCCCGGGGCAAAGTGGCCGCCCTCGTTGATCGAAACATCCCGCCCGTATGCCCCATAATCAAAATAATCTTTCAGTTCTGCCGGGATGGGCAAGTCATCGGCCCAGTAACGGCCCAAGTCCTCCTCCGTTTCAATATCCGGGTAAAACTCAAAGCAGTCCAGATTTTGCGCCAGGTTGATAATGTCCGCCACGCTGGAAGTATGGGTGCCGATGTTCAGGGCGGCCTCAAATTTTTCCAGTTCGTCTTGATCCAGTTCCGAGAGCAGGCAGGCAAGGTGGTTTAATTCGTCCAGATTTTCATACTCGCCAAGGTAGTCATAGAGTCCCAGCACATCGCCGTCAAAGCTGGTAATGAAAAATTCCTCGTACCGTATGCCGTCCACCCCGATATGTTTTAACAGGGCCTGCACCTCCTGGGGGCTGGTGGGGAATTTCAGCGTTTCCCCCACCAGTTCCCCCTCGTTGTATTTCCCAAGGTTGGTGATGTAGGCTTCAAACAGGGACGGCATCAGCGGTGCCCCTGTTCCTTGACGGTCAAAATGCCCTCAAGGGTGGTGGCGGTGATCCCCAGCCGCTGGGCCACGGCAATATCGTTTTTCATAGCCTCGGTCATGGTGTGTCCGCAGACCACCAGCACATGGGAGCGGCGCAAGAGGTCACGGCCCATGTCGATGCCGCTTTTATGCTCCTCGGGTACTGCGTCATTGAGGAACAGCGGCAGATAGAGGGTAGGACAGATCGGGGAGAAGCCCGCCTCATAGACTGCCCGGCAATACTGGACGGCCAGTTCTGCGTTTTCGCTGTCGCCGCCAAACCATGCGGCGGTAATGTAAGCAAGGGGTCGTTTCATAAGTAAAAACCTCCATTCTATCGTGAAATTGTTCAACCCTAACCCCCCGCCCTTTCCCAATCTTGGGAAAGGGGGCGGCTCTGGAGGATATACCCCCGCCGCCTGCCGGGGAAATAGCACAGCCGGGGCAGACCGTCAAGGGCAGGCCGCCGCAGGCGGCGGGGCCGTTGGCCCCCTTGACGGCCCGCTCCCGGCTGTGCTAAACAACAGACGGCGACGGGGGATATATACCACCAGAGCCATCGCAAGGGGCGGAGCCCCTCGGGACAAAATGTCTCGAAGTGATTACTTGTCTTTTTCCATCTTTTTCGGAGCTTTCGTAAGCTGGGGCGGCTGTTTCTGTTTCCACTCGTCCAGCAGGCCCATGATCTGCTCCTTCATTTTAGCGGGAGTAACCTCCTTGCCGAAATACTTTTCCAGTTCAGCGGTTGAAATAATCACGCCTTTATCCTCCTTTTTCTTTTCTGATAAGATGCCGTCAATCACATCCCCGTTGAGCTTTCCCTCCTTATCCAGCTCCCGGAGCCGTTTTGCCTGGGCTACCGAGGGGGAGGACTGCTCGCCGTCAATGGAAACGGCAACAAGCCTTTGGTTTTTCGGTTTGATGTAGGACAGCTCCACGGCGGGCATAAAGCCAAGCCCTTTCTCGTCCACCTTGTTTAAGAGTTCTGGGACAAGGGAGTTCAGCCGGATATAGCGCATGACTTTTTTATAGTTCATGCCGTTGTTTTCCCCGACAATCTCAACGGAGCGTTTTCCGATATCCCCCTCGGCCACGCCGTCCAGACGGCCTCCCTGGTGCTTGATGGCCTCCACTTCCAGATCCAAAAGTTTTGCAAGCTCGCTGGGCAGGGGCTCCCCACGCTGTTTGTTGCTGTTTTTCATTTCCCGGACAGCTTCGATGTCCGTCATGCTGCGGACGATGCAGGGGAGTTCCTCCAGCCCGGCCAGCTCACTTCCACGGTGGCGGCGGTGGCCCGCCACAATCTCATAGCCGTTGCCGTCCTTTTCCGGGCGGACGGTGGCGGGGGTCATAACGCCATGCTCCTTGATCGTCCCCACCAGCTCGGCCATTTTTTCATCGTCCTTTACCTGGAACGGGTGATCCCGGAAAGTATGGAACGCATGGAGATCGGAAAGTTTCAAATAAACCAGCTTTCCCTCGTCAATGGGACGGGGCGGGGCGGCGGGCTCGGGAGCAGGCGGCTCCGGGACAGCGGCCTCCCGGATGGGAGCGTCCTTTGGGGCATCCGGGGCTTTGCCGTCACTTCGGGACACTTTGTCTCGTTTAGGCGGCTTTGCCTTTCCGGGGGCCGTTTTATCCTCCTTGGGCGGGCGGCCCTTGCGTGGCTTTGTTTCCTCCTTGCCAGTGGGCCCCGCTTTTTCTTCTTTGGGCGGGCGGCCACGCCGGGGCGTTTTCGGCTTATCGCCGCCAGCGGCGGGAAGTTCCTCCTTTCCGTCTTTACCCGCCGCCTCCTTTTCCACCTGGGCCCGGGCCGCCTGCCGCTTTTCGCCCATCAGCTCATTGATCTTGTCAAAGGACACCACCACATCGCCGGGAGCGGGCTGGGCAGGCCCGGCCTGTTCCTGCTGGGGCGTAGGTGCGGCGGCCTGTTCGGGAGCCGGGGCCTGGGGCTGGTCTGCCGCAACAGGCTCGGGAGCCTCCGGGAGTTTTTCACTGCCGGGGCCTGTGTTCAGTTTTTCATCAGCCATTCACTAACCTCCTTTTTTGTGAAAGTTGCATAAATTTAGGGGCTAAATTTCTGTAATTATTTTTTGCCTCCTTTCCGCCTATCCACGCAAAAAAGCCGCCCGTTTTTTCATGCCGGACGGCTTTTAGCGTAATGTGATAGATCAAATATTATTTTTTGTGGTTGGTAGGCTTTGAAAAGCCTTGTATTTACAGTGTTCTTATTAAGAAACAATCATA
>CAJTMX010000082.1 GCA_910577235.1 uncultured Acetatifactor sp. | reverse complement strand
TCCGAGGTGGCTCTCAAGCGATAAAACGGTGGCTCCGAAGCGTTAGAATATTCAGAAACACCAATGTGAATGAAATTACCTACAAAGAGGACTATTTATCTTCTGATGGGAACACGGTCACGGTGCTTGCCCTGCCCGGTGTGAAGAAACAGGATTATATCCGTATCAGCAGAGGGGATGAGGAGTATGCCGGAATCGTGACGGAAATCGGCTATGGAACGGATAAATCCAAAAAGCTACAGACCATTTCCTACAAGCCATTGATGGAGCTGCTGAATACGGATGTGCTTTTCGATGTAGAACTGCAGGGGCAGGGGAGCATGGAGCAGTTCATCTGTGACAGGATAAAAGAGATGTTCATCACCAATGAGGATGGGATGCAGAACATCAAAGGGCTTTCGGTCAGTGCAGCCACAGCCACAAAGGATTGGAGCCTGCACATCACGCCCTCCGATAAGGGCGGGCATTACAACATCGTAAACCTCATAGATTCCGTCCTCATCCCGGCAATGGAGAAGTACAGCATCCTTGTAAAGACGAGGCTGGATATCCAGAACCGGGAAGTACAGATAAGCGTGGGCAGGGCGGCGGGAGGGGTGATTACGATTGAGAGTGACCTTCCCAATATCATCAAAAAGAGCGTCACGATAAAACAGGTCAGCGCGGATGTGAATAAACTGGTGATCTATGACAGTTCCGATTATGAAACAAAAAGAGTGTATTATCTCCACCCGGATTTGGGATATGACACGAAAGACCGTGACCGCATTACCCCGGTGGTGTGTGAGATGCAGGCGGTCTCCCATGAGGAGGGGAGCAGCTTTGAGAGCGCCGCCATCAGCGCCGCCCATAACAAGTTTGCCAACCTTTCCTATTCCAATCTCATAGAGCTTACCATGATGAACGGTGACGCACTGGTGAAGCCGGAAGAGCTGGAATTCGGGCAGGTGGCGGATATCATCTCGGACGGGCAGAGTTACCGCAGCATTTTGACCGGGAGGGAGAGGGGCAAGAATACAAAGCTGGTGTTCGGTACGGTGCGTCTGGACTTGACTAAGATTTTAAGGAGGCAGGAGAATGGCTGACAACATCACACTGAAAACCTATAAGGGCGGGAACGTGACCCCGCAGGATGACGCCATTATTTATGAAACCGCAATCCCCGGCAGCGGCATCTTCAAAGGGTGCGAAGTGACCTATGCGAGAGGAAATGTGCTGCACATCTCGCAGGGCTTTGGCATGATTCGTGGCCGGTTCTTTGAGGTGTATGAAACGGAGATTGACGTGCGCCTTGCGGATGTGGGGGAGACATTGCAGGGGCGGGTGTATATCCACCTGGATTTATCCAATGCGGATGAGCCCATCAAGATACTGGCGCAGGCGGCAGCGGAGCTTCCGCCGCTGGATGCGGATGTAAATATCAATTACAACAATTCTTCCTACGATCTGGAGCTGGCCATCTTCACCGTATCTTCGGCGGGCTTGGATGGGCTGACGAAAGTATTCCCCACGCTGAAAGCCGGGAGCGGCGGTGGAGGCGGCGGAGGGGAGACGCTCACCCGTGCCACCTCTTATGCCGTAGGGGATGCGGTGACCGCCGTGGGCGCTCCGGGATGGGCAACGCTGGTCTGCACACAGGCAGGCACCACGGCGGCATCGGAGCCTTCCGGGTATTCGAGGATCACCAAAGTGGGGGACAGGGTTTTAGACGGAACCGCGGTATTCACGGCAAGGAACATCATCGGGGAGCTGGACGGTGTCATTTCATCCACCGCATCCCTCGGAGATTCCATGACGGATTTAGACAGGAAAGTGGCGGAGATGATGAGCAGCACCGGCCTTGTGATGAAACTGGTGAGCCTTGACGAGTACCGGGCAATGGAAAGCTACAGCGCCACTACAATCTATCTTTGCTATGAAGATGAAACCACAAAGCGCGTGACGCGGATTTTCGTGGGAGAGGACAGGGTGTATGCGGCGGGAGTCAAGGTAACATACCAGATCGACACAGGGTATGCATTAGAAAGGACTGTGCCGGACAGGGAGGACGCCATTGCCGCCGCACCGCCCGCCTCTCTGGAGGGATATTCTTTTGTAGGGTGGCGGCAGGATGAGCAGGCGGAAAAGAAAGTGCTTTCCGAGTTTATCATCAGTTCAGAGGAACCCGTCACGCTCTATGCAGTGTTTAGAAAGCAGATGACCGTAGGACTGATGCCGAACGGCGGCACTCTGGCCGGCAGCGGTTCGGCGGAGTCCTTTACGGCTTATTGCTATTACAATAACGGAAATGCACAGAGTGAACCCACTGCGGTTCCGGCAAGTCCCTACACAAGAAATGGTATGTCCTTCTGCGGGTGGAGTATTGACTCCCTTTCCACACCATCGTATAAGCCGGGGGAAATGGGAGTATTTCCGGTAGGGGCAGTCCTTTATGCCATGTGGGTGACCACGGAGTATGACTTCCCCTACACAGGAAATTATGTGCAGTTTGTTATCCCCCAGGACGGCATCTATGAATTTGAGGTGTGGGGCGCATCCGGCGCTGCGGCGAAGGTGGATTCCCTTGTGGCGGAGGGAGGGCTTGGCGGCCATTCCAAAGGCTATAAGAAGATGAAGAAGGATGAAGTGATCTATGTCTATAACGGCGGATCACCGAAAGGCACATCTTATGGGGCAAACGGAGGCGGGAACGGTTACAATTATGCCAGCAGCAAGCAGTACGGGGCAGGAGGAGGCGGTTCCACCCATGTGGCCACAAAACCTTATGGACTTGGCACGAACAGTTCCAGCGGGCCGTCCTATGCCAACCGCTCCAGCATCCTGATCGTGGCGGGAGGCGGTGGGGGCGGCGGGATAGACAACGGCACAGCCCACAAGGGAGGAGACGGCGGAGGGGAGCGTGGCGGGAACGGCTCCGGCGGTGCGCTGGGAGGCCGGCAGATATCCACAGGCAGCAGCCCTTCTGAAAACTTTGGCATGGGGGATTATTATCCATCAAGCAGTGCCGCTTCTTCCGGTGGCGGTGGCGGATGGTTCGGCGGGAACTATGGGATGTATGGGCAGTCTGGCGCAGGAGGCTCCGGCTATATAGACGGTGTCGCGCCATTCACCCACAACGGGAAATATTACCCTGCGGAAACCGAGGCAGGGGTGAGCGAGGGGAACGGCAGGGCATTCATCCGGTATGTGGAATGCGCGTAAACAGTAACTACACCTTGCGGGGTGTTTTTTTAATGCAAATTTAGAAGGAGGAATTGGAATGAAGAATTTTATCGAGGCGGCGCAGTATGCGTTCGCGGCGCTCGGCGGTGCGCTGGGCGCGGTCATGGGAGGCTTTGACGGCTTCCTTTATGCACTGGTGGTATTCGTGGTGGTGGATTATGCCACCGGGCTGATGGCGGCAGCGGTGGAGAAGAAGCTCTCCAGCGAAGTGGGATTCAAGGGCATCTTCAAGAAGGTCATTATTTTCAGCCTTGTGGCAGTGGGGCATATCATAGACGCCCATGTCATCCGGGAGGGGAGCGTCCTGCGGACGGCGGTCATCTTCTTTTACCTCTCCAATGAGGGCATTTCCATCTTAGAGAATGCCGCGAGGACGGGGCTGCCCATTCCGGGGAAGCTGAAAGCCGTGCTGGAGCAGTTACGGGAGGAAAAAGAGGAATGATATGCTGCACAAATTTTCTGATGATGTTTGTGCA
>CAJTMX010000081.1 GCA_910577235.1 uncultured Acetatifactor sp. | reverse complement strand
GCACAACAAAACCGAAAGGGGATCAGATCATGAACAGGAAAAGGGAAGCGATCTTTATGGGAATCGGCATCCTCGCCGGCCTTGCCCTGAGCGGCCCCGCCGCCCAGGCAGCAGACTATCTCACCGCCCGGCCCAGTAGCCAGACCTTCTATATCAATGGTCAGCAAGCAGCCCTCACCGCCTACAGCATCAGCGGCAATAACTATGTCCGCCTCCGGGACATCGGCAAAGCGGTGGACTTCGGCGTGACCTATGACGCCGCCACCAACTCCGTCCACATTAACAGCACCCAGCACTACAGTGAGGAATCTCCCGCCGTACCCTCTGGCCCCACAGAAGAAAGCGTACAGGCCGTCCTGGCGCAGCTGAAGCAGACCTACCCCACCGGGACAGTGTACCCCACGCCCTACCGCTCCACCAGCGGCGGGCCCTACCGCCGGGGCACCCACTGCTCCGGCTGGGCTACGCTGTGTTCGGACGCGGCGTTTGGAAACCTCCCGTGGCGGAGGGTGGACAACCCAAGCTGGTATCAGATCCGCCCCGGCGACCTGATCCGCTATGACAACAGCGGAAACGGCCACGTGGTAGTTGTAATCAGCAAAACGGATGAGTACGTCAAGGTCACCGAGAGCGGTCTCAACAACCATGCCCGCTGGGGCGGGCAGTACTTCAAGTGGTGGTTGGAAGAACGGCCTGGATATGCCCTCTACACACGCTATCCGGAATAGGCGTTCTCAAGCAAAAGCGGGCGGCGCTCCACACCTGCGGAGCGCCGCCCAAGTGTTTTCCCCCGTGTTAGCCCCTGTGCGGCGGTTTGTACCCATTCCACGGAGTGACTGGCATCCGTACGCCTCCCGCAAGTGAGGCGCAGTGTCGCCCCCTTTGTGTGCCGCTGTGGCGAATTATGAATTGCACCAGTGTATACAAAGAGAAGCCCAGCGGAACACCGCAAAAAATATGTGTCTGTTCTGATAACTCTCACCGTTGACCATGGATATTCCCGCCGGCCTGTGGTATGGTGTGTCGCTACAGGAGGCGAGAGCAATGCGAAATACTTTGGAAGATCTCTACTACGGCAACATCACACCCAACGCGCAGGACATGACGCCCAATTCAGAGTTGAAGCGGGCGACGGATCGTGTGACCCGGTTTGAAAAGCAGCTCACAGAGCAGCTCGACGAAGCTGGACAGGCGGTCTTGGCAAAGCTGATCGAATCGCAACAGGAAATCGACAGCATCACGGCGCTGGAGAATTTCATCCTGGGCTTCCGGCTGGGTGCCAAAATCATGATGGAGTGCATGGACAACAACGATGGCGATATCAGAATCGGAGGTGATTGACCATGGCAAAGCGCAGACCGTCCGGCGACGGTATGGTGCGCAAGCGGGACGATGGCCGCTGGGAGGGGCGGATCGTGATAGGCCACAAAGAAAACGGCGACTCCATCTTCCGCTACCTCTACGCCGGCACCCAGAAAGAGCTGACCGCGAAGCTCCGCCAGAACATCGACATCTACCAGGGCATCGACCTGACGGAGCAGAGCAGGATGACCCTTGCGGAATGGCTGGAGCAATGGCTGGGGCATATGTCCGCCACCCTCCGGCCTGGCACCCTGGAGCATTATCAGCGAGATATGGAGAACCATGTTGTGCCTTTTCTGGGAAAGAAAATGCTCTCCCAGGTGACGGCGACAGACTTGAGAAAACTTTACGATAGCCTGAAGAAGAATGGTCGGGTGAAGCCCCGTCCCGGTCAAGGCCACGGACTTTCCAGCACCACCGTTCACGGCATCCACACAACACTCCACCACGCACTCCAGGCGGCGGTGGAGCAGGGACTTATCCCTACAAACCCTGCCGATGAAGTGGAACCGCCCAAGGTCATCTGTCAACCCTTGAATATCTTGAACGAACAACAGCTGGAAACTTTCATTGAAGCCATCAAGGCAGACACCATCTGGCACGACTTCTTTTACACCGAACTCACCACCGGCCTTCGCCTGGGTGAAATCTGCGGCCTCATGTGGACGGACTTCGACAACAACGCAGGGACGCTCCGCATCTGCCGCACTCTCCACCGGGAAAAGGATGGCAGGCTGGTAGCCGGGGATACCAAAACCTATGCCGGAACCAGGAAAATCGTCCTTCCGCCCAGCACAGCGGAATTATTACGGGCAAGGAAGAAAAAGTCCTTCTCCCCCTGGATTTTCCACGATCCGCTTCGCCCGGAGGCCCCCGTGAACCCCAGTGCCGCCTACCATCAGATGAAGAAGCTGCTGGCCCAGGCCGGACTGCCCAGCATCCGCTTCCACGATTTACGTCACACATTTTCTACCCATGCACTGGCCAGCGGCGTGGATGCCAAGACCCTGTCCGGCATCCTGGGACACACCAAGGCGTCCTTCACGCTGGACATCTACACCCATACCACAGGTGATATGCAGAAGCGGGCCGCCGACATTGTGGGCGGCTTTCTGACCGACTATCTCGGAGAGGAGATGAAGCCATGGCAAAGCGCAGAAAGCGCGGCGAGGGCGGAGTAAGCTTGAGAAAAGATGGCCGCTGGGAAGGACGGGCAGTCATCGGCTACGATGATAAGGGACTCCCTGTCACCAAAAATGTCCTCGCTAAAACTAAAAGCGAATGTAAAGCAAAGCTCACAGCCCTAAAGGACAGCATCCAGGCACCTACTTCTGACCAGCCGAAACCCGGCATCCTGTTAGGCGATTGGCTGGATTTTTGGTATCAAAGCTATAAGAAGCCCAACCTTCGGCCTAACACCCAGATGTCCTACGAGCGGCGCATCTATCAACACATCATCCCCGCACTGGGCGGCACCCAACTGGACAAGCTCACCACCAACGATATCCAGCAGTTCTACACCAGGCTCAAACAAGGCGGTAGACTTCTCCGCGCCGAACTCTATGGCGAAGGTCTCTCCGATCAAACTGTCCGGGGCATCCACACTACCCTCCATGCCGCACTGGACAAGGCGGTTTCTGAAAAGCTCCTTTTCCGCAACCCTGCCGATGGCTGCCGCCTACCCCCTGCCAAAGCCAGGGAAATGCAGGTGTTAACCCCGGAAGAAATCCAGCGGCTGCTGATCCAAGCCAAAGAGGACGGTTGCTTTGAACTCCTTCTGCTGGAACTCTCCACAGGGTTGCGCCGGGGTGAGATTTGCGCACTCCAGTGGGATGACCTGAACCTCCGCACTGGAGAACTCCGGGTGGAACGACAGGTTCACCGCATCAATGGAGAACTGGTGGTCTCACCGCCCAAAACCAAAGCGGGCAACCGAAGCGTCATCCTCCCTGCCCCTGTGCTGAGTGTCCTTAAGGCATACAAAGAAACCGTAGGCTCCAAGTGGATGTTCCCCTCTCCAATTAACAAAAACTCGCCCAGAGATCCCGCCACTGCTCGGAAGCGGCTGCAAACAGTCCTACAACGAGCCGGGTGCAAAAAGGTCAGATTCCATGACCTTAGACACACATTTTCTACCCTTTCCTTGGAACATGGAATGGACATCAAAACCCTCTCTACCATCATCGGGCATGTGTCCAGCAGCACCACACTGAACGTCTACGCCCACGTCACCGACGAGATGCGCCGGACGGCGGCAGTGAAAATCGACCAAGGTATCGGCAAAGCTGATCCACCGATAGAACGTGGAGTGGCACCCCGGAAACCCGCCCCCAGCACATTTCAGGCCCACAAGGGCCAGCGGCGCAAGGCTGGCACGGGCTGTGTCACCCAGATCAATGAGAAGCTCTGGGAAGGGCGGTATTCCCCCGTCTGGCCGGACGGCAAAAAGCACGCCCGCAACGTCTATGCCCACAGCGAGGAGGAATGCGAAAAGCTGCTGGCGGAAATGATTGCTGAAATGAAAGCGGAGATCGCCGCCGAGAAGGAGCAGCTGAAAGCCGAACCCAAAGTCGACTGACAAAGATCCATGGCCCATCGGGGACACCCCGATGGGCCATTTTTTCTGTCTGTGGCTTGTTATGTGGTCAAAACCGAATTCCAAAAATTCAACCGCAAAGAAAAGTGCTGAAATTAAAAAGAAATACGCTATTTTCAGCAGAAAACAGCGTATTTTGTGGAGCTGCTATCCAGATTTGAACTGGAGACCTCATCCTTACCAA
>CAJTMX010000080.1 GCA_910577235.1 uncultured Acetatifactor sp. | reverse complement strand
GTCTCCTCCTGCCCCTGCCGCCACAGCCTTGCGTTCATCTGCTGGTACAGTTCCAGCGACCATGTCAGCCCGAACCACACCAGCGTGGAACCGCCCGCCTGCAGGTTCAGCCCATGCCCCGCCGATGCCGGGTGGATCGCCGCCACCGGGATTTCCCCGGCATTCCATTTCCTCATATCCTCCGCCGTGTCCAGCTCCACCGCCCCGGTGTACTTTTTCAGCCTGTCAAGGTCATGCTTATACCAGTAGGCGATTAGGACGGGCTTGCCGTTCGCCGCCTCGACCAAATCCTCCAATGCCTCCAGCTTGCGGTCATGGATGTGCTTTACGTTCCCGTTCTCATCGTAGACCGCACCGTCCGCCATCTGTAAAAGTTTGTTGGAGAGAGCCGCCGCGTTCACCGCGTCAATATCGCCGTCCGAAAAGGGAAGGAGCATATCCCGCTCCAACTGTTTATAAAGTGCCATTTCTTTTTCGGTCAGAATAACCTCCACACGGTTAAAGACACATTCCGGCATATCCAGATAGTCCACGGCCTTCATGCTGATGCAGATGTCGGAGATTAAATTATAAATCATATCCTCCGCACCTTCCCGTGGCTTATAGGAGAACACCATCTCCCGGCTGCGCTTGTCCGGCACGAAGAACCGTTCCCGGTAGCCGCCGATGAACCGCCCAAGCCGCTGCCCCATGTCGAGGATTCCGATTTCCGCCCAAAGGTCAATCAGACCGTTGGGTGCAGGCGTCCCGGTCAGCCCCACGATGCGCCGCACCATCGGGCGCACTTTTTTCAGAGCCTTGAACCGCTTCGCCTTATGGGACTTGAAGGACGAAAGCTCATCAATCACCACCATGTCAAAATCAAAGGGGAGGCCGCTCTCGTTTACCAGCCACTCTACGTTTTCCCTGTTGATGACGTACACCTGTGCTTTCCTGACAAGCGCCGAGAGCCGCTCCTTTTCCGAACCGAGGGCTACCGACATCCCAACCCCGGAAAGGTGATCCCATTTCTCCAGTTCCGCAGGCCATGTATCCCTTGATACCCGGAGAGGGCCTATGATCAATATTTTTCGGATGTCAAAATAGTCAAACAGTAATTCCCATATGGCGGTGAGCGTGATCACCGTTTTGCCAAGCCCGCAATCCAAAAACAATGCGCTCACCTTATGGCTTATAATAAATTCTTTTGCATACTCCTGATATTCATGTGGCACATATCTCATCCAGCACACCTCCGATCTGCTCTGCCCCGTCAACCACATAGACGGGGAAGCCTAAACTTTTAAGCTGCCGCATCCGTTTCTCCTGCAATGGCCTCGGCTTCTTCCCCGGAGCCTTCAACTCCACGAATGCGATCTTCCTCCCAGGCAGCAATACAATCCTGTCCGGCACCCCATCCAAACCGGGGGAAACGAATTTTACCGCCATGCCTCCCATCTTTTTTACTGACACCCTTAGGTGCCGTTCTATCTCATTTTCCCTCATGCCGCTGCCTCCGTCCTGCCCGCGGAACAATACGGAACATCAAAACCAAAATTCCTATATATCCTATACGTGTATATAACGTGTGCAAAAAGCACTTTTTTTCTTATTACCCATACCCCAATAAGGATTTCATGTTCCCTTGTTCCATACTGCCCCACAAGCGTTGATTTTACTTTATTTCTTAAATGGAACTACCGTCCAGAACGAGCCGCCCAATGTTCCGTTCGTTCCGGATATCCTTTCATTCCTTGTTCCCGTCATTCCTTATGCTGTTCCCGCACATATGCCCTTTGCTTCCCGTAGATCGGGAAACTGGAAGTGCCGTTCTTGGTCGCCGTGTACCTGCCCCAACCTTCGATCTTGCGCATGATGCCGCTGATCTCATAGGAGTCTATCTTTTTCAGGGTGGAGGAATCCCGCCCGAAGCACTCACACCATATCTCCATGTTGCATACAAACATCCGGCGCACCGTACCCGTCCGCCGCTGTTCCCCGAACTCGCTCCCGCTTAGGAAGTTCCTGCGGTCATAAAGGCTCATGTTATCCCATTCCTCCGGGAGCAGCGTGTCGAGGTACGCCCGCACCAAGCCTTCCCTGTCATCCGTCTCCATCGCGTCCGCCTGCTCGCAGGCCGCAGCCGCGGCTTCCTCCCCTTCGAGGTAGAGCCGCTCGCCGTTCTCAAAGGCGGCCTTCGCCTCCGCCCATATCTGCAGGACGTCATCCCCGGAAAGCTGCCAGGGCTTTTTCCCGCTCTGCCCGTTTACCCTTACCGGCCAGAAACGGCGGTTCCCGGTGATGTCCCGGAGGAAACCGCTCTCCGTGTTGGTGCTTCCCACGATGATGCACTGGCGCGGGTGGCTCTCCACATTCAGCCCGTAACTGGCACGGTATTTGTCATCCACGCGGGAGAGGAAGGACTTCACGGTCTCCACATCCGTTTTCTTCATCCCGGCAAGCTCCCCAAGCTCCAGCACCCAATAGCCCTGCAGCTTCTCCGGGCCTGCCTTGTCGCGCATATCCGTGAGCGTCAGGCTGTCGGAGAACCACGCCCCCGCAAGCCTCGCAAAGAGCGTGGACTTGCCAATGCCCTGCGGCCCGTTTAGGATGAGGACGGAATCGAACTTCACCCCCGGCTGGTATATCCTCGCCACGGCCGCCGCCAGCGTTTTCCGCATGACCGCCCTTGTGTACGCGGAATCCTCCGCGCCCAGGTAGTCCGTGAGCAGTGTGTCGATGCGCTCCGTGCCGTCCCATTCCGGCAGCGCGTCAAGGTACTCCCGCACCGGGTGGTATGCCCGCTCCGATGCCACCGCCAGCAGGGCGTCCTTCGTCTTGGTGGGCGCATATACCCCGTAGCCTTTGTTGAGGTACACTTTCAGGGATGCGAAGTCAGAGTCGTTCCACCCCGGCTTGATCTGCTTCCACGGAAGCCCCTCCCCGGCATCTATCCCGTCCCGGTGCAGGTTGAAGGCGATGGGCTGCATCCCCCTGTCATGGCGCATGACCAGAACGAGATTGTTCAGCGTATCCTTCACCACGCCCCGGCGGTCAAACTCCAGCAGTTTCCGCCAGTCATCCTCTGCGGAAAATTCCTCCCTTGCCGACTGCGCCCGCTCTCCCGCCAGCGTGACCTTCACGTTCTCATCACTGACGGCAAACTCCCCCATTGCCTTGAAGGAGGGCAGCTTTGCCGGTTCCTCATCCTCGGATACCCGCGCGTCCAAATGGCTGAATTTGTGAATCCGCACCATGTCAAAGGCGTTCATCAGCTTCCCGCAGGCCGGGTCGGTGGCATGGTGGGAGTAAGCGAACTTCCCTTCATAAATGACCACGCCCGCCTGTGAGTCAGCCGGAATATAGTCATACCTCCCCGGCATGGCGCTTGGCTGATAGACATCCGGAAGGAAGTTTGCTATTGCTTCCTCGATGGAATACGTCCGGCAGAACGCGCCGATCACTCCGTCCTTAGTAAGTGGGTCTGCCTGTTTCCGCATTTCCCTCTGGACGATGTTCTGCTGCCTGCTGCTCACCGGCCACTCGGAGGAATCCCGCCAGTCCTTATACCGTGAAAGCACATCGTCCGGGTTTAACGGCTCTCCCTCGATATCCCGGAAAATAAACTCCCCGTCAGCAGAGGTGGACGGCCAGTACATGAGGCGGCTCGGCTCATAGGTGGTATCGTCAAACATCTCAATCCCGATGTCCTCCGCCACCTTACGCGCCACCGCCACATATTCATCCGGCGACACGTTCCGGGAGAGCGGTATGATGAGCCGCAGCCTCGGATTCTCCGGCGTGTGCTTATGGGTGGAATAGATCAGGCAGCGGAAGTCAAAGAACATCTCCACCTGCTCCGGGATGTCCTGCGAGGCATGGTCCATGTCCAGTGTCAGCGCGGAGCGGAACTCCACACAGTCCTTTTTCCTCCTGCCGCCCTTCAATTTCCCCATGACGAATCCGCCCACGTCCTTGATGGCGTCCTGCTTCGCTTTCGTCATTTTCATATACTGCTCCACGGTCTCCGCCGTGCGGATGGTATGGGAGATGCGCTCTATAAATTCATCCAGCTCCATCTCCACGTTGTTCCACCGCTTCTCCATCCTTGAATTGCCTGTTGCGATCTGTATCCTCATTCCTTCCTGCCCTCCAATAATTTCAGATTTTTCACGCACTGGTTATAAATGATCTGTTCTTCCCTGGCTTTCCTCCGGTAGAAATGCCATTCCTCCGTATTTGCTCTGAGGGACTCCGCCTTTTCCGAAA
>CAJTMX010000079.1:2259-4745 GCA_910577235.1 uncultured Acetatifactor sp. | reverse complement strand
TATTTTAACCGCACCCTTTCTAAGCCCGTAAACGAGGCGCTGCGCCAGCGGGTCGTTGTCCATTATGACTTTGGGGGCCTCTCAGACGAAGAGGTGGCCAGGTATATCTCCCACAAGATACAGATGGCAGGCGGCAGCCTTTCCATCTTAAGCGAAGCGGCTTTATCCGCCGTCCACGGGTACGCACAGGGCAATGCCCGCATGATCGACAACCTGATGACGGATGCCCTGATCATCGGTGAACAGACAGAAAAACAGGTCATTGACCCGGAGACCATCCTTGCGGCTGTCAATAACCAGCAGCTTTGAGGTTTTCAGGTAACACTGCCCCGGCGCACCATCCATCTATTCGTTAAATACCTGTTTTATGAAGTGTTTTAATACAGGGGACAATTCTTAAAAAGAACCGAAGAAGGCCGCGTGCATCTGTGTACGCGGCCGTTTCCTTAACCATTGTGTATGAAAGTGGCACAATTCCCCGGGAACTGCTTTTTTCTGTCTGGAATATTTTTCAGACAATTTCAGACCCTGCCTCCCGGCTGTCCCGCTTATCTGGTCCCATATGCTGCCAGCAGCCTCATTGTACATACAATTTGGGTTGGAAGGTTTCGATTTGACTGCACAGTTTCGTTGACAGTAGTGTGCGGTCAGCGAAAAGAGGGTGCCGTAATGGTGTTTATACTGTCGAAAATAAAATGCTTTTTCCGTCTACTACAAAGTGCCGCGTTACACTATGGCATTTTCATTTGTTTTAAGGAACTCCTTCCAGCTTTCCGTCGCCATAAAAATGGAATCCTCACCGCCCGCCGCGATACAGTCAAGCACCTCATAGGCCTTATACTCATACCCTTCTACAGTTCCTGTAATGGTAATGTCTCCTGAAAATTCTCCATCCGCCATTGCCGTCATTGGAATAGATAATGCCAGCATAATGCCTGATAATGCCATTGCCGCCCTTTTCAAACAGCTTCTTCCAGTTTTCTTTTTCATAATGTCTTATCTCCTTTTCCATCCTCTGAGGTAATTACAGCTTCCCTCATTTTGTTTCACATACCCTGTCAGGCACTGCCCTTAAAAGTAATCTGCTGGACATGCTGGTACACTGCTCCTGTCCCAGCTCATGCCGCTCATTGCCGCATAAGTATCATCTGACAGAAGGTAAAATGCCTTGAACCCTGATTTGTCATTTCCCTGTACATCAATGATGTACCAGTTCCCGTCAATGCAGACCTCATTCCACTGGTGGCTTGGATTGAAAGCATTTTCATCTGCATGTACATAATAACAGCCTACTCCCATGGCATCACACAATGCTTTCATTGCCCTTGCATACCCTGAACACTGTGCCTCATGATAGACTAATGCTCCCCATGCCGTGTTCGCCCGATTATATCTCCAGTCTGGGGCAAATTCACAGATGCTGCACAGATAGTCATGGGCAGTCGCCACTTTATCATATTCACTCATGACAGAGAAATCATAACTGTTAAGATAAGCCTGTACTGCATCTGCCACCTGATCAAGCTCTGCCTGTGACAGCTTCGGCCCATAAACACTGCCTGTACTGTAATTTCCTGCTGGATAGGCTCTCGCTGGTGTCTGCGGCACTGCCGCTGCAGTCTCCCCCACATCTGCTGATTCTTCTTTTGCTTCCTTTGTGGATTCCTCCATTGCCGCTTCCAGAACTTCCCTGTCTACAAAGAAATAAGCTACAGGCAATATCCTGTCACCTGCTTCATCATAGATATACTCATCCATGTACTGCTGCCCATCCATGGTCTCCATACACATAAATGCCATATGCCCCTGCTGGAAATTCAGCCCCATATAACCATCCAGCCTGTATTCAGAGACTTCCTCTATTGCATATCTGTTGATGGCTTTTTCTATCTGTTCTTCCAGATTAAGCGGCTCTGGAGCTAAAGTTTCCGCTTCCAGATCAATAAAATAAACCCTGCTTGCATCAGTTCCATCCACATAATGTAATTTACCGTCATACAGATTCATAAAAACTGCATCTGTTTCGGCAACCACCTTTTCATCACTTCCATCCAGTTCCATGGAGCGGATGGAATATTCCTCATTTTCCATCCCAAGGTAATAGATTTTGTCTTTATACATTGTCGGCATAAAGGAATAAACCTCATTGACCTGTGTGATCTCACCACCTTCACGGGGAACACTGTACAGATAGTGTTCGTCAGAATCCAGAGCAAAGTAAACCTTGTCCTTATAAATACAGGGAGTGACAATCGGCTGATCCACAAGGACTGTTTCTTCCATGGTATCCAGCGAAATTTTCCGCAAGGTGCTGTCGGACACATCTGTGAAATACAGTTCATTATCCGCAGACATCAGATATTCCACACTGCCTTTTCTGATCTCTGTAATATCCCCGCTTTCTGGTTCTATCTCTATGACAGATTCATCCTGTGCCATGTTCGCATAGATTTTTCCATCTACCATATTAAGCTGGAGACAGTAGC
>CAJTMX010000079.1:1419-2241 GCA_910577235.1 uncultured Acetatifactor sp. | reverse complement strand
TCCACAAGTTTATCCGATATGCCTGTCCGCTTTTCGGTCTTATACACACAGTTGTCATATCCATGGTAAAGGTAAAAATAATCGTCATCCTCCAGAAACAATCCGCCGCCCATAATATTCCCTGCGGTATTGCCATATACAGTGGTATCTGCCACTGGTTCCTCTGGAGCTTCCTGTGTTTCTTCCTGCATGGTATCTTCCTGTGCTTCTGCCTGCTCAGCCTCTGTATCTTCCGCAGAAGCTTCTTCTGTGGAAAATGTTGTTTCCTTTATGGCATTCTCCGCCTCTGCCTCCGTGGAAGCTCCGTTACATCCTGATAAAACTGCCATAACTGCTATTCCCAGCAGAAATATAATATACCTTCTTTTCATGCACACCTCTCTCCTTTAGTCATGATATTATCTTTCATTGCTTTGCTCCCTGCTATATAAGGGAGATTCCCACTTTCAAAAAGGTTTCAGCCTTTTCCATCTTTTTTAACTTTAATTTTTGACCTTTCTGTAACAAAAATCCCCTTAAAATCCTTCTGCTCCAAAATACTGCCAGTAATCTGTACCTCCTGCCCTTTTCCTATAAAAATATGATCCTTTACTGCCTGTCTGTCCGTTGACAGGATCAGATACAGCCCCTCCTTCCCCTCCAAGGAAAAAATACAGCAATCCTCAATCAACAGCGGCTCTCCCTGCACATTTCCAATAATCTCCATCCTATGCTCCTTTCCAGAATCCCTGTTCCTGTTTGCTATATAAGAGAGCGGCAAACTCATGAAAAGGTTTCAGGTGATGGTAGGTTCCTCAAAAAACAGAGGCTACTTGTTGCCCC
>CAJTMX010000079.1:400-1409 GCA_910577235.1 uncultured Acetatifactor sp. | reverse complement strand
ATCGCAGTGCAAGCGGAATATAAGCAATATATTACCCATATAATATGTAATGAATGTGCAATATCTTATATCGGCACTAAAATGAATATATATCTATCTGTGACATTAGGGGGCTTTTAAATGATCTCATATCAGCCATTATGGACTACCATGAAGGAGCGGGGCATCACAAAATACCAGCTTATCTACCATTGGGGGATAAGCAGCAATACTTTGCGGAGAATGGGCCACGGAGAACCGATCAGCTCCAGCACACTGAATGAGCTGTGCCTGATTCTCAACTGCGAAGTACAGGATATCCTCCAATTCCATGCAACGGAAGAAGAAATGGCATCCATAAATCAGCGGAAAGAGGAAATCAGCAATTTCAGGACAATAAAGCGAAAAAAATAAGCCTGTGTTCCCCCAACGGACATAAGGCTTATTTTTCTCTGTCCTGCTTTATTTTCATCTCTTTCCTTTGCTCACTATGCTGTATATGATCCTTACCGCATCAACCGCAAACAGCACCGCCCCCACTGTAGCTCCAGCGGCCACCGCCAGAGCAAGCCTAAAGGTGGTCCCGCTGACACCCCCAGGGTGCAGTTCTTCCCCTGTTTCTTCATCGACAAAAGCCCTGCCTGCCGCTGCCACGACACTTTTTCCATACCAGAGGCCGCCGATCATAAAGCTCGTCACAAGGGAGCCGAAAAGCTCATGTGTCAGGAAATATCCCACATTGCCCCGAAAAAATATCACATTTATCACAAGTGCCCCAAAAAACAGGATTGCCGTGATGGCTGGCTTCCTGACCCTTCCCCTTACTGTCTCCATATCGCTCTTTATAAAATTCTGCATAAGTTCTTCTCCTATTTATTTTTCATGATGATAGAATCTATATCCTCACCCAAAATTACATTCCCACCGCCCCCTAAGCCGCAAGCTACTGCGATGATTGCGATGATAACCGCTCCCCAGAACATCTGCTTCACACATTCATGATAGACTATGACAAACAGAACAATACTGA
>CAJTMX010000079.1:0-368 GCA_910577235.1 uncultured Acetatifactor sp. | reverse complement strand
TTTCCAATGGAAGCGGTACTTCTTATCCATCTCCCTGTATTGTTTCTTAAACAGTGCAAATCCCATAAATGCCCCACCCAGAATGCAGATGACTCTCGCTGCCAGCAGATAAGAAAAAGTCTCTGAGAACTGCGGGCTGAGGACTGTGATCCTCAGGCCAAAGTAAAGAATCTCCATTACACTGCATCTTGCAAACTTGGTTGCTGTAGATAAACATAAGGTGCCGACCGCCATAACACATATAAGATAGAATCCCCCATGCAGGGCTACAGATATGGGATTGCCATCCGTACCGTCATTGTATCTGACCATAATCCTTCCAAGTGCATACAGGATATTAAAGATATAGAAAACTGTCCATAAGATAT
>CAJTMX010000078.1 GCA_910577235.1 uncultured Acetatifactor sp. | reverse complement strand
ACTTAAGCTCCGCCTACCAGGATGCACTGCGGGCCGGCTTCATAAACGGGATGGAAGAGCGGATACGGCTCTCCAGCGGAGATTATACAGTGAATAACATCAGCCTGCAGTTCAACCAGTATTCCGACAAGATCGAATATGTAGTGACCTGTGACGCCACCTTCCGGATACAGATGTTCGGGGAATTGTTCCCGCCCATTACGCAGCATATCACACTGACCGGTTCCCATAATACAAAATACTGACGGGAATGCTGTTGGCATTCCGCCCTCCGGTGCGTATAAAATGTAAACACGACGAAAGGAGTCCAATATTATGAAAAAGAATACAAAACCTACCGACAGAAAAAGAACCTTTGCCATCTGCGGCTTATCCGCGCTCTGTGTGGCTGTGCTTGCAGGCGCCTGGTTCCTGACGCGGGAACCGGAAACAGAATTCATCCCTGCTTCCACGGAACGCGCTGATGTCACGGATACCTGGGAAGAAAACTCCGGCACTGATGCCAGCCTCCCTGATGCCGCAGCAAAGGAAAGCAGCCAGCTGCAGGGCACAGCCTCTGACAATACCCAGGCAATAGTTTCCGAGGATGAAACCGGCTCCACCACAAGCCTTTCCGACAGCTCCACCAAAGAGGATGCCTTACAGGAAAAGCCCGCTGAGCCTCCCGTGACCACGGATGATGTCACAGATCCTGATAAGCAGCCGGAATATGACCCGCCCGCCCAGACACAGGCACCTGCACCCCCGCAGGATAATCCCACCGGCGGTTCCGGGACAGGCACACCCTCCGGGGGCACCGGCTCCGGCGACAGCCATCCCGGACAGGTCTATGATCCCGTCTTTGGCTGGGTAACGCCCAGCGGCGTACAGCAGGACAGCATCGACAGCGACGGAGACATCAACAAGCAGATCGGCACCATGGGCGGCAACTGAATACAATGAATACACAGAAAAAGGCATGGACGGATTCCATGTCCTTTTTTTGTCTGAAAAGGAGGACCACATGAAACAACTGACCAAGCGCATCTTCCCGCTTTTTCTTTCCCTTGTCCTGATGCTTTCCGCAGGGGTGACCGCACTGGCTTCAGGGGAGGGGAACATCGACGGCGGCGGTGGCAGTATGGGGAGCGGCACTGCAACGGATGTATGGCACAACCAGGACGGTGTGCGCATCACGGTAGTCACGGAAGACGGAGGCATAGCGTCCACCCCGTTTGACTTAAGCAATTTCAGCATATCCGGGGACATCCTGCATTTCGGGAAGGTAAGCAAGCTCCAGTACAGCGGGGGAGCCTCCCTGTCCCTGGATGCCGGCTCCTATGGCTGCTCCAGACCGGGTACGTCACTTCCCCGCATCATCAGCGGAGGCAGGTCCCGCGCGGGCATTGAAGCGATCCGGCGGTATTTCTGCTCTGAGTATGCCGCACAGCTGGTTGCCGACAAGACCGGCATCCCTTTTGAGGACCTGGTCTCCGGCTCCTACAAGCTGGTCATCGAACCGATTGCCTACTTTACCCACGGCGGGCGCAACTATGCCATGACCGCAACGGAAGCGGCGCTCTATAACCAGATGTCCGGCGGAACGCTCCGCAGCAGGATGCCCAGCCTGACACACCAAAACCTCCCTCTGTCCATCTTTTTGGAAACGCCAGATTTAGGCTATCCTGCATGGAGCGGCACTACCAGCAGCAAGGTATCGGATTCCGACATCCTCTCTGCACTGGGCATCGGCATCGTAAGCTACAAGGATGTGCCGGAAGCGGAACTGCAGGCGCCCGACTATACCTACCGGGTGGATACGGATGTCATCACCAGCATCACCCTGACCAGCAGCACTGAAGTAAACCCGGATGACCCGGCCAGTGTCACCTTCCATATCAACGGCGGCACTTATACTGTCAATGACATCGTGATGCCCGCAGGCGGCTCCCAGGTGGTCTGGGCAAAATGGCATACGCCTTTAGAACCCACTACCCTGACCATACAGGTATCCGTCAGCGGCGCATCCACGGCAAAGACAAGTTTTGTGGCAAGGATCATCTCCCTGGAGGAGAACCTGCCTCCTGACCCGCTGGCAACGGACACCAACCCGCATTTTTCCCTCTCCTCCCTGCCGTCCAACCCGCAGAAGACCTCCGCATCCTGGAGCGTCTGGAGTGCGAGATGGCACGCCAACTGGGAATGGGAAAGCGACTGGGACTGGGAATCCGACAGCTGCGACAGCGGCTGCCCGGAAGACTGCAGCGGGGGACACGGGCACTGGGTAGACAACGGGGAATGGGTGGACAACGGCTGGTATGACTTTACCTCCACTGCCTATTCCGCCTCCTTAAGCGGCTCCATGGAGATCCATCCGGACGACATCGTGCCCACCGCCCAGGGCGACAACATGAAAAGCGGCTACGGAATCAAGGAGAGCGCCACTGCAGCCTTTTCCTCCAACGCACCCGTCAGCCATTATGCACCTGCACAGACGGCAGTAGCCTATTTCCCAGAATTTGGCTATGACATGTACTGGAGGCTTTTATCCTGCAGCGGCGGCAACACGGCCACCTTTGCCTTTAAGCCCAACGAATACTCCACCTACAACCGGAACGTGCATTTCACACCGGTATGGTATCCGGATGGCACCGCCTATACTGTTTACACCTATATCATTGACGCATGGACGCCTTCCGGGATGCTGTCCGTCAATGTGAGCGACTCCGTACAGATCCAGGGCAGCCTTTTCGATGACTGGTATTCCAAACGTGAATAAGGCGCTGTTTTTCTATTACGCCCTGACCTTGCTGCCCCTTGCGGGATTTGCGCTTTATGACCGCAGGCACCACAGGATACGCAATGCCGCCCTGCTTGCCTTCCTGCCCTGGTGCCTGCTCTACCTTCCGCTGGCAGTATGCACCTGCCCGTGGATGGCTTTTGCTGAAGCACTGCTGCACTGCATCATGGGATTTTTGTCCGGCTTCCTGCTCCTGCTTTCCGTCTCCCTTGCCACAAACGGCGGAATCGGCGGCGGGGACATCAAACTTGTTGCCCTGCTCGGCATCCCCTTCGGGGCATCCGGGCTGATGGCCGCCCTTGCCCTCTCCTGCCTTTTTGCCCTGGCCCATCTGGGCATACGGAATGCATTCCAAAGGATACCGGCTGGGAACATCCCTTTTGCACCCTACCTGTTCTTCGGGTGCATGGCCGTGACGCTGCTCCGGCTTGTTCCATAACAACCATATAAACACTGTATTATAGAAAGGATACCACCATGAAAACAATCATACTGCTTGCCGCAGGAACGCTGCTCCTATGCCTTGCCGCAGCCGTGACCGGAAACCATCTGTTATATAAAACATACCATTTCTTAGACCAGCACAGATAAGGAGGCTTTCACAAAATGAAAATGAACAACCGTTTTATCTACGGCATCCTGAGCATCGTGCTTGCTGCCGTCATTGCCTTTATCGCCATCCCTGCCGTCACAAGCAGGACCAGCAGCACCTGTGAGATCGTCCGCATGAAGACTGCCGTGACACGGGGAACCCTCATCACCCCTGATGACCTTGAGCTTGTGGAGGTGGGCGGCTTCAACCTGCCGGACAGCGTTGCAAGAAGGACCGAAGATGTGGCGGGCACCTATGCCGCCGCAGACCTCTGCCCCGGCGACTACATCCTGCCGGAGAAGGTCAGCAGCGTCCCCCTGTCTTCCGACCTCTCCCTCAATGAGATCCCGGACGGCATGGTAGCTATCTCCATCACCACCCAGACACTTGCGACATCGCTCTCCGACAAGCTGCAGGGCGGCGACATCATCCGCCTCTACCACTATGACGACAACAACGTGCTGGAACCGGTATCGGACATCCCGGAACTGCGTTTCGTGAAAGTCCTGTCCGTCTCCGATTCCAAGGGCCTTGACGTGGATTACACCACCCCGCCGGAGGAGGACGAGGAAAGACAGCAGACGGCAACCATTACCGTCCTTGCCACACCCGAACAGGCCATGCTGCTCACCCGCTATGAGAACGAAGGCATCCTGCATGTTGCCCTGATCAGCCGCGGCAATGAAAAATTGTCCGTTGAACTGCTGGAGCGCCAGTCAGAAATCCTGTCCACCCTTTACGGCGACGGCCTGGAGCTGTCCGATGAGGACCTGGAATCTTCCATAAACGTCTCTGGGCAGTCCGATCCTGACGAGACCGGCAACACTGAAAACAGTCCCACCGCTGCCAATGCTCCTGCAGATGACAGGCAGGATACAGAATCCGGACAGACATCCGGAAACGAATAAGGAGGAAAATCAGATGTCAAAGACCATCACTGTCTGGGGGAACCCCGGCTGCGGGAAATCCATGTTCTGCTGCAACCTGGCAAAGGTGCTCACGGCAAACAAGGAAAAAGCCCTTATCATCAATGCGGACTCCAGCACACCCATGCTGCCCGTCTGGATGCCGGAACGCATCCTTGAAACAAACGCCTCCATCGGGAACGTGCTGACCGGCCTTGAGATCAACACGGCACTGGTGGCAGAGCGCGTCACCATCTTAAAGGAATACCCTTTCATCGGCGTCATGGGCTATGCCGCCGGGGAGAACCCTTTCTCCTACCCAGAGCTGAAGTATGACAAGATAAAGCTCTTTATCGGAGAAGCTGCAAAACTTGTGGATTACATCATTCTGGACTGCAGCTCCAACATGCTCAATTTCTTCACGCCTACGGCAATCGAGGCTGCGGACCTTGCCGTCCGCATCATCACCCCGGACCTGCGGGGACTGAACTACCTGCGGG
>CAJTMX010000077.1 GCA_910577235.1 uncultured Acetatifactor sp. | reverse complement strand
CAGGCACTAAGCGGCCTGTAGGTACTTTTTGTGTTGTAGAACTGTTAAAGACCCGAGGAAAAGTTGGATTCGTTCAAGGAGTTAGAACATTTTCCGACAATTTACAAGGGCAGATTCTGTTACAACACATGGCAATATTTCGCGCTACGCGCTCTTGACAGCTTTTCCCGCCTTTGCTAAGGGGCTGAATTTCGTTTCCGGTAAATCACAGACAGATTGCCATAGCCGGATAAATATAATATAATATCCCCAGTGAATCCCCATAGAATGTATAGGAGAAAATCGTATGGAAAAGTTGATGTACATGATGATGATTGAGAAAAGCAAGACCTATAATAAAATGACAAAGCAGGTAGTTATGGAACACGTTGAGAACATAAGAAAGCTGGATGATGAAGGAAAGCTGGAAATCTGCGGTGTCTTTAAAGGTTATCCGGGAATGGCAGGTATGTATATCCTAAAAACAGAGAGCCGTGAAGAAGCAGAAGAAATTTGCAAATCAGAGCCGCTGGTTATGGGAGGATATGCAACCTACAAATTAGTCGGTTTACAGATTGCAAACCGGGAAAACAATTACTTGCTGTGATTGCGGATAGGGACAATACGGGGGTAAATAGAGGATATTTCCGCAAATCACCGTCAATTTGGCCCTTTGCGGTTTTGTAGGTATTAGAGGGAGAAATATCGCCGCCGGTTTGGCAAAACCTTCGCTTGCGGCATTGAAGATTGACGGAAGCCCCACAGAGGAAACGGTCGCCCATCAGTGGGCAAGTTTCTTTGACTTTAGGGGCATAGAGCAGTGCCCAAAATTCAAAAACAGCATGAGCTGCCTTGATACCATCTTAACAAGAATCCAGGAGGCAAATATCCATTGTGTTACTCTATATTCGGTGGTATAATGAGTGAAACGCAAATGATTATGTAATACTGATCAAAACAATTAAAGAATTTGGCGGAAACGGCAAAGGGAGACCGAGTGCGCGGAGTATGAAGGCTTTTACATCCAATGACGCTCTGCAGGAGCTTGGGCTTTGGGCCTGAGGAAAATAAACAGCAAGAACAGAGGCGATGAACAGGCGCTTTTCAAACAGGACCGTTTACTGTGTGATGTGGGACATGTGCCCGTCTCTCATACAGGAGATAATTGGAGAGAAAATAGATGCAACTGAATTCTCCAGGGAATTAGTTGCGGGTTTTAGGGAAGTTCATCAAAACCACAGCAGTTGTATATATTATGTTTGAACGCAGGGTGACAAGCAGACCGGGCAAATGGATATAATCATGCGTTTGCCCGGTTTAGCGTTGCAGATATTAACAGATTAGGAGGTGTACCGTTGAGCAACATTCACACGACAAAAACAACTGTCCAGTGCCAGAACTGCGGCAATATTTATCCTATCCAAAAGATCGACTGTTTCGATATGGATGACTGGCCCGAGGGCAGAGAGACGCTGGAGGAGGGCGCTTTTTTTCATCCGAAATGCCCCAAGTGCGGAACGATATCGGAGATCTGCTATCCCAGCCGCTATATCCACAGGGAGTATGGCATTGCGGCCGTGCTGGTCCCGGGGATAGAGGCGCAGGATATCGACGCTGTTTTAGAGTCCATGAACGGCAAGCTAGAGGGCCTGGGGCTGTCCGGCGTGGAGCATCGGGCGGTGGGGAATTTTTACGCCATGGCGGAACAGCAGCGCATCCGTCAGCATTGCCTGAACGACAGGGCCGTGCAGTTGTTGAAACCCTTTATGATAGGGGCCCTGCAATCCCAGGGCTACGAGGTGTGGAACGCTTTTTTCACAGGGATACTGCATCCGGAAACCGCGGAAAAACGGGATGGTACCGTGTATTTTGCCACACCGGAAAACGAGGCCGGAGTCTACGGGGAGGATGTCTATCAGTTTGATATCTATCTGACCAACGGTCAGATCATGCCCCAGGGCATCAATGACGCTGCCTATCAGATAGTCATGAACATGCTGCGGGACAGGGGACTTGCGGAGGACGACGGGCGGTTCCATCTCTACGATCTGTCCTGGGCCATCGCTTTCCATAACAGTATGAGACAGGAAGGAGGAGAGGATTAGATGGGATCGGATATACTGAAAGAAGCGAAAAGACTATACGATACGGGAAATGTACAGCAGGCCCTGCGATATTATGCCTCCTCCCTGTGGCGGGGCGAGGAGCAGAGCCCGGAACTCCTGCCTGAATGGCTGGGCGATCCCCACCTTGCGGAAAAAGCGGGAGAGCAGGAGGTCTGTACCTTTATTGCCTATCTGCTGCTGGTCATCGACCGGTATGAGGAACCGCTGCGCGAACAGCTGTGGGCTCTCTGCCATAAAGTTCTGAACAGTATGCCCCAGGGCGAGGCCAGACAGGACACCACGGACAGATATGTGGTGGAGTGCAATCTGTACCGCCATGAAAAGAACCCGGAAAAGGCGCTGGAGATCATTATGAAAGGACTGTCCCAGGGCGCCACCACTTCAAGGTACACCTTTGCGGGGCTAACCTGTCTGGAGCTGGAAAAAGAGGAGGAAGCGGAGCAGTATATTGCCATGGGATATCAGGCAAATCCGGCGGACGCCTCCGCCTACAACGATATGGGCGATCATTTCACTGCCCGGCGGAGATGGGAAAAGGCAGGGGAATGCTATTACAAGGTACTGGAGGCAGGAGACGGGAACGATTGTTCCTGGGCGGAACCCTCCTGGCTGTTCTGCCGTTTTATGGAAAGCGGTGATCCCTTTGAATTGGATCGTCTGGTGCTGTGCGCCGCCGCGAATACGAGCAATGACCGTGCCCAGTGGCTCTGCCGTATGGCGGCTCTTGAGCGGAAGACACCCAATGTGGATTATCTGGAATTCAGCGTGGAAAGTATTATAAACGCCGTGCGCAGCATTCGGCAGAACGGCAATATGTCGGGGGTCTTCCGCTGCGGCACTTCCTGTCAGGAGTCCGCAAGCAGTATCAACGCGGTACGTCTGGCGCTGGAGCAGATCTACGGAAAAGAGGCCTCCTTTGTCCTTTCCTCCGCCAAGGCGCAGATTCCGTCCTTGGATGAGACTTTGGATCAGGAGGGGCTTGTGCTGTGGAGATACCGGGATATTAACACCCCGGTCCCGGCGGTAGATAAGCCCTCAGAGTATGTGAGCGACCTTGTGAGAGAGCTGGCGGAGACGGAGTTTTATCTTCCCGCCTGGTATGAGGCTGCCGGAGGATATGCCGCCCGGCTCTCCCCGGAGCAGTGTGGCGACCTGTACGGCGTGATGGTCTATCCCCCGAAACAGAATAATACCGGGATATATGCCGAGGACTGGCTTTTCAAAGTGCAGTTTGCCGCAGTGTGTATTCTGGCCCGCATATCCCTGCATGAACTGGATAAGATCTGCAAGGGACAGCTGGACTGGCCCATCATTCCCGCTTTCACCCTTGCGGCCTGGCTGGCCTCCCGGGATGCCTCTTGCCTATCCTGGGCGGAGAACCTGTTAAGCATGGTTCAGAGCCGCATTTCCACGGAAAATTACTGCTTTTTTGCATATGCCTATGCCTGCGCGGCGGGTCTGCTGCCGGGCAGAGAGGCGGAGTATTATACGGACATGTGGCGATGGCGGCAAAGGTTGAAGGAAGGCTGAGTCGTATACAATGTTTAAGTTCCATGACACCGTCCGGTAGGTCTGCTATAAGTCTGTTGTGCACGGAGTGTATGACCGTGCTGCCGGACAAGACAGCGGCCCGTATTAGAACAGTATTTGAAGACGGTTGATAATTCTGTAAAAGGGGATTTAATCAACCCGGGTAGTTTGAGTGCGTTGTGATATTTGCTGATAATGAATTGTAAGCAGGAGCAGAAAGCGGTGAGGGAGTATGAATTCCCCTCACCGCCTGTTTCTGTTTTTTTACCTATTTTACCCAGTCTTTCGCATATTCCACGATCTGGTCCAGATATTCAAAGTGCAGATAGTGACTGCCCTCCAGCCGAATGACTTCTCCCCGGCCGTTCTCGGGCAACACGTCATGGTGGAGCTGTTCCCAGGAGGACATAAGATCGCAGTTGCTGCTGGATACGAACTCCAAAACGGATACGTGATCGGGAAATCTCATACCTCTGGCGGTTTCAACGTTGACGTCCAGATGATTTATCTCGTTTATGACAGTGCTGTTGTAGGCGTTGTCCAGAGACAGGATACGAAATACCTCCAGTTCCTGCTGCGTGTAGGGATAGGACGTATCCGCGTATATGGCCTTTTCGGGATGTCCTGCGGACAGCAGCCGGTTAAGGCCCACAGCGTTCATGGCTTTTGTCAGATAGCCGGAGAGCTTGTTGATGGCCGAGACGCTGATCGGGAACGGCTGCTCGTCGTTCATGCCGGGGACGGAAGGGTCTATGCCGATATAGCCTATAACCTCCTGGGGATATTGGTTGGCCCAGTAGAGAGAATACAGTCCCCCGATGGAATGCCCCATCAGATAATATTCCTCATAGCCCAGCGTCTCCACGCAGCTGTGCAGTTCGCTGACGATGTTTTCAATGGTGCGGTCCTTGTCTGTCCCGTCGGACAGTCCGTAGCCGAAAGGTTCTACCGTCACCACCAGATAGTCTTGGGAGAGAGCGGCGGACAGAGGTTCCAGCTCCAGCACGGGAGACGCGCAGCCGAATCCTGACAGCAAGATGATGACAGGGCCTTCCCCGTTGCCCCTAATATCCACCCTCATACTCTTTCCGTCCACTGTGACCGCCTGTCCATAGGCGTCCTGGAGCTTGGACTTTGCCAAAAGCTTGCATATCAGGTTGACGATGATTCCGAGTAGGATGATCGCCACCAGCAGGATCAGCAGCCACTTCAGTACTTTTCTGATTTTTTTCCACATGTTAAATTCCCCCTTTAAAATGAGTGTTGTATATCACGCATCGTGTAACTTGATGTTATCACGTTTTGTAATGTAATATGCATTATAAAACATTTTTCGACAATTTACAAGGGCAGATTCTGTTTATAACTTAATTCTGCTGAAATAGTAATGGTGATCTTGACAGAAATGCAAGAAAACAGTATGGTAAAATAGAAAAATAGAGTATTTT
>CAJTMX010000076.1 GCA_910577235.1 uncultured Acetatifactor sp. | reverse complement strand
GCCTGCTCCCGGTACACCAGCCGCACACAGCGGTCAATGACGGTTTTCTCAATGGGCTGGAGCCCGTCACGGCCTCCCACCACCAGCTCGCACAGGGACAAAAGAAAATCCGCTTTCATGGAAAGCGGGCTCTCCCCGGCGGTCATGTTAAGCTCCACATCCATCGGGTTTAGGTGGTGGGGGCTGTCCGGGGCAATCTCGATCACCTGCCCGCCCAGCCGCCGCACCAGCGGGGCATATTCGCCCATCGGGTCAACAATGATAATGCGGTCATGGGTAACAAGGAATACATTTAAGAGCTCTCTTTTAGCGGCAAAACTTTTGCCACTGCCAGTTGAGCCAAGGTACATCCCGTTGGCCGATTTTAATTTTTTCCGGTCAGCCATAATGACATTGTGGGAAAGGGCGTTCATGCCGTAGTAGAGGGCCTGCCCGTCCATCCGAAGCTCCCTTGTCATAAAGGGAATGAAAATCGCCGTGGAGCTGGTAGTCATGCCCCGTTTAATTTCCACCTCATTACATCCCAGAGCAAGGGAGGACATAAAGCCCTGCTCCTGTTGCCAGTCCAGCCGTTTTAAGGCGCAGTTATATTTCTGTGCGATGCCGCCCACGGTAAACACATCGTTTTCCAGCCGCTGGCGGGTAGGGGCAAGGTTTACCACCGTAAAAGTGAGAAGAAACATCCGCTCGTTGCGGGACTGGAGATCGGCAAGGAGCTCTGCCGCATCCTTGGAAAAGGTAATGAGGTCGGGCGGGAGGATGTCGGGATCATACCCGGAGCGGACGGCTTTCCGTTGTTCCTCCACTTTCATTTTCCCAATATCGGAAAGTTTCCCCTTAATGGTTTTGATGGCCTTTAGCTGATCCACGGTCTGGATATGGAGGGTCACGGTCATTTCCGCATCCAGCTCTAAAATTTCCGCCAGCAGTTTGTCCGAGAGCTCGGACGCTAAAATCTGCAAGTAGGACACGGCTCCCCAATACCGGCCCACCCGGAATGAGCGGGACTGGCGGAAGTCGAAGCTGTCCGGGGCGATAAAGTCCTTTGTCCCCAGCCCGGTCTGCGGAATATCTTTCCACGAAAAGCGGAACGGCTCCCGGTTGCCCGGGTGCATCTGGCTGTGGAGTAAGGCCAGCCTTGCCCGTCCGTCCATCGGCTCGGAGGGAACGCCCAGCCGCTTAAAATTCCCCATCACATCAGCCTCCACCCGCTCCAGCCGGGGCCGGGCCTCGGCAATCCCCTCGGCGGGGATGCCAAAAGTGATATATTTGGAGCGTTCAATGCCGTTGTTGCTTTTGGCGATCTGGTTTTTCAGCATCCCGGTATATTCCTCCCGGATGCTGTTGAAATCGTCATCCCCCTGGGGGATATTCACCCGGTAGCGGCTCCGGGAATGGGAACGGCGGTTAATGAAAGAAAGCTGGAACGGCAGGGAGCTGTCAAAGTAATTGAGGAATGAGCTCCAGCCGCCAAAAATCGCCGTCTGATCCTCGGTGCTTGCCACGGAATAATTGATGTCCTCATATTCCACGGTTTTTGTGTAAAGCCCGCCGGGGAGCCTGCACACCCCGTCCGGGTGCATCACCGTATAAGGGATTGACTGCTGGGCGGACAGGGCCGCCCGCTTTCTGCCCTTGGCGGCCCTGCGCCGCTGTCTTTGTTTTGTGGTCTGCAATCGCATCCTCCTTTCTCACAGGGCCCCGCCCGGTAAACGGGGCGTAAATGTTTTGTGTCTGATAGGGCCTTATCCCGGGACGGGTAAACCGGGCCCGGATGATGTTTTTTACCACTTTTTCCGCCGGAAGCCCGTCTTTCTCATACATGGCCAGCAGAAAGGCCGGGAGCATGATCACCAGCATGGCGAACATGGCCCCGGTGTTGCCGATGGAACCGCGGGCGAACAGGTAGGACGGGATGCCCACCGCCGCCGCACAGCCGAAACAGACAAGCTGGCGTTTGGTAAGGTTAAAGGCCATTTTGGTTTTGATTTTGGATAAATCGTTGGGGACATTTACATAAGGCACTGCTTGACCTCCTTTCCGGCCCCGGTATCTTCGGGACACTTTGTCCCAAAGTCCGGGACGGTGCTTGCCACTTCATTTCCCCACACATCCCAGCCGGGCGGGGACTGTCTGGCAAAGAGCTCCACCCGGGGCAGGTCGCCCATAAGGGCCACAATCTTTTCCCGGGCCTCGTCCGGCTTTTTGCTGTGGGCCTCAATGGGGGAAATGATAAACTGATGGATATTTGCCGCCTGCCGTCTGGGATGGCCCCTTGTTGCCAGCAGGCAGACCTCGGCGTTTCCCCTCGTCCAAAAGCCCAGCCCGTAAAACCAACTGTCCGCCTTTTTATTCTTTTTCAGCCAGACAAAGGCCACGGACTTATACTGGAAGCCCCACGCCTTAATAAGCCGCAGGGCCTCCGGGAGCTGGGGGAAAGTGGCCCACAAAAAAAGTGCGCTGTCCCTGGCGGCTAGATCCGCCACCGGGAGCGCACAAAGCTCATCGATCCCCATTGTGGGGTAATGGTTCTGTGCCGCCCCCTGGACTTTACTCCGCTGGTACTGCCAGGGGGGATCGGCATAAATGATAGAATAGTCTCCGATAGTTACACTCCTTTCTCCCCGGACTCCACCGACACCCGGGCGGTATGGATGCGCTCGCTGGCGGCGGCATAAAAGGCCGGGGCTGTTTCAAAGCATACAAAACGGCGGCCCGTGTTGAGGGCGGCAACAGCGGTAGTGCCGCTCCCGGCGCAGATGTCCGCCACCACCTCCCCGGGCCGGGTGTAGGTCTTGATGAAATACTCGCACAGCTCCACGGGTTTCTGCGTGGGATGGACGGTGCGCTGTACCGAGGAAAAGGCAAGCAGGTTTCCGGGAAAGCGCAGGCCGTCCTCCGACCCGCTGCTGGAACGCAGGAATTTTCCATAGTTGGGGCTGTTGCTCCCCTCCCGGGAGATTTTCTTATAGGGCTTGCCCTGTTCAAACTGCGGATTGTAATAGGGGAGCTTTTGGTAAAATACCAAAATATTCTCCGTCCGCTTTAAGGGGGCCCGCCTTGCGTTGAGAAAGCCGGTACAACGGCTTTTGTACCATACCCACTCATAGCGGAGCATGGCAAGGTTGGATGCCCCCAGCACTTTATCATAGGGGCACTGTGCGAAGAACAGCACAGCCCCATTAGGCTTGACGGCCCACTTGACCGCCTCCCACAGCTCCGGGAGCGGCAGGGGCACATCCCAAAAGTTCCGGGTGGTGCCGTAGGGCGGATCGGTTAAGAGCATATCAACCGAGTGTTCCGGCAGGGAGCGCAGGCCCTCGATGCCGTTCATAAGGAACAGGCCCTCGGAGAGCTCCGCAGACTTCGGGACACTTTGTCCCAAAGTTCTCTCAGCGGTCATCCCGGGCCTCCTTTTTCTTTGCCTGGGCAGGCCGGGCGGCGTTTTCCTTTCCCGCCTCCTTTGCGGCCTGGGCCATCTGCTCCCTTATGGGGGCAGGCCGCACCGCCTCGGCTCTTGCAATCAATTTTTCCACGGCCACATGGTACGCTTGGGCGGCAATCTCATTGATCCGATCCCGGGTGGCCTGGTCTGGAACCCGCACTGTGGAGTGGTAGCCCGTCCTGCTGGTGGGATCGGGCTTTGAGGGAGCCCCTAAAAAAATCCCGTTCTTCCCGTCCACCACCTTAAAATCGTCGATCACGACACCGCCAATCGTTACGCTGGCAAAGCCGATCAGTTTCCCCTGCGGCTCAATGGGCCGCACCGATACTTCAATGGGAACAGCCTCCTTCAGCATGGCGTCCGTCCTCATTTTCACGGCCTCGTCTATGGTTACGCCTTTGACCTCGGCCAGCTCCGCAATCGGAACCTCAAAAAGCCAGCGCCTTTCCTCTGCGGCGATCTGTTCCGGGGTCAGTATTACATCCTTACTCAGTCCTGTTTCCTCCTTTCCGGGCGTGGGTATGACAGCCCCGCCCTCATAGTCATAGCCCGCCGCATGGATCGCGGACAGGGTTTCCGCTGATACCCTGCCATTCAAAAGCAAGTCCGTATCAGCCATAAACGCCAGCGTGTCCCGCTGGGTAAATTCCTCCGGGAGCTTGCCGTTCCATGTCCGGCGCATTTCCCCGTCCGGGCCCGGTTTGTAACGGGCGGGGGCCCGTCTTGGCATATCCCGCCTCCTTTCCGGCCTTGGGACAAAGTGTCCCGAAGTCCTGTTTAATGCGCCCCGAAGATGCGCTGGGCGATGCCGCCAGTCTTAAACAGCATAAAGCACAAAAGCACCGTGTAGCCGATGGTGCCCCATATCGCCCCGATAGGGTCGCCGCTTGTGGCGATGCCCTGGATCAGCACCGCATAGATGGCCACGCATACCAGAATGAGCATTCCTTGAAAGCCCACGGCGAACAGGGATTTTAAGTAGTTCTGCCCTGCGCCGCCAAGCTCACGGTTTGCAAGGGTGGCAACGGGGAGCGGGGCTAAACTGGTCAGCAAATAAATTTCCAGCATCCTGCCATACACCAAAACAAAAATAATGATCCCCATGATCTGCATGGTCACGCCGATAATGGAGGACTGGAGCCACAGGCCAAGGAGCGGCCCTAAATCCATCGCCTCCAGCGTGGTTTCCAGCTCGGCCAGCATATCCGGGGTAATATCCGTGGAGCCCTGGATCAGCCCCGCCGCACTGGAGATGGCGCTCTGTGACACATCGAACACGGCCATTACAATGTTAAAGGTGTTGGAGAGAATGAGGATGGCGCAGGCGGTTTTGAATACCCATTTGTAGATATTCGCCACATCAAACTCGTGCATATTGTTTTTTTCAAGAAGCATCTGGATAAGCTCATAGGTGGCAACAAAGGTCAGCACCAGCCCGGCGATGGGTAAAATCACCGTCTCGGAAAGCTGGCGGATGAGGGAGAAAACCCCGGCGTTCCATGCCGCCGGGGTCGTCCCTACCTGTACCGCAATCTCTCCGACTTTGGCGTTGACGGTATCAAAGAGCCCCTCCAGGTTCCCCATGATGCCGCCGACCAAGAGCTCCCGTATCCAGTCCTCGAGCCAGTCGGTGAGAAAATCCATAAGCCCTCCTTAGAACAAGCCGGACAGCAGGGGGAT
>CAJTMX010000075.1 GCA_910577235.1 uncultured Acetatifactor sp. | reverse complement strand
AAGGAACGCTTTTATGTCTGAAAAAATCATCAGGATCAAGTCAGGGAACGAAGAAATCACAATGAATGTAACGGAAGAGGAATACAGGAATTACTTTAGGCCGTGGTGGCAGATGAAGAAAAAAGAACAGCGGAACCGGGAGGCGATGGAGCAGAACGGCTATACGGAAGAATCCTATGAGGAATGGAAAGAGAACGATATGCGGACGGAGCTTTTTGCGGAGAGCATGGAGGAACTGGCGGAAAAGCGGATGCTGCTGGGTGTGCTGCAGGACGCGATGGATTCCCTCCTGCCGGAAGAACGGGAGCTTGCCATGAAGGTGTTCGGGGAGGAAATGCAGGTCAGCGAGTTTGCAAAATCAAAGAATGAGAGCAGGACAACGGTATCTTCACGGAAGCAGAGGGTACTGGAAAAGCTGCGCCTGTTTTTTGAGGATAGGGGATTTGATGTGCATAAATGACATTATTTGACGGCATACGGAATTTTTCAGCATATTTCCGTATGTTTGTCGAACGGTTTATAAATTTCTTTCCGTTTTCCATCGTCACATTTCAAAAAAGTGTCATTACGGAAGTGAAGGGGTACAAGGTTATCAGCCCCGGAAAGGAGGGAACAGAGCCTATGGAAAAATCACAGGAGCTTATCGGCATCCTGCAGGCAATCAGCATCGTGGCGAAAAGCCTCGCCGCCAAGCTGGTGCAGATCGAGAAGGAAGTGGAAGCCTACGAAGCCGCGAAAGCGGCGCACGACAGGAAAATGAAGAAAGGATGGAGGCGCTGATGCGTAAGAAGGTTTTTATCTGCAGCCCCTTCCGCGGCGACATGGAAGGGAATGCAAGGAAAGCGGCGGCCTACAGCCGCATGGCGTGTGAGGAAGGGCATCTCCCCATTGCGCCGCACCTCTTATTCCCACAGTTCTTGAATGAGGGGATAGAGGAAGAGCGGCGGCTCGGCATCGCTATGGGGATGGAGCTGCTCGCCCTCTGTGACGAGGTGTGGGTGTTCGGGGAAGCCACCGAAGGGATGGCGGCGGAGATCGCCTCTGCCACAGAGCAGGGAAAGGAAATCATATTCAAGGAAACGGAGGGAATGTAAATGGGAAGTGAATTATTAAGGATTGCGGAAGGGTTCTCCATCGTTGCGGAAGGGCTGCGGGGACTTGCCAAAGCGGAGGGAGGCACGAAGGATAAGACTGCTGTGAAAGAGCAGAAACAGGTACAGCCGGAAAAAGCAGAGGTACAGCAGGAATCCCCTGCCACATTGGAGGGCATCCGTGCGCTGATGGCGCAGAAGACCCAGGAGGGCAAGTCGAAGGAGATCAAGGAACTTTTGCAGAAGTACGGCGCGGCGAAGCTCTCGGCGGTGAAGCCGGAGGACTACCCGGCGCTGATGCAGGAAGCGCAGGTGCTGTGATGGGGAAACACGCATTGCTTTCCGCATCTTCCTCCAAGCGGTGGCTCTCCTGTACACCTTCTGCAAGGCTGGAGGAGCAGTTTCAGGATGAGTCCGGCGGCAGCGTCTATGCCGAGGAAGGCACCGCCGCCCACGCCCTTGCGGAGCATAAGCTGAAAAAGGCATTGAAAAGGCGCTCCAAGCGCCCGGTGTCGGATTACCACTGTGACGAGATGGAGGAATGCACGGACGGGTATGTGGCCTTTGCGATGGAGCAGGTGGAGCTGGCAAAACAGGAATGTGCGGACCCGGTGGTGCTGATCGAGCAGCGCCTGGACTATTCCGCCTATGTGCCGGAGGGATTCGGCACCGGGGATTTACTGATTGTCGCTGACAAGGTGTTGACCGTCATCGACCTAAAATATGGGAAAGGTGTGGCGGTGGAGGCGGAGTGGAACCCGCAGATGATGTTGTATGGATTAGGGGCGCTGGAACTGTTCGATGCCCTCTATGACATTGAGGTTATCCGCATGGCCATCTACCAGCCGAGGCTGGAATCCGTCAGCACATGGGAGGTTTCCGTAAAGGACCTGATGGAATGGGTGGAGATGGAGTTAAAGCCAAAGGCCGTGCTTGCCATCAAGGGCGAGGGCGAGTTTAAGTCCGGCGACTGGTGCCGTTTCTGTAAGGCGAAGAACACCTGCAGGGCGAGGGCGGAAGAATACCTGCGGCTGGCGCAGATGGAATTTAAACAGCCTCCGCTCCTTACGGATGAGGAAATAGCGGAAGTCCTGAAAGTGGCGGACGAGCTTGCCAAATGGTCGGCGGACGTCTACGCCTATGCGCAGGACGAGGCGGTCACGAAGGGGAAGAAATGGGCCGGCTTTAAGTTAGTCGAGGGCAGGAGCAACAGGAAATACACGGATGAGGAGGAAGTGGCACAGGCGGCGCAGAAGGCCGGGTACACGGACATCTACAAAAAGACGCTCATCGGCATCACGGAGATGGAGCGGCTGCTTGGGAAGAAGAGATTTGCAGAGATACTTGGGAAGCTGGTCTACAAGCCCCAGGGCAAGGTGACCTTAGTGCCGGAATCGGATAAGAGGCAGGAGATTGCCGCAGCAACCGCAGAGGCGGATTTTAAGGAGGAATGAATACCATGAGTAATGAAAATGCGAATTTGACAAAAGTGATCGTACCGTGCAGGTTTTCCTACCTGCACTGCTGGGAGCCCAATGCCGTGAGCGACGGGGACCCCAAGTATTCCGTATCGGCCATCATACCGAAGTCGGACACGGAGACCATTGAAAAGATAAAAAGGGCAATCGAGCAGGCGAAGAAGGATTCCGTCTCCAAGTGGGGCGGCAAGGTCCCGGCGAACCTGAAACTGCCTTTAAGGGACGGCGACATTGACCGCCCGGAGGATGAGGCGTATGCGGACAGCTACTTCTTCAACGCCAACAGCAAGCAGGCGCCGCAGGTGGTGGATAAGAACGTGCAGCCCATCCTCGACCAGTCGGAGGTGTATTCCGGGTGCTACGGCAGGATCAGCGTGAACTTCTACGGATTTTCCACCAACGGCAATAAGGGAATCGCCGCAGGGCTTGGCAACATCCAGAAGCTGCGTGACGGGGAGTCGCTGGGCGGCAGGACGAACGCGGAGGATGACTTTGACGCGGTGGAAGTGGATGACGAGGAAGATTTTCTTGGATAGGCATATCGGGGCGGTGGGGAACTGCCGCCCGTCATCCAAAGTACGGAAGGAGGGAGCCGTGAAATGGGACGAATCTTGGCAGCCGACATAGAGTCATTTTCGGATGTGGATTTGATCAAATGCGGGGTATACGCTTATGCGGACAGCCCTGCTTTTGAGATTTTACTGTTTGCCTATTCCTTTGACGGAGGGGAAACACAGATCATAGATTTAGCGCAGGGGGAGCAGCTCCCGGCAGAAGTGGAGGAAGCCATCTTTGACGTGTCAGTGACCAAGACGGCATACAACGCCAACTTTGAGCGCACCTGCCTGTCAAAGTATTTCGGGAGGTACATTCCCCCGGAGTCCTGGCATTGCAGCGCGGTACAGGCGGCCATGCTCGCCCTGCCCCGGTCACTGGAGGATGTGGGCAGGGTGCTTGGACTGGACGAGCAGAAGATGAAGGAAGGGAAGGAACTGATCCGGTATTTCTGCGTCCCCTGCAAGCCAACGAAAGCAAACGGCGGCAGGACGAGGAACCTCCCCTGCCATGCGCCGGAGAAGTGGGAGCTTTTCAAGACCTACTGCAAAAGGGATGTGGACGTGGAGAAAGCCATCCGCAGGAAACTGCACAATTTCCCCATCCCGGAAAGCGAGATGGAACTGTACCGCTTAGACCAGCGCATCAATGACCGCGGCGTATTGGTGGATATGGGATTGGTAAAACAGGCCATTGCCTGTGAGCGGCTCCATAAGGAAGTGGTGACGAAACGCGCCTATGAACTGACGGGCTTGGAGAATCCCAACTCCGTGGCGCAGCTCAAAGGCTGGCTTGGGGATAAGGGGATGGAGGCGGAGAGCCTTTCCAAGAAAGCGGTGGCGGAGATGATAGCGGAGACGGACGGGGAAGTGGAGGAACTGCTCAGATTAAGGCTGTTGATGGCAAAAACGTCCGTGAAGAAGTATGAGGCTATGGAGAGAAGCGTCTGCTCAGACGGGCGGGTGCATGGCTTATTGCAGTTTTACGGAGCCAATAGGACCGGAAGGTTTGCGGGGCGCTTGGTCCAAATCCAAAACCTGCCTCAGAACCATTTACCCGATCTGGAACTGGCGAGGGAACTTGTAAAGCAAGGGCGTTTTGAAGATATCGAACTTTTGTATGATTCCACTCCGAATGTTTTATCGGAATTAATCCGTACCGCTTTCATTCCAAAGCCGGGATGCCGCTTTGTGGTGGCAGACTTTTCCGCCATTGAAGCCCGTGTCATGGGGTGGCTCTCCGGCGAGGAATGGGTGCTGGACGTTTTCTGCGGTGACGGGAAGCTGTATGAAATGACGGCATCGAGGATGTTCGGCATCCCGATGGCGGAGATCGGAAAGGGCAGTCCGGAGCGGGCGAAAGGTAAAGTAGCTTCCCTCGCCTGCCAATATGGGGGCTCCACTGGCGCCCTTGTCAGCATGGGGGCTTTGGATATGGGGCTGACCGAAGAGGAACTTCCCCCGCTTGTGGCGGCATGGCGGAAAGCCAATCCGCATATGGTGCAGTTCTGGTGGGATGTGGATGCGGCGGCTGTGAAAGCAGTCACCGAAAAGCAGAAAACGAAGGTAGGGCGAATCATTTTTGAATATAAGAGCTGCATTTTATTTATCACACTTCCGTCCGGCAGAAAGCTGTCCTATGTGAAGCCGAGGATGGCTGTGAATAAATTCGGCAGAGACGGCCTGACCTATGAGGGCATTTCTGAAAACAAGAAATGGAGCCGGATAGAGACCTATGGCCCCAAACTGGTGGAGAACATCGTGCAGGGGACGGCCAGGGACTTACTGGCGGAGGCAATGCTCCGGGTGGAGAAGAAAGGATATCCAATAGTCATGCACTGCCATGATGAGATCATAGCGGAAGTGCCGGAAGGCATCGGCTCCGTGGATGAGATGTGCGAGATTATGGCGGTACAGCCGGAGTGGGCGGAGGGGCTGCCGCTCCGGGCGGATGGATATAGTTGTTCGTTTTACCAAAAACAGTAGAGGGAGAAATATATGGAGAGAAGGAATGCGGAAGGGTACCATGACCCGACTGCC
>CAJTMX010000074.1 GCA_910577235.1 uncultured Acetatifactor sp. | reverse complement strand
TTTGACGGGGGACGTGTGGAAGCCAACACAGCGGATAACCGCTTGCAGATTTTCTTTGATGAAAAGCCGGATAAGGAAATCCGGGAGGAACTGAAAGGGAACGGCTTCCGCTATGCGCCCAGCACGGAAGCATGGCAGCGGCAGTTAAACGACAATGCGATCTATGCCGCCGATTGTATCAAGTGCATACAGCCCCTTACCGGGGAACGCCCCACCGAGTTACAGAAACGGGCAAGGCAGGAAGCCGCCGCAGAGAGAACCGCCGCCCCGGAGCCGCCGCAGGAGGAAGCAAAGGGCGCGGAGCCGGGGGAAACCGCCACGCCGGAAACCTTTTACAAGGTGCGGCAGAACCCGTACAGCGACAGCCCGGAAAACAGCTATCTCTTGCAGGAATATGTGGCACAGGATAACGGCATGGCAAAGCTGGGGGACATTCTTTACACGGGAACCCCGGAGAAGTGCCGGGAGCTTTTGGGGAAGCTGGAAACCGGGGAGCTGACACAGGGCGACGTGAAAGACCTTTATGCAAAGGCACAGGAAGCGCAGACCGCCGCCGAGCCGGGGCAGGACGCGCCGGAGCAGACCGCCGACAAAAAAGAGCCGGACAAAGACACCTTTTCCATTTACCAGCTAAAGGACGGGGACGGTATGCGGGACTACCATTTTGAGCCTTACGACCGCCTGAAGGCGGCGGGGCTTTCCGTGGAAGCGGCGAATTACGACCGTATCTATACCGCAGAGCTTACGCCGGGGACTTCCCTTGAAGATATTTACACCCGTTTCAATATCGACCACCCCAAAGACTTTCGGGGACACAGCCTTTCCGTGTCGGATATAGTGGTGCTTCATCAGAACGGCGAGAACACGACGCATTACGTTGACAGCTTCGGCTATAAGGAAGTGCCGGAGTTCTTGCAGGAGCAGACCCCGCAGCTTACCCCCGACAGCCGCATGACCGGGGAGCAGATCAGAACGCCACGGGGGAGCTTTTCTGTTACCGACATGACCGCCGAGCAAATGCGGGAAGCCGGGTATGGGCTTCACCACACGTCGGAGGACGGGAAATATCTCATTATGGGGAACGGGACACAGGCGTTTGCGGTTGCCGCCGAGCAGCCGGAAAAGGCGAACCCCTTAAAACACGTCGAGGACACGATCGAGCAGAACGACAACAGCTTTGACGGTATCATCAACAACACGCCCACGCCTACCGCTGACGAGCTGGAAGCAAAGGCGAGAAGCGGCGGGCAGATCTCCCTTGCCGAGTATGCCGCCGCGCTGAAAGCGGAAAAGGAACAGGGCAAAAAAGCGGAGCCGGGGAAAAAGCCGGAAAAGAAGCCCTCTATCCGGGCGCAGCTCAAAGCCGACAAGGAACGGGCGGCGCAGAAGAAACAGGCAAGAAGTAAGTCGCAGGACTTGGAAAGGAGCTGACCCTATGGGGAAACGGAATAAATTTGAAAATGTGGACGTGCTGGCTTCCCTTGAAGCCATTCTGAAACAGAACACGGGATTTTATCAGAGCGATTTTGATATTGATAAACAGATCATTGCGGAAAAGGCGGAAAGCCCCAATAAGGAGGATAAAACCCTTTTGTGGCTTTCCCGCCCGTCCGGGACGTACTGCTTCCGGGAGCGTGACGTTTTCATCAGCGACACCGCCCCGCACAATACATGGCGTTTCTACAAGGAGCAGACCCGCGACCATATCCTTGCGTATGCCGTGGAGCTGACCGGGACGCAGGACGGGAAGATCAAGGGCAACCTGTACGAGCTGGACTATGAAAGGCACTATGAGCGCGTCAAGGACAATACCCTTGCCGCCGGGACGGTGACGCTCATGTATGAGCATGGGACGCGGGAGCAGCCCGCAGACCGACGCTTTGACGGTTATCCCGACCCCCAGCTTGGGAAGTTTGAACGCTTCGAGGTGCAGCCCAAAGACCCGGAAGCCCTGCAATCCCTGTTACGGGAGGAAAAGGAAAGCCGGGATAAGCTGAAACCGGGGGATTTCGAGGAACATATCGCCGCATTGCATGAGGGAATGATCGACCGGGAAGCGCGGCGCATTGTGGCAGACATGAAAAAGCTGTCTGCCCCCAACAGCCCGGACAAATCTCATTTCATGGTGGAGCTGTCCCCGTCCTTTGAACGGCTTGCTTCCACTAAGGACACGGAACGGCTTTTCTCCATGCTGCCCTATAAGACCCTTGCTTTTTCACAGATCAAGGACAGTTTCGGCACATACGCGCTGATCGGCAAGGACGAGAACCGGGACAGGGAGGTAAGGAAGCCCCGCCCCTCTATCCGGGCGCAGCTTGCGCAGGACGCAAAGAAAACCGCCCCGAAGAAAACGGCGGCGAAAACAAAAAATCACAGTTTGGAGGTATGAGCATGAACACATATAACAATTTCACGGTGGAGGAAACCAACCTTTTAAGTATCTACATGACCGGGAGCAAGGAGGGGCTTGTGGTGGCTATGAACGCCGCGCTGCCCTTTATGGACGGAGAAATGCGGGACTTTGCCGCCCGCACCCTTGCCAAAGTGGTACACATGACCGAAGCGGAGTTTGCGGGGCTTGCCCTTTACCCCGCCGACGAGGTATGAGCGAGATCAAGCGGCTAACGCCGCCCCAGAGCCGGAAAGTCAATACCCTTGTGCGCCGGACGTGCTGCAACTGCGACAATGGGAATTGTATCTTGCTGGACGACGGGGACGAGTGCGTTTGTCCGCAGCTCATTTCCTATTCCCTGCTCTGTAAATGGTTCCGCATTGCGGTACTGCCCGCAGATAAGGAGCTGTACGCCGAGATTTACCAAACGGGGGATATGCGCCGTTGTAGCGTGTGCGGTGCGCCCTTTGCGTCCAGCTCCAACCGGGCGATCTACTGCCCGGACTGCCGGAAACGTATCACCCGCAGACAGACCGCCGAGCGCATGAGGAAACTGCGGGCGAATGTGACGCGATAGGGGCGAAATAAGCCTTGATTTATGCGGCTTTCCGGGCGGGAAAATAAGGCGGCAAGGGATTTATACCTTTCCCCCGCAAAATGGCGTTCTATTGCGTCACAATCCAATCTCTGCACCCATGAAAAAACCGGGGCGCGGTGGCTGTCTGATAGCTGCCGCGTCCCGGTTCTTTTTTTGTGCTTTTATCCGCGCTCTGTCTGCCGTTCCCGTTCCGGCTGCTTCTCTGTCTGTAAAATGCTGTCTATGTTCCGCTTGATAACGTCATATTCCTGTACCTGTTTTTTCAGCTTGCCATAATCGGCATAAAGGCTTTCTTTCTGCGCTTGGAGCTTTTCATACTCTGCTTGCAGGGCGGGGACGCTGGGGAGCTTGCCGCCGATCTGCGCCGCCTTTAGTGCCTTTGCCGCCGCTTCATGGAGGATAATACCCCGTTCATGCTCTGCCCGGTATTTCTCCTTATTCCGGGCTTTGCGGTAGGCTTCATAGAGGGGCTTTGTCTTTTGGTAGGTAGTGACGTTCTTAATCAGCAACGCCATATCCGAAAGACGCTTTTCCACTTCCTTTAAGCTGTCCCCCGCCTTTTCGCTTGCCGTGGCGATTTCCTCTATCCGGGTGAGCAGATCGGCGTACTGTTCAATCCTGTTTTCGGTGAGGAAGTTCATAGTCTTTGCCGCCTGTTTCAGATTGTGGATTTTCGCCCACTGTTCATAGCCCCGGCTCTGCTGCGCCTTGATACTGTTCTCAATGTCAATGAGAAGATTAACGCCCCTACGCTCTGCCTTTGGAGCTTTGGCGGCGCGGGTGCGCTTGCCCGCTATCCGTTCCCTTATGGCTTCCTCTGTATAGTCTGCGCCGAGGGTTTTAAGGCGGGTAAAGCGTTCCTGCCCCGGTGCGCGGCATGACACATATTTTCCCGGCTTGATCTCATAGCCCGCCGCCTGTAACCGCTGCAATAGTTCCTCAAAGCTGGAAACTTGGGGAATGAGCGCGTCCACGGCGATTTTCAGCTTGCCTTTCCAGCTTGTCCCGGTTTTCTCCGCTTGGTACTCCGCATAGCTCTTTCCCTTGCTTCCCTTGCCGGGGACGACCACGGAAAGCCCGTTGTCCCGGCACAGCTTGTCGCTCATGTTCCGTATGCCGTAATACGTCCGCTTGTTGGAAACGTACTTGTGATGATCTACGAAGTTGACCGCGCAGAAAATAATGTGATTGTGGATATGCCCCTTGTCAATGTGCGTCGTGACTACATACTCATGCTGCCCTTTGGTTACAGCGTCGGCAAGCTGCCGCCCGATCTCATGGGCTTTCTGATAGTCCACTTCCCCCGGCGCAAAGGACTGTATCAAGTGAAAGGCTAAATTGTTGCCCTTATCCCGCGCTTGCGAGAGGGTATAGCCAAACTCAATATCTGCCGTTTCATAGCTGCACCCGAAAGAGGATATGAGCATTTTCCCGTCCGTCTTGTCCGGGTTTTCGATATAGTCAAGGGCTTTGCTTAGAGTGCTTTTAACAGGCTTAATCTTTGTAACCGCCATATTTCCGCAAGCACCCCCTTGATTTCCTCTATATCCTCTTTGTAGGCGTTCCCCGTCGCGTTTACGCGACGTGCGATCTGATTGACATTGACCCCGATCTTCTGTATCTCCGCTGTCATTGCTTTTATGTCCGTGTGGTCTACTTGGATAATGTACCCGTCAATGGCGATCTTGCGCAGATACGCCGCCATGTTGCTTGTGGGGACGAGCTTCATTTTTTCCTCAATCAGTTTCCTTTCTTCCTCTGTCACATAGAATTTGACCTGTATTGTCCTTTTGCGTCCGTTCATGGTTTTTCGCTCCTTTCCGTTCTCATAGAGGGTTTGGGACACTTCCCAACAAGCAATTTCTGACCGACCGGGCGGGCAGAAATACGGAAAAGGGTACTCTTTTCCTATGCTTGCTATAAAAGTTTCTCCTACTACCTACAACACCGTGAACATCATATTTGGCGGATTTATGCAAAAGAAAAACGCTGCAACCAAAAAGAATTGCAACGCTTCCTAAATCTCTATGTAATTTTAACCGAACAGTGGTTATTCTCCCTCTTTTTCAATCTCTGCAATCTCCTGCGCCGTGGCAGCAACTATCCGTATTCCCTTGTCGCTCATGTCGTCCAGCAATGCGTCAAGCTGCCGCCGCTGGGTATTTTTCCCGGTGGGCTGCTCCAAAAGAAACTGATCTACGGATATGTTGTAGCGCAGCATAAGCTCAAAGAATATCTGTAAGCTGGGGTGCTGCCCCTTATTCTCAATATTCGCAAGGTAGCGAGGGGATATATACATTTCGTCGCATACCTCTTTTCGGCTCTCCTTGCGTCCTGTCCGCGCCGCCTTGATTGCCGCCCCAAAAGCCCTAAAATCATATTGTGGTACTGGTCTTTTTGCCATGATTATTCACCCTATTACATTTTACTGTTCACCTTTCTTTTTGGATATGTCTATAC
>CAJTMX010000073.1 GCA_910577235.1 uncultured Acetatifactor sp. | reverse complement strand
ACTACTTGTGTCCGATAATGTCAAGTTGTATTTAGTTGTTGTCTCCATTATCTTTGTCACAGTCTGTCTACATCATCACGATTATATTTATATAGTTAATATTATCTGCTTTGCAAGATAATACAACTCCCCAAACCTGTCAGCAGAAAACTCATCTCTTGACAGGTTAATTAGGTCATACAGTCCTCTTTATCCTTGTCCAACCAGCATACCCGTGAGCAGAGGAAATCTGTCAATCCTCATGGTTAGAACTATATTCTCAATTCCGATAGAGTGATATTTCATACTTTGGCTCGGATGGATATCCACCTCCCCCATTTTAACAAATATCCAGCTTTCTTTATAGTATAGCATATTTATATGATGTCCGCAATAATTCATGTTTGCTGATTAGGGCTTCAAATATCTATAATTACTGACTTTAAAACCAATACTTGCAAAAAATGTTGTATTTTTCAAATTTGTTTTGAATTAGTGAACTGGTACCTTTGTGTCTTTTTTAATGGTTTCACCAATACATTTTACACACATCGTAAAATGCCGCCTAAAATTGCTTAACCAGCATACTAATTCTTTTTTCACTTAGTAGTTGCTTTTCCCCCGTTTCAGAGTTAACATACACCAACCACGAGAAAAGGAGGCGTTTTTTATGGACAAACAATCTACACTTTACCAGCTGATGGGTATGCGCATGAATGGCGTCATGAACGGGATCACACAGCGGGATGAGGATTACCAGGCACTGCTCCGGTCGGTTGATGAATACTCGGATAAGCTGGAGGCGATGCATCTTTCGGCGGATGCCATGAAGCTGGTCGACCGCTATGTGAGCGGATACAACGCCATTGGGAGCCGCTACGGGATGCTGTCATACCTGCTGGGCTTTTCCGACTGCCGGGAGCTGCTCTTAGATCCGGCACAGCCCAGAAAGGAGGCGCTGACAGATGGACTCTTATAACCTTTCCTACACCCTCGATCCTGAACAGTGCAAAACCCTTTCCGGTCTTGCCAGACGGTGCAGGGATATCAACGGCTGGGGGCCGCAGGAGCTGCTCCAGTATGCCGCCACGGCCAATTCACAGGCGGAGATAGACCTGAAACTGGATTTTTTGCAGGATGCGGTCGCACACTTGGAAACCGTGGAACACATGCAGGCTGAAAAAGACAGGGTGCGCATCACGGAGGAAGAGCGGGCAGTCTGCAGCAGGATTGCCGATGCCTTTGCGGAAATGTACAGCCTGGACCTCATGGTGCTGGACGCCGGGCAGTACGGCTTTGTAAAACTGCAGGATTACAGTTACCCTTTCGGTTTTGAGGAGGCCGGCATCTTCACCTCCGGCAGGGACCTGTTTGACGACCTCTGGGGCGAATGGTATTCCCTGCGGCTCCTTGCACTCACGAAAGGCACACCCCTGGCCGATCTGGACTACCAGGACATGTTCCGCTGTCTGCCGGAAAATCAGCAAAAAGAGATCCTTGACAAACGGGAATATTTCCTTGGCCTGTCCGGGATCAGCCTTTGATGAGGCCCCATGAACAAGGCAGAACGGATTAAACAGGGCAGTTCCCCCATCATCGGCCAGAACATCCGCCGCCTGCGGGAACAGAAACGCCTGCGCAATTCAGACCTGGTGGCAAAGCTGCAGCTGGAAGGCATCCCCATCAGCACCAGCTCCCTCAGCAAGATCGAGCAGGGGGCCTGCAACCCTACCACCGCACAGCTGGTTGCCCTCCGGGAAATACTGGGGTGCGATTACGGCGACTTCTTCAGCCCCTGCTGAGTCCATCCCCTGCCCTGGTTTTCCAATCTCCCAGACTGTCCTGTAACTGCATATTCTTTCTCTGCCGGTAAAAACTTTCTTAGGGTGATACCTTCACCGCTTGTGTCATCATGGCATATCCCTTATGCCGCCAGGAGGGCGCACTTCCCCCCTGGCGGCATTTCTTTTTTGATTTCAGCCGCCTTTCAGGGTAAAGAGCAGGCTGCTCCGTCCGCCGTTCTCCCGCCAGCGCTGTTCTTTTGTGACAAGCCCTGCCCGCACCAGGTCGTCAATGGCCCTTTCCACCGTCCTGCGCGAAAGCTGCAGCTCCTTCGCAACCGTGCTGATGGCAGGGTAACACTGTCCCTCTTTGTTGCTGCGGTCTTTCAGGTACATATACACCGCCTTTGCCCGGTGCGGCAGCTCTTTTGCATAGATCTCCGTAAAATATCCCATAGGCGCCCCCTAATCTGTCCGCAGGGGCATGCGCCTGGGCAGGCGCGAGTGCTCTTTCTCCTGGAGTGCAGGCGTATGGCCCTGGCCGCCCGTCCGGACCGCGCCTGGCGGCAGGGGCGGCTCCCCAGGTTCCCCATCCTCCATTTCCTCATCCTCACGGCGGCGCAGGATCTCCTGTTCCAGTTCAAAGCGGTCAGCATAGAATACCTCCCTTGCCGCCCTCTCCGGCACCTCATAAGCCTCCCCGAATACGATCCCCCATTTTAAGAACAGCGGGAGCCTTGTCTGCATGGGGCAGCACCCGGTCTTGGCAAGGATGAAATGCCCTTTGGGGAGCGTCTTTAACTCGTCCGGGGACATCAGCGGCCGGCTCATCATCTGCAGGCTCTGGCTGGGGTCGTTCTTCCCCCTGGAGATGGAGCCGGACAGCACCGTCCTGTTCCCCAGGGCTTTGGAGAGGATGTCCGCGCTCTCCGAGTTGGGCGCAAAACCGCCGAAGAGGATGTCCTGGCAGTTGTCGGTGATGATGCTGGAGCCTTCCTTCCCGTAGTTCTTCTGCAGCTGTGCAAAGCTCTGGATGATGGGCACCATACTGATCCGCCTGGAACGGCCTGCGGAGAACATCATCTCCATGGACTCGATCTTTGGTATGGTGCCGATCTCGTCCGCAAACACCATGACCCGGTTCGGCAGCTTTCCCCCATGCTCGTCCGCAATGGAAAGCATTTCCCGGTAGAGCTGCTGGAGGAATAAGGACACCATGAAATACTTTGTGTTGTCTTCCTCCGGCAGCACGATGAAGATCGCCGCCTTATTGGTGCAGAAGGTTTCCGTATCCAGGGTGCTGTCAAAACACAGGATCTGCTCCATCTCGCTGTCCAAGAAAGCGTTCAGGCGGCTCATGGCGGTGGAGAGTACGGAGGCCATCGCCTGTTCCGCACTGTTCAGTGCCGCCCCTGCAAACCACCTGGCCTTGTGTTCGGCGGGCAGCTTATCCATCAGAAGCTGGAATAGGTTCCGGTTCTTTACGGGGGACGGCGCCATCAGGTCCTGGAGCAGCTTGAACACGGAGACGATGTGGCGCTTCTGGGGCGGGCAGTATTCCGCGATCAGCAGGATCACGGATGCCAAAAGCCCCTCCGCCGCGTCATAAAAGAATGCGTTCTGCCCGTAGCTGCTGGCCTGCGCGCCGTCCGAGCAGATGATGGTCTTGGCCGTGATCTTGGCATACTTCTCCGCCCTGGCCTTGGCCGCCAGGTTCCCTGTGTCCGCAAGGTATTCATCCATGTATTTGTTCACCATGGTCAGGATGTTGCCGCCGTCCGAGCGGGTGGGGTTGCGCAGGTCAAGGATGGATACCCGGTAGCCGTAGTAATCCTTTGCGATCCCCGCATAGTTGCGGAACAGGTCGCCCTTGGTGTCCGTGGTCACGAAGCTCATCCCGGACGCACAGGCGTATTCGATGTTGGGGTATAGAAAGTTGGCGGTCTTGCCAACGCCTGCGGCACCGATCATCAGGCAGTGGATGTCCCCCTCGTCCACCAATGCGGTGATGCCTGCCCCGTGTTTTTTGTACCCGACCACCAGCCCCTGTGCTGCGGGCAGGTTCTCGCCCCTGCGCCATCTCTCCGGCTCGTAGGGGACATGGGCATAGGTTTCCCGGATCTCCTTTTCCGTGGCAAACCGGGCCGTGCCGTGCTGGCCGTCCCCCACGGTCCGGGATTTGATCCCGTTTAAGGTGTAATAATGGGACAGCAGGGAGATGCCGCCGATGACGGCAAACATCCCCACGCCCATCAGTATCAGCATTACGACTGGCTGCATATCTGTTTTATCCCTCCCTCCTGTTTCTGGGCCTGCAGCTTTTCAGCCACAAAAATGTGGGCCCTGATGCATTCCATCGTAAGGCCCACACATTTTTTGACCAGCGTTTCCTTTTCCTCATCCGTTCCCGGCTCTGTTCCTGCAAAACACGCCATCACGCTTTCAAAGGCATCCTGCATGTCTGTAAGCCGGGATTTCAGGTTTCCCCTGTCCTTATGGGGCCTGTACCTGCCGCACAGGTTGTCGATGATCTGCCCCGGCGCAGCCTCCCGCCCAAGCTCCTTTCCGTACTTTTCCATGATCCTGACTGCGATCCCCGCCAGGAGCAGGCCGTCCCCGTCAAAGGCATCCTCCAGCTGTTCCGGGCTGGTCCCCTTCTGCAGTGTCTGATAGATCCCGTAGTGGTACCGTTTCAGGGATTCCGCGGTGGCATGCCTGGGATCGATGCTTTCCGCCACTTCCTTGAGCGTCCCGCACCACGCCCTGCACTCCGCTATCCCCGGATGCTCCTTTGCCGGGATTGGCTCCATCCCATTCTGTGCCTTCAGGTCCTCATTCCAGTCCTTGTTGACGGGCTGCAGCATCCTCACGCGGACATCCGGCCGCTGTTCCTTTACGGCGTCCGCCAGCCGGTAGCTGTTCTCTATGCCTGCGGGGTCATGGTCCAGGCAGAGAACCACCGTGCCGGCCTGGGGGCTGTCCTTTAACGCCTGGAGCATGGCGTGTGCCGATATGCCGCTTAATGCCACATAGCTGTTCTCCTGCCAGCCTTTTTTGTGCAGCGTGATAAAGGACAGCATGTCGATGGGGGCCTCAAACACATAGACGGTGTTCCCTTTCCCCAGGTGCCGGAAGCTGTACCTGGGATCGCTGCCGTCCACGTTGCCCTTGAACGCCTCTCCTTTCGTATGGCTCCCCCTCTTATGGGCATGGCGGGCTGTCCCGTCCGCGTCATACCCCACAAACACCACGTTGTGGTATTTTGCGTCCTCATAGATCATCTTTTTCCCGGCGAAAGCGGAAACCACCTCCCGGTCCAGGCAGCGGCTCTTTGTCAGGTAGGCATATGCCCGCCGCATGTCCTGGTTCGCCTCCGGCAACGCAAAGGGCTTTGGCTCTTTTTCCCCTTCCGGCTCGCTGGTGCGGTATGCCTGCCCCTGCTCCCCGCCAAGGAGCAGGGTGACCGCCTCCGGGAATGTGCTGTTGTAATGCATCTGCACAAAGTCGATGGCACAGCCCCCGGTCCCTGCCGCATGGTCATACCAGCGGTTGCCCCGCACCGTGATGCTGTGGTCGCTTTGAAGCCTTTTCTCCCTGCCGGAGCGCAGCAGCTTCTCCCCCTGGCGGGAGAGGAAGTCCTCCAGGTCTACCTCGTTTGCCCGCTGTTTCTGCTCGTCCGTAAAATAAACAAATCCTGCCATCCTTACACCTCCATTCTGCTTAAATGCCACACTTTTCCAAACCGAGTGCCTGCTGTATTTGCCGAAGTTCCACAGACACAGACATCCGGGATGGAGTCACCACCATAATTGATCTGCTCATTGCCCACGGGAATAAATAA
>CAJTMX010000072.1 GCA_910577235.1 uncultured Acetatifactor sp. | reverse complement strand
GGATGCTGGCATTTGTGGTACAGAAATATTCCAAGATTCTCTGGAAGATTGCCGCGTCCATTCTGATCAACGCGGCTTCCGTCCAGGATGTGGAGGAATGCGTAGCAGATGTGTTTATTTACCTGTGGCAATATCCTGAAAAGTATGATCCTGACAAAGCGAAGTTATCTTCATGGCTTTCCATAGTAGCAAGGTCGAAAGCAGTTGACAGCTATCGACGGATTACCAGAAAAAAGGAAATATTTATAGAAGAAATCTTGGTAGAAAGTCTGGGATATGCTGAAAACGATGCGGCAGATGAAGAAAAGGATAAATTACGGTCTTGTATTGATGAACTGGATGAAAAGGAAAAAGAGCTGATCATGAGACGGTATTATTATGAGCAGAAACCGGCGGAGATTGCGGTGGCACTGGATATGCCAAAGAAACAGGTGGAAAACAGATTATATTATGTGAGACAGAAGCTGAGGAAAATGATGGAGAAGCGGGAAGGAGACCAGTCATAATGGAAAAAAGGCATCCCATGAAAGAAAACCATTTCATGAAAGAAAAGCATTCCATGAAAAAATACAACAGGAAAAACCTTAAGGCTATACAGACTATTGTGCAGGAAAAAACAGGGGCAGCCATTGTTCCGGAGAGAAAGCCGGCCGGGTATAAGGTCAGGCAGATGGCGCTTTTGGCGGGCAGTCTGTTGTGTTTTGTTATACTGTGTGCTTTTGCATATGCAAAGTTTTCAGACCTGAACGGGGATGTGGCAGGGTTTGCGCCAGCCTATCAGGGTGACGGCAGATTTGAAATTGTCATTGTCAATGAATCCGGCAGGGAATTAAAGCTGCAGGATAATGTCAAGGTCATGCAGTGGTCAACCGGTGAAGAAGTGGAAGGGGACAATGGAAAGATCAGGATGTCAGGACTGACGATAGCCCCCCACTCCCAGGGAGTCGTTTCCATTGACATATCAGAAGGCTATGATGTGAAGGCAATGGAAGAAAATCTGCCGGAAGGAGATTGGTACTATTTTGTCCTCACGAATAACAATTTTGCCTTTGGGCAGGACTGGATGTGTTTCTTTGATTTTGAAATCAGGGAGACTAAGGAGGTCATGGACGAAGCAGTTGATTTCATGGAGCAGCGGGCAGAGAGGCAAAAAACAGGGGAACAGCAATACAGTACAGGGGAGCTGGTTGATCCGGACTGGATCTGGCCGACGGTCAGCCGGGATGTATCGGGGCTTTATGGCTGGCAGGAAAACGGAATTTATTCGGATCATGTGAATATCGTTGGAACGGCCGGGGATGAGATCTATGCAGTCGCGGACGGAGTGGTGACGGAGGCGTCCTTTGAAAGCTCTACAGGGAACTTTATCATAGTTGATTTAGGAGAAGGCATTACTGTTAAATACGGCCATCTGAAGGAGATAAAGGTGTCTGAAGGCGAGGAAATAAAGCAGGGGCAGGTTATTGCAACACTGGGACAGACCGGAATGGCGACAGGCCCGAACCTGCTGTTTGAAGTAAGCATCAATGGGGAGAATGTCAATCCATTTGTGGAATAGAGGGGATTTCCTATCAAAAGTAAAAGACAGCTTCCAACAGCCTATATCGGCTGGGAGCGGAACGGAGACGGATATGTATAAAAAACGTGTGATAAAGGCAGTTATGATAATTATGGCGGCTGTCTGTTTTATGACAGCCTGCGCACAGAAACCGGACAGCGAGGAACGGGGAGGCATCAGGGTTGCCGTGGGAGGTAATGAGTACCAGGAGAGCCAGACAGGGGAAGGCGGAGGGGAAAGCCAGTCAGGTGAGGCAAAGCCTGCTTCGGATGACGCGTCTCTTCCGGATAGCGGCTCCCCTGAAAATGATCCTATAGAATCCTCCGGTCTTTCTTCAGACAGGGAGATTTCAGAAATCCTTGCTGCCTGCGCAGATACAAGGATTGAACAGACTATCACGGCGGCAGACGGGACATTGCTTTCTATCAGTGCTGATGTCAACGTGGAGGGAATAACCAGAGTCAGCCAGTATGAATATGTCCTGGAAGACATTACCGAGGAAAGACGTGCAGCCCTGTTTGAGTCGGTATTTCCGGAAACGGCGGACCAGGCAGAATATGATGAAATGAATGATGTCTGGACGCTGGATATCGATTCTGCCATAAGGAACTATTTTCTGTACCAGATCAGCTATTCCAACGGCGGGGCAACCATTCCCGGTGAACAGATCATCGTGTTTGAGAACCGGTATTATGACCTGTATCCATTTGAAGATAACCGGCTGGGTTCCGTTTCGGACAGCAGGATAAACACTTCCCTGGACGGGGCGGAGGACATATGCAGGCGGGTGGTGGAGGCCATAACAGACACAGGGGATTACGCAGTGGACTTTATCCACGCTTACGGGAACAATGGGAGACGCCCTTACCTGAAGCTGGTGTATAAGCGTATGCTGGACGGTATGCCAGTAACGGCATATAATGACATAGCGCTCCTGTTTGACAATGAAGGCATTGAGAAGGTGTCCGGCTCCCTGTTTTCCGTAAAAGACACTGGACTGGAAGGGACAATACTTTCCCCGGATGAGGCTGTATGGAAACTGCAGGAACAGGCGGCATTTTTGAACTTTGAGGGGGCAGGACGGGTATCGGCAAGCGAGATTACCCTGGAATATGTGGTGGTCATTTCTGCTGATGGAAAGATACTGGTCACGCCTGTCTGGAGGTTCCTGCTTGGGGAGGATGGGGATGAAAGAAATTTCCAGCGCCAGAAGATACTCGGCGTTGATGCAGTCACAGGGGAACTGATTTGGGAAGAACGGGGGAATACACTGTGAGCAGGTCATTAGGCAGAAGATTAAAAATGAGTATTTTTTCCCGGGCGATGCTTGTGAGTGTCTTTGTGGGGGCTTGGTTTCTGATGTGGAGCCGGGTGGCAAACCTTATCAGTTATAATGCGAAATATGGCGCGGCACTGACTTTTAAGGATATGGGGGCTGTTTTTCTGGATGACATTGCAGTATCCCACACCCTAAGCGGCTATGACCTGTTTGCGCCGATCCTGGCAGTGCTGCCTGCAGCAGCGGCGTTTTGTGATGACTACAACAGTGGTTACATAAAATCCATATTGACCAGAGTTTCAAAGCGCCGGTATATCAGGGAGACTTTGCTTTGCTCCTCCATAGCGGGAGGGCTGGCAGTATTTCTGCCGTGTTTCCTGTCAGGAGTGTTCTATCTGGTAAACGGGAAGCTGGATACCCTGGAAAATGTGAACAGCTGGGGGTATTCCACGACATTTGATGAAACGGTATATGCCGGGATGCAGTATGTGTGGGGCGGTCTGCTGCTTGCACTTATGCTGATGGCGCTTGCTTTCTTATTTGGGGCAATCTGGTCTGATATAGGTCTGCTGGTATCCGTTCTGCTCCCGAATAAGTATCTGGCGCTGGCGGCACCCTTTGCACTCTATTTTTCCATACACCTGATTTTTTACCGGATAGGGTTTCTCCTGGTGTTAAGCCCGGTCAATATGCTGATGCCGGATACTACATTCATACCATTTACTCTGTATCCGCTGCTTTACGAAGTGCTGCTGTTGGGACTGGTCTGCGTTTTATTTTCCGTATTGGCGAAAAGGAGGTTGTGGGATGTTTAAGATATGCCGGCATCAGCTGCGGATGGCGTGTGGCTCCCCACGCTTTTATATTGCACTGTTTCTGGGATGTGCCATACATATTGTGGGCATCATGCCGCTGCTTGAATATGGGTCAGGGATTGGCAGGCCCCTTTGCATATTGGAAGGGTTTGTCTATTTCTGTTGTGAAAGGTACACCACGTCAGCGGTTTTTCTGGGCATTGTGTTCCTGGTTTCGGATATCCCCTTTTCTTCCGAAAATGAGACATATACCCTTTTGCGCGTTTCCCGTAAAAAATGGCTGGCAGGTAAAATAATGTACCTGTTTGGTGCCTGCGTCCTGTTTTATATGGTGGTGTTTCTTTCGGGAACGGCGTTCCTTTCGGGCAATGCTTATGCGGGGAATTTCTGGAGTGAGCCTTTTTATTATCTGTCACAGGGAATGGATGCCGGGGATTACAGCGCCTATTTCCCGTATCCCCATATTCTGATGCTCTCTCCCCTGCAGGCGGTTCTCATCGGTTTTTCGCTGGATGTGGCATATGCGTTTGTCATGAGCCTTTTCCTTTTTTTCTGTAACCTGAAGCTGTCGAGAAACTTAGGGTACGCAGCCACCATGCTGCTCCATGCGGTATTTTACCTGATACTCAGCGTTTTCCAGTCCCGTTATTATGCAAGGTACTCCCTTTTGGGGAACAGTATGCTGATGTACCACAGCGTACATGGGCAGTATGGGGAATTGCTGCCGCCGTTCTGGCAGTCTTTTATAGTCTTTGGGGGAGCGGCAGTCATTTTAATCCTTATGATTTTTAAGGGCATCCGGAGGTATGATTTCAGGATAACGGTGGGGACGAGACAATGAGAAAATGGAGAAGGAGATTCCAATGGGAAAAACTTTTCCCATGGAAAAAAGGATTTCCATGGAGGATTGCCGGTCGGATACTGGACAGACGTGCCATTATGATATATTTTGCGGCATGGCTGCTGTTTTTTGCTGTCACGCCGGGGCATAAAGGAGCAATGGCTATTCTGGGAGGCTTTTCCCCGCAGGAGAGCAGGGGGATGGACATTCTGGGAATCATACGCTGGAACCTGTGTGTGCTGCCGCCGGTTGCGGTCAGCATCCTTTTCATGGATGTGGAAATGGGTGTGCTTAGGGTTTACACCATGGTCAGGTCAGGGAGTATGAAAAAATGGTTCCTGGCTCGGTTACTGGGCATTGCAGCAGCCAATCTGGTCTATCTGCTCCTGTTTGTGGGGATTGCAGAAATAGGTATGGGGAGTGGCGACTATAAAAGGAATGGCTTCGGGCTTTTTCTGGCGGTTTTCTTTCTGCACAGTTTCCTTATGTCTGTGTTTTCCGTGGCATTGTGCGGGAAAAACAGGAGAGTCCATAAAGCCGTGGTTTTTTATCTCTTAGTGGAGGGGATCATGGTTGTCATAGGGGATAATTTTCCCCGGACAGCCGCCTGCCTTCCGCCTTATTGGGGAATGATACAGCAGGTTGGCGGAAGCAGCACAGGTTATCTTTTTGGAATCATAATTTTATCGGCTGTGATCATTGTTGTTTCAGCTGTATTTATCAAAAAGGGCCTGCGGGCATAGCAAATAAAGTTGTGTATCACAATGAAGATTCATATCATAATGAAACTTCGTATCATAAGCGGAATGATGGTTTGATAAATATAAAGAAGCTGTGCCGGCACAGCGGAAGTGAGGAAAACATGGAAAATGCGGTTATCGTGGAAGATATAGTAAAGTCTTTTAAGGGCATCCGGGTACTGGATCATGTGAACATTTCTTTTGAAAAAGGCAAGATCCATGGCATTATTGGCAGGAATGGTTCGGGCAAGACAGTCCTTATTAAGATAATATGCGGTCTGGTGCAGCCGGATGAGGGGCATGTGCGGGTGAATGGGAAAGAGATTGGGAAGGATGTGGATTTCCCGGAAAATATAGGTGTCATTATAGAGGCTCCCGGCTTTCTGCCTTCTTTAAGTGCCTATAAAAATCTGGACTATCTGGCATCCTTAAGGGGCGTGATCGGGAAAGAGCAGATCCGCAGTGCCATATCTGCGGTAGGGCTTGATCCGGATGATAAAAAGCATGTGGGAAAGTATTCCCTGGGAATGAAACAGCGACTGGGGATAGCACAGGCAATCATGGAAGACCCGGATATACTGATTCTGGACGAACCTATGAATGCACTGGACAAGAGTGGTGTGGCAGAGATCAGGGAGCTGCTGTTACGTCTGAAAGGAGAAGGGAAAACAATCCTGATCGTGTCACACAATCCAGAGGATATCCATATGCTGTGCGACACAGTACATGAAATGGACGGAGGAAAATTGTGCTGATTTTTCGGGTGTTCTCCCAGTGTTAAGTGCCT
>CAJTMX010000071.1 GCA_910577235.1 uncultured Acetatifactor sp. | reverse complement strand
ACTGGTCATAACTTGTTCTACGGGAGGTTGTTGCTGTGAACCAAGCTGCTATTGAACACGCCATCCGTACTGCCACTGCTTCATTAGAGATGGAAGGCTTTGCAGTTAATCCCGACCATGTTGTTCTCTGCCGGAAAATGCTGGCCGGTGAGATCACGATGGAAGAATATCTCGCCAATGTCACGCCCCAAAAGGTTGGATAGGCACAACATACAGCGCCTCGCTTTCAGCAGCAAAAATCCTGTGGGTCACATAGTCGTACTGCCCCAGCCCTGCTCCACATGATCGTCTGGCTTGTGGCCCATAGCGATCTTCTTTTCCTGGATTCTGCGCCGCAGCTTGTGGTCGGTGTGCTGGCCATGGGTTCCGTCTATAACGTGGGCGTTGTCCTGGAAGATGCGGCCTATTGAATGGAGCAGACTGTTCACCGCCAAGATGGCGGAGGGCAGAGAAGGACTATTCTGCCGCTCCAACAGGATCTGGGCATAGGCGTGCCCCTGCTCCGCCGCCTGGGTCAGCCAGTAGACGGCCTGCCCCATGTCCTGGGGGATATCTTCACCCTCCCAATACAGCTTGCCCAGAAGGTATTCTGCATACGGGTTATCCGTTTCTGCCGACTCCGCAAGCCAAGGCAAGGCCTCCGTTACATTTCCATCCTTCAAAAATTCTTTGGCCAGACGGTAGGCGGCGTACTTGTGCCCGCCCTCAGCGGCTCGCTTCAGCCAGCGGATGCCCTGCTCCCGGTCATGGACTTCCACATCATCCGTCAGCAATAATTTGCCCAGCGCGTGCTGTGCGTCCGGCAGACTTTGCGCCGCCTGCTCGAACCAATACCGCGCCTCCAACCAGTCCGGCGTGACCAGCGGGCCATCTCGGCACAGCCTACCCAGTAAAAGCTGGGCGTAGGGGTCGCCATTTTCCGCCTGTATGCGGAGCCGCTTTACCCCTTCATCACGCAGGTCAAGGGGGAGGCCGTCATCACAGACCACCGACCAAATCCGTCCACAGGCTTCGCCGTTCTGGAAAACATCGTTCGGCTCATCGAACCGCTCCATGCCCTTGTCCTCAAAGGTGAGATGCTCCAGCCGGAGCGCCGCTTGAATCACAGCATTGTGGATAGCGCGGAACTCTTTCTGTTGGGACAGTGGGACGCTCTCCATGGGCTTGTCCGAGTAGAACTCATTTACCTCATGTTGAAGCTCCAGCCATTTTTCATAGCACTCTTTTACTGACGGCAACCGTGCCATTTGATCTACGATGTCATCCACCTGTTTCTTCACAGATTTGGAGAGATACCCGTACTGTTTTTTACCCTTCGTATTTTTCAACTCGTGAGCCAGCGTGAGCATCAGTTGCTCCGCTTCCGGGTGTTCGCAGACGCCCCGCTTCATCTCGTTGGCCAGCTCCAGCATGGAGCGGCGGGCCTCCGCCATCAGCTCATCCCGAGACTGGCTTTTCCGCTCGTAGACGTGGAGCAGCTCTTGGCGGAAGATATCGTTGGTGAGCATGGACTTGATTTTCTCAATGCCCACCGGGCTGAGATAACCCGGAGCATTTCCGGCAGACCATGCCATCATGTGGACGTGGGGATGGTCGCCTTCATCGTGGAATGCGGCGTACCAGCGAAACTCTTTGGGCGGGATGTTCATGGCGGCGGCGATGTCGTTGCGGTGTGTGAGGAGCAGGTTGCGCCACGTCCTGGCGCTGTCGTAACCCAGGCGGGCGGCGTCCTCCCGCTTCAGCGAGATAATGTGCGTCCACACATTTTTCTCGCACGTTTGCAGCTCCGATGTCACCTTTTTCAGATCCACATAGTCCTCATCGCCGAACAGGCCGTGGCTGCCTATACGCTCAACTCGGGGACGGGTGGCAATGTACTCTGCGTAGATGTCGCTCTGCTGAACGTCCGGCCAGCTGTCCTCCAGTGCCCGGGTGATGAACACCGAGGCGTTCACTTTGGTGGGACTGTCTCGGTAGCTGTTGTACTCAGGCAGCTTTTTCGCGTCAGGAAAATCTTTTGTCAGGCTGTCGATGAGCTGCGCCTGCTTTTGTGTGGCGAGGCGCCCGTCAGGAACCAACTCCACCCGCTCCCGCGTAGCGATGTACTTGGCGTGGCCGCCCGCATCTTTGCCGCCTTTGATGTACGGGCTTTTCAAAATCAATCGGGCCATTCATCCTCCGCCTCATTGGCTGCGCGGACCTTCTGCTCAAAAGGCATCTGCCCATTTGTGTTCTTGACGTTGCGCACGCTCTCCGCCCGCCGGCGGCGCAGATCCTCCTCAGTGAGTTCGTAGCTGTCCGCCAGGATGCCCATCATCATGTCCAGCTCCACCGTATGCTTGTAGATCAGGGAAGCCATCCGATCTTCAAACATCCCCAGCCGCCCATCCAGGGACGAGAGTACTGCCCTGGGCAATGTGCCGCTGTCGTCCTGGACGGCCAGATGATCCACGTAGAAATTCACCGCCTGCTCCACGAACTGGTTTTTGCTGCGGCAGCCAGCCGCTTTGTACCACTGCTCGATTTTTCGCTTGGTGTCCGGCTTCATGCGCAGGGCCAGCCGATCCTTGTTTTCTGTACTCAAAGTGTCTTTCACACCTCCAAACCCTTGATAGACGCCGTCCCAAACCGTTGGGACGGCTGTATTTGTGGAAAAACAGACGCCACTGGCCAGTTTTTCGCCGAAAACAGACGCCTGTTAAGAGCCCCGCGGGAAAGTCCCGGAAGCCCTTAAAACGGTCCGCACTGCGGGCCGATGTGACCTGCCGGGTGTCACTTGTGACGCCGGCGTTTATCCTGCTTGTCGTCGTCGCAGGCTTCATATCCCTCGCCCCGCCGCGAGCGGCAGGGCTCACTCATTCCGCCGCTCCTCCTCTCCCCACCGCAACCGCTGCGCTGGGTTGCGGCGGGGACCCCCGTCTGCGCTGCCCTTCGCCCCGTGTCTGCGTGGCTCTTACTGATTACAGCGTGGCACATTTTTCCGCTGTCCGGCCCTACACGACCCGCCCTCCCACAGCGGGCCACACAGGGGCCAACGCCGCGCTTCACGGGCTGGGAGGTGCACGGATGCCACCCAGTCTACAGGAGGGCAACAAACGGGCTTACAGTGCGAAACAAGGGCGCTGACTTGAGAGAGCCCCAACGCAGGCTCTCAAATTGGGTCATGTGGCTGGCGCTGGAGCGGAGGTTCCCGGAGCAGGCGGGCTAAACAGAACTGCCCTCGAATGGCGGTGATCGTGTGTCTCTTGCCGCTTGCGGACACGTCTGCGTTCTGCATCCAGTTCCAATTGGTGGAGCTGCCTCTGATGGAACTGATCAACCGCCACCTGCGTCGGTAGGATCGTGTAGAGGTTATTGCCCGTCCACTTCATCCCGCGCTGGTCGAAATAACTGCTGTGCTCCACAGCGATAAGACCCATCTCCAGAAGCGTATTGATACTTTTCATTGCGGTGTTCTTTACCAGTCCTGTTACAGCGGCGATGGTGTTATAGCTGGGATGGCAGGTGTGCGTCTGGCGATCCTCAATCAGCAGCAGATAGGCGTACACCATGAACACAGAAGGCGGAAGGTTCAGCAGAAAAATTTCGTTGGGCAAAGTGAAAAACTTTCTGTCACCAGCGTGTTGGAAAGCGGGAGCGAGAAACCACTCCTCATCTGTGGTGAGCTTTCTGCCAACCAGGCTGGCCAGATACTTTTTTACTGTGACCACTGTCATGTGGGTGCCCTTCGCAACCATTTCTGGAGATACATTTGTACTGTCATGGGAGTGTTGACAGCAGAGGTAGGACAGAAGTACAAACTCAATTGGTTTGAGTTTGTACTTCCACACCACATTGGGAATAGGAAATCGGGAGTGCCTTGGATTGCGTTTGAGACATCCAACGAGCGGAGTGTATTTTCTCACCGGCCAGTACCTCCGCCGGTGTGTTGGCCTACCCATTCCACAAATTTCTCTTTGGGAACCATCATTCGATTCCCAACTTTGAGGACGGGGAAGTCTGGCTCATGCATTAACTCGTAACTGCTGGACGGCGACACGCCTAATACCTTTGCCACTGTTGCCGCATTCAGAAACAGCGGCAGATCGTCATAACTTTTGTACTCAGATAACTTCATTTCGATTCCTTTCATTGAATTTTTGTTGGCCACACGCCGTACTCGTTCCTGTCCCAGAGTTTTGCTGGGGCGTTTTCACCCTGTTGGTACGCTCATCCCGTATTGAGAGTCTTGGCGGTACTTTTCCCAGGGAGTATGTCTTTCGGTGGTGGGTATTCAGTTGTCGAGGTGCGGCCTGCAAAATTTGCTTTTGCTCTCCTGAACTTCATTCTCTATTTTGCTTTTCCAGCTTATCATCTCGCTTGACATTCGTCAATAGGTTTTGTATCATATAGACGTATACACTATTGCGTGAGCTACATTATCTACTGGAGGCGGAGCGATGGGCATTTTGGGAAAAGACCTGTTTGACATAGATCGGCCACGCACACACGTCAAAGTGCAGTTTGGACAGAGTGCCTACTGGGTGGAGCATGACCCAGCGCCCCATCCTTACGGTGAGACCTTGACCGAGCTGCTGAACTACGATGTCACGCCATACGAACACACGCTTTCTGCTTTGAAACAGGCCATGGAGGAGAAGGACGCCCAAGCAGCGCCGCGGGCATTTATGGACGCGGTGAGGGATCTGTCCTCTCTCCCTTATTTTCGCCTGTTCCTGTCTGACCTGCGGCAGTTCAACGAATTGCCCGTGGAGTGTTTTGTAGTCGGCGAGGCGCGGGCCGCCTTTGAAGCGTATATCCTCTCAGATGGGAAAAAGGATGCCGCCTATATGCGGGAACAGGCTGGCGCCGTCCGCTTTATCCAGGAGAGGTACGCCTGGTTTTTAACGGAGGCGTTCCAGCAGAGAGCCTTTGAAAAAAAGAAGGGCCAGAGAAAGCTTCCCCTGGCCCAGCAGATCTATGAAAATTGTTTGGACGCTTTTGTGAGCGGCGTGAGTCTTGGACAGTCATCGGAGGTGGACGCGCCCCAGGTGAACATCCAGTACGCCGTGCTGGAGATCGACGAGGGGAGCCACGAGCTGGTGGAGAAGCTGTACTTTGACCGGCTCAAAGATTTCGTCTATGTGGAGTTGATGCGGGGCCTGCAGCGGGGCTTCGTCCCCAAGCGGTGCGCCAACTGTGGACGGTGGTTCTTGCAGATGCCGGGGGTCAGCTACAACTACTGCGACCAGCCCGCGCCCAACAGCGGGGAGGGAAAGACCTGCCGGGAGGTGGGTTCCGCCAAGAGCTTCCGGGCCAAGGTGCTCAACAACGAGATCTGGGCCATCCACCAGCGGGCCTATAAAAAATACTTTGCCCGCACGAAAAAGGGCGCCATGACAAAGGTAGATTTTCTGGTGTGGGAAACAGAGTCCGAGCGGCTCCGGGACGAGGCCCTGTCAGCGTATGAGCGGGCGAAGACGCAGGACGAGAAGGCCACCATTGCGGAGCGGCTGAGGAGGGAGCTGAATCAGCTGTGAGGCGGCGGCTTTTTCTTTGTAGACGCTGGTGCAATTTGCAGATGAATTTTTAGCCCTGGCAAAAAACCGCTGTTTCAAAATTTTGCTTAGTGGCATCTAAATATAGTGTTTGAACGAAACGGCTGGTTGATAGAACGCATTTATTCGCAAGGCGACAGATAAGCCGCATCACAGACCCTGTCTGCGATGCGGCTTATCTTCTGGTTATGTGCGATCACCCATCGATCATGGATGCGGTGCGTCGGGCAACGCCGGCCCGGGTCGCAGGGGCGCCAACGGCATTATCGTTTTTCTTCATGAATGCCGCGATCTTGGCGATCATGACGTCCGCCTCCGCCCTGGTCAGCACTGACTGCTCCGTACGCCTTTTTGATACTGGAGGTAAAGGTACACCAACAGATCATCCACTTTGAGTCCAAGTTGGAACACTTCATTGGGCAGGGGAAACATCGTGTCGAACATCTCGCCTAAGAGCCTGTTTAAAATCTTCTAATGAGGATGGCAATGAGGGCAAACGTGAGA
>CAJTMX010000070.1 GCA_910577235.1 uncultured Acetatifactor sp. | reverse complement strand
CAAGGATATTATCCTCCATTTCCGCAAGCCGCTTTCCAATCTCATAGACAATATTAACCGTCACGGAATTGCCTGCCTGCTTGTAAAGCTGTGCGTCACTGACCCCTGCGGCTCTGGCCCGGTCAAACAGAAAATCTTCAAATGCCTGCAGCCTGAAACACTCTCTGGGAGTCAGCCTGCGGATGCGGCAGTAAACCACCACCCCCATGCTGCCCGCTGTCAAAAGCGTCTGAGAACACTGTTTTCCTACCCGCCCTCTTCTGAATCTGCTGTTAGGATAAGACAGGTTGACCCCGTCCCCATGTTTTGCCATCACATAGCCCTGTCTGGTCGCCTCCCTGATAGGCATGCCGTTCCGGTAAGGGCACTCCAGCAGCATCACGCCGTGGCGGTCAACAGCAGTCAGCGTAAATCCCGGTTCCCCGTTCTCTGGAAACCTCCTGCCGTTCTGCCTTATGTCCTCCCTCTCCGGCATCAGAGCCGCCCCCTCCTGTACACACTTTTCGTCACAGGCTTTACAATACATCACGCCGGAGCTTTCCCCAAACCTTGTGATCCCCGCATTGTAGTGGGACACCAGGCACCGGGATATTCCTGTCATATCCGGCTCCTTCTTCTGCGTCAAAAACCCGGCATAATTAAGCGCACCGCATACCTCCCTGCCGTTCTCCCGCAGACATTCCCTCCATTCTTCCGGTTTCTTTGTCTCACAGAGATACAGTCCCGTCTTTCCTCCTGCTCCACCCCCTTGGGCTGTCAAGGTAACAGAGAGCCCGCCTGAATCATAAACCCGACTCCCCTGGTGTCCCCCTATAATTTCTTTAACAGACGCTGTGTTTGTTCCGCTGATAGGAAATATTTTTCGTCCACGGATTCCTCCAAGATGTCCAACAAGGTACACTCGCTCCCTGTGCTGGGGGACGCCGAAGTCCTTACTGTTGACACACTGCCATTCAAGGTCATACCCTGCTTGCCATAAGTTAAGCAGAACGGCGGTAAAATCCCCGCCTTCCTTGCTTGACAGAAGATGCTTAACATTCTCAATGATAAGGATGCGGGGTCTATCCTGGGTCGGCGTGCCTTTGAGCAAACCAGCAACCGTAAAAAATAATCCACTTCGCTCTCCGGCAAGACCTGCCCGCTTTCCTGACAGGGAAATGTCTGTGCAAGGAAAGCCGAAAGTCCAGATTTCAGCTCTTGGAATCTCTCCTGCTGAGAGCTGCTTAATATCTTTGGCGAACCATTCGCCTTTGCAATGATTTCCGTCACAGTGTTCACTTACCTCCTTACTGCATATCCGGCAACAGTTTCCTTCCCCGCATTTCCCATACTTACAGGGAGCAAGGCCGTACATTGCCATGTAACTGATGTTCGCATACCTGTCGATCTCCACATGACCGACACATTTGTGTCCGCTCCGTTCCAATCCTCTTCTAAAGCCGCCTATTCCACTGAATAAATCCAAAAATTCCAAACAGACCTCCTGTTTTGGTTTGAGAGGTATTCACATCTCCTTTTCTCTCTTCCGGCAGAATAGCATCCAAATTGAATTGGTAATTTTGTTTCCGCCTCACCATACGCCCCATTCTCTTAAAGCCCGGTAAGGGTAAATCTGCTGATTTCTTGCAAAACGCACCATGTTCCCGATCTGATCGACCACACTCTGATTGTTCTGGTCTCTGGTACACATCATCACACTCCCAAAGATTCCCGTCAGGGCCGCAACCACGGTAAACGCTACATTTCCCGAACACAGCCAGATCACGGCGGCAACAGCGCCGCCAAAAAGGGAGCCTGCAGCACTCTGCAAAAGCTCCCTCCGTCCAAAACCGTTGAACAATTCATTCTCCGCCTTTACCCCACTGGGAATATACAGTTCCCATTTCTGCTCTTCCGTACTTCCTCCTTTCCGACCCGTCCCATGAGCCACATCACTTATAGTAATACATCACAATATCCCTGATCTGCCAGATGCTTTCGGCTATGACGTAGAACAATACCGTATTTTTTGCCCTCTTCCGGTATTGCGCCTGTTCCTCTTCCGCCCCCTGCAGGCGTACCATGCAGTATACAAACCGAAATGCTGCACCTGCCCGGATCAGGCCGATTATAGCTTTGGAAATATCATCTACATTCAAATGCTCCACCCTTTCCGTTTCCGTGAATTTGTGTCCTGCATACTTGCACCACTTACTTTGCCATGCCTTTTACCATTCCCACCAGCCGCACGGAGTGGTATACATTGTTGATTACACCGCCTGCCCCTCCGCCTGTGGGCACAAGGAAGTCACGCAGGAATGCGGGCGTCTTGATGGCAAGCACCAGACAGGCCAGCCCCCAGAACACATTCATGTTGATACCCACATTCAGCATCATCCCTACCCCCAGCTTACAGAGACAGATCTGGATTACCACCGCAAGGGTGCTTTGGAAAAATTTGTTGATATAGGTTTTAAATACCCCTTTATCGTTATCCAAAAGCCCCACGCAGGCCATAGGCATACCAATCCGCAAAATCATGATTTCCAACCCTCTCATCAGGAACTGGAAATACAGAATAAAATAGCAAATGACAAAGATCAGTCCAAAGATAGCCGTCACCAGCCCCAGCGATGAAATACCGTTTACCCATGTCTGCCAGTCATAATCCGTAGAGGCTCCTATCGCTACCAGCAGGTCATCAATCAGACCCTCTGCGGCCTTCGCCATCCAGCCATACAGGATTGGGAAACAAACTGCTATCACCACTGCCTGCATAAAGCGAATGACAATACTGATTGGTTCCGTGTCAGGATCCCCGTCAGTCCACATAACATAGCACTCAAAACCCTTTTTCAGGAATTTCAGGATAATCAGAGATACTCCGAAGCCCAGCAAAATATCAAAAAGCGTATCAATCATACTCCCACCATTTGCCGTCAGCATATATCGGTCGGCATATAGCGTCATGGGCACCAGGTCCTGCAGCATTGAATCAATGTAGACTATTGCCCCGTTTAAAATCGCCACGATAAGGAGTACCAATATAACCTCCAATTCAGGTCACCTCCCCTCGCATAATCTCTTTTCTGCTATTCCTCATCCGTTTCATTTTCCTTCTGGCTTGCATCGTAGGCGTTTAATACAGCCGTATTGATCTGGCTGCGCAGCTCCGGCTTGATTGGGAAACATACATCCCGGTACTCGTCCTCCTTGTCCTTCATGCTGGGCATGAACACAGTGATCCCTTTTTCGCACTCCACAACCCGGATGCCGGTCACTAAAAAAGCGTCCGCCAGACATACCGTGGCGAACGCTTTCAGTTTTCCTGCATCCGTAAAGCTCTTTGTAATTTTTGCTGTTACTTTCATTTTTCCCTCCACATAAATAAAATTTTCCTTATCTTCCATTCCAACGCAGACCGTCGCATTATTCGACGCATTTCCACCTGGGCACACATTAATCTCTGCCTGCCGGTTTCCCGGCAGGCAGCTCTCCGTCACTAATACACCGTTCTATTACCAAATAACACGCGCTTTACCCCTGATAATTAAACAGATTTGTGATCTTCTGCGTCAGCGTAGGCAGGATGGTATTCTTGAACAGTGCGTAAAGTCCCGCCAGCAGCAAGGCACCTACCACCACAGAGATCAGAATCTTAAGGGCCGTATCTACAAAGCCCTCCCCCTCTTTTCTGGCAAGGATGCCGGTGATTCTCTGTTTCAAGCGTCCGCCCTTTACATACACAGTTACAGCCAGTCTGTTCATAGTGTCATTGATTTTTCTCATAGTGTTCATACCTCCATTTTTATTTTAATGAGTGGTTTACCGGTAATAACCGATAATAATGTTTAAAGTTGCGCTCCCAATCACAGCCCCGATACAGGACACAATGGCAACCACGATACGGTTGTTCCATTTCTTCTGATCCATCTCATCTGCGGCGCTGCGTCTGATGCAGAAATAGATAATCAAAAGCCCTGCCACAATCGGCGCCAGCACCATAAGCCAGGAAGTAGCGTCCTTAATCAGCCTCTCCGTCCCCAAGGCAAGCCTGCTCTGGTTGATACTGCTGCTGGCATAAGCGATCCTGCCGTCCAGCAGGAACATGGCAAGGGCGGCAGAAAGTGCCCTTGCCGCCGCCCTGCATCTCTGTAACCATTTATTCATCTTCTTCATTGTCCGGTGCCTTTCCTCCCCTTCGCATAAATTTTTCCGAGAACAGAGAACCTGCCTGCACAGGAATCCCCTGTTGTCTCTGCTTTTCCTCCTTCATCTGAAGATCCTTTGTATAGTAGATCCAAATGTTCCACAGCGGGATGTCCTCCTTTACGCCGGTAAGTACCGGTCGCTTCCTCTCACGTTCCTCTCTGACCCTGCGGTTATGCTCCTTGTCCCCCAGCCCGCACATCCGGTTAAAATACCACTGTGACAGATCCGGTGACACCATCATCGCCGGGTGGGAGCGGGACACCACAATCTGATAGGGCCTCGACACCCTTCGTATTTCATCCGTTGTCAGAAGTTCCCTGCCCACCAGACTGACAGTGCTGCTGGAGGACGGATTAACATACTTCCCATGCTGGCTTGACAACTGATAGCCGGAGCAGGTATATTTCCCCAGCTTGTCGCAGATTTCGGACAAAGTTTCCTTATCATCCGCCTGCAAATAAATCCAGCTCTGACAGTTGGACTTGACAATGGCCGCCGTCTCCCGGTTGTACTTCTCTGTGAGCTGCTCAAAGCTCTGCAAAAAGAAATGGAACCTCATACCCCGGCCTCCTGCCACGGTCAGCTTGTTCGTCAGGTCGTTTATCCTGGTAAAGTTGCCGAATTCCTCCAGAACAAAGTTCACCCGGTTGATCAGCCTCCCTCCCCTTTCATCCGACTGATGCACCAGCATCTCATAAAGTTGGGACACCATAAGACTTGCAATGGGATAATAGGTAGTCTTTTCATCCGGCAGGATAAAGAACAGCGCCTGCTTTCTTCTCCCGATGTCCGCTATGTTATAATCACTCTTGTGAGTGACAGAAAAAATGGCCCTTGAGGTAAACAGCCGCAGCGTAGTCAGCGCCGAGGTGTAAAAGCTCCCCTTCGTCCTGCTGGGCGCCACATCAGAGATTGATAAAAGCGCCCTGGCCGGGTGCCCCGGTTTCAGTTTCTTGACATACTCCTGCATGGGCGTTTTGTTCCCTACCGCCTTACACATCTCCGCCACAAACCAGTAAACATTGGTGAGGTTCTGATACTCCGGCCGCTTGGCGTTATCCACCACCACACAGAGGATGGCCGCCGCAATAGTGGACTTTTCCCCGTTCTCCCAGATTTTCTCATTACTGGTGTTATCTCCCACAAGGATGTTGGTAATGTCCCATGCATACATCTCCGCTTTATCCGTCTCCCCTCTGTTCACAGCGTCAATAATAGGCTGGAGCAGGTTGTAACGGCTGCTCTTTTCCGGATTCTTGAAATCAAGACAGATCACATCATACCCCAGTTTCTTCAGAAAAGGGGCTGTATACTGATACAGCTCCGCCTTGGGATCGCTGATGACAAGGCTCTCGCCAGCCAGCGCCATGAGACAGACAGACTGCAGCACCAGCGTCCTTGTCTTGCCGGAACGGGTCGCGCCTATGGTGAGGGTGTGGGTATCGTCCCCAATGTAATGTATTTTCTCCCTTTTGCCGTGTCTGCTCATCCCGATCACAACGCCACCCTCCTTCAGAATCCGATATGGATCCTGACCGTTTCCTGCCTGTCTTTCTGTTCCGGCGAATGCACCCTGTTCCGGCTCCGATTCCTGTTTCTGCCAGACATACGCCACCGTCTCATAACCTTCCTCCGCTTTTTTATCCTCTTTTTCCTGTTCCTCCTTTCCCCGCTCTTCCTCTCTTTTTTCTTCCTTTGTCCGTTCCTCCTTTCCCTCTCCTGTCTCCTGTCCTGCATCCTGATCTATGGAAACGGCACCGTCCGAAGGTTCCCTGTCCTCTCGTCCTCCTGCGGCGCCGGCATCCGTCTTTGCGGTGTCCCGCATAAAGTCAAGTCCCTCGTACCCGGTATCTATCAGCTGCCGGATTATCGGATCCGTGGGATTTATCATACAGACCTGAAACACCTTATCTTTTTCTTCTTCCCTCATCCACCTGGAGGAACCGTGCTGATACTGTCCCACCGGCACCGGAATCTGAATCTCATCCGTCACTTTCATGAGATCGGACTGATAGGCCCTGCTGTTCTGCACAAAGAACAGGA
>CAJTMX010000069.1 GCA_910577235.1 uncultured Acetatifactor sp. | reverse complement strand
TAGAGCGCCGCCCTGTCACGGCGGAGGTCGTCGGTTCGAGTCCGATCTGGGTCGTATAGCTGTCCGGGATATATCTCAGGCAGCTGTTTTTTTACTGTTTTTGCCGTGCTGTGGGGGAATAAAAGCGTTTGGAGAACCTATAATGGAATAAAGGCGGGCAACAAAAATGGAAGCAAAGGGGCTCGAACCCTTGGCCTCCCGCTAGTCAGGCGAGCGCTCATCCCAGCTGAGCTATGCTTCCATGTATATACCATACCATAAAAGTGAAAAAAAGGGAAGAGCAAAATATTAAAAGGAGAGGATCTTATGATAAAAATTGGTAGACAAGAGGATATTTCCCTGTTGGCGGAGCTGGCAGCACTGCTGTGGGAACAAGATTCTCCGCAGGAGCTTGAGGAGGATTTGGCGGGTATTATGGCAAAGGAGGATGCCTGTTTCTTTCTGTATTATGAGCAGGAGATCCCCGTGGGGTTTGCCCAATGTCAGCTGCGGCATGACTATGTGGAGGGAACGCAGGCCTCTCCGGTAGGATATCTGGAAGGAGTGTTTGTGCGGGAGGAGTTCCGGCGCCGGGGGTATGCCGGAGAGTTGCTGCGGGCTTGTGAGAGATGGGCTGCGGATAAGGGCTGCCGGGAATTTGCCAGCGATTGTGAGCTTGACAATGAGGACAGCCGGCGGTTTCATATGGCCATGGGATTTTGCGAGGCCAACCGGATCATATGTTTTACAAAAGAATTAGTATAGGAGGATAAAAAATGGCGAATCCATATTTACCGAACTGGGAGTATATTCCCGATGGAGAACCCCGGGTATTTGGCGATCGTGTTTATGTCTACGGTTCCCACGACAGAGCCGGATCGGCAAGGTTCTGCGACTATGTGCTGAAATGCTGGAGCGCGTCCGTGGACAACCTGAATGACTGGATCTGTCACGGAGATATCTTTCATACACTGGCGGACCGCGACCATCCGGCAGATACGGACTGGACAAAAGAAGGGAACGAACTCTACGCGCCGGACGTGGTGGAAAAGGACGGCAAGTATTATCTGTTTGCCTATATTATCGGCGCAAAGGGCTGTGTGGCGGTTAGCGACAGGCCGGAGGGACCTTTCCGGCTGCTGTCCAGATACGGGTATACGATACCGGATGATATCTGTCAGGACGGATGGTTTGTGGACCCGGGGGTTTTGGTGGATGATGACGGAAAGGTATATATTTACTGTGGCTATGAGCATTCCTTTATGGCGCAGATAAACCCCGGCAATATGTACGAGGTGCTGGACGGAACCTGCATCGATCATATCATTCCCAACAAAGCGGATGAAGAGCGCGGTTTCTGTGAGAGAGACAGCTTTTTCTTTGAGGCCGCCTCTCCCCGCAAGGTGGGGGACGTGTACTACCTGATCTATTCTCCCCGGCGGGGCAGCAGGCTGGCCTACGCCACTTCGGACAGACCCACGGGTCCCTTTACTTACAGGGGATATATCATTGACAACGGGGTGGATTATCCGGGAGGCAACGACCATGGATCTATCGCCTGCATCCGGGGACAGTGGTACATTTTTTACCACCGTATGACCAACAACAGCGTCTTTTCCCGCCGGGCCTGTGTGGAGAAGATCAGGATTCTGCCGGATGGGACCATACCTGCGGTGGAGATGACCTCTCTGGGATTTGAGGAGGCGCTTTCTCCCTACCGTGAGATTCCGGCGGATATTGCCTGCGTGTTAAAGGGAGGGGCCTTTGTGACGGAGAAATCCGTCTTTGAACGGGTGATCACCGGTATCACGGAGAGCTGTGTGATCGGCTATAAGTACTTTGATTTTGGGGAGGACTACTCCAGCAGGACCATGGAGTTTGCCGCGATGATAAATGGCTGCGGCTGCGAAAGCACTTTACATATCCATATAGACAGCGAGGAGGGCGAGGAGATCGGCAGTTGCGCGGTGGGCAGCTGTGACGGCGTGGCGAGCGGAGTTGTTAAAAACGTGACAGGGCGGCATGCGGTTTTTTTCCGGGTGAGTACAGGTTATCACGGCGATCCGGGGAGTTCGGATTGGATAGGGGGTTTCTTTGCAGGCCGTATGCTGTTTGAACTGAGAGCTTTTGTGTTTATGAAATGACAAAGATGTATCTATAGAGAATATTGCGGAGAGAAAAACGGTATTCCGGTGAGAGAGGAATCGGCGGATATGTGGAGGAAAACGGTATTGAACAAGCTTGTACAATTCAAAAAGCGTATTTTTGAGATCATACAGGTTGGAAACCATACGGATGTTCCCAGCATGGTATTTGATGTGTTTATCATATTTGTTATTGCGCTGAACATCGTGATCACTTTCTGCCAGACCTTTGCGCAGCTGGCAAGGTACGAGACTCTGCTGCAGACGGCGGAGCTGGTAACGATAGTCATCTTTACGGTAGAGTATATCCTCAGGCTGTGGACTGCGCAGTATCTGTATCCCGAGGCAGGGTACGGTCAGGCGAAACTGAAGTTTGCGCTCTCTTTTTACGGTATCGTGGATCTGCTGACTATATTGCCCTATTTTTTGCCCTTTGTGTTTCCCAGCGGCGCGGTGGCTTTCCGAATGTTCCGGGTAGTGCGTATCCTGCGGCTGTTCCGCATCAACGCCAAGTATGACGCTTTCCATGTGATCACCACAGTACTTAAGGAAAAGCGGAACCAGCTGATGTACTCTATCTTTTTGGTGCTGGTGCTGATGATGGCTTCTTCTCTGTGCATGTACGGATTGGAGCATGAGGCCCAGCCGGAGCATTTTTCCAATGCTTTTTCCGGCATCTGGTGGTCGGTTTCCACTCTTCTGACAGTGGGGTATGGGGATATCTACCCCATCACGGTGGGGGGCCAGATCATGGCCATCGTCATCGCCTTTCTGGGGGTGGGCATGGTGGCGATTCCAACAGGTATCATTTCCGCGGGTTTTGTGGAGTACTATACCAGCATAAAAAAGGGTACGCTCACCAGCATGGATGCGGATTTTGTGACATTGGAGATCACGCTGGAGCATCCCTATATCGGGCAGGAGCTGGAGCAGATCACGTTGCCCCAGGGGCTGTATACGGCTACGATACTGCGGGACAGGGAAGTTTTAATCCCCTGGGAGGAGCTTAAGATCCAGGCAGGGGATATCATGGTGCTGGGCAGCATGAGTCATATGCGTATTGAGGCCAATGTGGAAGAGGTGACCATAGAGAAAGGGCATCCGTGGATCGGGCTGGAGATACGGGATCTGGATATCTCCCGGCGCAGCCATGTGATCATGTTAAAGCGTGGGAATAAGAATATCCCGCCCCGGGAGGACAGCCCTATCCGGGAGAGAGATGTGGTGCTGATCTATCATCGGTAGGAGAAAGGTATGCAGAAAAAGGGCAGGGAAAATGAATATCCAATGCGGGAACTGCGGACAGACTGCGGGGTAATGCAGGCGATAAAAGACAGAAGGAGTATCCGCCGCTATGAGCAGGCGAAAGTGTCCCGCGAGTCAGTGGAAGAGATTCTGAGGGCGGCGATCCTGGCTCCCTCCTCCAAAAACCGTCAGCCCTGGAGATTCATCGTGACAGAAGGAAAGGCCAGGACAGAGGCGCTTGACGCGATGGAAAGGGGGCTGGAGCGGGAGAAAACCGATCCCCTTTTGCCCGGGAGCGCAGAGCATTTACTGGGAGCGTGGCAGAGTCTGAGGATCATGAGACAGGCTCCGGTAATTATCTTTGTGATAAACGTGCTGGGAGCGGATATAGGGAAAATGCTGACGGTCGAGGAGCGTGTCTCGGAGATATGCAACGTACAGTCCATAGGCGCGGCTATGGAAAATATGTCGCTGGCAGCCGGGGCACTGGGGCTGGGGAGTCTGTGGATATGCAATACATTTTTTGCCCAGAGTGAACTCGAAAAATGGTTGGATGCAGAGGGAACGCTGTGTGCTGCCATGGCGGTGGGATATGCCGGAGAAATGCCCCTGGCCAAACCGAGGAAGGCACTGGAGGAAGTGGTCAGATGGAGGGAATAAAGTTAAGGCGCGCTTTTTCTTTAATGCTGTGTATAGCGGGGATATTTACGGCCTGCGGGCGGATGCCGGGGAAAACGGTTTTGCCCCAGCCGTCTACCGTGGACGCAGAGATAGAGATTCCGGCAGACTCCGCGGAAACCTCAGATTCTCCTGTGGAGCTCACCTCCATGCAGGAGATGTTCGGAGCGGACTGTATTTCTGAGCAGACTTTCCAGGTACGGCTCGGCGGAGATAACGGAAAGGTCTGGTTTGTTCCCTTTGCGCCGTCCCGGGAACACCCGGAGTTTCGCGTGCAGCTAATCCGGGAGGGAGAGGTTCTTGAGGAGTTGTCCGCCTATGTCCCGGAGGGACTGGCGGGGGAGGATTTCCGCAGTCTGGACGAAGTATCCTTTTTTGATATGAATTATGACGGGAGCACGGATATCCTGCTGCTGGTAACCTATGGGGATACCCGTATCGCCGCGGTTTATTATGGGGAGGGAAACTATTTTTACTGTCAGGAGGAAGTGTCTGATAAGCTGTCCTCCCAGGCGGATTCATTGACCTGCTCCGGGATTCGCTCTTTTTTGTCCGGCGGGAAGGAGAACGGCGAGTTCACCTGCTGGCAGGAGGCCTATGCGGCGGTGAGCAGGGTGTACGATCTGCGTGAAAGAAAAGAGCGGGAGGACGATTTGATCTCTCCGCCGCGATTGGTATATGATCTGATCGATTTTGACGGGGACGGTATCCCCGAGCTGGCGGCAAGTATAAACGGTTACTATATGAGCCTGTATACCTATGACGCGGGGAGAGTGTACTGTCTGATGAACGACTGGGCTTATGGGGCCTGGGGGAATGCGGGATATCAATATGCGCCGGGCAAAAACAGCCTGCGCAACGACGACGCGGATTTCGCCGGAGCGATGGTCTATACCACTTATATGACTGCCAATTCGGAACATTCTCTGGAACATGTGGTAACGATTAAGACACTCTATTTTGAGGATGTCAACGGGAATGGGCAGCCGGATAATGAGGATGAATATGAAAACTTTGAACCTGTGCGCTCTATTGACGGTGTTGAGGTGACGGAGGAGGAATGCGCCGCCTATGACAAGGGCGACTACCGGTGGATCGCCCCGGAGCAGTCTCTGGAGGAACTGCTGGAAAAACTGGAGTGGTTCCCCTCTCACCGTCCCGACTGGCACATTCCGGTGGCATCGGGACGGGAATACGACCTGTATCTGGACGGGATCAGCACGGACATTGCTTTTAGCGCGACGGAGAAACGGCGACTCTATTTTTCCGTCTATGACAAAAAAGGAGCACTGGTACAGGAGTTGACGGAGACTTCCCCCTATCTGATCAATATGCCGGAGGCGGATTTCGTGGAGAATATCGGGAGTATCGACTGGGAGGAAGGCCAGGGGCATTTCGCGGGCAATTTCTATATACAGGATATGAACTTTGACGGAAAGGAAGACCTGGTGTTGCTGTGGATGAATATTGGGCATCCCTACTGGAAAGTATACCTGTGGCGGGAGGAAGAGGGGGTATTTCGGGAAGAGCCTGCGGTGGATGGAGAGGAAGAGCAGGGCGTATTCTGTTACTATAATATATCCTATGAGAAACAGTATATCGACGAGTATATACCGGAATGGGACGGCCATACGATCTACCGATATGGGTACGATGAAAGCGAGGGATATTTCTGCCAGGGCGCGTTGTCCGTGCACTTTGGGGGCAACGGGGATAACGGAAATCAAGAGAGCAAAGATCACGAAAACGGAGATAGTGAGAACGTAAAATATCAGGAATATTTTTATGAGAACGGAGTGTTTACGGAGAAAACGGGGACCATCTGTCAGGAAGAGGTCAGTGAGATCTGGAGCGATCTATTTAAGCAAAATACAGGGACCTGAAAGGAGTAAACATGGAAATAAAATTGATACGTGCGGGCGTGGCGGACGCCCGGGAGATACACGCCATGCAGTTGGAGGCGTTCCGGGAACTGCTGGACAGGTATCAGGACTTTGACACAAGCCCCGGATGCGAGACGGTGGAAAAGGTGGAGGCCCGTCTGCGCCAGGATTTTACCTATTACTATTTTATCTGCCGGGATGACCGGAAAGTGGGGGCCATACGGGTGGTGGACAAACAGGAAGAGGGTAAGAATAAGCGGCTTTCCCCCATATTTATACTGCCGCGGTTCCAGGGACAGGGGATCGCTCAGAAGGCGATCCGTCTGTGCGAGGAGATACACGGTGCGGACAAATGGGAGCTGGATACTATCCTGCAGGAGGAAAAAAACTGCTATCTGTATGAGAAAATGGGCTATGTGCGAACCGGAGAGACCAGAGCCGTCAACGACAGGCTCACGCTGGTGTTTTATACAAAATGATGTCTTTTATCTTTATACACCCCGCATTAGTCCCGTACTTCGGACATGCGGGGTGTAACCATATCATGATTCCCTATCGAAACAGAGAGAAACTTTTTTGGCATTATAACTCAAACTTCCCACACCGATTTCGGGAATAAAGCCTTGATAAATGCCGG
>CAJTMX010000068.1 GCA_910577235.1 uncultured Acetatifactor sp. | reverse complement strand
TTATGCTATGCGGCATTCCTGGCTGACTGCCTTGCTGCCACGGCGTTTTTGGCTTTGGTGATAAGTGCCGGCGCAATGGCGTGTTCCCAGCAGTCGATGTAGGAGGATACGCTGCTTAAGAGGTCAAAAAGGTCAAGATCGCTCAAGTTGGCATATACCTTTCCCGTACTGACGAAGGAATTGGCTTTCATGTACGTCCCGCCGTTGGCATTTTTCTGTGGGATGCCTTTGCCGTTCTCCACTTCCACATACCAGGGGATTTTCCGCACCGCGCCTTTGCTGTCCTTTGTGGCGCGGATGATCCGCACCTTTGATACCTTTGCATAGCCGTGTTCGTCTTTGTCACCGAAGATCTTGTCCTGCTGGAAGGTGTATTCCTGGAAACCGGCAGTCAGGCGGCTTAAGATGAACTTTGCCTCCTTCGGGGAGATGTTGGCGCATACCGTGACGGCCTTATCCCCGGTGCCTTTGGAATAATCCTTCATCAGGATGCCGATCAGGGAGTGCATCCGCCTTCCGTCTGCGCCTGTCTCTCCGCCTGCGTGGATATGGGCATAGGATGTGATGGGTGCCACCTTCAGCTTGTCCTGGAATTCCAGCAGGGTCTTGCTGTTCTTGTAGACAGCGATCTGGTTGGAGATGTAGTCTTCATTCGTGTTCATATGGATACCTTCTTTCTGTTATTTTTGTGGGCGGCATATCATTTATGCCGCATACTGGTTCTTTACCTTCTGGATGATCAGCCTGCCCAGGTTGACAGGGAGCTTTTCCAGGTTTGTGATGTCAAGGAAGCCGTCCCCGTAGATACGCTGGATGTTCGGCTTGTCGCTTCCGATGGCTGCGGCGAACATCTGTATCCCTCTGGCGGAATATTCTTTCTTGATGCCCCGCAGGTCTGCCTCTGCTTCCGTTCCGTAATAATTGTCTGCCGCAGGCTGCCCGTCCGAGATGACGATCAGGAGCTTTATGGCTTCCGGCCTTGTCATCAGGCGTTCTGCCACATAGCGCAGGGCGGCGCCGTCACGGTTCCCGCTTCTGGCGCTCATGTCCATCAGGCGGTAATGGTCCTTGTTGTCGATGGAATCAAATTCCGCATAGGCGTAAAGCTCCACGTCATCAAATTCCGTGTGGCCGTAGATGGCCACCGGGATGCCCAGCCCCCTGCAGAAATCATGCAGGATGATGGAAGCGGAACGGGCATAGGTGATGCGGTTGGAGGAACTCATGGAGCCGCTTTCGTCATTCAAGATGGCAACGGCAATATCCGTCCGGTCATTGGGGAGCTTCAGCTTGTAGAACAGCCTCCCGTCATTGCGGACAGCATTGCGCACGTTGATCCGTTTTCCCATGGGAAGGTTGTCCAGTTTCCCGCCTTCCTTGTAGTCTTTCAATATCTGTGAGACCTGTTTCTGCAGCCTTTTGGAGATTAGGAGGAGCGGCGGTGCGACTTTCTGGTATGCTTCCATGTAGGAAGAATCCACATAGCCCATGCGGTTGACATTGACATGCACGCCCCTGTGGGCGTTGCCGTACCGGATCTTGTCCGATTCCGCCTGCAGCTCCTCCGAAAGTTCCTGTTCATAGGAAGCATAGGCGGCATCCTCCGCAAGCTGCGTCATGATGCGTTCCATGTCTTCCGCTGCCTGTGATACATAGCCTGAGCCGGCATAGTCGCTGGTGCGGCTGGTCCCGCCGTCGCCGTCCTCCCCGATCTCATCCGTCTTTTCCAGCTCTATCCGTCCGTCCTCGTAATCAAGGACCTGCTGGAGCTGGGTGCGGTCATCCTCGTCGCTTCCGGGGTCATGTTTCCCCTTTTTGCCGGGCACCGGTTTCCCCAGTCCGCCGGGCAGGGGTGTGCCGCCCGCAAGCTGCTCGCCCATTTCTGTTTCTGCTTTGTTTGTGTGGTTCTTGATGTCCTCCCGTACCTGTTTGATATAGCTTTCCATGTAGGGCCATAAAAGGAGGAGCATTTTGTTGGCGGCATCGAAGCGTACCCTTGCATCGTCATCATAGGCTGCATCGTCTATATAAGGGATGCACTCGTAAACGGTGTCAAGGTATGGCCCCTTATAGCCGCCCAGGTTGTTGATGTCGCCGGTCTTGGCGTACTGGATCAGCAGGTTTGCCACGATAAAGACTTCGTGGTGCTGGTGGCCTATTTCTTCCGTGACGGAATCCATCTCCTCGGCAAAGCGCAGGTTGTTTAACAGTATGCCTGTCCTTAAGCCGCCGGGGAAGGCGTCGCACATGCGGCCTTCAATATAGACATCTTCCATCATGTTCACCAGGGAATGTGCAATGCCTGAGAGGGCATTTATCACCGCCTCATCCTTTTCCTCAAGGAATTCCCCGATCTCCCTTAAACTGCGTGCCTGTTTTGCGGACAGGTCTTCCGGCTCCTGCGGGTAGAACCTGCCGCCGGACAGCGCCTGGTGGTAGGTTTCCAGCATGGTGAAGTCCGAGAACAGGATGTGTCCGCACTCATGCCCCACGATTCCAAGCAGGCTGTCTGCCTTGAGGCTCCTTGTGGGGAAGCTCCTGGTCAGGTAGTTGCCTGCGTTTACGGTGATGACGCGGTTGTCCGTGTGGGCAATGTCCGCGTGGGGCAGTGCGTCCCAGTAGGTGCGCACGCTGCTCTTTCTCCGGTAGCGGCCTGTGGTCCCTTCGGCAATGTCCGTCAGGTATGCCGCAAACTGCGGGGATGCGAACAGCTGCTCATCCGTCAGTTTGCTTTTTTCGTCTGCAATCCGTCTGCGGATCGCTGTGTGTGATGTCCTCATTCATTCCTCTTTTCTGCGCATCTTTTTACGCTGTCATATGGGTGAAGAATGTCCGCAAGGGCATTCTTCGGTGCGGAACTTAGAAATTCTTAGTCAGCGTTTTCTGCTGGCTTAGAATTTCTTTCCGCACTTGTACCTTTTTTCTTTTTCATATTTTGGGGAAGCCGTTCCATGAAAAGCGCATCCGTTGACAGCCCGAATTCCTCCGCCAGCGCCACAAGCACATGGGCGGGCGGCAGGCATCTGGCGTTCTCATAGCGGGAGATGCTTTTCTGGGTGACACCCAGCTTTTTTGCGAGCATCTTCTGGGAAAGGCAGGGGCTGCGCGACATGCGCAGGCGCCGGATGTTCCTTGCCAGGCGGCTCCTTAACTGTTGTTCCTTCTGAAAGTCCATAGGCGTCCCCCTTATGCAGCGAATTTCTGCTCCAGGCAGGAGGAGAGTATGTCGGCGCGGTTTTCCGGGTCGCCGGAGACGGAGGAGAGCACCGTGTATTTTGCGGCTTCCAGCACGCTCCCGCAGACCATGTAGGACTGCACCCAGCTGATAAGCTCACGCACGCCGCAGCTCCCGTCGTTGATCATGGTCTCCCGGCAGCGCTCGCTGATCTCCTGTACGGAGGCGGCCATATCCGAAACGGCTGACCTGTCCGTACATCCGGTCACTTTCATGACACGTTCCGTCAGGGTATCCACATCCGGTTCCTCAATGTCCATGATCAGGTTCATCCTGGAGATGACGGACTGGTTCATATCCCGGCAGCCCGCATAATTGTTATTTGTTGTAACCACGACTACTGTATCAGGATGTCTGTGTATTACTTCGCCCGTAGTCAGCGTGACGCTTGCGCAGCGGTCCAGGAGGGCGTTCAGGCCTACCAGCACGCCGGGGTTTGCGATGACCGTGGGTTCCTGTATCTCGATCAGGTAGCCGTTCCTTATCGCCGTGATCAGCGGTGTCTCCACATAACGGAACCGCTGCCCGGAAGCATTGTCTGCCATCAGCGCCTTTGCATCCTGTGCCATCACCTCTAACAGCTTGTCATAGACCTCTGCGTCCGTTATGGCTTCGTCATAGGTTCCGGTCAGCTTCTTATATGCCGAGGGCGGGTCCATCTGGATGTCGGTGAGCGTCGGGTATTCCTTGCCGCAGTGGGGGTTTTCAGCCGTTTCCGGCAGCATCTGCCCTAAAAAGTCATAGATCTCCGTATTGGCGGAGCAGGTGTAGTACAGGTAGGGAAGCCCCAGTCCTGCAGCAACCGCCTTTGCGCCTTCGGTCTTTCCCGTCCCGGCAGGGCCGCGCATCATGAAGTTGCGCATGGGCTGGCTGCCTGCTGTGGTCGCCTGGGCATGTCTGCAGATGGTGGTGACTTCCGGAGGGATGACGTACCAGTCCTCGATCCGGGGCACCATCAGTTCTTCTTTTGGTGTGAGTACCCTGTCCGAAAGGGGATAATGCTTTACAAAATCATCCCTGTTTACGGAAGCGGCAGCGGCGGGGGCGGCAGTGCCCGTAAGGATACGGAAGGTGCCGTAGAGCACGCTGCTGGGGGAATAGGCATTTCTGGATATGTTTACGGCGGTGAGCTGGGGGAGGTTCCCCGTGTTGGGGATGTTCAGCTTGATCCCGGCTGTGGGCAGCGTGTCCGCGCCCTCGATCCTCCGGTAGAGGTTGTCGCACAGGATGAAGGCTGCCTTTTCTGCTTCATCCATGTCCGCATAGCCGTCGTTTTTGCATTTGCCGAGCAGGTCATAGTTCTCTTTGAACTCATCATCCTTCATGGCCTCCGGGATCAGCACGAAGAACAGCGCCGTCCCGATGCTGCCGCCGTCCTTTAAGGAATAGACTTTTGGGGAGGCGGTAACGTCTTCATAACGGCCCACATTGAATTTGCCGTTCTTCCTGTTGAACACTGCCACATGGATCTCCCCGGTGCGGCTCTGGTATTCCGCCACGGTCTTTTCGCCCTGGGTGCCGATGGCGCTCTCAGAGGAGCTGCCCGGCGTCAGGCTGGTATCCATCTCCATGTAGGCAAGGACTGCCGCAAGGAGAGGGGAGTGCAGGGTTGATTTCTTGGTAGGCACCGTACAGTAAGTGGAGTAGTAGGTTGTGCTCGTATTTGATGTGATCTTGTCAAAAGGCTCAGGCATGGTGAGCTTCCAGGTCCAGTTCGCAAATAAAGGTGTTTTTGCCATGTTTCATTCTTCCTTTCTTTTCTGTGTTTTTGTGTGCGGGATGCCCTAGATCCATGAGACCTGCAGGGTATTGCCCGTGATCTTTCCTTTCAGTTCGTCTTCAGCCAGAAGCAGTACCAGTTCCTCCCAGTAGCTTTTTGCAGGGAAGGAGTCAAGGGTGCCCTTCAGCGTTTCCTTTTTCTGTCTGGTGACGACAATATCGCCGTTTTCCTTGATGGTGAGTTTTGTATGGCCGTTGGCGTTTAAGTCGGTGATTTGTGATTCCAGCACTTTCTGGCCGACAAGCTCATACCATACCCTTACATCCACCACGGAAGGTTCCGGGGGCGTTTCTTCTGCCGTCTCCGGTCCGCCTGCGGAAGGCTCTGCAAAGCTGCCCACCGTCATGGGTTCCACATGGATGCGCCCGAAGCGGTCAAAGGAGATGTCCGCATGGGTATAGGCGTCCATGTTCTCCACCAGGATGCGCGTTGTCCCGCCTGCCAGGATGTCCTGCAGGGAGGGTGTGTCCTTCCACTGCCAGACAGACTGGGGGTAGGCGGATTTCAGCTTCTCCGTGATCCGCAGTGAGATATGGAGCAGCATGGTATCCGTTTCCCTGCTGTCAGGGACAGGTTTTGCAGGGGAGGCCGGTTCTGTTTCAGGTTCCGGTACTGCCTCTGCCGGTTTTTCCGCAGCTGCCTTTGCCGTCCGGCGTGCCTGCTTTAAGGAAGCAGAAAGGGCGCTGCATTTCTTTGCCAGTTTCCCTGACTTCCGGAACAGGAATATTCCGGCAGTTACGGCGATCCAGAGGATGAGGGCAAGAGCCATCAGTTTCTGGGAGCGTTCCCTCTGGAAAAAGACGGCCAGAAGGAGCAGGGAGATGATCAGGATCTTGATGCTGCTGGTAAATACTGTTTTTCTCATTCGGTTTTCTCAGTCCTTTCTTTGTAATGTGAAATGCGCAGAGGGCATTTCCTTCCCGCGGCAGTCGCCAAATATACATGCAGGCATGTCTGTTTGGCTCGTTGTTCGCGGAAATAAAAAAAGAGGAATCACATCCGGGGATTATTTTCCCTGGTGCAATTCCTCTTGTACCGCCGGCTGTGCCAAAGGCATCAGCCGAACGGCAGTCCATTCTCTCCGCAGTCTTCCGCGTTCATGAAACCGTCATCTGCGCCGGCAGGTGTGGGTGCGCCGCTGTCTGTGTTGGTATTGCTGCCTTCCGTGCGTTTCCCTGACGGGACATAGTTCCAGTCGTACACGGTGATTTTGGGAATCATGCCCTTAGAGCCGTCTGACTTGCGCGTAAATTCCACAAGGTCAAGGTCGCCCGTGATAAAGAGCAGGCTGCCCTTTCTGACTCCGGCCTTGCTGATCCGCTCAGTAGCTTTCCCAAACAGGACGCACTGGTAGAAGTTGGGGTGTTCCTGTTCCCCGAAGCCTTTGTTGACCGCCACATTGAACTGGATGTAATCGGTTCCGTTGGCGCTGGTCTGGATTTCAAGGTCTGCTGTGACCCTGCCCATGAGTGAGATTTGTGTAAACATAGTTTCATTCTCCTTTCCTGATGAAAAAATTTTTGGTTGCATCAAAAAAAGTGCCAAAAAACTGCCACTTACCGGCATGGTTTTTCTGACACTCATTTCAATCATAAACAGCGTGTGCATCTATGCG
>CAJTMX010000067.1 GCA_910577235.1 uncultured Acetatifactor sp. | reverse complement strand
TGAAAACTCTGGGGTTTCTGCAGTTTTATCATTTCATTACTGTCAAAGACAGGATAGTATTTCCATTGTAATTGCTTTTCCTCGAAAACACAAGCTTTTTCGGGATGAAAACAGGACAGTACGAATGTCAATATTTACTGCAAAACTGTCGTTACCCCCAGCTTTTCCAGCTCCTCCACCGCCTGCTCCCTGCTGTGAAAAACGATTCCCGCCATCCCCTGCCGAATGGCCTCCTCCACATTTTGGGGTGTATCGTCCAGAAAAACGCTCTCCTGAGCCTTCAATTTGTAGCGCTCCAGCAGAAGACGGTAGATCGCGGGATCGGGCTTGATGATTCTCTCCTGATAGGATAGAATACCACCGTCCATCAGCGGCAGAAAATCCAATACATGCACGCAGTCCTCATGAGCCTGGCGGGAAAAATTGGACAGATAATACAGCTTATAGCCTTTCGCTTTCAACTCCCGCAGCCAGGGAATCGCGTAGTCATAGCGTATCAGCATATCATGTATGTTCTGGCCGACCTCCCGGATCTCCTTCTCCAGAGCAGGATCGTTCTCAATAAATCTGCCCAGCAGTACTTCCCGGTCCATCTCTCCTCTGTCAAACTCGGCCCACAGAGAACTGAGCACCGTAGCCTTGGCAAGCCGCTTTGTTATCTCAGGACCATATGAAAAATTATCAAAATATTCCTGCCAGTTAAAACCGGCAAGCACATTTCCGATATCGAACACAATATTTCTGATCATTGTATCTCTCTTATCCTTTCCTGTTTCTATTCTGGGAATTTATTCTGTCACAGCCCTACTCCGCCGCCTCTACTCCGATAATCTCCAACAGAGCCCTTGCCGCCGTGGACAGCCGGGCTCTGCTGTCATAGACGATGCTCACATTCCTGCGGGGGATCATCTTGTTAAAGCGTAGCTCAAACAATCTGCCGGATTCGATCTCCTCCTGGGCAAAATCCCGCACCACACAACCCACGCCCAGGCTGCGCAGAGCAAACTGCACGATCATATCGCTGGTTGCCAGCTCAAACTCCGGTACGACATATATGCCGCACTGCTCAAGATAATCATCCATAAAGCGCCGGGTGCTGGTATTCTTCTCCAAAAAGATCATGGGGAGCTCTCTCAGCTCCTGAAAGTCCAGCATTTTATTTTTATAAGGAATAAACCGCCTTCCGGCCACAAAGATATCCTCCAGCTCCCGAACCGGCACTGCCCTGATCCGCTCTCCCGGCTCAAAAGGCGTACTGACAGCGCCGAAATCAATCTGGCCCTGCTCAAGCAGGCCCAGCGTATCCGGAGTAGGCGCATTGGTTACAATGACCTTGATCCGGGGATATGCCTCGTGAAACTGCTCCAAGAAAGGCAGCAGATAATATTGCAGCGTCATATCGCTGGCACCTATGCGGATCTCCCCCGCCTCCAGGTCCCGCATTTGACGCAGCCGCTGTTCGCCGATCTCCAACTGTTCGTAGCCCCTGGCCACATACTCGTACAATGTCTCACCTTCTTTGGTCAGACGGACTCCTTTTGCTACCCTGTAAAACAGGGAGACACCCAGCTGCTGCTCCAACTGCCTGACGGACTGGCTCACCGCAGGCTGAGAAACGGACAGCGCCTGTGCTGCCATTGTCAGGCTGCCCAGACGCGCCACATGATAAAATACTTTATAATACTCCAGATTACTGACCACTAAACCGCTCCCCTATAATGCAGGGTTACCTATATTCCCTGCCGGCACCCTTCCCACGCATAGCCCCCGGCGGTTCCGGCAGGCAGAACCATTCGTCCGCGCAGACGTAAAGCTGGTCTGTGCCTGCCGGCGGCAACCGGCCGCCAGCTCCTTGCCGGCCCATGAAAGCCCAATACCGGCTCCAAACCGGCGCGGGGCATTATTCCAAGAACATACCGCTACATCAGTTCCTTAGCGGACTCTCCCGGTAGATGATATCCTCTCTGCCGGGTCCGTTACTCACCATTGTAATGGGATATCCGATCTGCTCCTCCACAAACTCTACGTATTTTCTGCAGTTTTCAGGCAGTTTCTCATAGCTGCGGATGCCGCGGATATCACATTTCCAGCCGGGCAGTGTTTTCAAGACAGGTTTTGCCTTTTCCAGTTTGGCCGTCACAGGGAAGTCCGTTGTAACCTCGCCGTCAATCTCATAGCCCACGCACACCGGAATCTCGTCCAGATATCCCAGCACATCCAGCACGGTAAAGGCTACATCCGTGGTTCCCTGTAGACGGCACCCGTATTTGGAGGCCACACAGTCAAACCACCCCATTCTCCTGGGACGTCCTGTGGTGGCACCGAACTCTCCGCCGTCGCCGCCCCTGGTGCGCAGCTCATTGGCCTCGTCTCCGAAGATCTCCGACACAAAGGCTCCCGCGCCCACCGCGGAGGAATAGGCCTTGCACACTGTGACTATCTCCTTGATCTCATAGGGGGGCAGGCCCGCTCCGATAGCGCCGTAAGCCGCCAGCGTGGAGGAGGATGTCACCATGGGATAAATACCGTGATCCGGGTCCTTCAGCGTTCCCAGCTGGCCTTCCAACAGCACTGTTTTGCCCTCCTTCAGCGCTTTGTCCAAAAACGCGGACACATCGCATACATAGGGAGCTACCATCTCCCGGTAGCCGTGCAGCGTCTCCAGCAGCTGCGCCTGATCGATACCGGGCTTATGATACAGATGCTCAAACAGCACGTTCTTCAGTTCACAGATTTTCTGCACTTTCTCCTTTAGCAATTCCTCGTCGAAAAGCTCACTGACCTGGAAACCGATCTTGGCAAATTTGTCGGAATAAAACGGTGCGATACCCGACTTGGTGGAACCGAAAGACTTACCTCCCAAACGCTCCTCCTCGTATTGATCCAGCAGTATATGATAAGGCATCACGATCTGCGCCCTGTCTGAAACCAAAATCCTGGGCATGGGCACATTCCTGTCTATAACAGACTTGATCTCATTAAAAAGTACCGGGATATTCAGCGCCACGCCGTTTCCGATTATATTGGTGGTATGACCGTAGAACACGCCGGAGGGCAGCGTATGCAGTGCGAATTTCCCATAATTGTTTACAATGGTATGTCCCGCGTTGGCTCCCCCCTGAAAACGCACGATGATATCCGCTTTCTCCGCCATCATATCCGTGATCTTGCCCTTGCCCTCATCACCCCAGTTAGCGCCCACAACTGCTTTTACCATATTTCATACCCTCCTGTATAATTCCGCATTGTAATAGGGAGTGCCAAAGCACTCCCCTTTTTCTCTTTGACATGGTAAGTATAGCATACTCCATGGCATAAGTAAAATCAATATTTTTTATATTATATATAATTTGTGCTTATTCCTTCTGTCGCCATTAGAGATCTCTATACAGATAATTGCCTCTGTCGAGACAGGGGCATATGTCCGCCCGGAGCGTTCCCGTCCCTACTCCTGCCCATCCCAGCAATAAGTACAAAGCCTCTCCTTGGGTATTCCCACCGACTCGATCATATCATCCAGTCTGTGATATCGCAGGGTCGTGAAGTTCAACTGCTTTCCGATACGCCCCACCATCTCCTGATAGCCCGGACTCTCGGGGTCTATATAATCCTTTAAGTCAATCTGTCTGCCCTCCTGCTCCATCTCTTTTAACACACGTCTGGTTATCAGATCCATCTCCGAGGTGGATCTGGAGAAATTCAGATATTTGCAGCCAAAGAGCAGTGGCGGGCAGGCCGGGCGGATATGCACCTCCCTGGCACCGCTTTGATACAGGAATTCCGTGGTCTCCCGCAACTGTGTTCCCCGCACGATGGAGTCGTCGATCAGCAGCAGACTCTTGTCCTGGATCAGATCATGCACCGGGATCAGTTTCATCTTGGCGATCAGATTGCGCTGGGTCTGGATCGTGGGCATGAACGACCGGGGCCAGGTGGGCGTATATTTGATAAAGGGTCTGGAAAAGGGAATACCGCTCCTGTTGGAATAGCCTATGGCGTGAGCCGTACCGGAATCCGGCACCCCGGCCACGATATCCGGTTTCACATTGTCCCGCTCCGCCAGTTTGGCACCACAGTTATACCGCATCTGCTCCACGCTGATCCCCTCATAGGAGGAGGACGGATACCCATAGTAAATCCACAGAAATGTACATATCTTCATGTCTTTCCCCGGTGCTGCCAGGGTCTTGACACCCTCGGGAGTCACAATAACGATCTCACCCGGCCCCAGCTCCCTCTCAGCCCGGTAGCCCAGATTCAGATAGGCAAAGCTTTCAAAGGACACACAGTAAGCCCCCTCCTTGCGCCCGATGGCTACAGGAGTTCTGCCCATCCGGTCCCTGGCCACATAGATCCCCTTGGGAGTGAGCAGCAGCGTGGTCATAGAACCCTCTATCAGTTCCTGGACATATTGTAGGCCCTCTATCAGATTATCTCTCTGGTTGATGATTGCCGCCACCAGCTCCGTGGCATTGATATCCCCTCCGCTCATCTCCAGAAAATGAGAATGTCCCTGAGAAAACAGTTCTTTCACAATCCCATCCATATTGTTGATCTTGCCTACCGTAGCGATGGCATAGGTTCCATGATGGGAACGTACCAGCAGGGGCTGTGGCTCATAATCGGAGATACAGCCAATCCCCAGACTGCCGTGCATTTCGTTTAAATCCTTGTCAAACTTCGTTCTAAAAGGGGCATTTTCAATGTTATGGATCGCCCTGTCAAAGCCCTTTTGCCCGTCATAGACCGCCATACCGGCACGTCTGGTTCCCAGATGGGAATGATAATCCGTTCCGAAAAACAGATCAAATACACAATCTTCTTTGGAGGCTACTCCAAAAAATCCACCCATAAAATATCGTCCTTTCCTTATGTGAAGACTTAAATATCTTCTGTCCCGCATGTTCCCGGGCACAGCACCTTACCCCTGTTACTTTTTATACGTTGATAACCGCCTTGACGCCCAGCAAATCGCTGTTTGCCTCCAGTATGGGCCTTACCACATTTTTCAGGAACGCGTCTACCTGCTCCACCGAACGGCCCACATACCGGGCAGGGTCCATGGTCCTTTGCAGATCTTCCAGTGTCATATTAAAGGCGGGATCGGCAGCGATAAGCTCCAGCAGATTATTCTCTTTTCCCTCCACTTTCACACCCCGGCCCGCCTCCATGGACAGCTCCCGGATGCGCTCATGCAGCTCCTGACGGTTGCCGCCGTTTTTCACCGCGTCCATCATGATATTCTCGGTGGCCATAAAGGGCAGTTCACTGCGCAGTCTCTTCTCGATCACCTTGGGATAAACCACCAGCCCGTCCACCACATTCAGGCACAGATCCAGAATGCCGTCCACAGCCAGGAATCCCTCGGGAATGGACAGTCTCTTGTTGGCGGAATCGTCCAGCGTCCGCTCAAACCACTGGGTGGCGGAGGTGATGGCCGGATTCAGCGCATCGATCATCACATATCTGGACAGAGAGGCGATGCGCTCGCTGCGCATGGGATTGCGCTTATACGCCATGGCGGAGGAACCGATCTGACTCTTCTCAAAGGGCTCCTCTACTTCCTTCAAATGCTGGAGCAGTCTGATATCGTTGCTCATCTTGTGGGCGCTGGCCGCGATGCCCGCCAGCACATTGGCCACGCGGGTATCCACCTTGCGGGAGTAGGTCTGCCCCGACACCGGATAGCACTCCGCGAATCCCATCTTGGCGGCGATCATGGGGTCTATCTTATCTATAGTCTCCTGATCCCCGTCAAAAAGCTCCAGAAAAGAGGCCTGGGTGCCCGTGGTCCCCTTGGAGCCCAGCAGTTTCATCGTGGACAGCACATGCTCCAAATCCTCCAGATCCAGACTAAACTCCTGGAGCCACAGTGTAGCACGCTTTCCCACAGTGGTAGGCTGGGCGGGCTGGAAATGCGTAAACGCCAGCGTGGGCTGAGCCTTATACTGTTCCGCAAAATCCGCCAGCTCCTTCATCACGTTCACCAGCTTTTTCTTCACCAGTTTCAAAGCCTCAGTCATCACGATAATATCCGTGTTGTCCCCAACATAACAGGAAGTCGCTCCCAGATGAATGATGCCAGCCGCCTTGGGGCACTGCTGTCCGTAAGCGTACACATGGCTCATCACGTCGTGCCGTACTTCTTTCTCCCTGGCCCTGGCCACCTCATAGTTGATATCCTCCGCGTGGGCCTTCAACTCGTCGATCTGCTCCTGGGTGATGACCGGCTTGCCGTTCTGGGACAGACCCAACTCCTTCTCCGTCTCCGCCAGAGCGATCCACAGTTTTCTCCATGTGCGGAATTTCATATCCTGGGAGAAGATATACTGCATCTCCCTGCTGGCATAGCGTTCCGATAACGGGCTCTGATATACGTCTGTACTCATATTTTCCTCTTTCCCGCTGATTGCGTTAATCCGTATTTTTCTAAACTTTTACAGTCTCATTCCTGCCATTAAACAGTATAGCTTAGCCCTGGCAGAAAGTCAACATATCTCATTTGCCGTACATGGTTTCCGTCCTTTTATACGAAAAAGCGGCTGTTCCAAAGTAAAATCTTTTCCGAAAATTCCCAGCATCCTGCTCGCATTGACAATCTTGATCTGCATGTCTTCCGGGGTTCCATTGCAGTATGTCAAATGCTCAAAGGCATACAGCGCCACATAGAATTTAAAGACGGGCCAAAATATGTCAGGCGGCGTATCAAAATACCCGTCGATCTGCCCGTTCGCAAAACTGTCGCTGTATTCCATCGCCCACAGCAGCCCCCCGAAGTCGTACCACGGGTCACCTGTTTCACTCCCTGAAAAGTCAATAATACCCACATTGCCCTTTTCGTCTACGACACAGTTATTCCAATGAAAGTCTCCGTGCAAAACAGTCAGCGGCCTGTCTTCCATGAGGTACATATTCTCCCGGATATATTGCTCCCCATGGCTCCCGCCAAGTATCTCAGCTTTTCGATAATGGTAGTTCTCCAAAAACGCGGCCGCCTTCTCCTCGATAATACCCCGCCAGTCCTTCCCCTCGTCTGTCTCTCCGGCCAGATGCAGCTTGCGTAACTCCATACCCACTTTCCTGCCAAGCCCATAATAGTCGTTTGATACATCTTTTTTGATCATGTCCATCACAGGCGTTCCGGCAACCCAGGATACGATGGAAAAGAACCTGTCCGCCGTTGTGCCGAACGATATGGGCCTGTGGGTGTTGATATCCGTATCCGCATACATCCGGAGCCGGTCAAACTCTTTTTTCCGTTCAGCCGCTTTCGCCTGGTTCCCGACCCGCAACAGATAATACTTTCCGTTCTTTTCAAGTTTGTACTTTTTATCTCCAGAACAGCCTTCTGTTATCTGCTCCGTTACCGTATAGGATTTCAGCTCTGTAATAAAATCCAGATCGCTCACAAAACTTTCTTTCATCTGAATAACCTCCCTATTAAGTCAGGTAGTGTCAAATACTACCTGTTTTTTATTGCTAAAACCTTGATTTATGGGAGT
>CAJTMX010000066.1 GCA_910577235.1 uncultured Acetatifactor sp. | reverse complement strand
CGTTCTCGAAAAAGGACGCGCCGTATTCCTCGCAGGCCAGCGTCATGCCCACTGCGTTCTTCGCCATAGCGATGGGCGAATATCCCACAAGCCCGTCAAAGCCAAGTCCGGGGATATGCAGCACCTCCTCCGGCTTAAGGCGCACCCTGCCGTATTCCTTGAAATTCGGGTTCTCATCCGTGTTGCGGGTATAGGTGTAAAAGAGCCGCCCATGCTCGTCACGGTCAACCTCCATCTTGTCCGGCAGGAGCGGATATAAGGAAAGCACCCTGCCGTTCCCGTCCCGGATGACCTGCGCATAGGCATTGCCCCAGATCAGCAGGTGGCTCATGAGCGTCTCCCGGAACACGAAGGAAGTCATCTCCGGGTTCGGCTCGTCATGGAGAAGGTAATATAATGGGTGGTCATACACCCGCTCCTTCCCGGTATCCGTATAGCGGTACACATGGATTGGCAAAGACGCAACCGCCTCCGCCAGTATCCGCACACAGGAATAGACCGCCGTGGTCTGCATGGCGGTACGCTCATTCACATTTTTCCCGCTGGTGCTTCTCCCAAAGAAAAAGGAATAAGCCGAACCGCCGTAGCTGTCCTTTGGCTTATCCCTCGCACCCCTCATTCCAAAAATGGATGGCAGTTTCATAGGCACCTCCCTGTATCTGTCAAATCGTCAGAATCCCTCTTTCATCGTACACACTGCCCGTGCTGTTACCCCCGTTCCGGATTGCCCGGTCTAATCCCATAATCGTAGCCACAGCGCCGTCTATCTTCTCCGTGGATTTTTCCTTGTCCGGCTTGATGTTCCCTGCCGGGTCGGTGCGGACAAAAATATTATCCATCATCCACCGCAGGACGGGATGCCCGCCGTGGGCGATGTTCTTCTCCAGCACCAGCTCCATCAGCCGCTTGGTGGGCGGCGACATATCCTTAAAGCCCTGCCCGAAGGGAACCACGGTAAAGCCAAGCCCCTCAAGGTTCTGCACCATCTGCACCGCGCCCCACCTGTCGAATGCAATCTCCTTGATGTGGAACTTCTTTCCGAGATCATCAATGAAATTCTCAATAAAGCCATAATGGATCACGTTCCCTTCCGTGGTCTGCAAATATCCCTGCCGCTCCCACACGTCATAAGGCACATGGTCACGCCTCACACGCAGGCGCATATTTTCTTCCGGTATCCAGAAGTACGGAAGTAAAATATATTTTTCCGTGTCATTTCTCGGAGGGAATACCAAAACAAAAGCGGTGATGTCAATGGAACTGGATAAATCCAAGCCTCCGTAACATTCCCGCCCCAGCACTTCCCGCTCATCCACGGGGAAGGCGCAGGCATCCCATTTCTCCATCTGCATCCACCTTGTGGACTGCTTCACCCACTGGTTCAGCCTAAGCTGCCGGAATATATTTTCCTCCGCAGGGTTATCCCTTGCGCTCAGATAGGCGTTCCGCACTTTCTCAATGTCGATGGTATGCCCAAGCGAGGGATTCGCCTTTTTCCACACATCCTCCGATGACCAGTCCGCATCATCGGATGCCCCGTAAATGACGGGATAAAAGGTGGGGTCGATCTTCCTCCCCTGCAGGATGTCCTCCGCCTTCTGGTGCTGCTCGAAACAGACGGAATGTCTGTCCGTCCCGGCTGTAGTTATTAAAAAGAATAACGGCTGCGTCCTGGCATCGCCGGAGCCTTTGGTCATGACATCGAACAGCTCCCGGTTCGGCTGGCTGTGCAGCTCGTCAAAAATGACTGCGTGGACGTTCAGCCCATGCTTGGTGTAGGCTTCCGCGGAAAGCACTTGATAAAAACTGTTCGTTGGCTTATACACCAGCCGCTTTACTGACATAACGGGCTTGATGCGTTTCTTTAATGCCGGACACTGCTCCACCATATCCACCGCCACGTCAAAGACGATGGATGCCTGCTGACGGTCAGAGGCACAGCCGTAAACCTCCGCGCCCCACTCATTATCGCCGCAGGTCATATATAACGCCACGCCCGCCGCCAGCTCCGATTTCCCGTTTTTCTTCGGGATTTCCACATAGGCAGTGTTGTACTGCCTGTAACCGTTCTCCTTCACCGTGCCGAACACATCCCGGATGATGGCCTCCTGCCACGGGAGCAGTTCAAAGGGCTGCCCCCGCCATTTCCCTTTGGTATGTTTCAGGCAGTTAATGAAATCTACCGTCCGTTTCGCCTTTCCCTCATCAAACACTATCCCCCGCCTCCCTTAAAGAGCAAAAGCTCCATCGTGTCGCTTTCCTTGTCCTCGCCGCCCTCCGCCACGATGCGGCTCCGGGAGGAAGGGGTAAGGCCGAACTGCTCGCAGAAACGGTTCATGATCTTAAGGTAGGTCTGTGCGATGGACACCTGCGGGACCTGCTGCCAGTAGCCGGAGGGCGTCTTTACGATGGTGCCGTGCTGGGTGATGAATTCCTCCGCCTCTTTCCATCTGGCGTATGCCTGGCAGTACCCGGCAAATGCCGCCATGTCTATTTCCGTGAGGATGCCCAGCTTTTCCATCTGCCCCGCCATCCGCTTCCATTCTTTTTTCGCCTCGCCCTCCAGCCATGCCGGACAGCGGGGCGCTTTCTTCTCCGGCTTCGGCTCGCCCGTGTTAAGGCTGCGCTTGCCCGGATTGCCCTCCAGCGCCTTTACCGCCGTGGGCTTCGGCTTCCTTCCGCTCTGCACCTGTGCCGCCTCCTTCCCTTAAATATCCGCAGCGGAAAAGGGCTCCCGGAGAAGCCCCTTTCTACTGCTATGTATGTGTTTTTTATCTGACCATTATCTTATGGCCCATGACCGTTTTTATCTCCTCCGCTGAAAAGTCCCTTGCATCACGCGCCGCCAGCCGCTTTGCGTTTGCGATGGCTTCCTCCGCATCCTTCCCCACGGAAAGCGTCCGCCTCGGTACCAGGTCAGAAAATGTGCAGTCCCACTCGTAATATTCCACCCTGTATAACCTCATCCTCATTCCTCCCTAGTTGTATTCCCTGATCAGTATTGCCAGCGCCGCTCCTGTCGCATCGTCTTCCGGCTCCTCATCCCATCCCCTGTCGTAGCAGCATGTGATCTTCCCGTCTATCTTGATGCTCAGTTTGGAAATCCTCCCGCCGTCAATCCCGAACTCGCTTCCCTCGTCAAAATATTTTACCCAGTAATGGCACACTGTCATCTTCCCATCCTGCGGTATCCCGATTGTTCCTCTTGCTGTCATCCTTTTGCCCTCCGTTTTCCTTTTGTCAGTACACATCTTACCTCTGAACGCGGGTATTATCCACTCCTGTCTGCGCCATAAATGTGACAAAGATATGCGGGATATGTTGTGTACATTATAAGGGGCAGGGAAGCACTCACTCCCTGCCCGTCAGTATGAAGTTCCAGTATTCCTCCCGGTTCTCCTCGATAAAAAGGACCAGTTCAAAAAAGTCCCTGTCGAATGCCGCCCGCTGCACAGCCGCCATATTACACATGTTGGCCGTCCCGGCATTTCTGATTTCCAAAATTTGATCCCTGATTTTCTCCGTTATCATGCGTTTTCCTCCTGCATTTATATCAATGCGCCGCCGTGGGTGAACCCCCATGCCATCTCCGCCGCTTCCTCCAGCGTGTCCGCCATCTCCGATACCGCGCCGCAGTACACATGGTATTTCCCAAAATATGCGGAACCCTTCTCCTCTACCAGCCAGACGTGTACCTCTGACCGCCGCCCCGCATATGCGTAGGGGAGCGTCCAGTGGTTTTTGTTCCTCTGCTTTTTCAGTTTTATTCCGTCCATCATGGTGTATGTCCTCCGTTTTTCCGTGTTTTCCTTTCCGGCAGTACACATCTTACCTCTGGACGGGCATATTATCCACTGGAACCGCAGGCATAAATCTGCCAGAGATACTGCCTGCGGCCTGTGCATTTTATGGCGGTTTTTTATGAGAACTCCACCATATGTAATGTTTTGACAATACGCTTATATTCACAATGCTTTAACGCTTCCTTCCCCCTGCGCCTGACCTTCCTGTTCAGATATTTTTTGTTGAGGGAAATGCTGCGGCGCAGCTCGCCCCGCATACTGTAGGAGCCGTTCCCACGCTGCCAGCAGTTGCGCTTTTGGTGTGCATTTCCCGGTGATCTTTCCTGCATTGCCATATCCATCCTCCTCACTCATTCCTTGTCACGCCGCGGGTCCTGACCTCATAGGCAGCCCCGATGCGCTTTCCGTTATAATCCTCGCAGCTTACATACCCTTCCCCGTACATCCCGGAATTAAGGTTGATGCTCCCGCACTGCTGCAGCTCATCCGCACCCTCCGGGCGGTAATAGACCGGGTACTGGCAGTTGTTGCCGATGCCGTATGCGTGGGTGACGGTGTTCCCGATGCTCATCCTGTAATGCTCCAGATAAGCGCCGAGCTTCCTTTTCAGGATATCCATCTGAACCCTGTCCGTCCCCCATTCATACCGGATGATTTCCTTCACATCGAGGGCATCCATGAACTCCCCGACTGCCGCCGCCATCGTCTCCTGCATGGCGTCATCATATATGATCCTCATGCCATCTCCTCCCCATCAATCCTCCGGCATTCATCCTCCCCAAATATCACTGCAAGGCTGCTGCCGTTCTGCCAGTCAACGTGGACACTTCCACTATCATCCACCCCTGTCACCACTCCCTTAAGTCCGGGCGGCATCTCCCTGTAGGGGTCATCCATTTTTACAAGCTCCACCCTGCATCCCTGCGGGTATTTCTCCCGCAGGGCTTCCAGTTCTTCCCTGCTGATATCAAGCCTCATCCTGTCCGCCTCCCTTCCCTTTCAGGGATTCCAGCGCCTCCTCCCTGCTGTGGAACATCCGCCATGCAGATGCCCGGTAGAAATTCTGCGCCCCGTCCGTCAGTTCAAAGTACCGCCCGTCATGGCCGACCACGGTATAGGGGTTCGTGAGCCTCCTTCTTTTGTTCGTCACCATGAAGCAGGCATCGCCCGCCTTCCAGCCGTCCGGGAGCGGGACGCCCGCCCCGCTTATCCGCAGGGCTTCTTCCAGTATCCCTATCGGGAAAGCGAACTTTTTATATGCCCGCGCCAGTATGCCGTAGTAGGCATCGCTGGGAGTGCCGGTCCGCCGCCTCTCGTCCATGATGTACACCATTGCGGTCACCTCCTGCCCGTCAAGGCGCACCGTCAAATCCTTTTTGTAGTAAAGGGAAGGGAAGCCCTCGTAGCGGTCAAGGCCCGCCTCGTCCCGCTCCCCGATCTCCCAGAGGAGTACCGGCACCCTGCCGCCCTCCTGCGGCTCTATGGTGGCGTATGCCCCCGTCAGCGAGCCTTTGAACAGCAGGCGGTAACCTTCCACCTCCGTCTGCCCCAAAAGCCGCGCCGTGGGGCACCTGTGGGCCATCTGCCCCTCGTCCATGTTGCTGCCGTAAGCAATGTAGCGTTTCTTCATAATCACATCATCCTTTCATTTTTTAGTGAGGCTGCCCTCCTACTGCCTTAAGGGCGGTCTCCCGCCCGTTATGGCCTTCAAGCCGCGTTCCGCCATGCGGAGTTGCCTTCGAGGTGTTTCAGGAAGTGGAGCCTGCAGGTCTTGAACTCGTCCCCGCTTAAGCCCAGCCGGAGCATCCAGCACCGGAATGCGTATTTTTCGTTGTCGGTCACAGTCTTTCTTGCGGAGGCTTTCTTCTGCGTCAGCGCCTGGTGGCTCACCGCAAGGCAGAACTGTATGTATGCTTTTATCTCGCCCGCGTGGGTGGTGCTGTTGAAAAGCCGGAACTCCACCGTGCCTTTGGTGAAGGTCGAGTGTAAATTCAGTCCGTGGTACCTTGTATCGTTGTAATGCTCGTCCCTGCCCCTTGTGGAGCCTGCGTACCAGATGTCCTTTAAGGCTTCCATCGTCTGCGGCTTCCTGCGGTTGATGGCCTCCAGCAACCTCTCATTGGTCTTTTTACACCACCGCATCCTCGCGGGGTCTATCCGCAGGGCTTTGTAGAGGATGTCCTCCTTGCTCGCTATGATGTTCACAAGGTTCCGCAGGGTCTGCGGCGTGTAGCGGCTGGCGTCCACATGGATGTGTATCCCGCACTGGCTGTTCACAAAAGCCCCGCTGTGCCTCAGCCGCCTCACCACCTCCTGCAGGTCCGCCATGTCCCCGTAGGTGAGGATGGGGCTGACGATCTCGCATTTGTATTCGTCCGCCGCCTGCACCGTGCGCCCGCCGCTTTTTTTCTGTGCGATGATGCTGGAGTCGTAGGTGGCCTTCCATGTCCTGCCCTGCCGGTCCTTTGCCCCGTAGGTCTTGTAGTAGGTGCCGAGGTAAAAACTCTCTGTCCCGAAATATTCTGCGATAACCTCCGCCGCCTTTTTCCTTGTGATCCCCGTCATTTCAATCTCGATCCCGAATCTCTGTGTCCTCATGTGCGTTTCCTCCTTGCGTCTGCTTTTCTTTTGGTAGTCTATTAATCACTCTGAACGCACTATTTATCCACTTATTTCTGCTCATAATGTACACAAAGATTCTTGGGGAAAAGGCCGTAAATTTGTGTGTTTTACAGCCTTTTTAGCTGTGTTAGTACGGGTATCTTCTATGGTATAAATGCGGGCGGCGGTTTACTCCATTCCCTTTTCAAAACTCTGGTTCACCTGCTCAATCAGGACCGCGTCCGCCACCGTCTCCGCAAGCTGCGCCTCCGGCTGCCCTGCCGCTTCCACCGCCGCCTGCAGCCTTGCCGCCTCCCGCTCGTTCCGGCGGGCTTCCTGCCACCTCTGTTTGTTTTCCTCGGTGCGGAAAGCGGAATGCCCTTTCAGCTTTTTCATCAGGAGGTCCCGTATCTCTTTCCCCTCTGCGCCGCCAAAGCCCAGCCGCAGGAGCCATATCCTCATGTAGTATTTCTCGTTTTCCTCGATGGTCTCTTTGGGGCTGATGCGTTTCTGCTCCTTTGCCTGCCGCACCATCGCCGCCGTAAGGTGCGTGAATGCCTTTATCATGCCGGGGTCACCCGCCGTGGGAAGGGTGAAGGTAATCTTCCCGTCCTGAAAGCTGATGCCCCTGCACCCTTCCGCATGGTTTTGGAATGTCTGCAGGAAAGTTTCCGCATCGGGAATCTCCGTGCTGCCCAGCTCCTCCACCAATGCTGTCGGAACCCGGAAAACATCTTCCGCAAAGGCGCGGTTTATGAGGTACTGTTTGCTGCGGGTCAGGAATACCAGGTTCTTAAGCCCCTCCGCGCTCATGCCCTCCACCGGGATGCTGACCGTTGTTTCATCCGCCTCCGTGTGGGGCGTTTCGATAAGGCCCTGCTCCAAAAGCCCTGCCCTTACCAGCTCCGCCGTCTTTTCATCCTCCGTCTCCACCGCGCCGCTCCTGTCGATGGTGCAGTTCCCGATCTGGTAGCTGCAGGTGGGAACTCCCATGTACTTTGAAGGCTCTCCTAAAATCCCGCTGACTGCCTTTACTACATCTTTCCTGTTTGCTGCATTCGTCTCAATCCTCATCCTTTTTTCCTCCATTTTCGTGTTTTCCCTTTCGGTATTACATTAATCACTCTGAATGGGGATAAAAGCAACATAAATGTCAGAATAAATGTCACAATAAATAATCCGGGAACTGTGCATAGTACACAATGCCGCAAAGCACGAAATACACGTTCGGCAGGGCGCAGCCATTCCCCCACATACGGTACTCCGCCGAATCGGAATGGGGGTCTTCCAGCCATTTGCGTATCTGGCTGTCAGACTTCGGTTTACTGGAGGTGCCTATAACTTTACGGTGGGTCTCGAACACCTCCCGCCAGAATGCCATTTCTTCTTCCGTAGGA
>CAJTMX010000065.1 GCA_910577235.1 uncultured Acetatifactor sp. | reverse complement strand
TATATTATGCTATTTTTTAACCAGATATTGCGGGGTTGTCCCCCGTGTTCCGCCTTATATCCGCGCCCTGTTTTACACTCCCGTCGTTTCATCCGACGCTACTTTTTCGTCAGCTCAGCAGCGCCAAAACGCCCTGATTGCTCGTGTTGGCCTGTGAGAGCATGGCTATCCCCGCCTGGGCCAGGATATTTCCATTGGAGAGTTCCACCATATGTTTCGCCATATCCGTATCACGCACAGCGGATTCCGCCGCCTGGGTATTCTCCACGACATTGTCCAGATTGGCGATGGTGTGTTCCAGACGGTTCTGGTACGCGCCCATTCTGCCGCGCTCTCCGTTGACATACTTCAGGGCCTTCTCAAAATCCGCAATGGCCTGTTTCGCGCTTTGGGAGGTACTGAGGTCCACATTCTGAATCTTAAGAGTACTTGCGGAGATGGAGGGCAGTTCTATCGCGATCTCATGCCCCATCTCCGACCCTACCTGCAAAATTACCCAATCCACCTTGGCCAGCTTGTCCGCATCGTCCTTGGAGTAAGCCGTTCCGGGGGCAAATTTTCCGTAATCACCTCTTGCCTTCACACTAAAACTGGGATTGCTCCATCCGGGCCATCTGATGGTAGTATCCGCCGTTGACGGTATCGGGTTTGCCGTTCTGGATCTGTCGTCATATATGATAAGCTTTTTGGTGGCAGTATCCGCCGCCAGCTTGGTGAAATGCGACTGGGGATATCCGTTGTCCGTCCCTTTTACAATGCGCTCCATAAGCTCATCGGCATTTGTCACCCCGGCGATCCCCACATTATAGATATAGTGGTTTCCGCTCTGCTCCACGCTGTTGCCGGTTTTCAGAGTGAATTTAACGCTGTAGTGGTTGGAACAGGTACAACAGGTCAAATGAAATCCGTTATTTTCCAGCTCTTTCAGCTGCTGCTGTGAACCCGTAAACTTGGAGAAGTCCAGTGTGGCCGCCTCATGATCTATTGCCTGCTGTCCTGTGGTCGTCGAGGTGGTTCCGTCCGGATTCTTGGTGGTGATCTCATAATTCTGGACAGTCTGATATATCTCCGACATAATGCCGCCTGTGGAACCCTGCCCCACCCAGGCAGGCAGTCCGCCGGCTATGATCACTTCCTCCTTGCCCACCGGCTTGGGCACGTCTTTTCCTTTCAGCACCCATATCTTGTTGAAGTAGGTTCTGTCTGAGATCGTATCGATCTCCTCCTTGATCTGTGCCACCTCCCGCTGAATATAGGAGCGGTCCTCCTCAGTCAAGGTGCCGTTGGCCGCTTTGACGCTGAGCTCTGTACCGCGATGGAGCATATCCTGTATCTCCGCCATGGCTCCGTCCGCTATCTGCACCATGGAGATGCCGTCCTGGGCGTTCTGCGATGCCTGGGTCAGGCCTCTCACCTGTCTGCGCATTTTTTCCGATATGGCCAGACCCGCCGCGTCATCCGCCGAACGGTTGATCCGGTACCCGGACGAAAGGCGCTCTGAGAGTTTGCTCTGTTTCCGGCTGTTGCCCAAGTACATGCGGTTGGCGTTCATCGCCGCCAGGTTGTGCCGTATTACCATGTATTTCCTCCTTGAAATCCCCCTGTAATGCTTCCTTGCAAAGGTTGTTCTATAGTATATTATTATGTGTATCGACAAAAAAACCGATCTCTTTATAGCACTTGTCTGTGTTTCTCAACATTCCGCTACAGTTTCACCGGCGCTTACAGCCAAATACTATCCCCCGCCTGAGCTCCGCCTCCAGATATGCCTCCAACGTCCAGTTCGGACACATATATCCCCAGGAAGTATCCGTGGTAAAGCCATGGGTTTCCAGAGTGCACCTGATACTCTCTTCATCCTCCCGGCAATGGTAAGAACAGATGGCGCACCTTATATTCTTACATCTTTCCAGCACCACGGATGCTCCCTCCAGCGCTGCCTTTTCCGCGCCCTCGATATCCATCTTGATATAGCCGATCTCCTCCGTGTCAAACAGGCCGTCCAGACTCACATGGATGCCCTGGTGGAAACGGTCCAAAAAACCATATATGATCTGCACTTTGTCCCTGTCTTCACGGAAAGTCTGCTGTAGCGCCTCCACCCATTCGGGGTCCGCCTCGATCAGATAGACCCTGGCAGCCCGGTCCACACAGTCCAGAGCAAATATCCCTTCCGCGGCTCCTGCATCCACCACCACGTCTCCCGCCTCCACGCCAAAGGATTCCTTGACATAACAGTGCGGTGACCGCTGGTCCTGTTCCATCACCACCGAGCGGTAATAGTCGGCAATCCTGTTCTCGTCCCATGCTCTGGGGAAAAACATTTTTCTCCCTTTATAGGGGATAAATCTCATACCACAGGAAACATCCCATTCCACTGTCACCGGCAGAGCTTGATATTCCTCGGTAAAATCATAGCTTATTAAGTCTATACGCCCTTTTCTGTCTATAAAGTCAATGATCCCGGCAACCTGAGGGTCATCCTTGTCCATGCTGTGCCTATAGTTCCAGTACTCCCGCTTGGCCAGAGCATAGACGGACTGAGACAACATGTCCGCACAGAGAATAAAAGCATCCATAAGCAGTAATATTTTATCTTTATCCGTTTCTCCCTCCGCAAGATCGGCACATAATATATCAAAGCGGTCTAAAACATCCGCGTACTGGCGCTCCGTAAAGGTGCTGCGGTTCACCTGCAACTCCCCGTAAACGCACTGCCTGATATCCGCCAGCGGAACATTTTCCACCGGCAGCGTGCCGCTTTGGATGGCATCCCTGAGTTTTATGAGCAAATCTCTTGTATGGTTCATGATTACCTCTTTCCTGCATACTGTCGGCTTTACCTACGTATGCGCCAATCATACGCTCGCATGTATCCCCGAATATCTGTCCTTAACAGTTCTTTTCTCACTGGCTTTGGGGCTTGTAGTACTTCCCGCATTGTGCTAAAATCAGTACAAATCACTTACACAACACAGAAACAGGCGGTGTTTTATATGCGTACTATACAAATTCTACTGCAACTTGTCAATTCCATAGCCACCAATCCCTCCATCCTTCCGCTTTTACCCTGGGAGGATATCCGTCTGTGCCTGTTCACAGAGCTGGAGAACCGCGACAGTCTCTACACCGAAGAGCAGATCCTACAGAGAAACGCTGTATTTACGGAATTGCTGGAAGAGATGCGGCAGTTTGGTGCCGCCGGGGACACCAATGCTGTGATCTCCCGTTTCCGCCGGATCATTCTGGTCCTGCAGGCTCTGCCGGACGCGGAATACACCGGCGGTCTGCTGGAACAGGCCAATTTCGATCATGCCTGCCTGCGCCATCACCGGGAAGATACCGTTGTGGTGCTGGGCGATTCCCATGTGAATTTTTTCAGCGGCAACGAGGAATTGACATTTCTTCCAATAGGACAAAATATCAATGTCTGTCCAAGCAATACGCCCTATCCCTTTACCCCGCTGCACCTGGGCCCCTGCCTGGCCTACAGTTGTAACCGCTACGATACCACGTTCCGGTGCCGTGAAAAGGCGGAATTCCTGTTTCGGGACTTTATCCGTCCCCATGCCAGGATCTTATGTTGTTTCGGCGAGATCGATATCCGCGTCCATGTATTTAAACAGGTAACGCGGCAGGTGAGAACCTATCAGAATATCGTGGACGATATTCTGGAACAGTATTTCGCATTTCTTCTCCGTCTTCGGGAGATGGGCTATCGGGTCGCCTGCTGGGGGCCCATAGCCTCTCAGAGCGAAAATTGTCCGTTGGACCCTAACTTCCCCCGCAACGGGACTGAGATAGAGCGCAATATGGCCACCGCCTATTTCAATCTGGAGCTGGCCCGGTTCTGCGAGCGGAACAATATGCCTTTTCTGTCCATTTTTCCGGAGTTGGTCACCCCGGAGCTCCTCACGCTGGATAAGTATTATTCTCCCGACCACTGTCATCTGGGACAGGCGGCGCTCCCGCTGGCGCTGCCCCAGTGGCAGAAGATACTGTAACCGCTTTTCTTTATCAGTTCCAGACTTCCATATAGCTGTCCTTGAACTCCTCCTGCGCGATCTCCAGCATCTGCCGGGCTGACAGCTTGCTCTGATACTCCTTATTGTCAAATAGATTTTGATGATCGGGGCGCACGGTGTGCCCCTTTTCAAAAGACAGGGCGTCAAAGCTTCTTCCCAGCCATTCGTAGTCCTCATCGCCAATAGTATAGGGATTTAAAAATTCCCCCGCATACCGGAATGAATTCCAGTATCGCAGCTTGTAGGCCATGGGACGGCGAAACGCCACATAGGTCCCGTAAGTCTCAAATTCACTGAAACTGTTGCTGGCCAGCCGCTCCCGCGGGATGGCATGGAGGATCTTTTCGTAGAACCGCTCCCCGGGGATCTGCCCGTTGGCCTCTATATCCCGGATCAAGTTTCCCATAATCTCCCGGTTTATAAGCATATGCTCGGAGATAAAGGACTGCTCAATGCATTTATGCATGCCCGGCAGCAGCTTTTCCAGCGTCCGGAAATACTCTTCATGATACTCATGCTTTAAGTCAAGATATGGCAGACCGCTTTCCTGAGAGAACATAAAAAAGGGCTTGCAGGGCACCGTGTCCCCATCCCACATCAGGTAATACTCGTCCCTACACTGGGCGCTGTACTGCATCTTAAGGAACTGCTGATAGTACCAGCCTGTCACTCCTCTGGGTACATCCTCCCGATCCAGCGCCTTCCCCATCACCTTATGTACGGCGTCAAAGGGAAGGATGTCGTCCTCCGGCAGATATCCTGCCCGTTCTCCCAGACCGCTCTCCTCCACCAGTCGTCCTACTTCCTCATTGCCCACAAATATCAGTCGTCTACCGGGCATATACCGGAGCAGCCTGGGATAGTTGCACTGCAATCGCAGATAGTCTTTTGCTGTGGTAACGATCAGTACATCGTAGTTTTCCTGCATGATGCCTTCCTTTCCTCTATAGTCCTGCCCCTATCTCCGTCAAGGCACTGAGCAGAAAATCGTTCTCTTCCCTGCCCTTTATGGCGATACGGATATACTGTCTGCCTTCAAAACCCAACTTAGTGGACAGATCTTTAATCAGGATATTGTACTTACCTATCAGCAGGTTCGCCAGTTCTCTGGAAGTTATACTCTCCACTCTGCACATCACATAATTTGCCTGAGAAGGGTATACCTTCAGAAAACCAAGCTCCTCCAGACCTTTCGTGAGATACTCCCGTTCCCTGGACAGGCGGTCACAGCCTTTGACATATTCCCTTTGATATAACGGGAATATTTCCAGGAAGTATTCGGCAAAGGAGTTGATGTTCCATATGGCCAGATTGGCGCTTATCTTCTCTAGAAGTTCCCTGTTCCCCGTTGCCAGAATACCAAGCCTCAACCCTGGTATCCCATAGGACTTGCTGATACTCTTGATCACCACCAGGTTCTTGTATTGATCCAGTATTCTCTGATTCAGCAGCGTATAACGCACATCCGCGTCGGCAAAGTCCACAAAGGACTCGTCCACCACGCACAACTTCTCTCTCCTCTCGCACTCCGTGATTATGTCCAGCATATCCTCCCTGGAGAGAAATCCTCCACTGGGGTTGTCCGGATTCACCAGAATAAGCATTTCCACCTTGTCCAGAGTATCCAAAATACCCTGTTTTTCCAGTGACAGATCCTCTCTCTCACTGATAATATGCACCTTCCCATTGTTCTCAAAACAGCGCAGATACTCGTTGAAGGCTGGCAGCGGCACACCTATGGTTCCATCATACACACGCCCCAGCACATTGATCAGTTCCGCCGCGCCGTTGCCTACCAGCAACGTGCTCTCGTCAATGTCAAATATCCTGGCCGCATTGACTCTCTGCACCCTCATTCCCGATGGATACTGGGTCAGGAGGGTTCCAAACATATATTGCAGTTGTGCCTGCAAGCGCGCTGTTGGGAAGTAGGGGTTCACCAGATAACAGAAATCATATATCTTGGGGAAACGCCAATATCCTCCAAACTGCAGTTCATAGCTGATGAGTTTCTTTTCCTCGCTCTGGAACATGGTCCCCGCTATCTCATAGTCCTGCGCGTTGTCTATCTCATACCACTTGCTTTCCCCTATGTCGAAGGCAACCAGATCCGATTTATTGATATGGGCAATAATCCTCAGGACGGACTCATAATACTGATTGGAGCCGTATACATGGATATATGTCTCCAAAAAAGGGATATATTTTTCTGCGGCAAATTTCTTACTGAATTTATAGATGTTTACCGTCTTGTAATACTGTTCCGCGCTGGCATAATCAAAGTCCTTTTTCTCCACAAACTCCACAATATTCCCGCTCTCATCCAGCGTACACACGGTTCCATCCATCCAATATTCATATTTGGACACCACCGCCAGATTGGGCTGCTCATCCTGTACCAGGCGCTGTATAATGGAGGGTTCATAGATCAGATCGGACTCCAGCAGCACCGTGTCATCCCTGCGCAGATAATTCCTTGCCAGATACAGAGAATAGATGTTATTGCTGGTGTCGTATATGGTGTTGTGTACAAATTCAAATTCAATGCCCTCCACATGATGCAAGGCGTATTCCACCAACTCCGCGCCATGATACCCAACCACCAGGATCACCTTATGAATCCCGGCGGCTTTCAAGGCGTCACAGGCATGCTCCAGCAATGTTTTTCCCGCAACCCTGATCATGCACTTGGTCTGATCCTGCGTGTATTTCTGTAGCCTCTTTCCCATACCTGCTGCTAAAATCATTGCCTGCATGTCTTTTTCCTCCAAACATTTTTCTCAGTGCTAATAGATACTTCCTCTAACCCCATTCTCCAACTGCATGTAAAAATAATCAGCCCCCAGAGTTTAAATGTGTTTTCTGATCTCCACAATATATAAAATAAATAGCAGGCCCGCCTACAGCATATTTATGCCATCCAGTCTTTCCTTTATTGCCTTGTCGTCCGTAAACTCCCAGATAGGAATGGCATCCTGACAGACACCGGCGGAAATCAGATTACCCTTGATTGCCGAGAAACCTGTTATAGGCGTGATGATGGCCACCGCCTCCCCTATTTTGATCTTCGCCATGTCTCTGGTATTATATAGAGAGATCCCGTCATATTCACCTGTCTCATAGTAGGAGTCAACGATGCAGGCCGGTGTTAAGCCTCTCTCCTTCATTTTGGGAAGGAGCGTAGCTGTAAAGTTGCCTCTGCCGTATAGTACGATATCTTTCCCGGCACATTTGCATGCAATACTGTCCAGCACCTTGTCCTGATTCCACAATATATAGGTCATCAGCCTCCATTTTAGGGATGCATCCTCATAAGGAGCTGTCCTTGTGCCGTAGGTATCCTTCCCGCCGCTATGGTCTGCCACCTTGGGATGGGATAGGTAAGGGTGCCTCATTATCTCCCTGTACTCCTGATGATAGGGATGCGCAGGATTGCGTATATCCATAAAAAATTCTTCCATACTGCTCTGTACGCCCCAGTTGGCATAGGGACGCAGCCTGACCCGGTCAGCTCCAAATTCCTCTATGCATCTACGGGCAAATTCCGGCATTTCTCGGAAATTTTCTGCCTGCACCACCGTTGCCAGCTGGAGGAAGTTTATAATGTTCTTTTCCCTCAGAGATTTTATAAATCGCAGATTGTCCTCTATCTTGCTGATGGGGTATTTGGCGCCCGAGAGATGTTCATATATCGCCTGGTCAAAGCTCATCACCGTAACTGTGGCCCCAACATAGTATTTCCCGATATTTTCAATCTTTTTCCAATGTTCTTCGTCAAACAGGGAGCCATTGGTCTCCAGCCATACCTGACATTCTTCCGCAGGGGCCAAAGGTTCCCACTCGGACAGCAGCCGCATCGTCCGCCTGCTGCAAAACAGCTCCCCCTGACCGTTAGCGCCTATAATTTTAGCATGAGACAGGGCGTCCTTCAATCGGCTCTCTATTATGTCATAGTTATGTTCAATCTGCTCTCTGTCCTTCCCCGCATCCGCGCAGTGGATGTTGCAGCTGGGGCATCTGTAATTACATATATTCTCAAATGCCATGTACAACCGTTCCGGATACTCCGGCAGTTCGCCTATTTCCGTCTGATATGTCTTTATGTCGCCTGTCATCAGATAAGGGCAGTCGTTCACTGAACAGCTGGAGTAATCCTGATTTATCAATTTTTGCCTTAACTTTCCTGCCTTTTCTCCATGAAATAATTCCGGCATTGAATGGTCAAGCAAACTGCCGATCCAGCCATCCTCCCCGGTCCAGCCGCATAACCGAACCATACCGTCAGAGTTTATGACCTGAATCCAGTCCTTTCCGTTTTTACATAATTTAGGCATTTATTGTACTCTCCTTTACATTTCCTACTACATAATTGTCAAGTTCTGATCTATAGCATATTTATGCATCCCAGCCTGTCTTTCAGTGCCTGCGCATCCGTAAATTCCCAGATGGGAACGGCGTCCTGACAGACATCGGCGGACACCAACTTACGCTTGATCGCGGAGAAACCTGTTACGGGCGTAACGATCGCGATGGCCTCCCCGGTTTTGATCTCCGCCATATCTTTTGCGTTATAAAGCGGAATCCCTTCATAGTCTCCGGTCTCATAGTAGGAGTCGATAATACAGGCGGGCGTTATTCCCCTCTCCTTCATTTTGGGCAAAAGCATAGCTGTAAAGTTTCCTCTGCCGTATAGAATGATATCTTTACCGGCGCACTTACATGCAATGCTGTCCAACACCTTGTCCTGATTCCAAATCATATAGGTCATCAGTCTCCATTTTAGGGAATCGCCTTCGTAAGGAGCTGTCCTTGTGCCGAAAGTATCGCTCCCGCCGCTCTCATCATCCACCTTGGGATGGGAGAGATTGGGATGACTCATTACTTTCTCAAACTTCCCACATCCCAAACCAGATAAAATCCTTTGATTTTCCGGCTTT
>CAJTMX010000064.1 GCA_910577235.1 uncultured Acetatifactor sp. | reverse complement strand
GGCGATAAGACCAAGGAGGACAAGGCCCCCGCCGCCCCCGGCGAGAAGCCCAAGGAGGACAAGGCCCCTGCCGCCCCCGGCGAGAAACCCAAGGAGGACAAAGCCCCCGCCGCCCCCGGCGAGAAGCCCAAAGAGGACAAGACCCCCGCTGCCCCCGGCGATACGCCCAAGGAGGACAAGGCCCCCGCCGCCCCCGGCGAGAAACCCAAGGAGGACAAGGCCCCTGCCGCCCCCGGCGAGAAACCCAAGGAGGACAAGGCTCCTGCCGCCCCCGGCGATACGCCCAAGGAGGACAAGACCCCTGCCGCCCCCGGTGAAAAGGATACACCTACCGTTGCCGAGCTGGAGGCCCAAGCGAAGTCCGGCCAACCCATTTCCCTGACTGACCTCGCCAATGCTGACAAAGCGGAGCGAGAGGCCCAAAAAGGCGGTACGGCAGAGACAGACCCTCCCGGTCAGGATAAGGGCGAAGCCCTGACCGCTGCCAAGGAGGGACCTGCCGGGACTGCTATCACGCAGATTTTTGAGAAGCGCCTCACGGCCCCTGACGAGGCGGCGCGGAAAACTCTGCCCACCCCGAAAGAGGGCGAGTCCTATTTTATCACCCTCCACCCGGCCTATCTGGAGAAATCCAGCTACAACAATTTTTCCGTGGATGTTGAAAGCGAGAACTTCAAGGAGCTTTTGAAATCCATTGAATTGGTGGGCATCAAAGACCCGGTGCTGGCCCGGTTCAACGAAAAGGGCGGGCTGGAAATCCTGTCCGGCCAGCGCCGCCATATTGCCGCCACCATGCTCAACCAGGCCGTCCCCACCATTATCCAGAAAATTGGCGACGCGGACGCCAAGATCATCGTGGCGGACGGAAACCTGCACCGGGACAAAATTTCCAGCTATGACCTGTCCCGCGCCCTGCGGATGAAGATGGAGGGCATGAAGCAGAAGGCGGGCCGCAGAAAGAAAGGCTTTTCCGCAAATGAGCTGCAAAGCGACGCAAAGCTGGCGCAGGAAATGGGCATGACCGTCTCCAAGCTCAACCGCCTGATCCGTATGTCAGAGGCAATCAAGGGCGTGTGCGACCTGGTTGACGAGGGCAAGCTCTCCATTTCCACCGCAGCCGAAATGTCCGCGCTGAAGCCCAAGACGCAGGAATCCGTTCTGCACCTGCTTGACCTGGGCTATAAGACCACCACTGACCGCATTATCCGCATGAAGAAAGCCGAGGGCGAGGGCAAGAAGCTGGACGAAATGGAATTGCGGAAGATTTTGGACGATAAGGACATCGCACCCAAGCAGCCGGAGCCGGTACAGCAGCCGGAGGCCCCCACCACCGGCGCGTCCCCGGAACCCGCTGGCGAACCGGCCCCCCAGCCGCCCATTCCCGCCTCTCCCGATGTTCCCCAGACCCCGGACACGCCCCCCGCCGCAGACATTCCCCCGTGGGAGGAGCCGGAAAAAGCTCCCGCCCCGGAGCAGGGCGCTGAACCGCCCGCCCATGATGCTCCCACCCTGGAGAGGGATGACGACCCGTTCAAGGGGACGCAGGAGCGGCCCGAAGTGACCAAGGTGATTTTGACCGGGGACCGCCTCCGCAAGTATTTCCCCGATGTGTCCATGACCCCCCGTGAGATTGAGGAAAGCGTGTACTCGGCGCTGGAGGAGCGCCGCCAGCGGCAGATGAAAGAGCAGCAGAAAGCAGCGATTTTCAAGAAAAGCGGTCCGACCCGGTGATTATCAGCCCGACCAGCAGCCGGATCGTCCCCGCAACGTGCGCCCAAAGGGGCGCTTTTTTTCTGCCCGAAAGCAGGTGACGGCCCGTAGCTGACAAATACTACCACGCCGTCTCCTGCTCAGGGGGCAAGGACTCGACGGCCATGCTCCTGCTTATGCTGGAGGCCGGGATGCCCATTGACTGCGTTCTCACGGCGGACACAGGCATGGAATTTCCCGAAATGTACCGCCATTGGGACAAAATCGACCAGGTATTGTATCAGGAGCGCGGCATCCACCTGACGATCCTGCGCCACCCCAAGGGTTTTGAATGGCTTATGTTCGACCAGCCGAAAGAAAAACCGAAAACACTTGAAAACCGGGCAAAGCTGGGTGTACCGCCCTATGGGAACGGCTGGCCGGGTATTCGTGTGCGCTGGTGTACCGGACAGCTCAAAACCCATCTGATCGCCAAGGAAGTCAATCGACTGAAAAAGGCGAAGAACGCCCTGCACTATGTTGGCATAGCGGCAGATGAACCGGCCCGCATAAAAGATGAGATTTACCCCCTTGTTGAATGGGGCATCACCGAGGCCCAGGCATTGAAAATCTGCTATGACCGGGGCTTTGACTGGAACGGCCTCTATGAGATTTATCACCGCTGTTCCTGCTGGTGCTGTCCCTTTCAGCGGATAGGCGAGTTGAAAAATCTGCGCTGTCATCACCCGGAGTTGTGGGCCAGACTGCGTGAACTGGACAAGCGGGCTTTAGACCAATTCGGACACAGCGCATTAGGCCGTTTCAAGGATAACTGGAATGTGGAGCAGTTGGAACATCGTTTTGCCGCTGAGGATGCTGCAAGAAAGGAGGCCGAGATGGAACAGGACAAGTCCAAGGAAATCCGCGATATGCTCAAGGGCGTACCGCCCAAAAATGTGATTATCGCCGTTGACGATCTGCCGCCCAAAACGCTGGAGCAGCACTTGAAAGACCGTCAGAAAGGGCAGAAAAAGCCTCAAAAGCGGAAGAAAGGCCGCTGATTATAAGACAGGGTGGAAATGCGTCTCACCGTGAGACGCATTTCCATCTTTCATGCCGGACTATCAGAGAGGATGATTTTTTGAACGAATACGAGCAGAAAAAACAAGAACGCATTGACCGTCTCCGCGAAAAGGCCAGTAAAGCCCGCGCCCAAAGTGATGCGCTGTCCAGGCAATCCTGGGATATGATTAGCGCAATTCCATCGGGCCAGCCGGTTATGGGCGCGGCAGACGCACGCTACCGCGAAAGGGCAGGCAATAAAATGCGCCAGTCCGTCGCGGCATCCGATAAAGCCGACTATTATGAGCGCAGGGCGCAGGCGGCAGAGAATAACACCGCCATTTCCTCCGATGATCCGGAGGCCATCGCCAAGCTGACGGAAAAGCTGGAGGGGCTGAAGCAGACCCAGGAATTTATGAAAGCGGTCAACGCCTATTACAAGAAGAACGGCACTTGCCAGGGCTTTCCAGGCTTGTCCGATGAAGAAGCGGCCAAGCTGGAGAGCGGTATGGAGTACCACCCGTGGGATAAAAAGCCGTTTGCCTCTTGTACATTGAGTAACAACAATCGGAATATACGCACCACGGAAAAGCGCATCCAGAAACTCTCCCAGGCAAAAGAGCTGGGATATACCGGCTGGGCCTTTGAGGGCGGCAGAGTTGAGGCTAACGGGGACAAAAACCGGCTGCAAATCTTTTTTGATGAAATCCCCAGCGAGGAAGTCCGAACAGAGCTGAAAGGCTGGGGCTTCAAATGGGCGCGGAGCGAGGGCGCATGGCAGCGGCAGTTGACGGACAACGCCATTTACGCCGCCAGCCGGATCAAGGCCATCCAGCCCACAGACGGAACCAATCCTATAAAAATCCAGCCGAAGCGGAAGAACCAGTCCGGCCCGACACGATAGGAGGCGCATCAATGAATGTTTTAGTTGTGGAACCCGGCTTTCTTCCCTATGAGAAAGAAATCAATGGCCTTGCCGAGATGCAAAAAACTGTCGGTGGACTTATTCAGGCAATTTACCCATTCCAGGAGGAAGTTGCCCTTGTATGTAATGAGAACGGCATATTTGAGGGCTTAGAGTTTAACCGCTCCATCCCGGAACGCAGTTACGGCGGCGTGTTTGGCACTTTTTTTGTGTGCGGCCTGGGCGAAGAAAATTTTATCTCCCTCACCCCGGAGCAGGTAAAGACCTATAAGGAGCGTTTCAAAAAAGCAGAGGTATTGATTGCTATGAACGGGGATAAGCCGTTCACGATCAAGGTGGACGCAGACCCCAAATATCCATCGGAACGACCGAGGCAGCCGCGCAAGCCTCCCACAAGGTAACGTGCCATGCCCTATGAGACTGACGAGCGCGTGGCCGAGCTGACGGATCGGCTGGAAAACGGCGTCAGGGAGCTGTACGCCAGCGACAGCTACGCTCAATACATCACCGCTATGGCAAAATTTCATCATTACAGTTTTGGAAATGCCCTGCTGATCCTCTTTCAGTGCCCCCACGCCACCAATGTTGCCGGGTATAACACCTGGACACAGTTGGGCCGTCAGGTGAAGAAAGGGGAAAAGGGCATCCAGATTTTAGCGCCTTGTAACTTCCGGGCCACGCTGGAACGGGAGAAGATCGACCCATTGTCCGGGCAGACGATTTACGGGCCGGACGGAAAACCGCTTACGGAAAAAGTGAAAATTTCCCCAAACCGCTTTAAGATCGCCCATGTTTTCGATCTGAGCCAGACCGAGGGGCGGGAGCTGCCACAAATCGGCGTTTCCGAATTGAGCGGCGATGTGGCGGGCTATACCGGCATCTATGACCGGCTGACCGCCCTATCCCCTCTGCCGGTTATGCAGGAGGCTTTTGAGCGGAGCGCAAAGGGCTACACCAGCTTTATGGAGAACAGAATCGTTATCAAGCCCGGAATGAGCCAGGTACAGACAATCAAAACCCTGGTGCATGAGATTGCCCACGCGAAGCTGCACCAGCCGCAGGATCTGTTGGCAGTACCATCGCCAGCGGAAAAACGGCGCAAGGAAGTGGAGGCCGAAAGCATCGCCTATGTTGTGTGCCAGCATTTTGGCATTGACACCACAGACTACTCCCTCGCCTATGTTGCCAGTTGGAGCAAGGGCACGGAACTTGCCGAGCTAAAAGCCTCGCTCAACGTGATCCACTCCACAGCCGGGGAAATCATTGACGCTATCTCCCCGCCCCCGCCGAAGCTGGAGCGGACACAGGAACAGCGCCCCCGCCAGAAAGGAAAACGCCGCGCACAAAAAACACGAAGATAGGAGTTGACCCTATGGAAAAAAAGACCGGGCAGACGCCCCTGCGGGAAATTGAGATTTTCGGTATTCCCGCCCTGTTCACGGATCAGGACATCCCGCCCGACGAGCAAAGCCCTGATATGTTCTACTATGAGCTGGTGAGCGCCGATGGCAGCGCGGCCCTTTTGGGGACGGTACTGACCTTGATCCCTGTGGAAATCCCGGAGAGCGGCGAACGGGACGTTTACGACAGCGACCTTATGCTGGACACCGTGGGGGAGCTGCTGACCCCGGAGGAATTTGCGGAAAAGTACCTCTCCCCGGTGAACGGCCCCGACCTGGACGAACGCTATGGAAAAGAAGATTGATATTATTCCGTTTTTGGCGGGAATTGTGGAGGAAAACACCCAACACTATCAATCGGATTTTGCCTATGACGAAAAGCGCCTGCAAGCCGCCATGCTGGAAATCAGCCAGGAAGATCGTACATTTCTCTGGATGAGCCGCCCCTGCGGGACACTGTGCGTCCCGGAACGGGAGGCATTTATCAAGGAAAGCACAGCACACATCGCCTGGACGCATTACGACTATGACGCGGAGCATATCAAGGCGTACCGTGTCATCGTTGAACCTGGACGGGAGGGCGCATCTGTGCTGGGCCAAGTTAAGCCCCTGCGATATGGAGAGCAGGTAGAGCGTGTGAAGCGGAACGCCGTCCACGCTGAAATGGTAGAACTGACCTTTGCGGACGGCACAGAGCTTGAACTGCCCTATGCAGCATATTCTGGGCACTTTCACAGTCTGATTAACGACCACGGGCGTATTGAACGCATCCACTATAAACCCGGAAATGAGCTGGAGCTGGACTGTGTTCTCCAGAAAGAGCGCATCGCCTCTGCCGTCAGAAAGAGGACGCCCCGTAAGAAGAAACCGGCTGTAAGGTAGCACCCACAGCGGACAGCGCCGCCGAAAGGCGGTGCTGTCCGAGCAAGTATGTCATTTGGTAGCACACCAAATGACCCTTGTTAAGGGGCGAAGCCCCCTTAAACCCCCCAGCGAAATACGTCTCACCGTGAGACGTATTTCCGGCATCAATCAAGGAGGCGATTTTCAAGAGACTCTTTTGTAAACAGAAATGTTCAGATTGTTAACTATTCTTTGTTAGCTGTTCTGAAATCCAGTTTGTAATCGGCTTAAAAATGATATAAAAACAATATCCTATCATTCCACCAATTACATTAGTAATCAAGTCCGTAATGTCCGAAGAACGGGAACCGCTAATCAGCGGTTGCAGCAACTCAATGCCAAGGCTCAAAAGAAAGCAACAGAATATCGTTTTGAAAAAACCTGATTTTTGACCTTGCGAAAGCGGGTATAGAAAGCCAAACGGTACAGTCATAATGATATTTAACACTATCTGCCTGAGAAAATCTCCCCTGCCCGATAACACATCTACAAATGGCACCATATTCATAGGAGTGTAGGGGTGATTGAAAATAAAGGGGAGTTTCACTATGATTGGCATCAAAGTGAAAAAAACCACAAAAGATAGATACACATACATGAGCGTGTTAAAAAACAATGTATCTCTACCTTTGCTTTTCCATCTTTTGAAGAAGTAGAACGCATATAAGATAGCCAACGCTATAAAATCTATTACATATTTTAAGGCATATTTCATAATATCGTTTCTTTTCAATTATGGATTTGTAAAAAAATTATAGCACAGGAACAAAGCACATTCAATGCCAATTTAATATTGCAGAAATGCGTCTCACGGTGAGACGTATTTTTTACTGCCCACCGAAAGGAGGATGCCATGAGGAAACGCAATCGCCATGTGAGCGTGTGGATGAATGAGCAGGAATACCGGCACCTGAAGAAGCAGGCCGAGCTTGCGGGGCTGGGCATTGACCCGTTTCTCCGCGCACTCACCGCTGGAGTACAACTGCGCCCCCGCCCGCCCGACACCTATGCCGCCCTGCTCCGGGAGCTGTCGGCCATCGGCAATAATGTAAATCAGATCGCGTATTGGGCCAACGCCACCAAGGGCATCGGCAAAGCGGAGATTGCGGAGGCCGCCGCTTTAGTCCGGCAGGCGTGGCGCACGGTAAAGGAGACGCTGTAATTGGCCTACGACAAAATCATCACCCTGCACGGGCGCATGGATCACTGCATTGACTATGTGCTGAACGAGGAAAAAACCGGCCTCGCCGCCGCGCTGGCCTATGCGGAGAACCCGGACAAGACGCACCAGCTTGTCACAGGCATCAACTGCTACCCGGACACCGCCCTGTCGGATATGCGCGCCACCAAGAGGCGCTGGGACAAAAAGGGTGGCGTTTTGGGCTACCATATCATCCATTCCTACGCCCCCGGCGAGGTAACGCCGGATGAGGCCCACGCCGCCGGGGTGGAATTTGCCCGCCGTCTGCTGGGGGACAAGTACGAGGTTGTTGTGGCGACCCATGTTGATCGGGCGCATCTCCACTGTCACATCGTTTTCAATTCCGTTTCCTTTGTGGACGGGAAGAAATACCGCAGCGACTTCCAAAGTTATTTTGGGGATCTGCGCGGCACGTCCAACGAGGTAAGCCGGGAGCGCGGCCTGTCGGTCATTGAGCCGCAGGGCCACGGAAAACATTATACCGAGTGGACAGCGGAAAAACAAGGGCGAAAAATCGTGATGGCCGGGGTCATGCAGGACATTGACGCAGCCATCGGGGAGAGCTTTACTTTTGACTCCTTCCTCGCCGCTCTGCGGCGGCAGGGCTATACCATTAAATATGGCTCGAATGTGAAGCATACCGCCGTCCAGCCTCCCGGCGGGGACTATGTGTTCCGGCTGGACAGCCTGGGCGACGGTTACACCGAAGCCCACATCCGGGAACGGCTGGCGGCGGCGCGGCGGGGCGAACCCTACGAGCTGCCCCTGCCGCCGTCTGCGCCGCCCATACCGCTGGTACGCCCCATTCCCCAGGTAAAAAAACGTTATACCGTTCGAGGGGGCGCTGTCCCCCGTCAGCCGCGCCGGAAAGTGCGCGGCTTTCGTGCGCTCTATCTGCGCTACTTATATTTACTCAACGGCTACCGCCGCCCCCGGCGCACCCCGCCGCCCCCGGCTGTTCGCCGGGAAGTGGCAAAGCTCCAACGCTACCAAAAACAATTCTGTTTTCTACTGCAATACCGCATAGAGACGGACAGCCAGCTTGCCATGCTGGGCGACGCCCTGCAAGGCCAGATTGACCTGCTGGTGGACTATCGCCGGGAGTTGTACGGGGCGCGGCGCGAGGGCCGGGACGTGGAGGCCGAGCTGGAAACTGTCAATGACAAGCTGCGCTCCACCCGCCGCGAGTTGACGATCTGCCGAAAAATTATGGAGGATATTCCGAAAATCAGGGATCGGGAGCAGCTCATGCGGCAGGAAGAACGGAGCAGCCATAAGGCCGTCCGGGATCGAACGGACGAGCAAGTAAGAAAGGAGAAGAAAGGCAAATGGATGTAAGTGCTGAAGCTGCCGACGTTGTAGTACGGGAGAGCTTACAGGCGACCGAGGCGGCGGCGAAGCTGACCCTGGAGGGCGTGAAGAATGTCGCCGCCCTTCTGCTGGCGATTGCCAAGCAGGACATGAAAGTGGTGGGCCAGACCACGGCCAAGCGGCTGGCCCGCGACCCGGCCCCCGCCGTGGTCATTCCCATCAAGGCCGAGGACAAGGCCAAATTCCAGAAGCTGGCCAAGGAGTTTGGAGTCCTCTACTTTTTCGCTCAGAAAAAGGGGAATGACAACGGGATGCTTAATGTGGTTTCCAATGAGAACTACGCCGCCCTGCTCAACGCCATCATGCAGCAGTTGGGCTACCCCATTCCCCAAAAGGAACAGGAGGAGGACACGCAAAAAAAAGCGAAGTCCCGCGCTCCACAAAAGAAATCCTCGCCAGAGCGCGGGAGTGGCTTGAAACCGTCTCAGACGACTGCGGCGGCTGTTGAACCGGACTCCCCCACCAAGAAGAAGCTGGATCAGTTACAGCGGCTGGCGGCACAGTCCCGCCCTGGGCCGGA
>CAJTMX010000063.1 GCA_910577235.1 uncultured Acetatifactor sp. | reverse complement strand
ACCAGTTCCTTTTCGCCGCATTCGTAAATATGGAGCAGAACATGGAGCAGGACGCATCCATTTATGTGTTCCATGCCGACACCGAAGGGCTGAATTTCCGCAGCGCGTTCAAGGCGGCGGGATTCTACCTTTCCGGGTGCTGCATCTGGAAGAAGCAGAGCCTTGTGCTGGGGCGGAGCCCCTACCAGTGGCAGCACGAACCGTGCCTGTTCGGATGGAAGAAGGGCGGGAAGCACAACTGGTATTCCGACAGGAAGCAGACCACCATATGGGAGTTTGACCGCCCGAAGAAAAGCGAGACCCACCCAACCGCAAAGCCAGTGGGCTTGGTGGCATACCCCATCAAGAATTCCAGTATGAGCAACTGCATTGTATTGGACCCTTTCGGCGGCTCCGGCTCCACGTTGATTGCCTGCGAGCAGACGAACCGCATCTGCTACACCATAGAGCTGGATGAGAAGTTTGCGGACGTCATCGTGAACCGCTATATCGAGCAGGCCGGCTCCGCAGAGAATGTATTTGTGGAGAGGGACGGGGTGAAAATCCCATATTTGGAACTGGAGAAGGGGGCGGCTGCGGATGGATGAGAATGGAAAACTGACGCTGGGCAGCCTGTTCTCCGGCTCCGGCGCTTTTGAACTTGGCGGGCTTCTTGCCGGAATCCGTCCGGTGTGGGCTTCGGAAATTGAGATGTTTCCTATCCGGGTGACCACAAAACGGCTGCCCTTTGTGAAGCATTACGGCGATGTGAACAGCATCCGCGGGGATGAAATAGAACCTGTTGATATCATAACATCCGGCTCACCTTGCACGGACCTCTCAATAGCGGGAAAACGTGCAGGACTTGACGGCAGACAATCTGGCCTTTTTTATCAGGCAATCAGGATCATAAAGGAAATGAGGTGTGCGACAGATGGGAGATACCCAAGATTTATCGTATGGGAGAACGTGCCGGGGGCCTTCTCCTCAAACAATGGGGAGGATTTCAGGGCAGTCCTCGAAGCGGTCTGCTCCGTTAAAGACAGGGGCATTCCTGTACCTCGACCTCCAAAGGGAAAATGGGCGAATGCCGGATGCATCATGGCAGACGGGTTTTCCCTCGCGTGGCGGGTATTCGATGCCTGCCTGTGGGGCGTCCCCCAACGTAGGAAACGCATCTACCTTGTCGCAGATTTTGCAGGCGGGTGTGCCGGAAAGATATTATTTGAGTCCGAGGGCGTGTCAGGGTATACTCCGCAGGGCTTCCGTGCGTGGCAAGGAGCTGCCGGAGGTGCTGCGGAAGGCTTTGGAGCGGCAGGCGGCATCTGTTTAAACGACCAGGGCGGAAGCCGCATGGACGTGACCGATGACGTGACGTGTACCTTAAGGGCGGAGGCGCACCATCCCCCGTGTGTGCTGGAGCAGGCAGTATTTGAAAACCACTCTCAGGATACGAGATACACGGGGCCTTTGGAGACCGCGCCCACGGTCAATGCCACCTACGGCATGGGCGGGAACAACCAGCCCTTTGTGGTGGAAACGCCAAAGACGCTGAAAATCCGCGCTGGTGGAGGTTCTGGAGGGAAAGGCGCTCTGATACAGGATGACAAGTCGGCCACCCTTTCCTGCAACAATGACCAGACCGTGTTCGTGCCTTTCTGCAAAGGGATGCGCCCGCACTCCGCGGAGGAAGCGCCCACATGGAAAGACGGGGAAGTGGCAAACACGCTGAATACTTTCGATATAGGAGAGAGCCGCTGCAATGAGCTTGTGGTGCAGGCATTCGGCATCTGCTCCAAAGAGAGCAACGCCATGAAATCCGGCAATCCGCACAGCGGTTTTTATGAGGCGCAGACCGCACGGACACTTGACTGTAACTGTAATAATCCGTCCTCGAATCAGGGCGGCATCGCTATAGTTGCGGTGCAGGGCTCCATGATCGGCAGGGATGATAAGAACGGGCCGCAGGGCAGCGGGGTGAATGAGGACGTGTGTTTCAGCCTGACCGGGGCAGACCGCCATGCGGTGGCATACCCCACCTACTGCACGAGCAAGAATTCCTATTTCATGCGGGCGGAAAAGGAACTGGCAAATACGCTGGTGGCTACGGATTATAAGGACCCTCCCGTCATCAATGACGTGCGGACGGCATCGGGTAAGGATGTATTTGGTACGATCTCCGCGAGCATGGGCTCCAAGCAGTGGCTTGGGAACCAGGAGGCGTTCAGCGGCGACTACCATATAGTAGAGCCGGACTATATCGTCCGCAGGCTCACACCCACGGAATGCGCAAGGCTGCAGGGGTTCCCGGACTGGTGGTGTGACGGCCTCGGCACGGAAAATCCCACGGAGGAAGATATGGCGTTCTGGCGTGAGGTGTTTGAGACCCACCGTAAGGTAATGGGTACCTCCAGCAAGCCGAAGTCCGACAGCCAGATACGGAAATGGCTCAAAGACCCCCATTCCGATTCTGCGGAGTACCGTATGTGGGGGAACGGCTGCGCCCTGCCGAACGTGTATTTCGTGCTTTGCGGCATTGTGTACTATGCACAGTTCCCGGATTATTTATTGTGACATTTATTCTGACATTTATGTTGCTTTTATCCCCATTCAGAGTGATTAATGTAATACCGAAAGGGAAAACACGAAAATGGAGGAAAAAAGGATGAGGATTGAGACGAATGCAGCAAACAGGAAAGATGTAGTAAAGGCAGTCAGCGGGATTTTAGGAGAGCCTTCAAAGTACATGGGAGTTCCCACCTGCAGCTACCAGATCGGGAACTGCACCATCGACAGGAGCGGCGCGGTGGAGACGGAGGATGAAAAGACGGCGGAGATGGTAAGGGCAGGGCTTCTGGAGCAGGGGCTTATCGAAAGCCCACAGGCAGAGGTGGAGGAAACAACGGTCAGCCTCCCGGTGGAGGGCATGACGGCAGAGGGGTTTAAAAACCTGATTTTCCTGACCCACAGCAAGCAGTACCTTATCAACCGCGCATTTGCGGAGGAGGTCTTCCGGATTCCTGCGGAACTGGTGGAGGCGCTCGGCAGCGCGGAGATTCCCGATGCGGAAACTTTCCTGCAGACATTCCAGAGCCATGCGGAAGGATGCAGAGGCATCAGCTTCCCGGACGGGAAGATTACCTTCACCCTTCCCACGGCGGACGATCCCGACATGATAAAGGCATTCACGCACCTTACGGCGGCGATGGTGCGGCAGGCAAAGGAGCAGAAACGCATCAGCCCCAAAGAGACCATCGAGGAAAACGAGAAATACTACATGAGGATATGGCTCCTGCGGCTGGGCTTCGGCGGCAGGGATGGGAAAGAGGTGCGCGACATTCTGACGAAAAACCTGAAAGGGCATTCCGCTTTCCGTACCGATGAGAACAGGCAGAGGTGGCAGGAAGCCCGCCGGAACGAGCGGGAGGCGGCAAGGCAGCAGGAACAGGCGCCCGCAGGGGAAACGGCAGGGGAGCCGGAGGCAGAGGCGGAGCCTGCGGAAGCGGCCCCGGCTGAACAGGCCGGCCAGGATTCCGGCGCAGAGGAATAAGGAACGGAACGGGCAGGGAGGCGGTGCTTTCCTCCCTGCCGGAATCTACGGAAGGAGATATGCGGAATGGGTTATATTGTCAAAAAAGAGGAACTGGAAGCCCTGCGGGAGAAATATCCGCAGGGGTGCAGGGTGGAACTGGTAAAGATGGATGACCCCTACAGGGAGATGCCGCCCGGACTGCAGGGCGTGGTGACGGGCATTGACGATTCCGGCTCCATCCACGTTGACTGGCAGAACGGGAGCAGCCTTGCGGTGATATTCGGGGAAGATTATGCAGTGAAAATTGAGGACGGGGAGGTGACCGTGGGGGAGCTGCTCCGGCGCTATGTTTCCTGCAGGAAGGAATTCCATTTCATGACGCCATCGGGGTATGTTGACCTTACGGCGCAGGATGCGGAAAAGATACTGGCGGGGGAGATGAAGCCCAAAGGCCATCCGGGGAATCCCGAATATGCCGTGGAGATGGAAATCCGGGAACTGCTGGGATTCCGGTGCAAAGAGCCGGATGTCCGCGACAGACGGGGATGCGTGAAGGCACTCGTATATTGACAGAAAGGGGGTGGATGGACATGGCAATGCAGGAACGGATGCCGGGGAATGCACACCAAAAGCGCAACTGCTGGCAGCGTGGCAGTGGCTCTTACAGCATGAGGGGCGAACTGCGCCACGGCATTTCCCTGAATAAGAAGTACCTGAACCGGAAGGTCCGGCACAGTGGCAGGGAAGCATTAAGGCGCGGGGAATACAGGCGTATCTGCAAGACCTTACATATGGTGGATTTCTCATAAACCGCCATAAGATGCACAGTTATCCACCCATATCTTTGTCACATTTATGGCGCAGATATGAGTGGATAATGTGCGCTTTCAGAGGTAACATGTGTACTGCCGAAAGGGAAAATACGAAAAAACGGAGGGCACACACCATGAAAAAAATTGAACTTTTTGAGAGGGCCATTGCAGAGCAGGCAGCAAGCCTTAAGGATTGGGGGATCAACCCCACACTGTTCTGGGCATACCGGAACAGCATCACGGCGGGCAATGACAGCATTGATTTTGGCGAGACCATCTGGGACAGGGATATCCCGGAGATCACAAGGACGCTTAAGGAGAACGGCATCAGCGGATTCACCATCAGCAGCACCTTTTCGAGCCTGATCCCGACCCTTGCGGAATTTGAAAAGCACGGCTTCCGGATGGCGGGGCTTACCGAGGTAAAGGCAAACTACACAGACTGGCAGACAATGGAACGGGCGGTAATCCCGGCGATCAGGATGGAGGCGGATGAGGCATAAGCCCTCCGCCATAATGTACACAATTATCTGCGGTTATCTTTGTCACATTTATGCCTCCGAATTGAGTGGATAATACCCGCGTTCAGAGGTAACATGTGTACTACCAAAAGGAAAACGGAGGAAAAAAGCAAATGAAAAAACACGAGATCAACTTTTTACAGACCACCACAATCGAACACCTGCAGGACAAAATCCCCTGCTGCTACGGCGGCGCGCTTACCTTCGGGGAAAAGACGCTGGTGACGATGGTGAACTGGAGAGGGCAGTACGAGGCGGCCATTTACGAGTTCATCGAGACGCCGGAGGAAACGGGGCTTGGGGAAATCGAATGCAGGCTGAACCTTGTGGAGATCGCGGATGAAACTTTTAAGGACGGCGGCCACGCAATGCAGTGGGCGCTCAGCAGGGCATAAGGAGGGAAAGTACGATGAAGGAAATTTACAACGGATATGAACTGAGTACGGCATGGGATGATGAGGCGCTTGGGTTTGGATTCAGCGTCCATGACAAAAACGGCGCGGAGGTTTCCCGCAGCGCTGACCCATATTTTTATGAGGAGAACGCACTGACAGCGGCGAGGGCTGCGGCAGACGCACTTCCGGCACAGGAATAAATGATAAATACATAGCAGCGGAAAGGGGCTTCTTTCGGAGCCCTTTTCTGCTGCGCAAATTTAAGGGAAGGAGGCGGCAAAAGTGCAGAGCGGAAGGAAGCCGAAGCCCACGGCGGTAAAGGCGCTGGAGGGCAACCCCGGCAAGCGCAGCCTGAACACGGGCGAGCCGAAGCCGGAAAAGAAAGCGCCCCGCTGTCCGGCATGGCTGGAGGGCGAGGCGAAAAAAGAATGGAAGCGGATGGCGGGGCAGATGGAAAAGCTGGGCATCCTCACGGAAATAGACATGGCGGCATTTGCCGGGTACTGCCAGGCATACGCCAGATGGAAAGAGGCGGAGGAATTCATCACCCAGCACGGCACCATCGTAAAGACGCCCTCCGGCTACTGGCAGCAGGTCCCGCAGGTGTCCATCGCACAGACCTACCTTAAGATCATGAACCGTTTCTGCGAGCAGTTCGGCCTTACCCCTTCCTCCCGGAGCCGCATCGTGGCGGAGGGCGGCGAGGACAAGGAAAGCGACACGATGGAGCTTTTGCTCTTTAAGGGAGGCGGGGGATAGTGTTTGATGAGGGAAAGGCGAAACGGACGGTAGATTTCATTAACTGCCTGAAACATACCAAAGGGAAATGGCGGGGGCAGCCCTTTGAACTGCTCCCGTGGCAGGAGGCCATCATCCGGGATGTGTTCGGCACGGTGAAGGAGAACGGTTACAGGCAGTACAACACTGCCTATGTGGAAATCCCGAAGAAAAACGGGAAATCGGAGCTGGCGGCGGGCGTGGCGTTATATATGACCTGCGGCGATAATGAGTGGGGCGCGGAGGTTTACGGCTGTGCCTCTGACCGTCAGCAGGCATCCATCGTCTTTGACGTGGCGGTGGATATGGTGGAGCAGTGTCCGGCATTAAAGAAACGCATCAAGCCCGTTATGTCAGTAAAGCGGCTGGTGTATAAGCCAACGAACAGTTTTTATCAAGTGCTTTCCGCGGAAGCCTACACCAAGCATGGGCTGAACGTCCACGCAGTCATTTTTGACGAGCTGCACAGCCAGCCGAACCGGGAGCTGTTCGATGTCATGACCAAAGGCTCCGGCGATGCCAGGACGCAGCCGTTATTCTTTTTAATAACTACAGCCGGGACGGACAGACATTCCGTCTGTTTCGAGCAGCACCAGAAAGCGGAGGACATCCTGCAGGGCAGGAAGATAGACCCTACATTTTACCCTGTGATCTATGGCGCATCCGATGATGCGGACTGGTCATCGGAGGATGTGTGGAGGAAAGCGAACCCCTCGCTGGGGCATACCATTGACATCGAGAAGGTGCGGAATGCCTATCTCAGTGCCAAAGACAATCCGGCAGAGGAAAATATATTCCGGCAGCTCCGTCTGAACCAGTGGGTGAAGCAGTCCACAAGGTGGATGCAGATGGAGAAATGGGATGCCTGCGCCTTCCCCGTGGATGAGCGGGAAGTGCTGGGGCGGGAATGTTACGGAGGCTTGGATTTATCCAGTTCCATTGACATCACCGCTTTTGTTTTGGTATTCCCTCCGAGAAATGACACGGAAAAATATATTTTACTTCCGTACTTCTGGATACCGGAAGAAAATATGCGCCTGCGTGTGAGGCGTGACCATGTGCCTTATGACGTGTGGGAGCGGCAGGGATATTTGCAGACCACGGAAGGGAACGTGATCCATTATGGCTTTATTGAGAATTTCATTGATGATCTCGGAAAGAAGTTCCACATCAAGGAGATTGCATTCGACAGGTGGGGCGCGGTGCAGATGGTGCAGAACCTTGAGGGGCTTGGCTTTACCGTGGTTCCCTTCGGGCAGGGCTTTAAGGATATGTCGCCGCCCACCAAGCGGCTGATGGAGCTGGTGCTGGAGAAGAACATCGCACATGGCGGGCATCCCGTCCTGCGGTGGATGATGGATAACATCTTCGTCCGCACGGACCCGGCGGGGAACATCAAGCCGGACAAGGAGAAGTCCACGGAGAAGATTGACGGCGCTGTGGCTACGATCATGGGATTAGACCGTGCGATACGGAACGGTGGCATCAGCACGGGCAGCGTGTATGACGAGAGGGGGATTGTTATAATTTAGCTTTTATGGTAAGATTTTGCCATAAATGAAAGGGAAAATATATAATGAAAAAGAGACCAAAGAAAAAAATGGGATTGTGGGGGAAATACGTTGTTCTCTTGATAGTTACAGTTATTTTAGGATTTATGGTAAATTTATTTCTTTTTGTGCCGATTCCGACTCTAGCCGATGAAAACGGGTGGCTTGGATTCTATGGGAGCTTGATAGGAGCAGGTATAGCAGGAATTATTACTTTATGGGGAATAGAATATACCATTAAAAGTACGGTGATGAATGTTAAGCCATGTATCAGACCTGTAAAAAAAGATTTTTACCTTTATGAAAAGAAAGGGCAAGGCTTGACTATTACAGAAAAGCCGCTGTTTCATTTGGTTGAAGAGTTTGCTTCAAAAGAAAAAGTAGATATGTTTGAGGTTAATGAGCTGGTTATAGATGCTATAATCAGCAAATTAACAGAAGAAAAAGGAGGAACAGAGTGGGAGCATATTTTAAAGAATTTAAATCGGAAGAAAATGTGTAATCTGATAAAAGAAAAGTGTGCATATCATACTTATAAAGACTCTATGGAGATTTTATATAGAGAATTAGATAAAATGTATCGTAATGGTGTGGGAAGAGTTATTGCCGAAAGAGTAACAGAACATTTTTGTTGCGTGATGGCATTTGAAGCTATGTCTTCTGAAAAAAATAAGTGGGGAGTTTTTTTCCCAATTTATAATACAGGGGCAGGTAACGCCACCGATGTACAAATTAAGTGGGATTTTTCAAAAAATTATCATCGGGAACTTTGTAGTAATTTAGGATTTACAGATAATGAGTATGAAGATATGCTGAAATATTTTTCACTAGATACTATTGAGGTTGCGGAAGCGGAAGTAATGCTTAACACTAATGGAGATAATATTTTTAGGGTGCAAGTGCCAGGAGAGGTTCTCCTTCTAATAGAAAATTTGTATCTTAAAAAAATAAAAAATTGTAAAGAGGAAAAATATGAGAATAATAATGCATTAGTAGGTGAACACAAATTTGCAGAATTGTACATTAATTGTAAAGATATTTATGGTGAGAACCACTATTTTGATTATTGCGTTATGTTTCTTATTCAGCCAACCATGTGGAAGGGCTACGGTTATCAGGAGGAAAGATTTTATCTAAAATTTGATAATGCAAATTAATGCTATTTTAATGGGCATCTCTTCGGAGGTGCTTTCTTTTTGCCTATTTTTAAGAGGAGGTGCCTATGAAACTACCATCCATTTTTGGAATGAGGAGCGCAAGGGATAAGCCAAAGGACAGCTACGGCGGTTCGGCTTATTCCTTTTTCTTTGGGAGAAGCACCAGCGGGAAAAATGTGAATGAGCGTACCGCCATGCAGACCACGGCGGTCTATTCCTGTGTGCGGATACTGGCGGAGGCGGTTGCGTCTTTGCCAATCCATGTGTACCGCTATACGGATACCGGGAAGGAGCGGGTGTATGACCACCCATTATATTACCTTCTCCATGACGAGCCGAACCCGGAGATGACTTCCTTCGTGTTCCGGGAGACGCTGATGAGCCACCTTCTCATATGGGGGAATGCCTACGCACAGGTCATCCGGGACGGGAGCGGCAGGGTGCTTTCCCTGTACCCGCTCCTGCCGGACAAGATGGAGGTTGACCGGGATGAGCATGGGCGGCTCTTTTACACCTATACCCGGAACACCGATGAAAACCCCAACTTTTCCGAATACGGGCGTGTGAGATTGCAGCCGGAGGATGTGCTGCACATCCCCGGCCTTGGCTTTGACGGGCTGGTGGGGTATTCGCCCATCGCTATGGCAAAGAACGCGG
>CAJTMX010000062.1 GCA_910577235.1 uncultured Acetatifactor sp. | reverse complement strand
GGATAAAGCCGCATGAACTCTGTGGCCCACTGCTCCAGCGTGTGGTTCGGCACGGCGATCAGGGGCTTGTTGCACACTCCCAGCCGCTTTCTCTCATAGGCAATGGCACAGGCTGTCATAGTCTTTCCCGCCCCTACCTCGTGTGCCACCAGTAGATTGCCATCGCCGTATATTCCCATAGCTACCGTGTCCCGCTGATGCTTGCGCAGGGTGATGGCATCGTTCATATCGGGCAGCATCAGGTCATCCCCGTTATAGGTTCTGGGGCGGATATTGTTAAAACGGTCATTATATATTGAAGTCAGCGACGCCCCTCTCTCCGGTTCCGCAAACAGCCAAGATTCAAACTCCATTTTAATCTGCGCCTGCTTCTCTCTGGCGAGCAGGGTTTCCTTCCTGTTCAGCACATACCGCACCTTTTCCTCACCGGTCTGCGGATCCCTATATTCCTGCCGATCACGAACCTCCACCGTTTTCAGGTTCAAGGTATCTTCCATGATTTCATAGGCGTTCATCCGCTCCGTTCCATAAGTGCTGTTCACGGCAATAGAATATTTCTCTGCATTTTTATGGGTAATGAAATAGGTTCCCGTACATTCCGCAAATTCTATCCGGATATGATTCTCTTGGTTATATCCGCTGGTTCCGAACTTCTCATACATGAAATTCTGGTAATACTCCACCGGTATCCATGTGGAGCCAAGCACAAAACTGATGTCCTCCGGCTTTAACGGTTCTGGCTGCACCTGTTTCAAGGCATCCACATTCCTGCCAAAACGCTCCGGGGACTCTTCCGCCGCAAGCTGCGCCTGCGCCAGTTTATCCTTGACATGGCCGCTAAGATATTCCTCCGCCAGCACCCAGCCGGATACGGCGTCACCATCCAGACATCTGGATGGATCCTGGTAGACCCGCTCTCCCAGTTCCTCCAGTATGGCCTCCTTGCTGCACATGCCGCCGTCCTTACGGTAGAGATACTGCATATAGTCAAGGTCAAACCTTCCCTTGATGTTCATGGTAATCCGCAGAGCCTCTTCCACACTGTCCGCTGTTTTGGGCATACTCTTTGGCCGGATAGTGGCCTTAAAGAATACCGCCGTCTTTTTATACTCGCCCTTTATCTTCTTTCCCTGCTCATCCTCCGCTTCCGCCTCAATAGACCGCAGGAGGGGAGCGTCCACATCCCTGGAAAACACCGTGACATTCCCCTGCGCATTCAGATACCCGTATTTTTTTATGTATCCGTCATATTCTCGGTTTAAGTCTCCCAGCAGTCCGGCCAGCTTCTCTTCGTATTCCACAGCGGGCATCTCCCACCCCTGCTCAGAATCCCCGTAGAGCTGGAAGTCCATAAGTTCCCTCAGAGCGTTTCGGATACACAGTAGCCCATCCAGCCTCTCCGCCCTTTTTCCGGTCAATTCCTGCCGGTACATCCGGGAATTTTCCCGATAATAAAAGCTGTTGCCCACTTTGGTATAACTGTAATTCTTCACATCCGGCGCTGCAGGCAGCCACTCCTTGACCACCGTGTCCTTATCCTCCGCAAGTTCGCTGACAGGTTCCTCATACTGCCCGTGGAGCCTGCTGACTGCCTTCCCCAGCAGATCGTCCAGCGCCTTATCAGGGTATGGCTCACAAGTCACAAAATCACGGCTCCCATACATACCGGTTTTCTGTACCATTGTCCCCAGCACCATTTCCGGATGATCGATAAAATAACTGTTATAAGAGATCCCCTTTTCATCCTTTTCCACAGAAAGCCATGGCGTATTCCTCTCATCCGGTATAATCTCCTGCTCCCGCTTTTTCAGAAAAAGAATATCCGTGGTAGCCTCCGTTCCCGCCACCTGCTTAAAAGCATTCTCCGGCAGGCGTATGGCGCCAATCAGTTCTGCACGCTGGGCAATATATTTCCGTACAGAAGGATTCTCCTTATCCAGAGTGAACTTCGTGGTAATGACGGACATAATACCACCCGCTCTTAACTTGTCCAGACTTTTTGCCAGAAAATAATCGTGTATCTTAAAGTTATGGCGGTCATACCTCCTGTCACTGACTTTGATGCTATGAAACGGCACATTTCCCACCACCACATCGAAAAAGCTATCTGAAAATTCCGTGTCCTCAAACCCTTTGATGAGGATCTCCGCCTGGGGGTACAGCTTTCTGGCAATGCCTCCCGCAACGGGCTCCAGCTCCACCCCGTAGAGTTTTGATCCGCCCATGCTCTCCGGCAGCATCGAGAAAAAGTTTCCTGTCCCCAGAGCCGGATCCAAAATGTTCCCGGTACGGAAACCAAAGTTGTGCAGGGCCTGGTAAATATGCCCGATCACCTTCTGATCCGTATAATAAGAGGTCAGGGTAGATGCCGCAGCCGCCTGTATTTCTTCCTCTGTCAACAGTTCGGTAATCTCATCATACTCCTTTTCCCACCCTTCCTTTCCGGGTGTCAAAGCATTTGCCAGCCCTCCCCAGCCCACAAAACGGGCCAGGATGACCTGTTCCTCCCTGTCTGCCATCCTGTTCTCCCGCTGCAAGAGCTTAAGCAGTCGGATCGCCTCTACATTGTTCCGAAACTTTGCCTTGGGACCGCCCTCATACAGACGGTGCTCCGGCTGATAGTGATAATTCAGCGTTCCGTCCTGAAAACGCTGCTCTGCCTCCTTTGCCAGTTCCAGGGCATATTTTTCATTTGCCTGCCCGATACGGGCCATGTCAACGATCTGCTGTTTTGCCTCTTCCGCAGGATTCCCGCTCTCTACCGCCTGAATAACTGCCTGAGACAATTCCGCCTCTGTATAAAAAGGTTTCAGCAGTTCTGCCTCTTCGATCAAAGCCACCGGCAATCTTTCCCTGACCTTATAGCGGCCAAGCCCCGTCTGCTGTTCAATGTCCCCCAATTCCGCCGTATGGTTGTCGTCCAGATAGCCCAGCACCTCAAAGATCCGGCTGTCATAGGCAATGCGGCTTCCTATCGGGAACGGCACATATCCCGGCGTTTCTTCTTGCCCCTCCGCCGCATCCGAAAGTATCTGGTCGCCGTCCTCTCCGCCCTCCTGATAAGGATTGGGATAGAGTTCAAACAGGCTGAGCTGCCCGCCGCTGTCATTTCTGCCTGTATCTGCCTGTGCATCTTCCGTTCCGCCTGAACTATATTCCTCCGGTATCTGCTCATCTGAATCACTTTCATCCGGAATGTCAAAATCACCTATGGCATCCTCTTCCTCCCGGTATGGGAGATATTCGCCGTCCCGCACAAGGGCACCTATCACATAGGCGATCACATCCCATGACAGACGCACGAAACCGTCCTCCCCGAAAAAGAAATCCGCCATATCCCTTCCCGGCACAATTCCCCTTTTCCCATCGCCGCTCTTTTGGAAACCATAATCCAGATAAATATCCCTGACGGCATCCCGTTTTACTGTCATGGCATCCGTCTGCAGGAACACCCGGTTGATCCGGTCATACAAATCCTGGGGGTACACATCGGTATCCGTCAGAAGTCTCTGTATTTCATCCCAGTCCTTGTGTTCTCTGACATTTTCCTTTGTTGCTGATTCTTCCAGACGGAAAAAGGAACCCTGGGCGGTATTCTCCGCTTTGGGTTCCTCTGCATCTCTATTCTCCGGCTCCGGCCCTGCCGTTTCCTCTTTCCCGCCTTTTCTGTTCCTTTCCGTTCCTACCGGAACCGATATGCCACCTCCTGCAGCACGATCTCTTCCGCCTGCCTGGTTATCATCTCCATGTGCCCGGCTCTCTCCAGTGTGTCCTCGGTTTCCGGCATCGGCTGTACCTCCAAAAGCTGCTGTATCAGTGCCTCCTTCTTTTCCTCCGCCTCCGCGTCCACCTTGTCTATCATCTCGTTGATCTGACCCAGTGCGGTCAATTCCGACAGCCTCTGCGGGTGGTTCGATTTCATATAATCTTTCCACCTTCTCCCGAACATCCCTGCCGGCCTCTGGTCGTTCTCCCGGTTCTTTGATATTTGGAGATTCGGGTACAACATCCCGTCCTCCCCTTTCCTGTATTCCAGTTTCGCTAACGGTTCTCGGCTCATATCTCTGGCTCCTTTCTTCCTTGATTTCCTCAATCTGCCTGTGTATCTCTGAGAGCACCGGCCTCGCTATGGCGCAGGCATAATACCCAAGTCCCATGAACAGCTCCAGGCTCCCGAAATGGCTGATATTCTCAAAAGCTCCCGTTTCCTCAAAAGTTTCTGTCCCAATCCCGCACTTTTTAAATACAATGTAGGCTGCGCTGTCCGATGCCAGTTTTGCGAACTCTTCCTGCACCGCCTCCGGGGGCAGTCCGTACAGCACACTGCCCTCATCCCTGACCTCCACTCGGGAAAGATACTTCTCCAAAAATAAGTCTGCCTGCATACTTGCAAGCTGGCACAGACAGTTTTCTGTGTTTTCACTGTCCGTTCCAAATCGTTCATGAAACCTGCGCAGGATTTCCGGCTGGTACTGCCGCTCCAGGGACCAGACTGCGCCCATGGCCTTGCGGAACCCCTCATAGCTGCCACGGGTATCCGCAAGGTCAAAGTAATAAGTAAGCGTAGCCTTCGGATTGTTCATATCCACAACGCCGATGCCCTTGGAACCCGCTTTTAAATACCTCCCGGTCTGTCTCTCCCAGCCCGCTTTTGTGGCAAGGAGTCCTGCGTCCGGCCGCTGTACATAGATCAGCACATTTTTGTCAAAAGACATTTTATAATATTTTGACACGCTGGACAAAAGCCCCATCCACTCCGTCCTGTTCCGTGTCAATGCCTGCACCGATTGACGGTACAGGTCTGCCAGATAAGTCTCCCTACCCAATCTGCCGTCCTGCATTTTCGCCGCCCTGGGCGAAATACAATTCCAGCGCCTTTATGATCGTTTCCTCGATTTCCTTCCTGCTCTGCTGATTGTCAAAAAACCTGTTGATAACAGTCTCTTTTATCCTGATGGGCTGTAAACTGCTCTTCGGTTTCCTGGACTTTTCCTCCGTAATGATCTGCCGGATCCGTTCTTCGGTCAGCTTTCCTTTTCTGGCATAATCATGCAGAAGGGCGGATTTTTTGGTATCTATGCGGAAATTGTCCCCCGCTATCAGCTCTGCGATCAACAACTGCTGTTCCGCTTTCACAAAAGAAATATCATAAGCCGCCTCAAACCCCAGTAACTTTGCATCCAGACAGTCAAGCAGCGGTGTGATGAGCGTTGCTATCTTAAGATACCGTGCAATGCGGTCCCTGCTCAGTCCGTATTCCCCGCTGACCGCCGCCCCTGCATCCGACTTCTTTGGGTTTCCCAATGAAGTCCCGTTTTGCCCGGTTTCCTGCGGGTTTACCAGCCCTTCAATCTCCTTTAAAAGGTCGTTTCTTCTGCCCTGGCTCTTGATAGCGTCATAGTGCTGTTTCAGGCAAAGTGCCTTTTCAGAGGGGCTTAAATCATCAAAGGAACGCTGGCGCAGGTTGGTCTCTGTCACAATCAGGACGGCATCCTCATAGGTCAGATCTTCCCGGATGACAACGGGACCTTGAGTAAGCCCAGCCAACTTTGCCGCATTGACCCGATTGTGCCCGCTCAGTATGGTATGCCTGTCTCCATGTTTCCAGAGGATGAGGGGCTCCAGTATCCCAAACTCCCGGATGCTATCCACCATGTCCTCCAGCCTCTGACCGGTGTACAGCTTAAACTTATGGTCGGGAAACGGCTCCATCCGGTCAAAGTCCATTTCCGCCAGTCCCGCCCCAGCCGCTTCCTGCCCCTGCTGTGACGGCTGTTCCTTGGTCTGAAAGTCAAACAGGTCATCCATTCCGTCCAGACTGGAATTAAGCAATGTGTTCGCTGGTGCTTTCGATGCCCTTGTTGGTATTTTTGGTGTCCTCGCCGCCATTTCCCATCAACTCCTTTACAAATTTTTCATAGGCTTTCGCCGCCGGGTTGTCCGGCTCGTACTCGCAGATTGTCATACCGTACTCCACGGCCTCCGGCACCTTGATAGAGCGGGGAATGCTGTTGGTAAAGATGCGCACCCTTTCCCCCAGCGCCTGCTGTAACTGCGCCTTCACCCGCTTAGATACCCTTGTCCGCTCGTTATCCATGGTGATCAGGATGCCCTCGATCTCCAATCCTGCGTTGGCATGGCTCTTGATCCTGTGAAACGCCCGCAGGAACTCCGCCATCCCCTCCACCGCCAGCGTCTCCGACTGCACCGGAATGAGCAGGCTGTCACAGCATATCATCACATTTATCATGGCTGTCCCCATCTTCGGCATCCCGTCGATGAGGATGTAATCATACTGCTCTTTAATGGTATCTACGAACTCCTTCAGCTTGTACTCCGCAAAATCGGTATCGCACATCAGCTTGTCGAAGTTATCCAGCTTATTGTTCGCCGGGATTAAATCCACTCCTGTCTCCGTCCTTATCATGTAATCCTCTCTGTCCGGCAGCTTTTCGTTCATCACGATACATTTCAAAATATCATAGATTGTCACGGTCAACTGCTCCGGCGCGGCCACCCCGCACAATTTGGTTGTGTGCCTCTGTCCGTCAAAGTCAATCAATGCCACCCTGCACCCTTCCTTAGACAGCAGATATGACAGGGTCGTGGCGGTCGTGGTCTTACCTACGCCACCCTTTCTGTTTACGATTCCTAAAACCTTGCCCATTTGCCTGTTTCCTTTCTATTGCCTCAATTTGTTATCTGGTTACATTGAATTCCCACAAGCAATGAGCCAAGTAGACATGCTTGCATGTATATTTGGCGAATGCCGTGAGGGTCAACATCCCCGCTATTTGTAGTGGGAATGTTGACTTGGATAAAAGCAGAACTGTTCACTTACCTCCTTTGCTCTTGTGTGGCAACTAAATCAGCTTCTCCCCTGCATTATCCCTTTGCGGCCTTCTTCCGGGCGAAAAAAGGCGGGACTAAAGGAGCCTGCATGAAAGAAAGCTAATTTAGTCCCACCTAAATCATTATTCAGTTGTAATGGGTACAAAAATACCCTGCCGGATAGTATAATCAATCTGCCTTGTGTTAAATAACTGCAAGTATTCTTTTTGATTGCTGAAACGGGCCCGTCCTCACTCAAAAATGACCTCTCATCCGGCACTTTTTCGTAGGACTAAATCAGCGGAACCTCTTGATTTTACTGAGGTTTTGCTAACCTGACAATAGAATAACACGCTCCCCCGTATCTATGCAGCAAAAAATACACCCCCTGCCAGTAAGGTTCAGCGGTTCCCTCTGTACGGACAGGATGCCGCTGGATATCAGCGGCGTAGAATCAAAAGGCTCCTGAAAAAGCTGCGCCGCCCGCATCTCCCCGCCCCCGGGGCCCATGCCGTCTATTTCCATCAACCCGTATACCTTGGGCGTAAAACGGTACTGATAAGGCCCCCGCCAGCGGTTTTTTGCCGTCAGCAGGTTGTCATATATCACAGAATAACCGTCCCCAAGAGGAATGTAGCAGATATCAGCCCCCTCTGTCAAAAGAATGTCCACCGAAAAATCCACCACAATATCCACATACTCATCAGACAATATCTTGTCTCTGCAATCCATAATGATCTCCGTTCAGATCCTGTTCCTTATGGCTATTCTATGCCATTTTGCGCCGGAGGTTCCGCCCCGAAATATGAGACGTAAAATATACCCCGACAGACCATATATCTGCCGGGGTTCTCTCACCGCTTAAGGCTGCGCGTATTCTTTTAGTGTATCACTGCTTTCCAGCAGCATATTGCTGCGGATATCAATGATGGGACCGCCCTTGCCCTCGATGTACTCCCGGGTGATCGTCACTCTTCCGATATTATCGTCCTTGGGGATCTCGTACATGATATCCAGCATAAATTCTTCTATAATGGAACGCAAAGCTCTGGCTCCCGTATCCTGTTTCATGGCCTTCTCGGCAATGGCCTCCAGCGCCTCCTCGTTAAACTCCAGTTTTACCTCGTCCAGTTCCAACAGTTTCTGATACTGTTTCAGTATGGCGTTGCGCGGCTCCTTCAAGATCTTGACCAGCATTTCCTGAGTCAGACCTTCCAATGTGTAGATCACCGGCAGCCTGCCGATAAATTCCGGGATCATACCAAACTTCCGCAGATCTTCCACTGTCACGTGGGAGAGTATGTTTTTTTCCTTGTCAAAAGCGTCCTTCAGCATAGCGTTAAAGCCTATGGAGGCCGTCTTGGTCAGCCTCTCCTTGATGATATCCTCCAGATCCGGGAAAGCGCCGCCACAGATGAACAATATATTTCTGGTGTTCACGGTGGCCAGCGGTACCATGGCATTTTTGCTGTTCGCGCCCACCGGCACCTCCACCTCGGCTCCCTCCAGAAGTTTTAACATACCCTGCTGCACGCTCTCTCCGCTCACATCACGGGAAGTAGTGTTCTTTTTCTTGGCGATCTTGTCTATCTCATCTATAAAAACAATACCTCTCTCCGCTTTCTCCACATCGTTGTCCGCGGCTGCCAGCAGCTTGGAGATCACGCTCTCTATATCGTCCCCGATATATCCCGCCTCTGTGAGGGAAGTGGCGTCCGCTATGGCCAGCGGCACATCCAGCAGCCGGGCCAGCGTCTTGACCAGATAAGTTTTGCCGCAGCCCGTTGGTCCGATCATCAGCATATTGGACTTCTCTATCTCGATCTCATCCATGGTGCCTGTGGCCACTCTCTTGTAATGATTGTACACTGCCACCGAGATCACCTTTTTGGCATGCTCCTGCCCTACCACATACTCGTCCAGACTGGCCTTGATCTTGTGGGGCGCAGGGATATCCCGGATGTTCAATACGGGCTGGACATTCTCCTGTTTCTTCTTTTTCTTGATCTTCTGCTTGTTGGGGATACCGCCCTCTCCCTGTAGATCCGCTATGTTCACAAAACGGATATTGGCCATGCCGTTGCCCTTCAGCATATTGTCCATATCCTTCTGGAACTGCGGATCGCTGAGCATACCCTGATAGTCAAACTGGCTCACCGCATCCATGGTCTTGTGCATACAGTCATCGCAGACGCAGATATTGTTGGGGAGCTTAAACATCTTTCCCGCCTTACTCTCCGGCCTGCGGCATACAAAGCACACATCCTCGTAATCGCCGCCTTTATCGGATTCGCCCTTTTTGCCGTCTTCAACCTCCGCCTTCTCAGGCGTGGAATCCTCCAGCTCCTCTAACTCTTGCAATTCTTCTTCCTGATCGTACTTATCTGTCATTTCCAACCTCTTTCTGCCGCATGATTATCCCACTGCGCAACCTTCAAACTCAAATATCTTACCCCAAGCCCAGAAACAAAGCCCTCGCGTCATTCGCCAAATGCCTGCACCGATATGTTGCCCGGCCAATTGTCCACAGTATTATTACCTCAAAAATATAAACCCGGAAAATGTTCTTCCGGGTTTATTATATCGGATATTTCACTGCTGCACAAGTAAACTTTTTATAAAGGAATAGTTTGGAACATCAGGGCCTTTCTCCCAATGTCAGCTCCAGTTCCACGGGTCTTTGACAGTTTCTTCACAAATCCATTTCGCTGAACTCCAGTATATAT
>CAJTMX010000061.1 GCA_910577235.1 uncultured Acetatifactor sp. | reverse complement strand
TAAGCGATAGGTCGGACGTTCAAGTCGTCTCGGGGACGCTGGAAAGCATTGAAAATACTGGATTTTTCAATGCTTTTTCTTTTTTGTCTCAAGAAGAAAATGAAAATCAGAGGACTTGTTTTTTGTATATCTTTTATCAGCCATGCTGCTAATAGGGAATCGAACACTTTATTTTACTTTCTAAGGTTTTGCTAATAATCTGCTAATAGCAGAGTTAGCAGAAATTAGCTGCTAATAGCATTTCCTTTTAACGCTTTTGTCAGCATAGCAACCAACTCCGGTGATTGTTCCAATGCTGAAATAAGTTTTGTCAGGTCTGAATCCGAATCTTCAGGCGGCTTTACATTCTTTAATGGATTGACAGAATTTTGTGCGTAGAATGTTGCTTCAAATTTCTGCGCATTAACTTTCCTGTCCTCATCCAGAATATGTGCATACACATCAGTGATCATGTCAATCTGTGCATGACCTGTATCGCCCTGTGTTGCTTTCAGATCACCATGGTTGAGCTTCAGCTTATAAGTCGTGCTGGAGTGGCGCAGGGAATGGAACACAACATAAGGCAGTCCAGCCTTTTCCCTGAGCTTTGAGAACTCCTTTTCCATAATGCGGTTTTCAACAGGTCTCCCATTTGGAAGTGTCAGCACAAGGTTGTAATCGAAAAAATCCTGACCTAAATATTCCTTATACTGATCTTGGATCTGCCTCCATTCTCTTAAAATATAAGCAACCGTTTTTGGAATCCACACTTTTCTAATACTGGACTCAGTTTTCGGCTTTTTAAGGACAAGGTTTGTGTGGGTGTTTGACATGATGGATGGAAAAATAAACATGATGTCCTTATCATCCAACTGCTGTCTTGCCTCCTTTGATACGCGGGCAAGCTCCTGTTCAATCAGAAGGTGTGAATCATCATTTGCAATGTCCTCATCTGAAATATGTACCTTATCCCATGTCAATCCGCAAATTTCCCCATATCTCATGGAGCAGGCAAAAGCCAGATTCATTGCAACATAAAGTTTCATGTCGTCACATTCATCCAGAGCTTTCCTTATCATATCTGCCGTCCAGATGTCACGTTTTTTGTAGTTTGTCTTCGGTTTATTAGCGTGTGGAAAAGGATTTCTTGCGACAATCTCCCATTTTACCGCCTGCTCAAAGGCACAACGCAAAATTTTATGAATACTGTGGATAGTGCCTGGCGTCAGGTATTCCGTCTGCGGCTTCCTGTTCTTTCGTGCGATTGGTTTTGTTTTCTGCAACCGAACATAAAACTCATCCACAAACTTTGGCGTAACTTCCTGAACTGCCATATCACCAATAGCAGGGTTAATATAATTTGCAATCAAGGCACAGTTGGACTCATATGTAGATAAAGCCCAGTGAGCAGTACCGTAGATTTTGACAAAATCCCTTAAGAAATCTTTCACAGTTAGTTCCTGTGGAGGGATAAACGTGCCGTTGCCCTGCTGGTTCTCAATCTCAGCCTTTCTCCGCTTTGCTTCAGTATAATCCTGACAGGTTTCCCATTTCTGGTGCTTCTCCCCTTTCTCGTCCGTATAATAATAAACTACTGAGTATTTGCTTTTCCTCTTGATAATAGATGCCATTCTTATCTCCTTCTACCCTTACAACAGGTTATCAAGCCAGTCGTCAAAAGATGCTTTGGAGATCCTGATCGTCCGCCCGAGCCGTACTACTTTGAACTCCGGCTCCCGGCAAAGCTCATATGCCTTGCTTTTGCTGATCTGCAGAATTTCTGCAATCTCATGAACAGAATAGGTTTTCTTATCTTTGATTTCATGGCTGTAACATTGCCCCGCTTCAGGGATTTTGTACTCACCGACTGCCATAAAGGACTCCTTTCCTTGTGCAGTCTGCCATGAATCCAGCAAATAGCTCTCTGTTAAAGGCAATTATACAGTAGAAAAAGGTGCTGCACAATATAGAAAATATAATAAATAATTTGTAAAAAGTGTCATAAAAATTTACACATACCTTCCATCACCGTCTCCTGCGCCCTTCCCGGCCGCGTTGTATGGCTGCGCTGTGCGCAATTTAATCCGGACGGATGGCAGACCAGACTGCAGGCAGGGAGCCACCCACCAGAACCCATATACATGATGGTGTATGTTCTTCAGTTGTCAAAGAACAAAGGATCAGACACGATAAAAAGCTGATCTATAAAGTAAAGATACGGAAAGGGAGAAAAACTTGAAAAAAATTTTGAAAAAAGTGAAAAAACTTTTTCGGAAGGAGAAGGGAAGGCAAATAGATATGGGATATATAGTATAATCAAGTTGACATGATACAAGATATTGTGTTAAGATAAACCCGTAATTGATTTTTATGCGACACCTGTATACGGGGAACGGGGACAGGCAGGACATACCCGATATGTCCGCAGGACGCGTGCCAACCGGCAGGTTCCGGCTCCCAACGGGAGAACCGGGGCATACGTTGTTTAAGATTGTAAGCAGTGTCAGAGGATACCATGTATAAACATGGCAGTCTTTTGGCACTTTTTTTGTTTCCGCAGGATGTGTAAGACTGTCAGGGACAAAAACAGATTTGTGGAGCACCACACGCAGTATGGAATGGAAACTTTTAAGGGCCATTCCTTTTTTATTGCCAGAAATGCCCACAAGGGCTTTACCGCATGAGCGGCTGGATAAAAGAGCCTCCGTAAACGGAGAGAAAAAGAAAGGTGGAAAGAAGAATGAATGAGACAAGAGTATTTGCTGACGGATACCGGGGCGTATTCCAGAAGCAGGAGGAATTCCTTGAGTGCTTAAAGAGCATCGGGAGAAATTCTTTCTGGGAAAGAAGAAATTCCAAAAACCTGCGCCTGGTGGCAATCACCAGCGGAAGCAGGGTGGAGGAGGAACTGAAGGAGAAGTATGCGGATGAGGGGCTGGATGAAGGCATCATCACGGACACTATCATCAATACAGGGCTGCTTCTGAAGGTAAGGAACCAGTATTACCCGGTAAGGAGCTGTGCGATCAAGAGCATCCTTGACCGTGCGGGGATCTCCGGCGCGGGACTGCGCAGGGTGGAAAAGAGCGTGTATGCGAGAATCCTGAACGACTGCCTGAAGGTGGCAAAGGGAGAGGCGCTGTTACGCATTTCGGAAGGCAAGGTCTCCGCTGTGCTGGGAGGCGACTGCCATGATTATGCGGTGCTTGACATGGAGCAGGTGTTCCTGCATTCCGTGGACTACCTGACGGAGAATTTCAAGGGTTGCAGCTACCTTGCCGGTTTTTATGAGCATGACATGGCATCCGCACTCTGGGAACTTTCCGGGGAAGATGCCCTGTTGGATGCCTACCGTAAGGAGCTGGCGCTGCATGGGAAGACGCCCGATGAGATGAAGCCCGTAGTACGGATCACCACATCCGACACAGGCTCCGGCGGGGCGAACATTTTTCCCATGCTGGTATCCGGAAAGGAAAATACCACCATCAGCCTGGGCAGCCCGCTGAGACTGGGGCACAGGAACGGCACCAAGCTCAGTGAGTTTGATGACCAGCTGAAGCTCCTGTATGGGAAGTACCAGCTTGCCGCAGGAAACCTGGTGAAGCTGTTAAAGATTGAGGTCATGAACCCTGTCAACTGTATGAAGGGCGTCATGGACAAGCTCGGCATTGCCCGTAAATATGCAGCCGAAGCAGTGGACCTGTTCAGGGCACAGTACGGGGAAGACCCCTGTACGGCGCATGACATCTATTTCGGCATTTCCGAGATCCTTTACATGCTTGCCTGCGAAGGCGAGGAAGGGGGCAGGATTGCCAGGATGGAAGAGACCATAGCAAGAGCACTGTCCGTCAACTGGACGGAATATGACATACCGGGTATTTACAAATGGTAGGAAGGAGGGCTGCTGCAATGGTTGAGGATTCCATACAGATTGCAGAGGATGTTGAGGAAGATGAGCGCAGAAAGGTTCCCATCCGTTATTACAGCGTGACGCACAGCCGGGAGGAAACCATCACCAGCTGCGAAGGCGACCTGACCGTGATATGCAACGTGCTTGCGGATTACGCGGACATGCTGGACGAGTTCCTGCAGAATGACAGGGAGCGTCTGGGCTTCTGTGGTGTAATGCAGTATGAGCGTATGCGTGACAGGTGCCGGAAGATCACGGCGGGGCTGCAGGAGAAAACCGGCTATGACCGGGATGCAGCCATAGAAAAGTGCAGGAAAAGGGCAGCCAGGACCCCGAAGGCAGATGCCGGGATCGGGGAGGACGCCCTTGTCCTTTCCGCCAGGCGCAGGGCAGGCGTGCAGCAGAACGCAGGGCAGCCTGCCACAGAAAATAAAACAGAATAATGATGAGGACAGGGAGGGAAGGAGTATCAGCCTTCTCTTTTTCTGTCCGGAAGATGCAGCCGCAGCGGGCGGCAGAAAGTGAGGAAAAATATGGGACTGGATCTGAATTATGAGGCAGAGGTATTTGTTGACACGGAAAATTTAAGCAGGGAGGACTGGCTTTCCTTCCGCCGCAAAGGGATCGGAGGCAGCGACGCCGCAGCCATCATGGGGATGTCGCCGTTCTGTACGAAGCGTGACCTGTACTATGACAAGCTGGGCATACAGCCTGTGGTGGACGAGGAGGAAGACAACTGGGTGGCAAAGGAAGTGGGGCACCGCCTGGAGGACCTTGTTGCGGAGATCTTCTCCAGAAAGACAGGGCTTAAGGTATACCCCGTCCGGAAGATGTTCCGCCACCCGCTTTACCCCTTCATGCTGGCAGACGTGGATTTCTTCATAGATTTCCCCGACGGCACGAAAGGCATCCTTGAATGCAAGACCACCAACTACAACTGCCAGAACAAGTGGGCAAATGACTCAACCCCGGTGAACTATGAGTACCAGGGGCGGCACTACATGGCGGTCATGAACATCGACAGGATGTACTTTGCCTGCCTGTATGGGAACAACGAGAATGAATTCTTCATCCGTTACATGGAACGTGACATGGATATTGAGGAGGACCTGATCGCGGAGGAGGAATATTTCTGGAAAGAGAACGTGGGAAAAGGCGCTGAGCCGGATTACACGGAGAAGCCCGACCTTGTGCTGGAGAGCATCCGGAGGCACTGCGGGCCTGCCGACAAGGACGCGGAGCAGGTAAAACTGGGACGCAGATACCTGGGCAGCATCCGGAAGTATATGGAATTAAAGGAGCTGAAGGCACAGCATGACGGCGAGGCGAAAAAGCTGGAGGAAAAGATGAAGGAAGCCTATGCGGAGATCGTGGAGGCAATGGGCACAAGCTGCACTGCAGTCATTACAGACGGCGGCACGCAGTATGTCCTCTCCTATAACCCCTCCTACCGCACAGGGATCGACAAGAAGGGGCTGGAGCGCCTGAAGGTGCAGCACCCGGATGTCTACGACGACTATGTGAACACCACGGAAAGCAGGAGGTTTTCCGTCAAAATGAAAGGAGCGGCTTAATGGAGAAAAATGACATTATATATATCTGCTCACCCTTATCGGCACCGACCAAAGAGGGGATACGGCAGAACATGGAAAAAGCGGCGGGTTATGCACGCCTTGTATCCGGTGTTTTCGGATGCAGGGCGATAGCGCCCCACAGCTTCCTCCCGGAATACCTGGATGACCATATCCCGGAGGAAAGGGAGATAGGGCTTGCTTTTGGCCTTTCCATACTGAAGCTGAGCAGGGCAGTCATTGTATGCGGCAGCCGGATCAGCAGCGGGATGCAGGGCGAGCTTAAGATGGCAGGGGAGTTACATATCCCTGCCTATGCCCTGCTGGAACAGGAAGGCAGCACCACACTGGTAAAAATAACGCAGGAGGAGAGAATGGATGAAGTGCAGGTTTGTAAGGGAAATATTTCGGAATAAAGACAGCGGTTTCTGTATCTTCGTGTACCACACGGAGGATGAGAGTGTGCCGGAGGCGGCAAAAGACACCCATTACAAAGGGAAGGGCTGCCAGTTTACGGCAACAGGCACAGGACTGCCTGATAAGGATACCGTGGAAGCCGACTTCCAGGGGAAATGGGTAAAGAATAAGTACGGACAGCAGCTCCAGGTGGAAAGCTATGAGGAGATACTGCCACAGACAAAGGAAGGGATCAAGGGCTACCTGTCATCCGGCATGATCAAGGGGATCGGGCCGAGGACGGCGGAGCTGATCGTGGAGAAGTTCGGCACAAGGACATTTGACGTGCTGGACCATTACCCGGACAGCCTGCTGGAGATCAAGGGGATCACCCGTAAAAAGCTGGATGCCATCCTCCTGTCCTACCAGGGGAGCCATGCCCTGCGCGACCTTGCGGCATACCTGACGCCCTTTAAGGTGACGCCCAAAAAGATACAGAAGATCTATGAGGAATTTGGAAACGACGCGCTGGACACGGTAAAGAACCAGCCTTTCGCCCTCTGCAGGATAAACGGCTTCGGTTTCCTGACCGTGGATGAGATCGCAAAGGCGAACAAAGGGAAGCCGGATGACCCCATGCGGATCGAAGGCTGTGTCCGTTACTGCATGGAACAGGAAATGCAGGAGGGACACCTGTACCAAGACAAGCAGCAGTTCCAGAAAAAAGTTTATGAGCAGTTAAACGCCGGGTATGGCAGGGAGGCAGTCACGGAAGTGGATGTCTACAAGGTGCTTTACCGGCTGGTGAAAGAGAAGCAGATGTATTACGACAGCGGCGCCCTTTACCCGGCGAACATGTACGGGTATGAATGCGGCGCGGCGAAGAAGCTGGCATCGCTGCTCCTTGCCGGACAGGAGGCACAGGCGGATATCACGTTCCTCCTGGCAGAAGCGCAGAGGGAGCTGGGCATCGGCCTTTCCCCGAAGCAGGAGGAGAGCGTGCGGCAGGCTTTCAGCCATCTGGTCAGCATTGTCACGGGAGGCCCCGGGACAGGGAAGACCACGGTGCAGAAGGTGCTCCTGTATATCAATGAAAAGCTGGGCGGGAGCAGCGTGCTGCTGACAGCGCCCACGGGAAGGGCGAGCCGCAGGATGGCGGAAAGCACAGGATGGCAGGACGCCATGACCATGCACAGCGCCCTTGGGCTTACCAGCGATGAGGACAATGAGGAAATGGAGGGCATGCTGGAGGCAGGCTTCATCATAGCGGACGAGTTCACCATGTCCGACATGAGGCTGTCCTATATCTTTTTTGACCATATCCGGGCGGGAACCCGCCTGGTGCTGGTGGGGGATGTGGACCAGCTTCCCAGCGTAGGCCCCGGAAACGTGTTCCGGGAGCTGGTACAGTGCGGCGTGATCCCGGTGACAGTGCTTGACATGGTTTTCCGCCAGGCAGAGGACAGCCGGATCGCTGCAAATGCGAAGCGGATGCAGGAGAATGATGCCGCCCTGGATTATGGCGCGGGATTTACCTTCATCCCTGCCGGGAGCGCGGCAGAGGCCGCAGAAAAGACACAGGAGTTGTACCGCGCCAGTGTGGATGCGTTTGGCGAGGACAAGGTACAGGTGCTGACCCCCTACCGGAAGAAGGGGGATGCCAGCGTGGATGCGTTGAATGAAAGGCTGTGGGAGATGGTAAACCCGAAAGCCGAAGGGAAGCCGGAGATCCGTTCCGGGAAGCGTACCTTCCGGCTGGGTGACCGGATCATCCATAACAAGAACAAGAACCAGATCAGTAACGGTGACATCGGCTGCATTAAGAACATCTATGTGGATGATGAAGGGACGGAGCTGGCGGAACTGGAATTCTCAGACGGGCGGCGTGTGGAATACAACAGCGACGAGCTGGAGATGGTGGAACATGCCTATGCCACAACCGTCCATAAGAGCCAGGGAAGCGAGTACCCCATGGTAATCCTGCCGTGGCTGCCCATGTTTTACAAGATGCTGCGGCGGAATATCTTCTACACCGCCGTAACGAGGGCAAAGGCGCAGGTTGCCATCATCGGGAGCAAAAAAGCCATCTGCACCGCCATCCACAATACGGAGTGCGACAGGCGCAATACCCGGCTTGGGGAGCGCGTCATCAGGGAGTATAACCGGCTGCTGGAGGAAAAGAAAAACCAGGAAAAGGATGCCGGATACCGGCAGGAAGTAATGAACCTATAGAAAACAGGAGGAACAGGATATATGGAAAACAGGAAAGAAAGCACAGGAAAAACAGAAATGGAAGAAACAGGGGAACTGGAGATCACCCAGCGGATGTCAGAGCGGGCGGATGCCATAGACAATGCGACCTACCGCTATCTGGCAGAACTGCTGGAGCGGGAGGAGGATGACCCGGAAGAAAAGTTCCCGTGGAACATCGAGATCCTCAGAACAGTATTTGACAGCGCAGTTTCCACTCTGCAGGAACACGGATATGCCGTGTGCAACCCGTATGTTGCCACACCGGAAAGCGGCAGGCAGTACCTCTGCACACCGTCAGAGTGCGGGTGTGAGAGCTGCAGCTGCCAGGATGAGTTCATGGAAAAGGAAAGGATCTTTTCCGGTATTGAGGAGGCTGTGGCACGCGGCGGACTGAAAGTAATGGACGGGGATGGTGACAGCATCATTGTGAGGAACAGCAGGCTGGACATGGATTTTGAGATCTCCGTGAAACAGCTGGAAGGGTGACAGGCGGCCTATGGAGAAAAAAGACTATAAAAAGGAATTCTGCGCCCTGATGGACCGTTTCCGATTCCGCCATTCCAGATGGCAGGTATGGAACGATTTCCTGAGCCTGTCAGCAATATCCCTGGCAAACGTGATGCCGGGGCCTAAGAAGGAGGAGCGGGAGAAGCAGTACCTCTCCATCATTAACAGCTACCAGAAGGAAGACCAGGAGGTCTTCCCGCAGATGCTGGGGCTTGTGGTGCTGGCGCTGGAGGAAAACCCAGAACAGGATTTCTTAGGCAGCCTGTACCATCACCTTAATCTGCAGCAGGAGCAGAAAGGGCAGTTCTTTACGCCCTACCATATCTGCCATTTCATGTCCGAGCTGCAGTTTGCCGGGGATGAAAAAGAGGAACTGCTGAAGGAGAAAGGATATATCAGCGTGAGCGACCCGGCCTGCGGCGCAGGCGCCATGCTCATAGCATTTGCAAACACGGCAAAAAAGCGTGGCATCAATTACCAGAAGAATGTGCTGTTCGTGGCGCAGGATATTGACCGCACAGCAGCCATGATGTGCTACATACAGCTCTCCCTTCTGGGATGTCCCGCTGTCATAGCCATCGGGGACAGCCTTGCAGCCCCGTTCCCGCACCCGGACAATGAAGTGTGGCGTACCCCGTTTTATTACCTGAACCAGTGGCGTTTCATGCCGGGGCAGGCAGAACGGGAACCAGCGGATGGGACCGGGACGGACTGCAAAGAAAGCGCGGCAGATGTTACGGACAGCCCGCACTGGGACGTGGAACTGAAGGAAGGAGAAAACGGACAGCTCATGCTGTGCATGGAACAGGCATCATAAAATGCCACAGAAGAAAGGAGCCGGGAAATGAAGAATGGAACAGACGTTAAATTCCAGCTGGATATACTGCGGCGGGACGGCTACCATGCTGCCGCACAGATTATCGAATCCATGCAGGAGACAGTCAGCCGGGAGGCTGAAATGGAATATCTGAAGGAGTTTGTCCGGCAGGGCTGCTTCGACGAAGAACCTGCCAGGGACCAGCTCCGCTGCCTGTGGACGGCATACTGCTTCCACCAGGGGCTTGATGCGGATACGTCCGGGTATGACAGCGGCCTGCTTGACCTGTGGAATACCATGGCAGAGGAGGAAGCGGAAACGGCGGACTGGAGCGATTATGACAGCTTTGACTATTTTATGTGCCGTTACCTTGTGTGAGGAAATCTGAAAAAATTTCATAAAAAAGTTCAAGTAAATGAGGGGAGCAGGGTATTTATTTTATATACCCCTTCCCACGAAAAGGAAGGAGAGAAAACAAATGGATGGAATGACAATGAACAATGCCTGCATGTATGACGAAGTGGAGGAGATCAGGAACTTAAACAGGGTGGAGGGCTTTGACCCCAGGAGGTACATGCGCCTTATCCAGAAAGAGGGGCAGGCGGGGAAATACTACCTTGACGTGGCCTACCGCAAGCTCTGGTTCCGCTTAAGATACC
>CAJTMX010000060.1 GCA_910577235.1 uncultured Acetatifactor sp. | reverse complement strand
GACGCAGGCCGGGAAGGGGAACTTATCTTTAAGCATGTATACGACCTTTCGGGAAGTAACCTTCCGGTGAAGCGACTGTGGATCAGTTCTATGGAGGATTCTGCCATCCGGGAGGGATTTGCAGATTTAAAATCCGGGGAAGCGTACCGGAATATCTGTGAGGCTTCTGTATGCCGGGCAAAAGCGGACTGGCTGGTAGGCATGAACGCCACGCGGGCCTATACCACGAAATACTTTAAGAAGCTGGCGGTGGGCAGGGTGCAGACGCCCACCCTTGCCATGCTGGCAGAGCGTGAGGAAAAGATCAGGGATTTCAAGAAAGAAAAGTATTTTACAGTCCATATTTCCAGTGGCGGGATGGAGGCAGTGACAGGGCGCATGGATAACAGGAAAGATGCGGAGAAAATGCTAAAAGAGTGCAGTGGCGGGCAGGCGCAGACAGTATCCGTGGTAAAAGAGGAAAAGATGGTATCTCCGCCAAAACTCTATGATCTCACCACCCTGCAGCGTGACGCTAACCGCATTTTCGGTTTCACTGCAAAGGAAACGCTGGAATATCTCCAGAGCCTTTATGAGAAAAAGCTGGCAACCTACCCACGGACGGACAGTCAGTTTTTGTCTGACGATATGGGGCAGACAGTGGGGAAAGTGATAGAAACGGTCATTCATTCGGATTTATTCGGGGAAGGTATTTTATCAGGTATGGAGATAACTGCCCCGGATATCAGCAGGGTGTTGGACAGTAGGAAAGTTACCGACCACCATGCGGTCATCCCCACTGTAGGAATCGGGGAAGCTGACCTTTCAGCCCTGCCGGAAGCGGAACGGAAGGTGCTGGCGCTTGTTGCAAACCGCCTTCTGTGCGCAACAGGAGAGAAGCATATATATGAGACCGTAAAAGCAGAATTTGTCTGTAACGGACATACTTATACCACATCAGGAAAGACCGTTACACGCAATGGCTGGAAGGATTTTGAGGATATGCTGAAAAGCTCTTTCAAGATCGGGGAAGATATGGCAGAAAAGGAGGCTGCCGGGAATAAGGAACTGCCGCAGCTGGCAGAGGGGCAGACATTTGGAGGTGTCCAGGCAGAGATCAGCGAACATTTCACCTCCGCCCCGAAGCGCTTTACGGAAGACCAGCTCCTGCTTTCTATGGAGACAGCAGGCAGGGGAGATTTTGAGCGGGATACGGAGAAAAAAGGTCTTGGAACCCCGGCAACACGGGCGGGGATCATTGAAAAGCTGGTATCTTCCGGCTATGCGGAGAGGAAAGGGCGGCAGATTATCCCTACGCCGGAGGGAATGGAGTTAATTGCAGTCATGCCGGAATATTTAAAGTCGGCGCTCATGACTGCAGAATGGGAAAATGACCTGCTGCGTATGGAGAAAGGGGAACTGGAAAGCAGGGACTTCATGCAGGGCATTATGGAACTGGTAGAGAAAATACTGGAAGGGTGTAGGAATATCCCGGAAAGTGAGCTCCACCGCTTCCACCAGAGGGAAAGCATAGGCAGCTGCCCGCTGTGCGGGGCGGAGGTCTATGAGGGAAAGAAGAATTTTTACTGCAGCGACCGTGAATGCTCTTTCTCCCTCTGGAAAGAGGAGCGCTACCTTTCCGGCATGAAAAAGAAGATTGACAAAAAGATGGCTAAGGAGCTTTTAAAGACCGGGCGCAGCCATGCAAAAGATTTGTATTCTGCAAAAAAGGATCAGACTTTTGAGGCGGATATCGTGATGAAAATAGAGGATGGGAGGATAATTTTAAGCCTTGCATTCCCAAAACGGGAAGAGGGAAAGCAGAAAGAAAAGAAAGGAAAATAAAGGTCAGATTGTTATCATTTTAGAGAGGGGGATTTTACAATGGGCAGACTACAGGAGATACAGTACCTTGCGGGTTATGAGGCGAAAAAGATCAGCAGCTCCCCAAGGGACTGGATGGGGTATCTTGATACAGCGGCAAGACTGTATCGCTACCCGTTTTCGGATACTATGCTGATTCATGCCCAGCGTCCGAATGCCGCTGCCTGTGTGTCGCTGGAGGACTGGAATGAAAAAGTGGGGCGGTGGGTAAGGCGTGGCGCAAAGGGGATCGCGCTTCTGGATGACAGCGGGGCGAAGATGAAGCTGAAATATGTGTTTGACGTTTCCGATACCCGTCTGGTGCAGGGCGGCTGGACGCCCGTTCTGTGGAAGATGGAAAAGTGGCATGAAGCGGAAGTGCTTTCCTACCTGTCGGATACTTACGGGCTTAAGGGAAAGGAAGGGGCAGACATAAGTTCGACACTCATGGAGATTGCATCCCGTATTGCGGAAGACAACTTAAAAGAAGCCATGCAGGGGCTGGAGTATGAGATGGAAGGAACCTATCTGGAAGGGCTTGGGGAGGACGCTGTCCGGGTAAGCTTCAGGGAACTTTTACAAAACAGTATCTTTTATGCTGCATCCCGTCGGTGTGGGCAAAATCCTATGGAATACCTTGAGGAAGAGGATTTCGTGGGAATTACGGATTTCAATTCCCTTACGGTGCTGGCTGTTCTGGGAAATGCCATAAGCAGCCTTACGGAACCGCTCCTTAGAGGGATCGGGCGGACAGTACGGGAAATTTGCCTAAAAGAAGAACAAAAATTACTTGAAAAACGTTCAGAAATTGGCTACAATAAATTTAACACTTTAAAGCGCGAAAACGAAGGGGAGAAGGGAGGAACCGTAGATGGAACTGACATATCACTGGGAGGGAGATTATCTGCTCCCAGACCTGACCGTAGGGGAGGAGCAGAGACCTATCGGGAAATACGGGATGTTGCGGAAGACATTCCTGAAGGAAAACCGGGCAGGCTGGTATCAGGGCATGATGTTGACAGGGAAGCTGGATCAGTATCTGGCGGATATAGAGAAAGCGGCAGCGGAGAGGATGGAAGTCCTGATGAAAGGGCTTTTGGAGAAAAACCCGGCGCCGGACAAAGGAAAGGAAGCGCTGGCGTGGGCGGCGCACATGAACAGTCTGATGGTCATGGCGGAGGAGGTCGTCTTACAGGAACTGGTGTACAGCTAAAAAGAGAGGGAAACGAACAGGATATAGAAAAAGCAGGGGAACCCAAAGCCCCTGCTTTTTCTGCACATAGCGGAAGTTTTCCTTCTGTGGAGCAGCAGATCCGGCAGATTGAAGAGAGGGTACAGGCGCTTTATGCCGGGGAGATTGCCATCCCTGCGGAGGTGGTGGACGAGGTACTCCGTGCAGGCGGGAATCGGAAGGGAAGCATACCCCGCATTATTTACCAGTTCATGTTTCCACGGACAGAAGAGGAATATGCGGAATTTGTCCGTAAGGAATACGGGATTGGCGGCAGGGGGATCATTGTTGGCGGCATGAAATATTCTGTCTGGCATGATGATCTTGGAATGCAGATTGCCGCCGGGGATTCTGTGTCCGGCGCGGTGCTTCATAAAGCATTCCTGACATGGGAAGAGATAAGCGGACGCATCCACCAGCTTCTTAGGCAGGGGGAATATGCTCCGCAGGCGGTATTGGATCAGGCATGTTCCAATGTAAATACGGAATATGCAGGCATATCGGTACAGGCGGAAAAAGATATGGCAGAGGGTGTAGCGGTTGAAAAACCGTTGCAGGAGGCAGTCCCGTACCGGGCGAGGGAAGGTTTTGTGTGGGAGGAACTTCCGGTATTTATTACGCAGGACGAGATTGATGCCTGCCTTACAAAGGGCGATGGATATTCGGACTGGCGGCTGGGCATCTATTCTTATTTTATGCAGAATAATTCGGATAAAGAGAGAGCGGATTTTCTATGGAAAAAATATGGGATTGGTGGCGGGGGAACCTTTGCGAATGTGGAGGATTCCAATGTGTGGCATAACGGGAAGGGCTTACGCCTTGCAAGGGGAAGATATGGAAACATAAAAGCGGAAGTCCTGCTGAAATGGTCGGCTGTGGCAAAACGGATAAAATATCTGATTGAACATGACAGATATTTGAATACGGCAGATATTTCCCATATGCCGGAGTATGAAAAAGATCAGATTGTTACATGCGTCACTACTTTTTACCACCGTATGCCGAAGGATATCATACGCCCGTGGTCAGGGAATCCCTATCCTTATGAGAACAGGGATGATGTCAGCAGTCTGTTAGGAAATCCGAATGGACAGGAGGCGCTTGTAAAGTTCATGGGGCAGGCGCTGGCAGCGCTCCCGGCAGATTTTGAGGGGTATGATCAAAAAGTGCAGCTGTTGGCGAAGGTACAAGGATATGTGGAAGGTACTTATACTATTTTCCCAGAAAAGAAAAAGGGCATACAGGAAGAGATACAGATCGGGGACAGCGTACAGCTGTCCTTATTTGATTTTATGGATATGAATGCTGCGCCTGTGGAGAAAAAAGAACCTCCAGAGGAAGTTTTGAAGGAATATTCCGGGCAGGAAGCCCCGAAGGAACCAGTGCAGGAACAAAGGGTTGATATTGTGGAAGCAGAAGAGACCGAAGAACGGAAAAACTTTCCCGCTCCAGTCAACTTCCGCATTACCGATGATGACCTGGGTGCGGGTGGACCGAAACAGAAGTTCCGTGCCAATATGGAAGCAATCTTGCTCCTGAAAAAAATAGAAGGGGAACACCGTTCCGCCACGCCTGAAGAACAGGATATTTTGTCCCGGTATGTGGGATGGGGCGGTCTCCCGGCGGCTTTTGAGGAAGAAAACGGAGCATGGGCGGCGGAAGCCATGCAGTTAAAACAGACGCTGACAGAGGAGGAATACCGGCAGGCAAGGGCTTCCACCTTAAATGCGTTTTATACGCCGCCTGTGGTCATAAAGGCAATGTATGAAGCCCTTGGAAATATGGGATTGAGGCAGGGAAATATATTGGAGCCTTCCTGTGGCACAGGGAATTTTATGGGGCTTGTGCCGGAAGAGATGGGCGGGCTTAAGATGTACGGTGTGGAGATCGACAGTATTTCCGGCAGGATCGCGGGGCAGCTTTACCAGAAAAACCATATCTCCATACAGGGATTTGAGCATGCACAGTATCCTGATAGTTTTTTCGACTGCGTAATAGGGAATGTGCCTTTCGGCGTATACAAGGTGGCGGACACAAGGTATGACCGTTTCAACTTCCTGATCCATGACTATTTTATTGCAAAATCCCTTGACCTTGTGCGCCCCGGCGGGGTGGTGGCGGTGGTTACGTCAAGCGGCACTATGGATAAGCAGAACCCTTCTGTGCGCCAATATATCGCAAACCGCGCGGATTTATTGGGTGCCATAAGGCTCCCGGAGAATGTGTTCTTAAAAAATGCGGGGACGGAAGTGGTGGCGGATATCCTGTTTTTCCAGAGAAGGGACAGGGCGGCTCTGGAACAGCCGGAATGGGTGAACCTTGGTGTCACACCGGAAGGGTACAGCGTAAACAGTTATTTTGTTGCCCACCCGGAAATGGTGCTGGGAAAGTTTGTCATGGAAAGTACCCAGTTCGGGAAGCAGGCGCTCAAGGTAAAGCCCATAGAGAGTGCAGTTCTTTCGGAGCAGCTAAAGGAAGCGGTAGCGCATATACAGGGGAGTATCACGGACCGGGAGCCAGAAGATATTTTGCCGGATCAGACGGAGGCTTCCATCCCGGCTGATATTTCCGTGAAGAACTTCAGCTTTGCGGAAGTAAAAGGGAAGGTGTATTACCGGGAAAATGCAAGAATGAATCTGGTGGAGCTTCCGGCAAAAACTGTGGAGCGTGTCCTTGGCATGATAAAACTGCGTGATATTACGCAGGAGCTGATCCGCTGCCAGATGGAGGATGAAAGTGACGCAGAAGTGGAAGCACTGCAGAAAAAGCTGGACACGGAGTATGACAGGTTTACTGCTAAATACGGACTGATCAGCAGCAATGCCAATCGCCGGGCTTTCTCACAGGATTCCAGCTACTGCCTTCTGGCGGCGCTGGAGATGGTTGACGAGAACGGAAATCTGGAGCGCAAGGCCGATATCTTTACAAAGCGTACCATACGGAAGGCAGAGCCCGTCACCAGCGTGGATACCGCCAGCGAAGCCCTTGCAGTATCCATCGGGGAGAAAGCAAGGGTGGACGTACCGTTTATGGCTGGACTCTGTGGAAAAACGGAGGAGGAAGTCACAAAGGAACTTGCCGGAGTAATCTTTCAGAACCCGGTGACGGAAAAATGGGAGGCAGCGGACGAATACCTTTCCGGCAATGTCAGGGAAAAACTGTGTATTGCAGAGCGTTATACAGAAGATTATTCGGAATATGCCCTTAATGTGGAATATCTTAAGAAAGTGCAGCCAAAGGATCTTGACGCTTCGGAAATAGAAGTGAGGCTGGGTGCTACATGGGTGGAAGATACTTATATCACACAGTTTATGGGGGAACTGTTCCAGACACCGGGAAATTATCTTGGGACTAAGATTGAGGCAAGGTATGCCAGGGAGACCGGACGATGGCATATTTCCGGCAAGAACCTGGATACCCGCGGAAATTCCCTCGTCACCTCTACTTACGGGACGGGCAGGGCAAATGCCTATCGGCTTTTGGAAGACGCCCTGAACTTACGGGATACCAAGATATACGACAAGATAACAACGGAAGATGGGAAAGAAAAGAGGGTACTTAACAAGGCGGAAACTATGGTCGCCCAGCAGAAGCAGGAGATGATCCGGGAAGCCTTTAAGGAATGGGTATTTAAAGACCTTGACCGGCGGGAGGCATTGTGCCGGACTTATAACGAGCTTTTCAACAGTATCCGTCCCCGTGAGTATGACGGGAGTCATATCCGATTTGTGGGCATGAACCCGGAGATTACCATGATGCAGCACCAGAAAAATGCGGTGGCACATATCCTATATGGGGGAAATACCCTGCTTGCCCACTGCGTGGGTGCGGGGAAGACCTTTGAGATGGTGGCGGCAGGTATGGAGAGCAGGCGGCTGGGGCTTTCCCATAAGAATCTTTATGTTGTGCCCAACCATTTGACAGAGCAGTGGGGCAGTGATTTTCTGCGCCTGTATCCGGGTGCAAATATTCTTGTGGCAACGAAAAAGGATTTTGAGCCTGCAAACAGGAAAAAGTTCTGCTCCCGTATCGCTACCGGGGATTATGATGGGATTATTATCGGTCACAGTCAGTTTGAGAAGATACCTCTTTCCATAGAACGCCAGATTGCGGCCATAGAGAGGCAGATTGATGATATTATCCTTGCGATTACGGAGGCAAAAGCGGCGGAGGGGGAGCGTTATACCATCAAGGAGTTGGAAAAGACAAAGAAGTCGCTGGAAGCAAGGCTGGAAAAATTAAACAAGCAGGAGCGGAAAGACAATGTAGTGACTTTTGAGGAGCTTGGCGTGGATCGGCTGTTTGTGGATGAGAGCCATTTTTATAAAAATCTCTTCTTATACACGAAAATGCGTAATGTTGCAGGAATATCACAGACGGACGCGCAGAAAAGCTCCGATATGTTTATGAAATGTCAGTACATGGACGATGTGATATGTTGTGAACTGTAGATGTAAACATTTTCGGCAAACGCAGTATTTTAGCGGAAATGGGGCATCTGCTAAAATACAACATATGCGGCTGGCTCATTTGTGGTGAATGGAAACTTGCAGATGTTGTGGTAAAGGAAGAAGGTGATAATCCTTTTATTCGTATCTGTAAACAGTTTAGCACAAAGAAAGGCGGTTGTATATGGAGATTACATATCATTGGGAAGGCGATTATCTAATCCCTGATCTCAAACTTTCGGATACAATAGAATATCAGATCGGGAAGTATGGGAGAATGAGAAAGCGGTTTTTGGAAGAAAACCACAGGGGCATTTATTCTTATATGCTTTTGTCGGAAACCTTATGGAAGCATCTTGCAGAGATTGACGAGGAATGTAATGAAATGATGGACAGGCTTGTAAGACAGATGGCAAAAAACGAGGGTGTGACGGAGCAGCTAAAATCCGATGACTGGCTGCTTTGGATTCAAAAAACAAACAGCATCAGGAGCAGGGCGGAGGAAATAGTGCTGCATGACTTGATTTATTCTCTTTAATTTTGTGGAAATCCCGCAGGTGGTAGCAGGAAGCGCAGAAGATGTCAAGACATCGGCTCTGCCTCGCCTGCGGCGGTCTTGACATCTTCTGCGCTTCCTGCTATGGGGTAGTTAAGGGGGAACAAAGTTCCCCCATTGCATTAGAAATGCCAATGGCGGCATTTTGAAAAAATCAAAATCGGGGATTGACAGGACGGGAAAAATAGCTTATTATTGACAATAAGAAATGGGTTTTCACCGTACATCTTGTTACGGCTTGCTCGTTTCTTTTTTTACTGCCAAAATGTCATACAGATATTTTTTGCCGTTTTCAGCGTGGTTGATTAGAAGCCGGGCATGGAAAATATTGTATCTGACGAGTACGTTTTCTTCATAGACCGGGAGGGCAAAACGGACATCATACCTGTACCAGCCGAATTTGGCATTTTTATTGTGTTTTTCCTTGCGGTTTTCCTCATAAGCCGGATTGGATGCTATCTGGATCAGCTCCGGTATTGCAGTGGCGGCATTTGCCTTAGCTTTCGCATTAGCCCCCATAAGGCTTTTACGGCTCTCTGATTCCGTGTATTCTTCCGGAAGTTCATTTCCGATATAAATACGTTCTGCACTTTCTTCAATTTCGTAATAGTCACCGACATATCCCTCAAGATATTGTTTTACATCATCCCAGTCAATCTGCCGTTTGCCCTTGAAACGTATATCGTTAATCAAGGCCAGCTTTTTACCGTCAGCATCGGTTATGATATTTACATTCCTGTTTTCAATCATCGTTTTTGTTCCCCTTTTTCTTTTCTCTTGATTTGTATACATTATATTGGTTTTTACATTGCGGACTGCAAAACTCATTTCCTTTTCTGCTTGCAATAAAAGCTTTTTTACAGTGCTTGCACATCCGCATATCGCTGTCCTTATCCGTGAGCATGAAGGAGAAACACATCTGAACCATGATAAGTAGGGAATGGAAGTCCCATACAATGACGGGCGCATCCTTTTCAAGTGCGATCCGGTAAGTTGGGGCAATACCGCCGAAAGCGGAAATGCCCTGACGGTACAGGCTGCGGGTATCTTCGTCAAGCGAATCATAATCGAGGTAATAAAGGAAACTTGTCATAAACGTAAACGCAAGGTCAGTAAACTCTTTCACAATCCAGTCGTACTTTTCGGCATATTCCTTCTGGAATCCCATCGTCACAGCCTGCGGCGCATTCCCCATAGCCATTGCGATTGCAATGCCCTCACGGTCAGTCACAGACCATCCCGATTCCACGCCTTTTTTTCTGAAATCCGGCTTATTAAAAGGATAGAAATAAGAAAGGTAATCCTCAGTGGAGAGGGATTCTTCCTTTATAAAGTGGTTCTTGGGAAGATACACGGATTCATAGGTGATAAAATCCGCTGTTGTCGGCAGGGCGGTCATAAAGCCGAGGAAACCGTACTTCCGCACAAAACCGAGGACAGATTCTTTCAGTTCTTCTTCCGGGACTTTGTGCATGGCGGCAAGTCCGACATTTACGGCATCCATAACGAGTTGTCCTGCTTTCTGCATGGGGCGGTACATTTCCGGCTTGGCATCTTTGGAAACGGTTATGTAAAGATTGTCATTATTATCTGTTTTATATTCGTAGTTGCTGTACCGAATCCACGGTGCGCTGGTATGTTCAAATAAATTCTTCATAGAAAATCTGCTCCAATCCATCAATCTATCATATCATGAACTTCGTTCATGATCGGCATTCGCCGTTCGTCAAGAGTGAGCAAGCTCCCTCTTTCCTCTCTTGCGCTCATTGCATCATCTGATGTAATACTTCCTATATTATAAGCAGTTACCTGTTATCGGTCAAGCTGTCTGCTGTCCTTTTTCTTCCGCACGCCATTGTTTAAGAAATATTTTTCATCAATCGTCATCGGAAGGCTGTTCTCTTGTCTGTATGCGAGTATGCCGCCATAAAGTTTCCGTATCTTTTTCAGTGCAGTCTCCCGAATGCCACGGATATTCCGGTCTGACTGTCCGATGTTCTCCGCATACTCCGCAGCAGAGTAATCATGCAGGAACAGATAATAGAGCATATTTTTGAGATGCGGTTTCAGGTCTTTTAATATTCTTGATAAATCCGCATCCGTGACAAGTTCATGTAGCGTTTCCGGGCAGTCAAATATGAGGTCAATGAAATCGCCTGCAAGCATGAGCCTTCTTAAAACCGTGTCATAGGAAGGCCTGTCAGAAAGATATGGTTCGTCTGTGCCCCATTCCAGAGGGACAACGGAGCGTCCTTTTTCATGATCCCTTTCCCTGCGTTCCCTGTTAGCATCCAGTTTATCCCACCATTTAATGACTTCCCTGAAATCCTCCTCTGTCCGTGCGCTTTCCTCGATACGCCGGAGGGCAAGCGCACGGGCTTCACGGTGGAGCATATCCCCGTCAGCTTCGGTTATTAAGTTTTGTTCCCTGAATGTCTGGAACTCAGCGTATTTCGGCATTTATAGTCAGTCCTTTGCAAAAAAATAAAATTTTGTAGCAGTTTTTTCAAAAACACTTCCGTTTTTATAGCCGTTTTTCTCCCATTAGTGAAAGATGTAATTCTTTTTATTTAAAAATTGGTTACAAGAAAGGAGAATGGGAATATGGGATACGGATAACACAAAAATATGGTTACAAATAACGGAAGCATAAGAAACATTATAACGGCAGTGAGCCGGATGCGCAAGGGAGGATGCATGGAAACAGTAAAAACGGATAATGACAGGATGATGGAAACCAGCCCGCATGAGGCTGGATTTTTTTACAGAAGAATCGGAGGGACGCTTTTCAAGGTCAGGGTATATACGGGTTCGGGATACGCAGACACGCTGGATGAAAAAATTCCCCGCTTAATTTTGAATGAAATGGTGACAGGCACGGAAAGTTATGTTAAGATGGATTCACCACAGATGAGCCAGCCGCCGGAAAGGAGTT
>CAJTMX010000059.1 GCA_910577235.1 uncultured Acetatifactor sp. | reverse complement strand
CCGTGCCGAACCACACGCTGGAGCAGTGGGCCACAGAGTTCATGCGGCTTTATCCAAATGCCAACATTCTGGTGGCCACAAACAAGGATTTTGAGAAGTCACGCCGCAGGAGATTTGTGAGCCGTATTGCCACCGGGGATTATGACTGCATCATCATGGGGCACAGTTCCTTTGAATTGATCGCCCTGTCAAGGGAGCGGCAGTTATCCGCCATAAAAGAGGAACTGGATGAGATTACACAGAAAATTAATGAAATGAAGATGCTCTCCGGGAAAAGCTGGACGCTGAAACAGATGAAGATTTTCCAGCATAATTTACAGGAGCGTTTTGACCGGCTTTATAATGCGGAAAAAAAGGACAATACGATTTCCTTTGAAGAGTTGGGCGTGGATAACCTGTTCGTGGACGAGGCTCATGCCTATAAGAACAATTACAGCTATACCAAGATGCAGAGGGTGGCGGGAGTGGGAGGACAGAGCAGTCAGCGGGCCATGGATATGCACATGAAATGCCAGTACATTAACGAGATTACAAACGAACACGGCGTAGTGTATCTGACCGGCACCCCGGTCTCTAATTCCATGTCGGAGTTATATGTCATGCAAAAGACCTTGCAGCCCACGGAACTTAAGAACCGAGGGCTGCTCATGTTTGACGCATGGGCAAGCACTTTTGGCAGGGTGGAATCCTCGCTGGAGATCAAGCCGGAGGGCTCCGGTTATCAGATGAAAACCAGATTTGCACGGTTCCATAATCTGCCGGAGCTCATGTCCATGCTGTTCCTTACGGCGGACATTAAGACATCGGATATGCTGGATCTTCCGGTGCCTAAATTAAAGACAGGAAAGATGCAGGTGGTAAAGACAGCCATCACGCCGGACCAGAAGGCCATCATGGAGGAATTGGTGGCAAGGGCGGAGGCAATCCGCAACAAGGAAGTGGACAGCAACGAGGATAATTTTCTCAAGCTGACAAATGAGGCACGGCTGCTCTCCGTGGATCCCCGCATCCTGGATGAAACCCTGGAGAACGACCCGGACACCAAGCTCAATGCCTGCGCCGGAAAAGTGGCGGAGATTTACCATGCCACGGCGCAAAAGCGCTCCACGCAGCTTATTTTCTGTGACAAGGGGACGCCCAAGGCGGACGGCAGGTTCAATTTCTACCAGGCTATGAAAGCGGCCCTTTTGGAGCTGGACGTAGAGGAAAAAGATGTTGTCTTTATCCATGACGCAAACACGGACGCAAAAAGGGCGGAACTGCTGGAAAAGGTGCGAAACGGGGAGGTAAGGATCCTGATGGGGAGCACCGAGAAGATGGGAACAGGGCTGAATGTGCAGGACAAGATGATCGCTCTGCACAATCTGGACGCTCCCTGGAGACCGGCCGATCTGACCCAGCGCAATGGGCGTATATTAAGGCAGGGGAATGAGAACGACGAGGTTTCCATTTTCAATTACATAACGGAACAGACCTTCGATGCCTATCTCTGGCAGATTTTGGAACAGAAACAGAAGTATATCAGCCAGATCATGACAGGCCGGAGCGCCCTTCGGAGTTGTGAGGACATGGACGAGGTGGTGCTGCAGTATGCCGAGTTTAAGGCGCTTTCTGTTTCCGACCCCAAGATCAAGCGGAAAATGGAGGTGGATAACGAGGTTTACCGCTTGCAGACATTGAAATCCGCATGGAAAAACGAGCATTCGGACTTGCAGTTTAAACTCACCCACTATTATCCCCAGGAGATCAAAAGGTGTGCGGAAACGATCAGACAGCGGGGAGCGGATACGGCGCTGTATGGGAAAGAAAAACCGGAGGATTTTGCCATTACCTTAAACCACAGACTGTTTGACGAGCGGACAAAGGCGGGAGAATACCTGAAAATGCAGATGGCATCACTGGGGCATGAGGCGGGGGAGGTTTTATCCGCCGGGACTTATGCAGGTTTTCAGGTGCTGTTAAAAAGGGGAGCGCTTTTAAATGTGATGCTTTGCCTGAAAGGGGAGGGCAGTTATCAGGTGGAGGCCGGAGATTCCGCATTGGGAAATATCACCAGATTGGAGAATCTGGCGGATAAGATACCGCAATATTGGAAGGAGGAAGAGAGAAAGCTGGAAAGCCTGCAAAAGCAGTGTGAGGCGGCGAAAGCACAGGCGGAAAGGCCCTTTGCGGAGGAAGAGAAACTGTCGGAGCTCTTAAAGGAGCAGGTGTCCCTCAATCTGGCGCTGGAGTTTGCGGACGGAGAGGGCGGGGAAACGCCCGGAAACCAAAAGACGGACAGGGATTGTAATTACAGTATTTACCGTAAACTGCACAAACTGGCACAGGAACTGTTCGATGGCACCTATACTTATATGAAGTTTAAACAGGATGGCTATGACGACCTTGTGCTGGAGAAGATTGGGGAAGATGAATACAGCATTGCCCATTATTATGTCCAGGAAGGGGATCTGATGCGGGATCCGGAGATTACATTCATGCTGGAGGACGCAGACCGCTTTGTACATCTTCTATCCTTTACACAGGACAATATGGGTATCTATTATACTACAGACGAGCGGACGGAGGAACAGATCGAGGATCTGCGGCAGTTCTTTGATCAGTGGCTGACAAATATCAAAAATCAGGGCTTTACCTTATATCAGGCCCATGGGGAATATGGGGAGTATACTAGGGATGAAGAGGCGGGGGGGCAATCAGGAGAGCCGACAGAGGAACAGGAGGATGAGGAATTTTTTGGCTGAAAGGCGGCGTCGGGCAGTAAGGGTTTCGGTACTTTGTAAATGCCTGTAAAACGTAGAAAGGAGAAATTATGGCGGTGCAGCAGCGGGGCAGGCTCATGCCCTTTACGGAAGAACAGATGCGGCAGATTTATGATACAAATATCATAGATTTTGCGGTCAGAAACGGTTTTGAGATTGAAAAAAGCGATAAGGCCACGGTTCATGTGAAGAACAGCGGGGGATTATATCTGTTCAAGCATGGCCGTGGCTATTATTCTTTCACGGAAGAAAAGGGCGGCAATATCGTGGAGTTTGCCATGCACTACCTAGGGCTGGAAAAACGGGATGCCATGGAACGCATTCTGGGGTGCAGAGCCTATGAGCAGACTGTACACATCGTGACGCCCCAGGAAAAGGCTGAAAGGGGAAAATTGCGGCTCCCGCCCAGAGATACGGATGACCGCCGGGTGTTCGCCTACCTGACAAAGACCAGGAGGATCGACCCGGAGATTGTGCAGGCCATGATGAAACAGGGCAAGGTGTACCAGTCCCGGCAGGATGTGAACGGCAGGGTGCGAAGGAACTGCGCATTTGTGGGATATGACAGCAGGGGGACGCCCAGGTACTGCGCTCTGCGCGGCCCCAGTGCAGACAGCAGTTTCCGTCAGGATATGGAAAATTCAGACAAAACCTATGGTTTTCTCATGGAGGGGCGGAGCAGGCGGGTTTATGAATTTGAAGCGCCCATTGATGCCATGAGTCATGCTACGCTCTGTAAGCTGCAAGGGATTGATTGGAGAAAGGACTATCGGATTTCAGAAGGCTGTCTCTCTGACAAGGCGCTGAAACAGTTCTTGAAAGACCATCCGCAGGTCAGGGAGATTGTTTTCTGCTATGACAACGATGTGGACGGAAAACTGGCGGACGGCGCCCCTCATAACCATGGGCAGGTAAGGGCGGCGCAGGCAAAGGAATATTTTGCCTCCCTTGGGTATGTCACATACATACAGACCCCATCGCAGAAGGATTTCAACAAGATGTTGACGTCCCTTTATGAACAGTCTGTCCAGGGGGAACAGAGTCCGGCAGGGCAGGAGGCGGAAGAAGATGGATTGGAACCGTAAGAGAGCAGGAAGGTTTTGCATCATGACAGGAGGTGGCATATGAGACCGGTGTATGTATGTCAGCTGCCAAAAGAATTGCAGAGGGAAATAGAGGATATTTTAACCCGGCTGCTTTTGTACCAATGCGGCGGCAAGGATAAAGCAGAAGATTATTTTGGCATGAGCCTTGCGGATGCGGTGCAGCTTGGTATGGAAAGTAAGATAGCGGACATTGATTGTGCGGCGGAACCCCTTAAAAGCGGCGGGGGTATGGCAGATATGCCGGAGCGCATCAGAAAGGATGTTGAACGGCTGTCGGAGATCATGACACAGAGAACGGAAATGGAGACGGAGGCCCCGTTTCTGTATCTTGCAGGCGAGCAGGTTGGGGAGGGGGATTATTATGAGCTGGTGAATGTCATATGGCATCACGGAGAGGATGATTACGGCTTGTGGCAGGTGCAGATCCCGCTTTATCTGGTACGCAACATTCTGAACAGTCCGCAGAACTTTGTGGGAGATTTGGATGAAGTCATGGATAGCGTGCCCCTGGAACCGTGGCCTCCCGATAATACGCTGCATTTCCTGTTTCCAAGAGGCGGCCGGATCGTCTGCTGTAGTATGGAAATGGAGGAAAAATTCTTTGCGGAATACAGTATTCAGGGCTCGTCTGTGAGGGGGAGCCGGGATGAGATCAGGGAAGAATTAACCATATTGCTTAGTGCAGAACAGGCAGAAGAAAGCGAAGAGGCGGAGCGATAGCATAGGGCATGACGATTTCTGGCGATCAGAGTGTTTTGTAAAGGGGAATACATCATTAAAGAAAGGATAATTCGATGGAAAAAATAAAATCATTTGACCTGGACCGATGGAGCGAACCGGATGAACAGCGCCGTGTTAAGCATATCGGAATGGCGGATGCAAAAGAGACTTTTGAGAAACTGGAGGCGCATCTAAGAGATAAGGGGATGCTGCCGGATGAATATTTTGAGTACAGCATGGATTTACGGACACGGCAGAAGGAACTGCCTGATTTTGACTTTGCCCTGTGCGTTCCGAACTTTGGTGCCAGCGAGGGCATTTATCTGGATATTGATTTGATCTACAGTGTTGAAGACGGAGGGCAGAAAAGCCTGCGGTTTGCTACGGGAAAGACCTTGCAGGAGGGCGCCGATGCTTTCTTCCGGATGGCTAGGGTCGCCGCTGAATGTTCCTTGATGCTGAACGGGCGGGGACGTGTTTATGAGAAACACAATGTGGAGCTGGTGCTGACGGATGAAGAGGCGGAGACGCTTGCATCCTTAACGAAGGCGCTGCAGGAACCGTCTGCGGATATAGCGGAGGATGAAGAGGCGGAGCGTTGACAGTTTGCTTTCCGCTTTTATGGAAGAGGCCGCATTGCGGACGGGTGTGCCGCAGGCACGCCAAAACCTGGCGCTGCGCTTTTGCGCAAGCCAATCTCTGATTGGCTTTGCTAAGGCGGGAATAGGCGGGTTCCACACCGCCATGAAACAGCTTGCAGGCAAAGCCTGCAACGGGGTTATTGCTAAAGATATGGTGTTCCGGCTGGAACCCCTGCCCGGTGACAGGCAAAGGGCATTCCAGCCGGAAACCTTATAGGGGAGGTGAAAGCATCAAAAAGCCGACACAGAAACGCTCCATTAATTTTACGGCTGAGACACTGGAGACACTGGATAAACTGGCGGCCAGGAACCATACCACTGCATCGGAGTTGGTGCGGGGCTATGTGGAGAAGGGGCTTTCCATAGAGGGCAACAAGGAAGATATAGATTTTATTGCCCGCATCATACGCCAAGAGTTGACGGCGGTTTATCATGTGGATGAGATCAAGGCTATCGCAGACCATGACACGGACCGGATCGCTAAAATGCTGATGAAGATAGGAAAGATCAATGGCGCAATGTTTTTCCTTCTCATTAAGATATTTATGAACCTTGCCAATGAGGGGAGCGAGGATGATTTTGACAGGATGATCTCTGAGGCGGTTAGACTGGGTGTGGACTATATGCAGAAAAAAGATTTCCAGATTAACAGCTTTTTGCAGGACACGGAGAACCTGCGGAGGCTGGCAGATAAATTATAAACGGGAGGGCAAGTCATGACATTTGAAGAATTTTTAGAACAGGTAAAAGGGCAGATCCTGGATTATCTGCCGAAGGAATACGCAGGGGCGGAGGTAACGGTTCAGGAGGTAATAAAAAACAATGACCAGAAACTGAATGCTCTGTGTATTAAACGCCCGGAGGACAGGGTGGTTCCCAATATTTATTTGAATGATTTTTACCAGATGTATCAGAAAGGCAGGGACATGGATAGAATTCTTTCTACCGTTTCACAGATACATCAGGAGAGCATGGCAGAGAGCGCACAGTGGCAGGATTTCCATCTGGGAGACTTTAAGAGCGTAAAAAACAATCTGTATGTAACGGTGCTGAATAAGGAAAGCAATCAAGAGTATTTGAAAGACATGGTATATAAGGATATACCTGACACCGACATTACGGCAGTCCTGCGTGTCCTGTGTGACAAGAATAATGAAAAAGGGAACGCCAGCTTTATAGTAAAGGAAAGTATGCTGGAGACGTGGGGAGTTGCGGAAGAGGATTTATTTGAATTGGCGTTAAAGAATACGAAACGGCTTTTTTCACCGAAACTGCTGGATCTTAAAAGAGTGTTATTCAGAGGTGATGATGAGACTGTAATGAGTAAAGATCTACAGCCCTATGCGCAGTATGTCCTCACCAATGATGTCAGGGTCCATGGCGCTACAGTTATGCTTTATCCAAGTTTGCTGCAGGAGATTGGAGAGGCGACTCAAGGCAGTTTCTTCATTCTTCCCAGCAGTATCCATGAACTCATTCTGATTAAGGATACCGGCGAGGTGAGTGCAGAGGAATTTCAGCATATGGTAATGGAGGTAAACAGAACCCAGGTTAGGCCGGAAGAAGTATTGTCGGATGAGGTATACAAATATGATTTTCGGGAGCACAAATTGACAATGGCAACGGATCCCGCTCGGACAAAAGAGTATTTGGAGCAGATGGCAGGAGAATATGGCTGTGAGGATTCCGTGGAGGAAACCGAGTCTGATGAAATGGAGAGATAGGTAAAGGAAAAAACGGAACTGGAGGCATCAACGTGTCTATTCTGGTTTATAAGCAGCGCCATCGGCACCCAAACAAAAAGGACACACCGGGAGCAAACTATGCCTACATCCGGTACATAGCCACCAGGCCCAGAGTTATGAAGAACACAAATGGAGATCACGGGCTGTTTGGCAAAATGGAGCCGGGCACAGTTACGGAATTTGAGGACTGGAGGGATGTGGCAAAGTCTGTGTATGCCAATTCTAAAAGGGGGATCGTCATGTACCGCAGTGTCGTGTCCTTTGCGGAAGATACCGCAAAGGAGCTTTTGCTGAAGGATCAGAAAAGCTGGCAGAGATATATTGAGAACCATATGATGGTAATTGCGGAGAAGAACAGCATCAGACGGGAGAACCTGCAATGGGCAGCTGCAGTGCATGGGGAAAAGGGGCATCCGCACATCCATGTGGTGTTCTGGGATAAGTCGGTGAGAGCAAAGAATCCCTTTACGCCGCCTCAGATACCGGATGCCATCAGGAGGCAGATGATAAAGGACACTTTTGCGGAAAAGATATTGGCTTTTGCGAAGGAAAAAGATGTGGCAGTAACGGAAATGCGCCGGGTATCGGATGCGCTGCTGGCACGGTTTGAAGAAGAAATGCGGTGTAAGAATCCCGGCAGATTCCGGGCGGCGGCCAGGCTGTTGGAGGACGAACTGGAGCAGGGGATTGCTTTTGAGGGGGAAGTTTTAGCAAAGCTGGCAGAGCGCCTCTTTGCAATCCGGGCGTCCATTCCGGCACAGGGACGGATCGCCTATCAATTACTGTCCCAGGAGGCGAAGGATAAGACCAATGAGGCAGTGCGTTTTCTGCTTGAAAGTATCCCGGAGATCAGGCAGTGTTTTGATCGATATGTGGGCGCTAAATGCTGTATGGCGGAGTTGTATTCTTCTGATAGCAGATGGTTTCTGGAACAGAAAGGGAAGTTTGAAAAAGAGGCTGGGAAGATTCTGGCAAACCGGGTGCTGTCCGGCGTTAAAGCTATATGCAGGTTGGAAAACGAAGACAGTGGTAAGGCGTATCTGAAAAGCCACAGGGAATATCTTGCCTCCAGAATCATTATGGAGGCTCTTGATATGCTGTCCCGCATGGCGTGGAAACAGGAGGAAGATTTAGACGGTGGGCAGATATTTCAGGGAGAGTTGTCAAAGGAGGCGAAGAAAGAGCTATTTTTAAAAAATCAGGATAAAGGATATGAACATTAACATGAAAAATGAGAGCAAAGAACGGGGACATCCATGCAGGGGGTGTCCCTATGTTTTTACCAGCGGTGGCACGGACTGCACCATGGCTGCCGCTCCCGGAGATTGTTTCTGGTACTTCTATATGCGGCTGATGGGGCGTACAGATGTCCGCCTATCTGCGCAGGAAGTAAGAAAACAGTGCGGGGAGTATATGGATGCCCAGTGCCGTACAGGGGAAAAGCTGGATGGCGCAGTCAGAATGCTCCTGGAGGTGGCAGAACTGAAATATGGGAAACGGTACGCAGGGCATCTGAGAGAAAGGATGGCTCTGGAAGGAGGGAAAACTTGAAATTAAAAGACATGCTGCTTGTCATAGATAACAATAGGGGTACGGAATGTAAGTATTTGTTGGGTGTGGAGGACTACATGGCAGCCTTGTTCAAGGCATTTAAGGATTCGGAGGCAGAGACGGAGGTAATCCTTGCGGTAAAGAAATTGTGCCAGACGAAAGAAAGCAGTGGGTGTGTGAAGGTTTATCTGACGGCGGACAGGACTTTCAGCGCCAGATTCTGCGAAAACGCACGGGAATTGAAGGACTTTCTGATGGGAGTTCATGGAATGACGGGCAGAGAAACTGTTTTTGACAAAGACCGCTGTACAAAAGAATGTCTGGAGGTGCTGACTGCTTACGATATGGATTGCGGCGGCCATCCGCTGATCGGGAAGCTGCACTATGAGAAGCAGGAGTACACCTTTCGGCAGGGAGAGACGCTGCATAACCTGAACGGATGCGATTATTGCGTCCTTATGGCGCTGAATGAAAGAGACTTGTTTCTGATGGCGTTAAACAGCGGCCAGTTTTTGATCGCGCGGGATACCAGGGCATACGCAAGGTATCCGAAAGAGGGGAGTTATTCCCCGGACAGTATTATCAGGGGGATAGAGTGGGATCATGGAGTCTATCTGGGAAATGATCTGTCGAAGATTGATCTTGACAGCATCCAGAGAGAATACGCCTCGGATCGGGACGCAGAGCAGGATGAAAGCAGTGAGGATGAAGAACCGGAACGCTGAACACGCTCCGGGAAAAGGAGATTTATGAAATCAAAGGTTGAGTTTTATAAGATATTTTTTGAGGAATTGGAGAAAAAAGGTTTTGGAGTGGCGCAGCCTTCATCCCCGGATTATGTGGTGGATATTCAGTTTAAGGGTAAGACCATCGCATTCTATACCAAGGGGGATTTGATCGAGAAGAACCCGTTTGCAGAGGTGCCGGAAAAGCAGATGGAGCGGCTCTGGAGTATGGCAAGGGCAACGGCCAGTCTGTGCGGCATCTGCTCGGATCAGCCCTACGAGGAACAAAAGGCAGAGGCAATGAAAAATGGTGTGATGAAACTGAATGAACACAACGGCGTTATTTTGGCCTGCAAAAAGCATCCCCTGTTCGGCTATGTGCTTTCCACCTACCGTCAGGATGCGCAGAACGACAACAGGCCCATCCAGAGACAGTATTTTTACAACAAGGAAGATGCGTTTGAGAGCTTTGCCATGCGCAGCGGGCTGGTGGATGAGAGGAAACTGTTCACAGAAACGCAGCTAAAGCTTATCCATGCCGGACTTGTAAAACTGCGCACCACGGATGATGAACTTTCCGATGAGGATATGAAAGCGGTCGGGGAGCTGGTGAACCGGGTGGAGGAATTGGTGCCGGAGCTGCACCGGGAGGAACGGCGGTTTGATGTCACCAGGCTGTTGGACGCCCTTTCGCTGGAGAGGTAGGGGAGTTTATGAAAGAGATGCAGGAACCGGCCATAAGGAGTTAAAGCATTGAGAAAATCAGGGAGGAAACAGATGCAGCCACAGAACGGGAGCATATGGGGCAATATCAACCTTTGTATTGAGATTGCCTTGAATATTTATTACATAGTCGGGGAGCATGGGGAGGGAATCATGATCCCCAGGGAACACGCAATGGCAAATTTTTCTGAAAAGACGGTGGCGGCCGGGAAAGAATCGGAGGGCTGTCTTTATTACCCCAAGGGGGAAACCATGGATATGCCGCTGTATGAGATGCTGCAGAGACGGGCGGCCATGGCACGGAAAGCGGAACTTGCGGCGGCTGCGCAGATGGAGGACATCAGGAAAAAAGGACAGGGGGCCCTTTCAGCGCTTTTTGAGGGTATAAGGCCGCCGGTACATTCGGGGACGGGGCTGAAACGCATCCGGGAGGGGATTTACATGACGGGTGGGGAGGAACCCTTGCTTGCCATTCACGAGAAGATTGCGCACTTTATGTCCCCTTACGCCTGTGAGTTTGGCAGGAATGAGGATGGGTATTTCTATTATACCCTGCAAAGCGCCGCAATCCCTCTGTATGACTTAAAGGAAGTGTTCTCGGAGTGCAGAGAAATGGTTCTCTCCGAGGAAAGCCTGTGCGCCACCATTTGTACGCATTACCCTGCATACAGGGAGGAATATAACGCTGTGGTGTCGGAGGAAGAAAAGATTCCGCAGATCAGCGCCCCGGCAAACCTGTTTTTGCAGGAACAGCTTGACCGGGCACAGGCAGCGGGAGAAGGGATGCAGGAGGAAATACGGGAAGAGATGCAGAGCGAGGAAAGGGATGAGGAAGATTATGGAGAACAGGTGGAGTGGTGTGAGCATTGAGGCATACAGGGGAGTATACGGATGAAACTTGTCTATATCGCAAGCCCCCTCCGGGGGGAACATCCTTCGGGAAAGGATTATGAAACAAACATCAGGCGGGCGGCGGAATACTGCGAGAAAGCCTGCTCCCTGGGGGTGCTGGCATTTGCGCCCCATCTGTATTTTACCCAGTTCTATAATGACACAATACCGGAGGAACGGGAGAAAGGGCTGGAAATGGGTCTTGCCATGCTGGAAAAGTGTGAGGAACTTTGGGTGATGGGAACCAGCATCAGCCAGGGAATGCGGGGAGAGATTGCCCGTGCAAAAGAACTTGGCCTGCCCATTTACCATGTGGAGGCGCCTCATGACATCGAGTATTATCCTGTCAGTGCGGACAGCCATGCGCTGCTGGGGAGGCATTCCTGTGTACCGGACAGCCGGGGTCAGGACTATACGGGAAAGATTCTGGTGATGAACTTTGATGCGCTCAAGCCGGAATACCGGAGCAGGCCCTATCAGTTGTGGCTTGCCACCGGCGGGTTTGGGTGCAGTCCCACAGCCAGGGGCCGGAGAGTTTACGCAACCAGCCTTTATGACGGGGAACAGTGCAGCTTTTACCGACAGGACTTTGCAGGCATTCTGAAGGGGGAGGTATGGGAGGAAGTGCAGAAGCAGTATGACCTTGTGATACCTGTGCAGGAGCAGACGGACGGCAGCGAAATGCCGCAGAAGGGAATGGAGCCATGAAGAAAAGAGAAAAAATCATCTTGGGTGGCATTATGGCGGGAATAGGGACACTGCTGAATTTGTTTTTCACCGCCGTACTGCACGGGATGCTGTCAGGGCGGATGAAGTCACTTGCTCTGGTGCCTATAGGGGAATGTATCTCAAGGCTTTTTACAGAGCAGAGGCAGGGGATGCTGTTTCTGGCCTTTGAGGGCTTTGTGGCGCTGTGCTGTGTCCTGTTCTTTGTGCAGAACAGCAGGGCCTATCAGTCCGATCTCATGAAAGTGAC
>CAJTMX010000058.1 GCA_910577235.1 uncultured Acetatifactor sp. | reverse complement strand
AACCTGCTGCCGTGATTCTCACTGATAGATTGCACCAGTGTCTACAAAGAAGAAGCCCCAACACTGCCGCATAAAAAATCCAGGTTCTTGACGCAGAGCCAATATGGGTTGCCTATGACATCTTCTTGGGCTCCCCCTCGAGGAATATAATTTTGTTGACAAAGAAGAAGGCCACCATGGAGATACCGCCCTGGAGGACGACGGTGCCAATAAAGGATGGTATATCTTTCCCTTAGCGGTTTTTGGCCGCAAACCCGCAACGTTTTTGACGGATTGAACTGCGGCGCCCATCGGAATTTTCGACGAGGTCGGGTGCCCTTTATCATACGCTGATTTTGATACTCCATGTGTTGCGATAAATTTTGTTGGGATGCAGAACGATCAAATCTGACTGCTTCTCAAAAACGGCAATCTTTCCCTTGACAGAGGGCAGAGAACACCATGGCTCAATGCACACATAGGGGGCGTCCGTCCTGGGCATATGCCAAAGCCCCAGGTAGTCCATGCCAGGAAACTCTACAGAAACACTCCGCGTGTCTCCTGCTGTTTCCAGGGTGACCCGGTGGCCTACCTCCTTCAGCACGATTGCGTCATCATCGAACAGGCTGTGCGACAGGGGGAGAAGCTGATCTCCCTCCAACGGAAATTCCTGGTCTGTTCCATCCAAAAAGCAGTCATCTGTGAAACCGATACGTCGTGGGCGGCACGGGGCCTCAAAGCGCAGGCGGTAGTCCTGAAACTGCTTTCCAGCCCGCAGCGGAACCCGAAAGCCGGGATGCGCACCCAGGCCGAAATACATGATGCGCTCATCACGGTTCTCCACCTCGTAGGTGATGGACAGGCCGCTGTCCTCCAGTTTGTAAATCACCCGGAACGCGAACGCTCTGGGATATGCCGCCAGCGTCCGTTTACTGGAGGTCAATTCAAATACCAGGCGCGTGGGCGTTTGCTCCTTGAGGGCAAAGTTAAGATAAGGGGCAAAGCCATGGATGTCCATGTGGTAAAGCAGCCCATCCAGGTAATAGCTGCCCTCAGTCAGCCGGGCCACATAAGGGAACAGGTTGGGGGCCCGGTCAGGCCAATAGGCCGGATCGCCCTGCCAGAGAAATTCCACGCCGTCCGCCGTGCGGATGGACAAAAGCTGTGCGCCGCGCTCCTCCACTTCCACCCGCAGAAACCGGTTCTGAATGACGGCGCGGTTCATAAAGACATCCTCGCCTTGATCTCCTCCAGGCTAAACAGGCTGGAGATCCCGCCGGCCCGGGTGGTGGACAGCCCCGCGCTGGCACAGGCAAAGGCGGTGATGCGTTCCAACTCTCCGCGCCCCAGCCCCTCCGGGGCCTTCCCGGTCTGCAAAAGCGCCCACACCGCGCTCCCCCCAAAAATATCCCCCGCGCCGGTAGTGTCTGTCACAGTCAGCCCGGACAGCCCCGGCACACGCCCGGAGGCGTTCCGATTCCGATAGGCGCAGCCTTCCGCGCCGCAGGTGACAAATACCAGCTTAGCGCCGTACTCGTCCAGGATGCGCTCCGCCCCCTCCTCTGGGGACAGGCCAAACAGGAATTCTACCTCCTCGTCGCTGATTTTGACCACATCCGCCTGCCCCAGCCCCCAGAGGAGCTGTTCCCTGGCCTCGGCCAGATCCTTCCACAGCGGCTTGCGCAGATTGGGGTCATAGGTGACGAGCTTCCCCCGCTCCCTGGCATAGGCCACCGCCCGCCGGGTCGTGGTTCGGGCCGGCTCGTCCGTCAGGGACAGGCTGCCGAAGTGGAACACCCTGGCCCCGTCGATCAGGCCCAGGTCCAGCTCGTCAAAGGTGAGGCGGGTGTCCGCCCCCGGCTTCCGGGCGAAGGAGAACTCCCGATCCCCGCTCTCGTCCAGGGTTACGAATGCCAAGGTAGTAAACACACCGCTGGACTGAACCAGCCCTCGGGTTTCAATCCCGGCCTGTTCCAGTGTCTTGACCAGCAGCTTCCCAAAGGCATCCGCGCCCACTTTGCCCAGCAGGGCGGTCTTGGCGCCGAATCCGGCCAGCGCGGCCAGAAAGTTGGCGGGAGCCCCGCCGGGATGGGCGGCCATGGTGGGGTAGCCCGTTTCATCGGTGCTCAGATAGGTGAAGTCAATCAGCAATTCACCCAATGCGGTCACATCAATCATAGCGCCGCCCTCACCTTGCCGCCGGGTACTCGTTGCACAGCAGCCGGTAGGGGGGCTCATCCTCCTCAATTTCCGGGAAACGGCCCACGGGAGGATTGAAGCGGTTGTCCGTGTTGTCGTCGTTGCACTGGCTGACCTCTCCCAGCAGCACCGGGCCGCCGCCCTCCTCCACGGTGAAGTCGTGGTACAGCCGCTGCTGGATGTGGATGCTCTCGCCAGGGGTGAGCCGGATTTGGGTTCCTGCCGGAACCGTGTAAGTGTGCCCATCGGTGTGGACAGTGACGTCGGAGTTGTAGTCGATTTCCTCATCCGGCAGGGAATTGTACACCCGGATCAACACGTTCCCGCCGCCCCGGTTGATGATGTCCTCCGTCTTGTACCAGTGGAAGTGGTTGGGGGCGTACTGGCCTTCCTTCAGGTAAAGGAGCTTTTCCGCGTACACCTTGGGGTACTTGTCCGCCAGGGCGCGGTTCCCGTTGCGGATGGTGATGAGGGAGAAGCCAAAGTGGTCGAAGTCCCCCTTGCCGTAATCAGTAATGTCCCAGCCCAGCATACACTCCCGCACCTCATCGTACTCGTGCCCCTTGGACTGCCATTCCTCCGGGGTGAAGTGGCAGAAAGGGGGCAGGGCGAAACGGTACTGGGCGCACATGGTTTCCAGTTCCTTCAGAGCCTTATTGATTTCAGAACGCTTCATGTTTTACCATTCCTCTCATATTCTTGGTGGGCCTTCCTCCGGCTACGAGGGGGATGGCCCCCGGTACAAATCCAGCCAAGGGGCGCTGAACGGGATGCGTCCAAACTCCGACTGCTCATAGGTTTCGGGCGGCGCATCCTGACGGATGCGAATCAGCCGGGATGCCAGAGAGAGGGAGTCCGCCAGGTTAATGGCCAGAATGACCAGCGCGATGCCTTTCTCCTGGATCTGCTCCAGGAGCTTCCAGATATGAATGCGCATTTCCATATCCGCCCCCTGAAACGGCTGTATACAGAAAACTACCTTTGGATTTTGCAGCAGGATACGCTGGTATACCAAGTCGTATTTCTGCTGGGTCAAAAGCTTGCCCGGCGGTAAATCGAACACCTCTGTCCCCAGTTTTCTCTCACACTCCTGCCGAAGTCCCCACTGCACCCGGCGGCTGAACCACAGCTCCGGCAGGCGGTGATCCAGCGTTATCCCCAGATTGTCCAGATAACTCAGCTGGGGAAAGATCATGGAGCGATCCGGCCGCTCTCCAATGACCGCAATTTGACGGTTCTGTTCTGGGCGGTAGGGCACACCGCCCAACCGGATCGCTCCCGCCCGGATGGGGACATCTCCCATAAACAGCCCGACCAAATCGCGGAATATCCTGTTCTGCAGATCCTGGAGTACCACACATTCTCCCGGGGCCACGGAAAAGGTCAGCTTATCTATTGCTCCGCCGGAGAGTTCCTCGACCTCCAGCACCGGGGGCAGGCCCGCCCGGTCATGGTGCCGCTCCAGCTGCCTGCGGACGATGTTGTCAAAGGAGGCGGGCGCCCCGATCCGCTCGTGTTCCAGGATCTTGACAATCCGCCCGTTGGAGAACAGGGCCGTTCGGTCACAGATCTGGGTCAGTTCCTCGTAGTGATAGCCCAAATATAAAAAAGAGAGGCCCTCCCCGGCATAGTACCGCAGGATATCATGGAGGCGGGACAGCTCCAGGTCACTGATAAAGGTGCTCACTTCCCGCAGGATGATGAGGCGGCACCCCGCCACCACCGCCTTCACCAGTTCCACTACAAATCGCTGGAAATGGGTCAGATCCTCCACATACGCCCCGGCAGAAAGGTTCGGGTCGAATTTGTCCAAAACAGGCTGGAGCTGCTGGCGCAGAAGCCTGGGGCGGATCAGCCAGCTTTTGAAGGCGGGGCGCAGCACGAAAATATTGTCCGCCACCGTCAGCCCCTCCACCAGACAGCTGTTGCTCTGGATCACCCCGATCCGGTTGTAGCGAGGGGCCGCCGCCCGCCAGGTATTGATCAATTCCTCCCTGTAGTAGATGTTCCCGCGCTGCAGCGGCAGGTTCTGCCGCAGCAGGTCAATGAGCACCGTCATGCCGTGGCCACCGTTGAGGGGGATCAGCCCCATGATCTCCCCGGTGAAAATATTCAAATTAAAATCCCGCAGGGGCGTACTCCCCTGCTCCCGGCAGGTTACATGGGTCATGCGCAGCGCTTCTTCCCTCATTGCAGCGCCTCCGGATTTTTCACATCCCAGTCGTTCAGGATACAGGGCAGCGTGATTTCCACCGTGGTTCCCAGGCCCACCATGGAATAGACGTGGAGCCCGTATTCCTCTCCGAACAATAGACGGATGCGGTTATCCACGTTCACCAGCGCTACACCGCCCTGGTTCTCCTCCTTTGGCTGGGAGTTGACGATGCCGCCCTTGCCCAGGCGGTTGTTCAACTGCTCCAGCACTGTTTCTTCCATCCCGACGCCGTCGTCGGACACGCTGATGAGCAGGCGCTTTTGGGTCCGCTGGAGCCGGATGGTCAGATGGCCCGTACCGACCTTCAGCTCAGTACCATGGATGATGCTGTTTTCCAAAATGGGCTGCAGGGTCAGCTTTGGAAGCCGGGAGCGGTACAGCTCGTCCCGGTCCTCCTCATCGCACTGGATGTCCAAGCTGAGCCTGTCCCCAAACCGATACTGCTGGATTCGGAAATAGGTCTCGCAGTTTTGCAGTTCCTCCTCCACCGTCACCAGGTTCTCCACCTTGCTGATGGTATATCGAAAAAAGGTGGCCAACGCCTCCGTCATATCGGCCACGCTGTCCAGCTTGGCCAGCATGGCCTCGCTGCGGATACTCTCCAAAGTGTTGTAAAGAAAATGGGGATTAATCTGGTTCTGCAGCGCCAGATATTGGGCCTGCCGTTTGTTCAGATTGAACAGGTGGGCCGGATCAATGACCTGACGCATTTGCTGGAACATCTGCTCCTCCGCAGGGGAAAGCGCGCAGGTTAACGCCACGTCCTCCTCTTGTTCATCCGCTCCGCCCTCCACAATCAGCCGGAGGGCGCGTTCTCGTGTCAAAAAAGGGGCGTAAATCCAGCGCCGCACGGCCAGTTCGCCCACTCCAAGCGCGGCCAGCGCCGCCCACAGCAGCCCGACGGACTCACCACGAAGGATCCCACGGACCAACGCCGCCGTCAGGAGGATCAGCAGCAGACTGATCAGCACTGCCCTGATAACCCTGATGCGGTATGACAGGTAAAATGATCCGCGGTGTTCCATGGCGGTCCCTCCTCAGATACCGCCGGGATTGCCGACACAGCACTCCCGGCGTATGAAACGCCCTGCCCGACAGACCCATATAGGGCGGCGAAGGCTCATCCGTACAGCTTCCGATACTGGCCCGGATTCAGATTGGTCTCTTTTTTGAAGTTCTGTGTAAAGTGCTTTAGATCGCTATAGCCTACCTGGACACAGATCTCCGATACCGGCAGATTGGTTTGCTGGAGCAGCTCCTTGGCCCGTTCCATCCGAACGTGGGTCAGGTATTTCGCGAAACCCTCCCCGGTTTCCTTCTTAAACAGGGCGCTGAAATAGCTGGGGCTGAAACCCGCGACCTCGCAAACGCTTTCCAAGGTAATGGGCTGGCTGTAGTGTTCCTGTACGTACTGCTTGGCCATGCGGATGGGGCGGATGGCATCGTTGTGACGCCGCTGGCCGGCGGCCTCCAGCTGCTCACGCTGTAGGCGGACCAGGCACTGAACCAGCTCCGTTCCCCGCCCGCAGCAATCGCAGGCGGCTTCAAACTCCTGCTTGAGCCGCTCCCGGTTCTCAATCTCCGGCCGCAGCAGAAACAGCCGTCCCGCGCTGATAATCAGCTCCGACAGCTCCCAGCCCTGCATATGGGGAACCGCCTGGCCCGCTTGAACCAGTTCCTCAACGGCCTCGTCCAGCAGCTGGCCGTCCAGGCCCTCCATCCCGCGCTCTATTTTGCGGCGGTATTGCTCCAGCGCCCGGCTCCGATCCCACCCCGTGGGCTTTGGAATCCCCTCCAGCAGCCGCCCCGTCCCCTCTGTCAGCCGGTTGGCTGCCACCTGGCGGGCGGTCCGGGCAGAGGCTGGCAAATCCCCGATCCGGGACACCGCCGGGCCAAGCGCCAGCGAAAACTCCACTGCGCCAAACATAGAGCGCTGGGCCAGCAGCTGGTTCAGGCAGCTGCGGAGGTGCTTGCGTACCGCGTTTTGCTCCCCCGCCGCAAAGCCCAACAGGCAGCAGCCCCAGCCCGCCTGGAATGCCATCAGCGTTTCGCCGCACACACCGCGCAGCTCACGCTGGAAAATCGTGGTTGTCTTTTCCTGGATAACCGCCATGGTAGCGGTGGAAAAGCAGCCGGACGGAACGTCAATTTTTAACAGCGCAGGCTGATACAGCCCCGATTCCGGCCGGAAGCGGTAGGTTTCCCACAGGGCGCCCTCCGCCGTGGATTCCAGCCGCTGGTTCAGGATATCCAGCGGGAGGCGCAGCCGAAGAAGATTCTCCGTTTCCTGGTTGCTCCGGCGCAGCTGCTCCATTTCGGTAGCGGACTGGTTACGCTGGCGGCACCGCTGGCCCAGCTTCTCCAGGGTGGCCATCAGCTCCTCCCGCTTGATGGGCTTGATCAGATAGTCCCCCACGCCATGCTTGATGGCGGTCTGGGCAAATTCAAAATGGGCGTAGCCGCTGATGATGATAATCTCCAGCTGGGGAAACTTGTCCTTGGCCCGCTCGATCAGCTCCAGCCCGTGGCAGCCCGGCATTCGGATGTCTGTGATCAAAATATCCGGGCGAAGCCGCTCCACTAGCTCCAGTGCCTCCAATCCGTTGGAGGCCACCCCAGCCACCTCCATCCCCAGGCCGTCCCAGTCCGCCAGCATCAGGATCAGCTGGCACACCCGCGCCTCATCGTCCGCAATGACTACTTTCAGCATGGCTGACCCCTCCTAACTGTCGTAGCCTTTTTGACAGCCTCATTATACCGTACTTTTCTGGAAAATTCCACAGGAACGCCGGAGTTTATCCGGCGTTCCTGCGAATATTCCTGTGTGCTTTTACTTAGTCAGCACGGAAACGCCGGTATCGGTGACCGCGCCACCCAGGCTGTTTCCGTTCAGCGCGTCCACAGCGGCCTTCACACCCTCATAGCCCATCACGTCGGGGTTCTGGGCCATGGTGGCCAGCAGGTAGCCGTCATTGATCAGGCCCATGATGGCATCGGACTTGTCAAAACCCACGCCGATGATGGACTTGCCGGAGGCCTTAATGGCGTTGCCCGCGCCGGTGGTGGAGCCCTCGTTGCAGCCGTACACGCCCACCACGCCCTCGGTGATGTAGTTCTCGGCGATGGTCTGGGCCTTGGCGGCGTCGCCCTCGCAGAACTGGGTTTCCAGCAGGGTGTAGCCGGTGCCCTCAAAGGCGGCACGGAAGCCCTCGTCCCGGGAAACGGTGGAGGCGGTGGCGTTGTTCACGCTGATGATGCCGATGGAGCCGGATTCCACGCCCGCGGCTTTCAGCGCGTCGATCATGGTCTTGCCGGCGGTGGTGCCCGCGGCAAAGTTATCGGTGGAGAAGGTGGCCTCGGCGTCCACATTGGCGGGGGAGTCCACGTAGACGATCTTTACGCCCTTGGACTGGGCCTCCTTCAGGGCGGAGGAGATGGCGTCGGGGCCGTTGGCCGCCACAATGATGGCGTTGTAACCGCCAGACACCGCGTTGTTCACGCATTCGATCTGCTGGGCGTCATCCTTGGTGTTGGGAGCCATGAAGTCCACGGTGACACCCAACTCCTTGGCGGCCTTCTGGGCACCCTCGTTCAAGGTAACCCAGTGCTGGTCGATGGAGTCCATGGTGATGAGCGCGATCTTGTAGTCCACATCGGAGGGCGCGGAGGTGCCGGATCCGCCCTCGCTCTTGAGCACGGACACGCCGGTGTCGGTGACCTTGCCGCCCAGGCTCTCGCCCTTCAGGGCGGCCACAGCGGCCTTTACGCCCTCGTAGCCCATCACGTCGGGGTTCTGGGCCATGGTGGCCAGCAGGTAGCCGTCGTTAATGAGGCCCATGATGGCGTCAGACTTATCGAAGCCCACGCCCACGATGGACTTGCCGGAGGCCTTAATGGCGTTGCCCGCGCCAGTGGTGGAGCCCTCGTTGCAGCCATAGATGCCCACAACGCCCTCGGTGATGAAGTTCTCGGCGATGGACTGGGCCTTGGCGGCGTCGCCCTCGCAGAACTGGGTCTCCAGCAGGGTGTAGCCGGTGCCCTCAAAGGCGGCACGGAAGCCCTCGTCCCGGGAAACGGTGGAGGCGGTGGCGTTGTTCACGCTGATGATGCCGATGGAGCCGGATTCCACGCCCGCGGCTTTCAGCGCGTCGATCATGGTCTTGCCGGCGGTGGTGCCCGCGGCAAAGTTATCGGTGGAGAAGGTGGCCTCGGCGTCCACATTGGCGGGGGAGTCCACGTAGACGATCTTCACGCCCTTGGACTGGGCGTCCTTCAAGGCGGAGGAGATGGCGTCGGGGCCGTTGGCCGCCACGATGATGGCGTTATAGCCGCCGGACACCGCGTTGTTCACACTCTCAATCTGCTGGGCGTCGTCCTTGGTGTTGGGGGCCATGAAGTCCACGGTGACACCCAACTCCTTGGCGGCCTTCTGGGCGCCCTCGTTCAGGGTAACCCAGTGCTGGTCGATGGAGTCCATGGTAATCAGGGCGATCTTGTAGCTCTCATCGCTGCCCTTTTTGCCGTCGTTGCCGCCGGTGCATCCGGCCAGCAGGCCCATGAGCATACACAGGCAGCACAGCAGGGCAAGGATCTTGTTCTTCTTCACTTGATATTCCTCCTCGTCATTGTTTTGGTCTGGTTTGTGCCTATAGAAACGCCGCAGGGCGCACTATATAAAGGAATTACTTCTTGACGGCCTTTTTGCCCGCGCCGCTGCGGAACACCACGTCAATCATCACAGCGAACACCACGATGATACCGATGGCCAGCCGCTGGATCCCCACGGGGGCATGAACCATGTTCAGGCCGTTCTCCAGCGTCTGCCACACCGCGGCGCCGCCCAAGGTACCCAGCAGCAGCCCGGTGCCGCCCAAGGGGGACACACCGCCGATGACGCTGGCAGCCACGGCGTACATCTCATAAGTATTGCCTGCCTCCATGTTGCCCATGCCAGCCTGGGCGCACAGGATCAGGCCCGTCACAAACGCACAGAAGGCACTGACCAGATAGGTCTTGGTGGTGGTGCCGAACACGCTGACACCGGAGAGCTTGGCTGCGTCCACATTGGATCCGACAGCGTAAATGTGCCGCCCGGTGCGGGTTCTGGACAGAAGGAAAAAGAAGGCCGCAAAGATGACCATGGCGATCAGGAAAGTGTTATAGATGCCAAAAGTCTTCCCGTAGTAGAAGATGTTCTGGAAGGTATCCGCCGCCTCTTTGCCGATGCCGGAGGAAATGGCGTCCGTGTTGCGGTTGCCGTTCACCATATAAGCCACGCCGCGGGCGGCGAACATGGTGCCCAGGGTAGCGATGAACGGGGGCAGTTTGAGCTGGCCCACCAGGAAACCGTTGATGACGCCTACAAGCAGGCAGGCCACCAGGGTAATCAGACAGGCCACAACGGGGTTGACCCCATGGGTCATCAAAGTCCCTGCCATCATGGCGCTCATGCCTACCACCGCGCCCAGGGACAGGTCGATGTTGCCGGTAATAAGGATATAGCTCTGACCAATGCCAATGAGCAGATACTTGGACATGGCCCGTAACAGGTTCATGATGTTGTCGCCGCTGAACATAACGGGATTCATGATGCCAAAGCCGATATAGATGACAATCAGCGCGGCGAAGGAAATCATGGCGGCGCTCATGCCGCGGATGGCGAAAAACCTCCGCAGGGATGATGCTTTCTTTGCTTCCATTTTGTTGGTTCCTCCCTTTTTCCGATGGGCTGTCAGGCGCTGGCCACTTTTTTCTCAAAGCGGGTGGCCAGGGTCAATATCTCATTCTGGGTAGTTTCGCGGGCCATTACCTCGCCGGTGATCCGTCCGTCGCACATGACGATGATTCGGTCGGCGATGCCCATGACCTCAGGCAGCTCAGAGGAGACAAACATGACGGCGATGCCCTGCTGCTTGAGCTGGTTCATCAGGTTGTAAATCTCCACCTTGGCGGCCACGTCGATGCCGCGGGTAGGTTCGTCAAAGATCACCACCCGGGAGTTGCGGGCGATCCACTTGCCCACCACAACCTTCTGCTGGTTGCCGCCGGACAGGTTGGCCGCATCCACCTCTACGCTGGGGGTCTTGATTTTGAGGTCGTCCACCGCCTTGCCGCACATGGCGTCCTCCTTGGCCTTGCTGACCACTCCCAGCTTATTGCACAGCAGATCCAGGTTGGGCAGGGCGATGTTATGCCGGATGGACAGCTTGGTGCACAAGCCGTCTTTTTTTCGATCCTCCGGGGCCAGCACAATTCCGGCCCGGATTGCATCCTCCGGCTTCTGGATTTTGACCTCCTGCCCGTCCAGCAGGATAGTGCCGCTCTCCTTTGGATCCACGCCGAAGATCGCGCGGGTGGTCTCGGTGCGTCCAGCGCCCATCAATCCGGCGAAGCCCACGATTTCGCCCTCGTACACCTCAAAGCTGATGTCCCGAACCATACGGCCCGCGTTCAGGTTTCGGACCTCAAAAATTTTCTTTCCTTTTTCGCAGGCCACCCGGGGGAATTTCTCCTTGATCTCCCGGCCCACCATATGGGCGATGATGGTGTCCAAATCGGTATCCGCAAAATTCATGGAGGTAATGTACTGTCCGTCCCGCATGATGGTCACCCGATCCACAATGTGCTGGAGCTCCTCCAGCCGGTGGGAGATGTAGACGATGCCGTGGCCCTCGGCCTTGAGTTGGTGGATGATACGGAACAGCTCGTCGATCTCTTTGGCGGTCAGGGCGGAGGTGGGTTCATCCATGATAAGGATCCGAGCATTCGTGGACAGAGCCTTGGCTATCTCCACCATCTGCTGCTTGGACACAGGCAGGCTGCCCACCGTCTGGCGGGGGTCGAGGTCAATCTTCAAATCTCCAAGAATCCGGGCGGCCTCTTGCTCCATCTCTTTGTCCGACAGGAGTATGCCCTTGCGTTTCTCCCGTCCCAGAAACATATTCTCCGCTACAGTGAGATGCCGGCACATATTCAGCTCCTGGTGGATGATGGCTACGCCCACACTCTGGGCGAGCTTGGGGCTCAGGTCGCCATAGCGCTTGCCGAAGATCTCCAGCTCCCCGCTGTCACGGGTGTAGACGCCGCTAAGTATTTTCATCAGGGTGGATTTCCCCGCGCCATTTTCCCCTAAAAGCGCCATAACCTCGCCGGAGCGCAGTTCAAATTGGACATTGTCCAGGGCTTTAACGCCTGGGAAGGTTTTGCATATGTTTTGCATTGAAACAATCACATCGTTCATTGACTCACCTGTCTTTCCCTGGTATTCCGTACAGAGCTATCATGTTAAAAATTATAGACTGCACCGGCATTGGGCACAAGGGGTGCATTTTCTCAATTCCCGGGGGATTTTTATGCTCTTTCAATAATCACAGGCGTGCGCCACCCTCGCACTTTATGCAATATGATCGAATCGTTTTTTGCGGTTTTCAATCTTTACAAACATCTTGCGTCGCGAAATATTCTTAAAACGTCCGAATTGGAACGGCTGATCCGTCACTCTAACGAATAGATCTAAGAGCCTGTTTAAAATCTTTTGACAAAAATGGCGGAGTGGAAGATAATAGGAAAA
>CAJTMX010000057.1 GCA_910577235.1 uncultured Acetatifactor sp. | reverse complement strand
AACTCTGGGGTTTCTGCAGTTTTATCATTTCATTACTGTCAAAGACAGGATTGTAGCAGCTCCCCACAGGACAGGCAATAACGGTATATTCACAATATATGTCCAAATTCTACCCTGAGTTGATTTTTGATACTTTGGGGATCTTCAGCACCAATCAACTGGGATACCGCCGCCATAAAACAGAGCTTATCCTCCATGATGGTGCTGAAAATATGCTGAAACGCTTTGGCATAGACAAGCACCAACGGAGTACTTCCTTTTTCACTTTACTCACGATTCACATCTAACACAAAAGTTGTATAAAAAAGTCAATGCGCAGTGAAAAATAAGATTCTTGTACGAAGTTTCCCCATGTGATAAAATAGGCAGTATATCAGGAGGTACAAACATGCTTGAAACCACCGATCTAATTCTTGACAAAGCAAAATATTCTGACTGGGAGGGGATGTACCGCAATGTATGGTCCCGTCCGGAGAGCGCCAGACATATGCTGTGGAATCTCACCACCAGCGAGGAGGACGCCAGGATCAGGATACAGAAAACCATCGAATATCAAAAAAATCATGAATGTTTCATTGTCTACGAAAAAAAGAGCGGCACACCCATCGGGTTTGCGGGCATAGTGCAGATATCTCCCAATGTATATGAGGATACAGGAATCTGTCTGGGACCCGACTATGTGGGAAAAGGTCTGGGAAAGCAGGTCGTCCGGGCGCTGCTGCAATATTGCAGGGAGAGTCTGGACGCCACAGAGTTTATCTATTCCAGCAGAAAAGAAAATGAGGCGTCCATTGGCCTGGCGCGGTCGCTGGGCTTTACATGCATCGACTCCAAGCCAAAAACGGATGCGAGGAACGGTTATCAGTATAATGTTCTGGAATTCAGCCTAAAACTATAGTCAGATCCGGCTGATCACCCAAAAACCGCCAATTATCGTTTATTTACAGGGAGAATATTAAAATGTCCAGAAAGATTGCCTTTTTTGATATAGACGGAACGCTGACCTCCGAGACAGACGGCTCCGTACCGGAGGACGCGGCTGCGGCCATCGCCCAGGCCAGAGCAAACGGTCATCTGATGTTTATCAACACCGGCCGCTGTTTCCAGAACGTGGAACCCCGTTTCAGGGACATCGGCTGGGACGGTTATGTGTGTGGCTGCGGCACCAACATCTACTGTGACGGTCGGGATGTCCTCTATGTATCCCAGCCCCATGACAGGATCATGCGTATTTTGGATACAGCCCGGCACACGGATGTGGACATCCTCTTTGAGTCCCGGGCACAGGTGGCCTTTGACTTGACCCGTCCTTTGCACCATCCCCGGGCTGTGCGCCAGTACCGGATATTTGTGGAACATCGCTACCACATGCCGGAGGAACTGGAAAACCCCAATTTTTTTGCGGATAAGTTCGTGATCTGGTATCAGGAGGAGGCACAGCTCACCGCCTTCCGCCGTATCAGCGATCAGTGGTTCGACTGCATCGACAGAGGGGGTACTTTCCGGGAATTCGTGCCCAAAGGCTATTCCAAGGCGTCCGGCATTGGATTCGTATTAAATCACTACGGCCTGGCTTTGGAGGATGCCTGCGCTCTGGGGGACAGCAACAACGATCTGCCCATGCTGTCCTTTGTGCCTCACAGCATCGCCATGGGCAATGCCGACCCGGCCAGCCTGTTTGAGCAGGTGGAATATGTGACGGCAAAAGCCAGCCAGGGCGGCGTTCGCCAGGCCCTGGCCCACTATCATTTTATCTGATCACAAATTCTCGCTGTGTATGGTCTCTACGATATTCTTCTTTTTAATCTTTCCCATGGAATACCACATAGTCCCGTACAACAATATCATCACGGCCGCCACCGCTATGAGGACACCGTCCCACGGGAAAAGAAATCTCATGTCGATCCCCTGTTTCATTGCCAGATGAAAACAATAGGAGACAGCGATGCCCAGGGGAATGCCGATGCTCAGCGCCTTGCCGCCATAGAACAGACTTTCCAGCCAGATCATCCGGCGGAACTCCCTGCCGGTCATACCCACGGCCCGCAGCATGGCGAACTCCGGCGCGCGCAATTCCAGATTGGTGGTAACGGTATTAAAAATATTTGTGATACCGATCAGTGCCACCACTGTGATAAATCCATACAGAAAGATGGATACCAGCAGCTGCGTACTCTTTTCCGCACGATGGGATTCCTCATAATTAACGATAGAATAGTTAAGCATTTCCATGTTCCCACGCAAGTCTTCCTCCAGCCGGAAAGCATCCTGACATTTAATGACCGCCCCTGTGGTCTTCCTGTCTGCTACATGCAATTTTTCCATATTTTCGTCCATCCAGCTTTCACTGACGATCAGTACGATCCCGTTATAAATCCAGTGATTCATAAACAGGGGCTTTATATCTGTCTGGGCTGCCACAGTCACTGATACCTGCGCCTCTCCTTCTCCCGCGATCACATCTCCGGCTTTAAAACCGGCTGCGTCTCCGCTCTCCTCATGCCTGATATCTTTTTCATTATAGGATATATACTCATACTGGGCCAAAACGATCGCCTGATCCTTACCGGGGGACAATCCTGCCCGGCTGCAGTAGCGGGCATATCCTTCCTCTCCCAGAGAATACACCCGAATACTCTCCTCTGTTCTGTTCTCATCATGGCATAAGTCCAGATAACCTTGGGTCAGCGGTAGATTTTTACCCGGAACGTACAGATACCCCGATCTGATCAGTTCCACCTCTTCCACCCCCTCCATCTCCGTTACAGCCAGCAGCTTTGTGTAACTGTCGGAATCATGGCAGTCAATCCGCAGCTGATACTGCATATCCTCATAGTAGACGTCGGATATATGCTGCACCGCCTGCATAAAAGTAGTCATGCCGATGAATACCGCCACCCCCACCACGATGGAGACCACAGTGGCACGATACTTGACGCGGGCACGTCGCAGATTTTTATAGGCCACCCTGCCCCCTATGCCAAAGAGTCCCGATATCCATCGGGGGCACCGCAGCTCCCTGCGTCCATCCCTCCGCTTTCTGCCGCCCATTTGTCCATGATTTACCGTGGCGTTGGCCCGTATGGCACTGATGGGCGATATCCTGGCAGCGCGTCTCGCCGACTTCCACGCCGAGAAAAAGATCGTGACCGATCCCAGCAGCACAGACAGAAACACCGCCGTCCAGGAAATACCAAATACCAGCGGAATATCCACTGCGTCCTCCATCAGACTGCTGACACACCTCACCAGGATCACAGACGCCAGAACCCCGCCGAGAACACCCAGCGGAATCCCCACTGCCCCTATAAATGCCGCCTCATAATAGACGATCTTTCTCTGCTGCCTGGCAGTAGTACCCACAGACGCCAGTCTGCCGTACAGTTTCATCTTCTCGGTCAGAGAGATCATAAAGCTGTTGCGGATACAGAATACGCTGGTCACGATAATAATGAGCACGGCCACCCCAGCCATGGCGTATATCATATCCATAGAACTGGATGAAAAAATAAACAGTATCCATTTGAGCAGATAGTAATTCTCTACTACAGAATCCGCCAGATCGCTAAGCCCCGTAGTCACCTGTCCGGCGTGTTTAAGTCCCCAGTCCGTGTAGCTGGCATAAACCTCCAGGGATTCTGCCTCCATGGGATCTTCCAGATAGGTAAATACGGAGTATCCCGGTGCCACCCGATCCTCCACCTTGTAGTTGGGCCGTTCGATCACTCCCACGATGGTGTAAGTATGACTCTCCTTAGGCTCCAGCCTCTCATCTCCTTGGATATACCCATTGCTCTGCCTTAGAGAAAATTCGCCGGATAATCTTGGCCCTACATCCAGGGTGATGCTGTCCCCCACCCGCAGATCCACCATACCATTGTATAGGATATGCCGACTGATGACCAACTCCGAGCCGTTTTCCGGCATTCTCCCCTCCGTCAGCCTCAGACCATGGACAGAGACGGCATCCCCTCCCACTGCACAGAGATAGACATAGGGTTTATCCGGATTCTGGCTGCCCTCTAATACGGCGTAACCCAGAGACTGCTTGAGTGAGATATCCTGTACATGACGGTTTTCCTCGAAATACTTAAGGTCCTTAGGCTTTACCCCCAAAAAGCAGTAATGCCAGTCCCCATTCTGCACTTTTTCATAGGCTATCATGCTGGCGCGGAAACTTGTGGCCAGACAAGCCACGCCTGTGATCAGCGCTGTAGCCAGGATCACACCCACGATGGTCACCAGCGTCCGCTTGCGGTTCTCTCTAAGGGAACGAAAACAGCACTTTTGCAATACATTCATCGCTCCGCACCTCCCCGCACATCGCCCGTCCTCAGCTCCAAGTCATGTAACGCTTGGTCCTTCCCCCTGCTGACGCGCCCGTCCTCAATGACCAATACTCTCTCTGCCTGCTTGGCAAGCTCCGGGTTATGGGTGATCATAATGATGGTCTGCCTGTATCTCTGGTTGGCCTCACGCAGAAGCGCCATGATCTCATCGCTGGCCCTGCTGTCCAGATTGCCGGTGGGCTCGTCCGCCAGCAAAATAGCCGGCCGGGTGATCAGCGCCCTGCCTATGGCCACCCGCTGCTGCTGCCCGCCGGACAGCTCATTGGGCAGATGATCCAGCCTCTTTTCCAGCCCCAGCGTGTGTACCAGCTCCCTCACCAGCTCCGGGTCCGGCCTGCGCCCGTCCAGTTCGCAGGGCAAAGTGATATTCTCCTCCACATTCAGCACCGGAATCAGATTATAAAACTGATAGATCAGCCCCACCTGTCTCCTGCGGAACATGGCCAGCCTGTCGTCATTCATTTCATAGATATCCGTATCCTCTATCAATACCCTGCCGGAAGTGGGACGGTCCACTCCGCCCAGCATATGCATCAAAGTTGACTTCCCGCTGCCGGAACTGCCCACCACTGCCACAAATTCTCCCTTCGCCACGGATATGGATACATCATCCACCGCCAGGACGCCGCTTTCACCCTTTCCGTATCTTTTAGTCAAATGCTCCGTTCTCAATATCTCCATGTCATCACCATACCTTCCATGAAATTGACCCTTTTGGGGTTTTACCGATATCAGTATAAAAAATGGAAATGACATTTCCGTGACATTTCAGATAATATCTTTTATTTCATAAATTTCAAAGAAAATATTGTTCCTTTACCCTCTTGGGATTCCACCTGAATCTGCCCGTGCTGCTGCTCCACCACCTCTTTGGCCAAAGCCAGACCGATGCCGATGCTGTCCCTGTCGGCGCATTTTCCCCGATAAAACCTTTGAAACAATTTTTCCCGCTCTTCCCGTGATATGCCCACACCGTCGTCCGTCACACGGATCTCGGTGTATACCTCGTTCTCCCTGGTCAAAACCTGTACGTTTCCGCCTGCGGCGCTATGCTCGATAGCATTTTTAACAATATTGCACAGAGCCTCTGCGGTCCAATTTTCGTCCACGGTCAGTGAGGCTCCCGGCTGCAGTTCCGCCTCCAGATGTACCTCTCTCCACTCTGCGGTAGTCTGCAGTTTATCAAAGCATTTTTCCACCAAAGTGTGTGCCTGCAGGGGAATCCGCTCCAGCTCTACCGCTCCCGCCTCCAGACGGGAAAGCTTGAGCATCGTGGCGATCAGCCAGCTCATACCTGTAAGCTGCCTGCGAATCTCCGACAGAAAACGCTGCCTGGTGATCTCATCCATGTCCTCATTTTCCACCAAATTATCAAGGAGAATCGTCATGGAGGTCATGGGCGTTTTCAGCTGATGGGAGATATCGGCCACAGAGGCCGACAACGCCTTGCGCCTGTACTTCTCCAGCGCCGCGGATTCTCTGAGCTGAACGGTGATACGATAAATCTCGTTGCGCAGACCGCTGAGCTCATCATCCCGGTTCTCTTCCAGTTCCAGACGGTAATTCCCTCTGCTGAGCTGCTCCAGATAACATTGCAGTTCCTCGATCCGGCTCTGGCGCCCACGCAGGTAATAAACGATCCGGAATATTCCCAACGCAAGAGCCGTAATCAAAAACAGATTTAATCCTATCTGAAAATACAGCAACCTTTTTTCCTGTCCGCCAAAGGTACGGCTGCCGTACTCCTCAAAGATACCATATCTGGCCAGCAGTTGCCGGCCTTCGGCAGTAGACTCCGGGGTTTCCAGCAGCCGGATCAGGTCTTCTTCCGATATCTGGGGATATGACTGCCGTATATTTTCCAGAATGCCTGCCGCGAGCGCGGTATATTCCCTGCGCGTCTGATTGCGGAAGAGTCCGATGCCCATATTCCCCAGGATCAGTACCGCTGCCAAAAACAGGCCCAGGCTTACGATCAGTTTTTTTATCTCCTCATTCCATCTCAGTATCATGATCACCTCTGGCTCTCTATGCGATACCCCATCCCCCGGACGGTCTTGATGATCCGTCCCTCCGTATCGCCCAATTTTTCCCGCAGTCTCTTCATCGTAACTGACAGGGTATTATCGTTCACAAAGTTACCGGACAGGTCCCACACATCGGAAAGTATCTCGTCTCTGGTGAAGAGCTTTCCCGGATAGGACATCATACTGCGGAGGATCTTGTATTCCAGTTTGGTAAGTGCCACCTCTTCTCCTGCCACCCTGACCCTGCCGCTCTCCACGTCCAATGAAATATTACCGCATTGCAGCACTTCCCGCTCCTGACTGCCCCGGCGCAATACGTTCTTAATACGGGATATCAATTCCCGGTTGCGGAAAGGCTTGATGATGTAGTCGTCCGCCCCCAGGTCGAAGGCATGTACCACATCCTCTTCCTCTTCCCTGGCTGTTAGAAAAATAATGGGAAAGTCATATTGCTGCCGAATACTTTCACAGAGTTGGTAGCCGTCTCCATCCGGCAGGCCGATATCCAGCAGCATCAGATCCGGCTGCTCCTTTTGCAGCATCCGCTCCGCCTCCCGTCTGCGCCGGACTGCCTGAAAGGTATACCCCTCCTGTTCCAAAAGATATTGCAAACCCATAATAATCGCGTCATTGTCCTCGACTAATATAATTTTCATCAGGGCCTCCCGATAATCCATATCGCATTTTACGCGTTTCCCGCGGTCCCGATTTTTTCATCCGTTCCGATCAACAGAATAAAGTGCGGACCGTGCGCTCCAGCACGCTATCTATTCAGTAGCGTTAAATGCGATACATTTTACTCATTGTACCTTGATTCCCCAGACATTGCAACCTGAAAAGGAGTGTCTCTCGACACTCCTCCAGCCTACTGAATATCTGTCACCTTGTATCCCTGGTCGGCAACCGTCTGCCTGAGTACATCCTCGGAAACCTCACCGGTAAGTGTAACTGTCGCCGAGCCGCTCTCATGACTGACGACTGCCTGTGCTACGGCGTCCAGCCCCTCCAGAGCTTTTTTTACATGCGCCTCGCAGTGTCCGCACATCATTCCCTCGATCTTCAATGTCTTTTCCATGTTTTTCGTCTCCTTTTCTGTGTTATGATTTTTTTCTGTATTACCGGTTGTTTTTACATCACGGCCTAATTCCGTTTTGCGATCTGCCTCCGCAGCTTGATCTGTCGTAGCGCTTTGACCTGCCTCTGCACTTTGACCTGCCTCTGCGCTTTGACCTGCCTCCGCGCTTTGACCTGCCTCCGCGCTTTGACCTGCCCCTGCGCTTTGACCTGCCTCTGCGCTTTGACCTGCCTCCGCGCTTTGACCTGCCTCTGCGATACATTCCATCTTTGCAGTATATTTTACTTCATTATCGGTTTTATTGTCAGCCGGATCACATTTGTCCGGGTTTGCCTGTATTTCATGGGCTTTGGCCGAATCATACATCTTAAAAAAATTCAGACGCAACGCGTTAGTGACTACGCAGAAACTGGACAGGCTCATGGCCGCCGCGCCAAACATGGGATTGAGTCTCCAGCCCAATATGCCGATAAATACTCCCGCAGCCAAGGGTATGCCGATGATATTGTATATAAAAGCCCAGAACAGATTTTCGTGGATATTGCGCAGTGTGGCGCGACTTAAGCGGATTGCGGCGGGAACATCCGATAGCCGGCTCTTCATCAGTACCACGTCCGCCGCATCGATCGCCACATCCGTCCCCGCCCCGATGGCAATACCGATATCCGCGCCGGTCAGCGCAGGCGCATCGTTGATACCGTCTCCCACCATAATGACCTTGCCCTTCTGTTTCAGTTCCCTGATCACACTTTCCTTACCTCCCGGCAGCACACCGGCTATCACCTCATCCACTCCCGCCTGCGCGCCGATGGCTCTGGCAGTCCGCTCATTGTCTCCCGTCAGCATCACCACCCGGATACCCATATCACGCAGTTCACGGATTGCCCGGGGACTGTCCTCTTTAATCACATCCGCCACGGCAATAATGCCGCATAATTCTTTGTCGCGGGCAAATAACAGCGGGGTCTTCCCCTCCTCCGAAAGCCTTTCCGAGTCAGCTCTTGCACTGTCAGGAACAACAACCTTTTCTGCTATAAATTTATAACTGCCGCCATACAGTGGCACATTCTGCAGTGAGGCAGTCAGCCCGTTTCCGGGCAATGCTTTAAAATCTGTAACTCCCTCAGCATTAACACCGTCCTGCTCCGCTTTCAGATTAACGGCCTTTGCCAACGGATGCTCGCTCTTTTTTTCCAGGGAATAAGCCAACTGCAGCAGGGATTCCCCATCATAACCGTTGAACGGAATAATGTCCGTCACTTTTGGTTCTCCCTGAGTGATTGTCCCCGTTTTATCCAGCGCTACAATCTGTGTTTTCCCCGTCTCCTCAAGAGAAACCGCCGTTTTAAACAGAATACCGTTCTTTGCTCCCATACCGTTGCCCACCATAATGGCAACCGGAGTAGCCAGGCCAAGCGCGCAGGGACAACTGATGACCAAAACCGATATCCCTCTGGCAAGGGCAAAACCCGCCGTCTGTCCCGCCGCCAGCCACACTATGATCGTTATGAAAGCAATGATAATAACCGTCGGCACAAAGACCCCAGACACTTTATCCGCTACTTTCGCAATTGGAGCTTTTGTCGCCGCCGCGTCACTGACCATCTGAATAATCTGCGACAGAGTAGTGTCTTCTCCCACTCTGGTGGCCTCACAGCGTATGAAGCCGGATTGATTCAATGTCCCCGCCGAAACTCTGTCCCCGGCAGTTTTGTCCACCGGAATGCTCTCTCCCGTCAGCGCACCCTCATCCACGGCGCTGTTTCCCTCCAGAACAACTCCGTCCACCGGAATATTCTCGCCGGGGCGGACCACAAACTGATCACTCTTTGCCACCTGTTCTATAGGGATCGTAACCTCAACATTATCCCGCAGCACCGTGGCGGTCTTGGAAGCCAGTTTCATCAGTCCCTTCAGAGCATCGGTGGTCCTTCCCTTGGAGCGGGCCTCCAGCATCTTGCCCAAAGTAATAAGCGCCAGTATCATAGCGGCGGACTCAAAGTAAAGCTCATGTAAATAGGACATCACAGCATCGGCGTTCCCATGAATCTGCGCGTCCGTCATGGCAAACAGGGCAAAGGTACTGTAGCCAAATGCCGCCGTAGCTCCCAGGGCAACCAGCGCATCCATATTGGGGGCACGGTGCAGTATACTCTTAAAACCGCTTATAAAGAATTTCTGATTGATAACCATGACAATGGCTGTGAGTAAGAGCTGCACCAGGCCCTGGGCCAGAAGATTACTTTCAAAAAAAGCAGGCAGCGGCCATCCCCACATCATATGTCCCATGGAAAAGTACATAAGGATGAGTAAAAAACCCAAGGATGCGATAAGACGTCTCTTTAACACCGGAGTCTCCCTGTCCTTTAAAACCTCTTCCTCCGGGTCCGCCACCGCCCGCTGTTCTCTGTCTTTTCCTTTTATAGACGCCCCATATCCGGCATTTTCAACTGCCGTTATAATATCCTGCGCATCGGCCGTGCCCTCTACGCCCATGGAATGTGTCAACAGGTTCACCGAACAGGATGTAACCCCCTGCACCCCGGACACTGCTTTTTCCACTCGGGTGCTGCATGCGGCGCAGCTCATTCCCGTTACTGTATATTGCTCCATAATCGAACTCTTGGCCCCCTTTCTCAATATCATTCCTAATTTTCGTTTCCCTTATATCTACTCGGATATTCTGTTGCGTTTTCCATATATTTCTTCCCTATTTCATCAATTTCTGCAGAGTGACTACCAATTCATCTATCACTTCGTCCTTCCCCTCCCGTATATCCCGGGCCACGCAGCCCCGGATATGATTGGCTATCAGATCCCTATTGAACGCATTGACCGCCGCGTTGACTGCCGCAGACTGTATCAAAATATCCGTACAATAAGCATCATTCTCTACCATTCCGCGAATTCCTCTGATCTGCCCCTCTATCCGGTTCAGACGATGGATCAACCGTTTGCGCTCCTCCTTTGAACGGTCCGTTATCTTTCCACAGCATTCACACATATCTTTATCCGGCATTCCCTCATCCTCCTCGGCATATACCCCTAACGGGTATATTTATTATATACCCCCACGGGGTATATGTCAATATGTTTTTACACCAAAAAGAGCAGACTACGGCCTACTCTTTTTAGCTTGAGCATTCTCATTTGTTTATATACATTACCCGAAGTCACCCCTGTCCTAATCTACTGTTTCGTTTAATCTTCTTCTTTTTAATCCGTTCTTTTTTGCTTTCGGATACCAAAAGCTATAAGAAGAAACTATTTTCCAAAGAAATCTTGGCCAGTTTGGCGATATGTATAAATCTTCCTCCCGGTTTAGACATAAAATGTTGTGGCTCAGTTCTTCAAGCGCAATTCCAATGTTCTTGTAAGGACCATAACCCAAGGGTATGTCTTTAAGAAATGGAATCATTTCTCCTGCCCCAATACCTAGCGTTTGACCATAATTCAGTCCGACCGCTTTACACCAATTTCTCATAATCTCGGCGGCCACATGATTTTGCCAGCCCTCATAAAAACCATTATTGATCATACAGTAAACAGTACTATTCTTATTGCTAAATCCTCTATTTTCAAATTCGATAAGAAAACGCAGCAAACCTGAATTGACACTGTCAATATACAGAGGAAATGCAAATATAAGAACATTGCTGCTTTGAATCTGCGAAAACTGCGCCTGAGAAAAATCCGTTTTACACACATTATATGTCACTACTTCGTTCCCCTTGAGAAATGACGTTAAATACTCAATGAGCAAGTCAGATGTGCTCTCAGCTGTTTTGGGGCTTCCGTTCATAATGCAGATTTTCATATGGCAGTTACCTCTCCGCGTAATTCATTTATAGATTTGGAAAATGTTATTTCGTAGTTTTTCACATAAAAATTAATACAATTTGCTTTTACCATTTTCTTAGCCGTCTCCTTTTCTTCTGCGGTAATATTTTCTCCATAAAAATGTACCGCAAGCTGCATATTGTTTTGGTAGCGTCTCTTATGATGTGTTTCATTGTTTTTTATTTTGAAGAAGGGGAGCAGCCAAGGAATACTTCGGTCTAAAACATTTTTTACAAACGGACTGTAACAGCCATAAAAACATCGGCTGATAATGGTTACTTTTTCACTCTTTGAGAGTAATTCTCCCATATTTTCATATCCGTCTTTTAATACGCATTTACCAGGTGTTTTTATCCAGCAGCCAAAACAGCCGATACAATGTCGTATTGTCCCGATATCTGAAATAATATAGGCATCATTATATACATCTGAAAATAAAGAGCAAAAATGTTCATTACTTAAATCATGTATTAAAATGTTCATCCTTCATCCCCCTGCATTTGATAAGGTACAGAAATAGACCTAATAATTTCTTCTATCCTTGTTTCCCAATCACCGTCATATTCCACATTGGGCATCGTAGCGATAGCCGCCAGCCCATGCACCAAGGCCCACATGGCAATAACCTTATTCTGTATCACCTTTTCCGGAAGTCCTATTTTGCCAAAAACCGACGCAGCTGTTTTTTGCAAGATAGATAACGGCGTATTTTCGTCTGTATCAGCATCTTTTGGAGACAATTTTATTATAAGATTTCTTCGTGAAAACAGAAAATCATAATAAAAGGGATTTTGGTAAAAGAACATTACATATGTTTTACCAAGCATGGGAAGTAATGACGGACTGTCTTTATATTCCACAGCTGTTTTCTCTAATGCAGCAGAAAATAAATCCATAACATACTGCTGCATTGCACTTATAAACTCATCTTTGGTCTTAAAATGCGCATAGGGCGCCGCATTACTGACGCCGCATACTTCAGCTATTTTGCGTAAAGATAGAGATTCCTCCCCCTCCTGTTTAATGAACTCTATTCCCCTTTCAATTAAGGCATGTCGCAGATCCCCATGATGATATGGCTTATCTTTCATACATCTACCCTCCAATCTTTACAAGGTAGTGTCAAATACTACCTGTTTTTTATTGCTAAAACCTTGATTTATGGGAGT
>CAJTMX010000056.1 GCA_910577235.1 uncultured Acetatifactor sp. | reverse complement strand
CAACCGGCATTTATCAAGGCTTTATTCCCGAAATCGGTGTGGGAAGTTTGAGTTAATTTATACTATCCATAATCTCGGCCGCCATCTTGGGTTTGTTCATGGTATAGATATGGATGCCGTCCACGCCGTTCTGTTTCAAGTCGATGATCTGGCGCACGGCATAGTCTATTCCCGCCTTGCGCATATCCTCCGGAGAGTCCCCGTGCCGGGCGATCATATCGGCAAACGCCTTGGGGATCGTGGCCCCGGAGAGGGAGATGCTGGTGCCCAGCTGACTGGCCTTTGTCACAGGCATCACGCCTGCGTGGATGGGCGCGGTGATACCCTTGCGGCGTGCTTTCTCCAGAAATTCATAAAAGTAGTCATTGTCAAAAAACATCTGGCTGATCAGTTCCTCAGCCCCCACATCCTGCTTTAACTTCAGATAATTTAAGTCGGACTGCATGCTGAAACACTCGTAATGTTTTTCGGGGTAACAGGCGGCGGCAATATGAAACGCAGGCTCCAGTTCTTTGATATATGCGATCATATCGCTGGCGTGTTCAAAGTCTCTGGCGGCAAACTGCTCGTCCGTCATGTCTCTGGGACGGTCGCCCCGAAGAGCCAGAATATGTGTCACTCCGGCGGCTTTCAGCGCGTCCAGCACTTCCCGGAGCATCTCCTTTTTGCTGCCCACACAGGTGAGATGAGCCAGGGCGGGGAGTTTAACCTGATTCTGTATATAGGATGCGATCTCCACGGTTTTTCCACAGTTGCTGCCGCCCGCGCCGTAGGTCACGCTGATGAATGCAGGATGCAAGGCCCCCAGTTTATCCAATGTTGCGAAAGCCGTCTCAAAATCCCCGTCTTTCTTGGGGGGAAACACTTCAAAAGAGATGGGGATTGACTTTTTGTCCGTTGTTTTGTTCATGTTGTTCAAACCTTTCTGATCAAGAGTTTTACATATTTTATGGTAATATACTTGCTTTTCCATAGAGAATATCGTAACATGTTAGTAGACATTTTTCAAGTCATATAGCATAGACTACGTTATAGAAAAGTGCTCTTGATTTCAAACTTTACAGAGGTAGGCAATGAAAAAAAGGATTGATTTCCTGCTGGCCCATGCAAATCTGTCGATTCAGTTTCGGGTAAAAAAGAGATTCTGCAGACTATCACGGCATAGGAAGAAAAGGCCATGCAGGAGCAGATACTGAATGAAAAGACAATCCGGTTCTCATGCTTGCGAGTCATTTAAAAGACTGATGCGAACAGACCGGGAGGAAATCATTAATACTCCTGTCAGTTGCTGGGTAGGAAATCATGCCGTTGGCCCTTGTTGGCTGCTTAATGAAAGCTACTCTATCTCCGGAGACGGGCTGAATCACCATACAAACGATGGAGTGCGCAGAACAAATCTGGAAAAGGTTGAATGGTTATCGCGCTGCGGTTTATATCCCTATTTACCGGAGCTTAGGGAGGAAGTGGAATTTATCCTTGATCATCTCGGTCAGGACGGAATCTGCTCTGTCGGGATGTACGATGGTGAATTCAAAGGCTGGGGGCCGTACTTTGGCGCACAGCTGGAAACAGACTGGCGCGCGAAAATTCGCAGACAATGCGATATTACTTTCCGGGCATTGCTGATCGCCCATTATGCCGGGATTTGAAGGCGATAGATTTCCGGGAACCGATTCTGCTATCTGTAGGACATGGTAAATGGTTTCTGAAGAAGATTCGCAGTATTGGTGGAGCCTATAGACAAAGAATACTCAATTTATGCACATATGTTGAAGGCATAATAAGGGTATAAATGAAGATATTTAATGTATAGACCCCGCAGAGTCGGACAACTACATTAAATATTTTGTGAAACTGATTTCTCAGAAAATAAGACGACAGGAGAACAAAATCAATGAGTGAAGATGCAAACCAATTTCAGGGAACCAGAGAGTATGTAGCCAGCGAGGAGCTGATGGCCAGCGTGAATATCGCCATGGCGCTGCAAAAGCCGCTGCTGATCAAGGGGGAGCCGGGCACGGGCAAGACCATGCTGGCGGAGGCGGTAGCCAAGGCGCTGGACAAGCGGCTGATCATCTGGAACATCAAGTCCACCACCAAAGCTCAGGACGGTCTGTATGTTTATGACACGATACAGCGTCTTTACGATGGGCAGTTCGGCGTGGAGGGCGTGGACGATATTGCCAGGTATATCAAGCTGGGCAAGCTGGGAGAGGCTTTTGACAGCGAGGAGCAGGTGGTGCTGCTGATCGACGAGATCGACAAGGCGGATCTGGAGTTCCCCAACGACCTGCTGTGGGAGCTGGATCAGATGGAGTTCTATATCAATGAGACCAAGCGCACGGTGAAAGCAAAGCACCGCCCCATCGTGATCATAACTTCAAACGCGGAGAAGGAGCTGCCGGACGCATTTTTGCGCCGGTGCATCTTCCATTATATTGATTTCCCCTCCCAGGAGCTGATGGAGGAGATCGTACGGGTGCATTTTCCGGATGTGGAAGAACATCTGCTGAAAAATGCCATGGAAGTTTTTTATAATATCCGCAGTATCCGGGATATCCGTAAAAAGCCCAGCACCTCGGAGCTGATCGACTGGGTCAACGCTTTGCAGATCGGAGGTATCAGCGCGGACCGCATCCGCAGCGCGCTGCCTTTTATCGGCGTGGTGGTCAAGAAGGACGAGGATCTGGAACTGGTGCGCCATGAGTCGAATTTGTGATGTTGGGAGCGTATGAGGAAACAGGATAATGAATCATCAGAATCAGGTGATATTTGAGGACATATATAAGGCATTTCTTCAGGAGTTTGGAACGGGAAAGAAGATGGTATTGTCCACATCCCTGCAAGACCATGTGACATCGAGAATGATGAGCGTTGTCCAGAGGGAGGGAATCTTTTATTTCCAGACGGACAGTGAAATGCGCAAATACAAACAGCTGTCAGGCAATCCTCGCGTGGCGCTGTGTATAGAGAATATTCAGATAGAGGGATTGTGCCGTGAGATAGGTAGACCACCGGAGGACTCGGAACGTCTTTTCGCTGTCACACCGCTGTTTATCGAACGCTGGATGTATCTTGATGGAAAGCCTTTTGTGGAAGAGCTGGATGTGGAAAGACAGATATATATGCGGAGGGAATATGCATGTTCATAAAATTCTTTGACACGCTGCGGGCCAAGGGACTTAGGGTGACGCTCGGGGAATGGCTGACTTTTCAGGAAGCGCTGGACAAGGGGTTGTGCGGCAGTTCCATGACGCAGTTTTACTATGTGGCCCGGATGATCCTGGTCAAGAGTGAGACGGATTTTGACAAATATGATATGGCCTTTGAGGAGTGCTTTAAGGCGGCTCAGAAGGAGACTGAGGTGGGCGCTGAAATGCTGCGCTGGCTGGACAAGTCCGACATGATGGAGCTGGCCCATGAGGAGGCCCGCAACCACTTGAATCAGGTGGAGGACATTCATGTGGACAAGGAACAGGTGGAGGAGACCTTCAAACAGCGGCTGAAAGATCAGAACGAGGAGCATAACGGGGGAAGTTTCTGGATCGGCACCATGGGCAAGACCTCCTTTGGCAATATGGGAGGTAATGTGGGCGGTGTCCGGGTGGGAGGCAAGACGGGATATCAGTCGGCCTTTGCCGTGGTGGGTGCCCGCAGATACCGGGATTTCCGGGACGACCGGGTCTTGGATAACCGGCAGTTTCAACTGGCTTTCCGAAGACTCCGGCAGTTTTCCACCAGGCTGGATATCCCGGAGACGGAGCTGGACATAGACGGCACTGTGGACAAGACCTGCAACAACGGCGGCTGTTTGCAGATCGTTATGAAAAAGCCCCGGAAAAACGCGGTAAAGCTGCTGCTCCTCATGGATTCGGGAGGCACGATGATCCCCTACAGCAGCCTGCTCAACGATCTGTTTCAGGCAGTGCACAAGTCCAACCATTATAAGGATGTAAAGACCTATTATTTTCACAATTGTATTTACAGTAAGCTGTACAAGACGCCGGAGTGCGAGAATGGGGACTGGGTGGATACGGAATGGATGTTCCGCAATGTGGGCAGCGATTATAAGGTAATCATCGTGGGGGACGCCGCCATGGCACCGGAGGAGCTCTATTCCACCAGCGGCAATTACCGGGGACCCAACGGGGGATTGTCCGGCTACGAGTGGCTACAGCTTGTAAAGCGCAAGTATAAAAAGGTGGTCTGGCTCAACCCCAAGATGGCTCCGGGACGCGCGCCCTGGAGGGAGGCGGAGACGGCGGTAAAAGAGATGTTTCCCATGTATAAGCTGACGGTGGACGGACTGAACCGGGCCATGGTCACGCTGATGGCTAATAAATAACAGACAGTCTGAGAACTCTTCCGCACAGCGGGGGAGTTCTTTATTATAATGTTAGTATTACCAGGCCGGAGATGATAGATTTATACCGCATTTGTTGTGGAAAAGTCGCCAACTGCATCGGACTGATCCAGCGACTTACCAGACGTGTTGGGCTTTATCTGGCGGAGCCGGAATAAAAAATACAATTTATCTGTAACAAATCTCATCCGGAACGGATATATAGGTGAAAAGAAAATCCGCAGGAATTACCGGCCGGGAAAAGGAATGCCTGGGATTCGGAAGATGAGGAGGAGTGGAGTATGGAGCGGTGGAGTATGGAGCAGCTATACCGGGAGAACGGAAAGATCGTCTATCATTTTCTGCTGTCCCTGTGCCATGACCGATTTCTGGCGGAGGATCTGACCCAGGAGACTTTTCTCAAGGCGTACCAGGCTCTGGAGCGGTTTGACGGCAGCTGCAAGCTTTCCACATGGCTTTGTCAGATCGCCAAGCATCTTTACTTTCAGTATCTATCTAAACATAGTCGGGAAATTGTCACCGAGCCGGACGAGACGGCTCCCGCAGACAATCCCCAGCCTGAGGAGGCAGTATTATACAGGCTGGAACTGATGGATATGCTGAAAGAAATGCAGAAACTTCCCGATCAGATGCGGGAAGTGATCTATCTGAGAGTCGCCACGGATCTTTCTTTTCGAGATATCGGGGAAATACTGGGTCGAACTGAAAACTGGGCCAGAGTAAATTTCTATCGTGGCAAGGAAACGTTGATCAAGGCCGCAAGAGCGGCGAAGTGGGAGGATGAGCATGAGTAAAGTAAATTGTGAGATCGTTAGGGATCTGATCCCCTCTTATTTGGACGGTATCTGTTCGCAGAGTTCCAGAGAGGCGGTGGAAGAGCATGTGGAGAACTGCGGGGAGTGCAGGGAGAGTCTGGAGACGCTAAGGCGCACATCGCTTGGAGGAGATAGAGTCCAGCAGGGTGAGCTTAACCTTATGAAAAAGGTGAAACGGCATTATGTCAGGAAGAGTATGCTGATCGTGGGAGGAATGGCCTTGGCTATGCTTCTTTTCGGGAATTTGTTTGACTTTGAACTGTGGTATAGACAAAACCTGTACTATGTAATGTTTCCCCTCGTAGCATTGGGAACTTATGCTCTGTTATTGGAGTATCCGATAGGGACTGTTAAGCGCGGAAAAAGGTTACGGTTGGGCGGAGTGAGCGTGTTTGGAGTCCTCTATGGCATTATTCTGGCGATTGTATTATGTTGGAAAATCTCTGTTGCCGCTGCGCATCCGGAAATGAACGCAGCATGGCTGGGGACTTTTATGGAATTTCAGCTGACAGGAATCGCTATTGCGGAATTGGCAATGTTTGCCGGGTTTGTGGCTGATTCCTTAAAGAATCAGCACGCGCTGGACGGTTTGTATATCATAAGTCTTTTGGGTGCATTTATGAGCATGGTATTACGGCTGGCTCTGCGCTATATGTGTACCAGCGCCGAGTTTCAGAGAGCGGTGATACAGATGCTTGTCATCGTCTTTGTGGAAGGATTGGGGATTGCCATACTGGAAGTATGTATGAGCAGGTATCAGGTACAGAAATCGGTGAAATAAAAGGGGAATATACTAAAAAACAGTTGACATCCTAAACTTTTTGAGATACAATCTCTACAAGTTTTAAATAAAACGCTAATGCGATGAAGAGAACGAGTACTGTCAATCCACTTTGTACAGAGAGCAGCCGGAGGGTGAGAGGCGCACAGAGTCTGGCAGGAATACATCTCGGAGCAGCAAACCGAAACGCACCGGATTTTCTGTGCTGAGTAGGCTTTGACGGCAGGCCCCGATATCGGCCAAGGGTATTTTGGCAGTGAGGAGAGCAGAGAGCCTCGATGCTAATGTACTTTCTGAGCTATAAGGTGTGAGCCTTATGGGAAAAAAGGTGGTAACACGGGTGCTGGCCTCGTCCTTTTGTGGGACGGGGCTTTTTTGCGCGCACAGGCCATAGTCCTTGACTGTGCCAGAGGAACAGAGGTTCTGACGAACCTCAAAACAGCATATTTCCGTACAACGCACGGATGGAAATACGGACGAAGAAACGGGGAATATCCGTCACGGAAACCGTGTGTTGGCAGGGGATATGCGGAACAGAGGTTCTGACGAACCGCAAATAGGAGAGAAGAAAAATGACGGTATTTGATGAGTTGAAAGCGAGAGGGCTGCTGGCCCAGTTGACGGACGAGGAGGAGATCAAGGAGCTGATCAATAACGGTAAGGCCACCTTTTATATTGGGTTTGATCCCACTGCGGACAGCCTGCATGTGGGGCATTTCATGGCTCTGTGCCTGATGAAACGTCTGCAGATGGCTGGCAACCGCCCCATAGCCCTGATAGGAGGCGGTACGGGCATGATCGGAGACCCCTCCGGCAGAAGCGATCTGCGTAACATGATGACCACAGAACAGATAGACCACAATTGTGAGTGTTTTAAAAAACAGATGAGCCGTTTTATCGAGTTCGGAGAAGGCAAGGCTATGATGGTAAACAACGGGGACTGGCTCAGAGATTTAAACTACATTGAGTTCATTCGGGATGTCGGCGTGCATTTTTCGGTAAACCGTATGCTCACTGCGGAGTGTTACAAGCAGCGTATGGAGAAGGGGCTGAGTTTTCTGGAGTTTAACTACATGATCATGCAGAGCTACGACTTTTTGTGCCTGTACGAGAAATATGGCTGTAATATGCAGTTTGGAGGCGACGACCAGTGGAGCAATATGCTGGGCGGCACGGAACTGATCCGCCGTAAACTGGGCAAAGACGCTTACGCCATGACCATTACTCTTCTGCTGAACTCCGATGGTAAAAAGATGGGTAAGACTCAAAAGGGAGCCGTGTGGCTTGACCCGGAAAAGACCTCGCCCTTTGAGTTCTATCAGTATTGGAGAAACGTGGCGGACGCGGATGTAATGAACTGTCTGCGCATGCTGACTTTCCTGCCCCTTGAGGAGATACAGGCCATGGAGAGCTGGGAGGGCAGCAAGCTCAACGAGGCCAAGGAGATACTGGCATTCCATCTGACGGAGCTGGTACACGGCACGGAGGAGGCAGACAAAGCGCAGGAGAGCGCCAGGGCGCTGTTCAGCGCAGGTAATGCGGACAATATGCCTACTTACGAGCTGCAGGAGGAGGACTTTAGGGACGGTGCCATCGATATCATCGGTGTGGTGGCCGCGGCAGGTTTGACGGCATCCCGCTCCGAGGCCAGACGGGCAGTGGAACAGGGCGGTGTCACTGTGGACGGTGAAAAAGTGACGGATATCAGGACGGTGTATACCAGAGAAGATTTTACCGGTGAAGGCAAGATTGTAAAGCGGGGCAAAAAGAGCTTTAAAAGGATTATCTGCGCGAGTAAATAATCAGACCATACTGTCAAAGCGGCTCCGATATGTGGGAAAAGCCATAGGAGATGTGGGGGAACAGAGGGCGGGGGACGCAGGAGGATGGCATATGAATATGTATTTGAATAAGGGATACAAATGGACTGTATACGCCTGTTTTATGGGATATATCATTCAGGCTATCGTAAACAATTTTGTACCGTTACTCTTTTTGACATTTCAGAGCAGTTATGGCATCCCCCTGTCACAGATTACTCTGCTGATCACGGTGAATTTTGCCGTGCAGCTGCTGGTGGACCTGGTCTCTGTGGTATTTGTGGACAGAATCGGGTACAGGGTTTCTCTGCTGATCGCCCATGGCCTGTCGGCGCTGGGGCTGGTGGGGCTGACCGTTCTGCCCCATGTGCTGCCCAGCGCTTACGCAGGGCTGTTTATCTCTGTGGTATGTTATGCCATCGGCGGCGGTCTGCTGGAGGTGTTGGTCAGCCCGGTGATGGAATCTTGTCCCACAGATAACAAGGAAAAAGCAATGAGTATGCTCCATTCCTTTTACTGTTGGGGACATGTTGGCGTAGTGCTGATTTCTACGCTGTTTTTCCGCTTTTTAGGAATAGAAAATTGGTGGATACTCGCTCTGTTGTGGGCGGTGATTCCCGTTGCCAACGGAATCCTGTTTGCCCGGGTTCCCATTGCTCCGCTGATCGAAGACGGAGAAAAAGGGATGACAGTCAGGGAGTTGTTTGGGGTGCCACAGTTCTGGCTGCTAATGCTGATGATGGTCTGCGCCGGAGCCAGCGAACAGGCTGTCAGCCAATGGGCGTCAACCTTTGCGGAGAAGGGGCTTGGAGTCAGTAAGACCCTGGGGGATCTGATGGGTCCCATGTTCTTTGCGCTACTCATGGGCGGAGCAAGGGCTTTTTACGGAAAGTACGGAGAAAAGGTGGCGCTGGACCGCTTTATGTCGGGGAGCGCGCTGCTCTGTGTGATCTCCTATCTGTGCATCTCCCTGGTGCCCGTGCCGCTGATCGGCCTGCTGGGCTGCGGGCTCTGCGGTCTGTCTGTGGGTATTATGTGGCCGGGCACTTTCAGCAAAGCCACGGCATCCATAAAAAGAGGCGGTACAGCTATGTTTGCCTTGCTGGCTCTGGGCGGAGATATGGGCTGCTCCGGCGGACCTACGCTGGTGGGTTTCGTCTCAGGGGCTTTTGGCGACGACCTGCATAGAGGGATACTGGCCGGTATCGTATTTCCGGCAGTGCTGTTGGTGGGCCTATTTATGTTGAAACCCGGGAAAAATGCGGCTGTAACGTGACGGCTATTCAGGAGAAGACTCAATTAACGCATATAGAAGCATGGATGGAGAACCTTCCGCATATACATATACCAGTATAGGCGGGAGGTTCTTTATATGGAAAATCATACAATGAATACTTATGACCTCTATCATGATATACAGCAGCGGACCGGTGGGGAGATCTACATCGGCGTGCTGGGGCCTGTGCGTACGGGAAAGTCAACGTTTATCAAGCGCTTTATGGACGTGATGGTTCTGCCCTATATGGAGGACGAACACGCCAAGACCCGTGCCATGGATGAACTGCCCCAGAGTGCCGGAGGCCGCACCATTACTACCACGGAGCCCAAATTCATTCCCAAGGAGGCCGCCCATGTGGTGCTGAATGAGGATGTGGAGGTGGATGTACGGCTGATCGACTGTGTGGGATATATGGTGGACGGCGCGGCGGGACATATGGAGGAAAATGCGGAGCGGATGGTAAAAACCCCTTGGTTTGACAATGAGATACCCTTTACCAAGGCGGCGGAGATCGGCACGGATAAGGTCATGAACGATCATTCCACCATCGGGCTGGTGATCACCACGGACGGCAGTTTCGGAGAACTCCCCAGGGAAAGCTTTTTGCCGGCGGAGGAAAAGACCATCACCGCTCTAAAAAAATTACATAAACCTTTTTTGGTACTTTTAAACAGTCAGAAACCTTATTCGGAGGAGACAAAGACACTGGCGGTGCAGATGCAGGAAAAATACGGTATAGCCATATTGCCTGTAAACTGTGAGCAGCTGAAAAAAGAGGATATTCATAAGATTCTGGAGAATGTGTTATATGAATTTCCCATATCGGTAATCGAATTTTATATGCCCAAATGGGTAGAGATGCTGCCTCAGGACAATCGGATGAAACAGGAGCTGATTGAAAAAATAAAAGGCATTATGAAAGAATACACCACTTTGCGGGACTGCCTGGAACATCCCATAGCTATTGAGAGCCAATATGTAAAACGTACCAAAGTAGACCAGATCTCCTTGAGTGACGGATGCGTGCGGATTCAACTGGAGGCGGATGACAGCTATTATTATGAGATGCTCACGGAGATGGTGGGGGAGGATATCGAGGACGAATACCAGCTGCTATCCAAGCTGCAGGAATTTGCCAAAATGAAGTCCGAGTATGCCAAGGTACTCCAAGCGGTAAACATGGTGAGGATGAAAGGCTATGGCGTGGTGATGCCAATGAAGGACGAGATTGTTCTCAATCAGCCCGAGGTCATACGCCACGGCAATAAATACGGGGTGAAGATCAAAGCGGTAAGTCCTTCCATCCATATGATCAAGGCCAATATTGAGACAGAGATCGCCCCCATCGTGGGGACTCAGGAGCAGGCGGAAGATCTGATACAGTATATCAATAATACTGATCATGAGGGAGAGGGGATTTGGGAGACCAATATCTTCGGAAAATCCGTGGAGCAGTTAGTAAATGACGGAATCGCCACCAAGATTGCCTCTATTGGTGATGAATGCCAGGTGAAATTGCAGGATACCATGCAGAAAATCGTCAACGACAGCAATGGGGGGATGATCTGCATTATAATCTGAGTGTAATACAAAATCATATTATCGGGAGCCAATTTGTTCAAACGGCTCCCGATAACATAGGTTAGCCTTATATATCGCACTCTGTCTTTTCAATAAAATCCGATATGCTGTCACAATTTGCGGCGATATGGGTCCAACTGCGTAGAACGGAAATATCTGTTTGCCCGGCAATGAACATCCGCAGTTTTTCTGGTACATCGCCATGCGCCGACAGTAGCTCTAAAATAACTGTGGCGCGTTCCTGTAACATACCTTCCGCAAGGCCTTCGGCATGACCGTCCTCTTTGGCATACTGTTTCATTAACCGGATGTGTTTCTTCTCATCAAATTCTGTCAGTGCTCTTAACATACCCAATACCCCCGATCTGTTTTCTCTGAGAAAATCTGTGAGTATCCCTTGAACCAAACAGTAGGATACAGCCTCTTCCACAGCGGCTTTTGGTGGTATCCCGCCGGTCAGATTCTCTTTGATCCGCCCTACCAGACTGGCGTACTCCCACAGTTTGGGGCATTTGCTCATCAAGTCCCGGTTTTGTCCGAGATTAATGTTGCGCAGATGAACGGTCAATTCCAGGTCTGCCGGGATATCCTTGTTTTGGAACGCGTCGGAGAGCCGCAGCAGTTCTTCATCCTCCGTCCTCTTATCCCCGTTATAAAATACCACGCACTGCGGTGTGGGCAGCACTACCAGTTTCTCCCCGTAGATATCCGTATTCTGTCTGTGCGTGATCCTGTCATACTCCTCTGCGATATATAGCAGAAAACGCAGAGGCATATTAGGGTTGTAAGTACTCTGATGTTCATAAAGATTGAGAACACCGGCGATTACAAAGGCCAGATCATTCACCATCTTCATATAGATGATGTTGTCCAGCGTAACGATGGTCAGTTGGCCGGAATCTGTATACGCTGTGTTATTTAACGCGTTATACAGTTGTAGAAGCGCCTCTCTGTCCTGACCGAAAAGAGCGCAGAACAGGCGGTCCTTATACTTTCTGTTGACTTGTAGCCCGCGCATGTACATGTTCAGGCGTAGCCTGATGTCTGGGAAGATACCTTTTTTCCCCATATAACCCTCCTGTATATTGCAAGTATTTTGCAATATAAGCACTAAGGCAGAGGTATAGTATCTACCTGAAACAAACCAGCCCCTGCCAATCAATATAGTAACAATTGAGTCATTGGCAGAAACTGCCCGAACTGTAAAGAATACAAGATTCACAGATAACTCATGTTGATAGTATGGCACAGAATGAATGATATGTCAATTGATTTTTTAACTCGTTTTAACCTGTGTATAAAATATATGTGCATACTTGCCAATGGAAAATGTAGTAGAGATGCAACTCCTGGTTGCTTAAATTCAAAGAATAATTGGTAGATATTTTTCCGGCGGGCAGGTACAATAAAAACAAGTCCATGGAACTTATAACTGAAAAAAGCATTAATGGATACAGGCTTAAGGAGGAAAAAGCCATGAGCATCGGAAACAGAATTCAAAGACTGCGTATTGACAACGGTCTGACGCAGGAACAACTGGCTGAAAAACTATGTGTGTCCCGCCAATCCATATCTAAGTGGGAAATAGATCAGTCGCTGCCGGAGATTGACAAGGTGGTACAGATGAGTAAACTGTTTTCTGTGGCAACAGATGATATCCTGATGGAGGCGGATGACGTGAAAAAGCTGCGCCCTCAGGAATTGCATCTCGGCAGCGTCTACCTGATCGTGAGAGATTTTGAGGCATCCGTCACATTTTATGAAAAACTCCTGTCCATGACGGTGTCCACCAGAAACTGTGGCAACAAGTTTGCGGAATTTTTTTTTGACAACAAATGTCTGGCATTAATGAATGAGGACAACCTGCCCGGGCATCATTATGTGGACGGAGACCACAAATTCGTGCTGAATTTCTGGGTGGAAGATCTGCGGAGGGAGTATCGGCGGCTGTCGGAACTGAATATCGGAAAAATGACGGATATTCATAAAGTACATGAAGGGTATTATCATTTTGATATCTATGACCCTGACAACAATGTCTGTGAAATTACAGGCGGATATACGGAGCTTTGAGAAGGACGGATATGAGATTTGAGAGTAGAAAGGAAATGAGATAGACATGATAAATGAGATGAATACAATATGTCAGAGTTGCAGTATGCAGATGGGGACCAACGATCATGGAAAAAACGCCGATGGGAGCAGAAATGACGATTACTGTAAATACTGTTTTCCCAACGGAAATTTTGGCAAAGACGAAACCATGGAGGAAATGATGGAAAGCTGTATTCCGTTCTGGGTACAAGGCGGGAAAGCCGAGACCCCGGAAGAAGCCAAAAAAAGATGAAAGTGCTGTTTCCGACACTGAAAAGATGGAAAAACAAGGGGCTGCCGCAATAAGTGGCAGTCCCAAACTTTTTATTTAATTGAATTGCTTTTTAGGAATAAATTGGGTATAATCCTGTTTTTAACAGTTGTGAGGGAGATGAATGGCTGTATGCCCAGTA
>CAJTMX010000055.1 GCA_910577235.1 uncultured Acetatifactor sp. | reverse complement strand
TTAAATCCAAGAAAAAACAAGTTTTTTCTTGGCGCATCGGTTTTGACTATGTTGTCTGCAGGGGCTTATAACGTATATTTTGATACAAATTCTCCGATTATCTATATATTATGGAGCGTACTTTCCATATGTTTATTTTTTGAAGATAGGTTGTGGCATTTGTTTCTACTGAGCGCTGCCCTTATGTATTTTACGGGAATCATTGATACGTTCAGTGTCATGCTGATACAGGTTGTTTTAATAGGCGGAGGAGTTGGCGGCACGGATATAACATGGTGGATGGAACCTGCCTATCTGCTCTCATTTTTGGTGTATCTTCTGATATATTTGCGGCTTTTTAAGAAAAATGACATATATTTGGGCGATATAAAACTTAAGTATAAGTTTGCGCTTTTAATACAGGGCAGTATTTTCCAGATGTTCTATGATTATGTTTTTTATTTCTTTAACGAAAATCATGCAAGGTATAGCTTAGATGCCTATGCAGTATTTTTTATCAGCATAGCAGGGACACTTTATTCCATTTTTCTTACGCTTAATCTGGCCATCAAAAATATATTATCAGACAGGCAGAGCAGGGAATTGCAGTCTTTTATGTATATGCAAAAGCAGCAGTACGATTATCAGTTACAGCAGTCGGTAGCTGTACGGCGTTTTAAGCATGATTTGGTAAATCATATTGGTGCTGTTAGAGAGTTAATAAATGAAAAAAAGACAGAAGAAGCCAAAGAGTACATAGATACTATCTGGAATATTCAGGATGTGTTTGATTTAAAGATTCATACAGGAGATAGCTTTCTCGATATTATTGTTAATTATTATTTATATTTGGCGGTAAAGGAAAATATAGAGTTTGCCGTTTGGGGAAAGCTGACTGAAAAAATGCCTCTTGAGATGTTTGATATTACCACATTGATGGGAAATATATTGCAAAATGCTTTTGAAGCGGCGATAAAAGCAGATGTTCCCAGAATACGTGTTGAACTTGTAGAACATAAGGAAGAAATTTTTATTGTTGTTAGTAACAGTGTAGCCAAAAGAATCAATACAAAAACAGACTTTTTTATGACATCTAAAAAGGATAAGGAAAATCATGGTTTTGGCCTGAAAAATATTGTTGCAACTGTTGAAAAGTATCACGGTGAATGTTATATGGAATCTATAGTGGAAAATAGAGAAGCGTTGTTTCAAATCAGTATTGCTATACCAACTGCCAAAGCAGAGGAGAAAAAGGAATGAAAATAGGTATTGTAGAAGATGAAGCGGTATGGAGAGATAAGATACAGACTATTATCGAAAAATATTGTAAGGATAAGAATATTTCATCACAAATCAATTCATATAACAGTGGAAAAGATTTTATGAGAAATGCAGATGCGGATTTGTTGTTTTTGGATATTGAACTTGCAGAAGGGGAAGATGGTTTTGAAATAGCGGAACAGTTGATGAATCTTGGAAACAAATGTAAAGTTTGTTTTTTAACATCACACACAGAGTTAGCCAGATTTGGTTATAGAGTGAATGCTTTCAGATATATCGATAAAAGGCATTTAGAGGAAATCAATGAAGCGATTGATTTTTTCCTTAAAACTAAAATTCAGGATCGGATTGTTTTTTGTAATGATACCGCTGGGATTCGCATAAAGATAAGCCTGAATGAACTTCTGCTTGTTGAGACAAATGGAAGGAAACTAAGATATCTCATGTTGGATGGCAGTGAACATTTATGTGAAGGGCAGATATCTGAAACCGCGCGAAGATTATCTCGGTTTGGCTTTTTTCTGATACATCGGTCATATATTGTCAATTTAAAATATATTGAAAAGGTAAATAGTCATGAAGTTACGCTTTGCAACGGAATAAAGGTAGTAATTGGAAGGATTCACAGTAAAGAGTTTAAAAAGGAGTTTTTTAAATGGAGAATGCGGTTTGATGATTGATTTTGTGTCGTTTGTGCAAAATATGTGTTGTTTATACAGGGAGTATTTTATATTCCTTCTCACTGTGATATAAATATGGTGTTAATCATATTACAGGAGGATAGCAGAAGTGGTACATCGCATTTTATTTAAGGATTGGCATTTAATTGGAAAATCAGTAATGAAAAAAGCGGTAATGGCAATGATAATCGGGGCTGCTCTGTTAACAGTTTCATCGTGTGGGCAGGCAAAGAATTCAGAAGACGCTCAAACGAATGTAATAAGCAGCACTGCAGAACCAGGCGGCAGCACTGGCGAAGTTCAGATAACACAAAATGACAACATTACCGGTTTAGATTTGGCAGAATTGGAAAACCTGACAGGAGAATATGAATATTTATCAGATTATGGAACCGGTAAGTTAATGATTCAAAAATCATCCAATGGATATGATATTTCCGACTATGAATCGGAATCTTCTTGTCGCTTTTTAGCCGATTCATCTAATATAGAAACTATAGAAAATAATCGGATATATGTTAAGTACCCCGAACAGGTATTTTCTGACGATACAGTTAACTTTAGCTATTATGTTTTAGAATATAGTACGGATGAAATCAATGTGTATTACGGAGAAGCAGGGTTTGAAGAGGCGCAATTTTTATATCAGGCCACAAAGAAAACAGAGGTGAGGACGGACGTATATGAGTATGAGGGCGAATATAATAGTTATGATATTGACGAGCCGGCGTTAGAAATAAAGAAAAATGATGATGGAACTTATCAGATTCAGATAGATTTATTCAGGCTCTGGGGTTTTTATGATGATGCGGGAAAAATTACGGAAGAAGGGTTGGAATTTGCAACAACAGGTCCTCGTGGAAATGAGATGAACGGAGTCATAAAATTGGAGGAGGATATCGCGGTAGTAACCATTTATGGTCAGGAATGGCTTGATTTTGCAGGATTGGGCGAATACAGATTTTACAAAACCTCAGATGTTCCTAACATAGATGATTTCCCGGCAAATCAGCAGGAAAGTAATATGCAGGATACTGCGGATACAGGTTCGGAAGCAGCAGTAGATGAACTATTAGATTCCTTTATCAATGGATTGGCAGACGCAGTTGACTCTGAAGATTCGGCATCGACATTTTCTGTTAGCGATTTAAATTTGGATTCTGAGGAATGGGATGCATATTCTATTGGAGAGAAAGTCGATCTTGACAATGATGGAGAAAACGAACTGATTATTAACGGGCCTTATGGTGGGATATATCTTGATGCGCGTGATGACAAGGTATATGAATTTGCTGCAGGAGAGGGTACTGTTCTCATTCTTTCTTATACCTATTATAATGGAGCCGTATGGATCATGTACAGTAACAGATCGAGTGCAGGATTTGAATTTTACCATATGGAAAAATTTGAAGGAGCTGATAACTTAACTGCAGAAATGAATTTCGGTGAGGAATTTGACCCAAATAATGCAGAAGCTGGAATAAAATATACATTGGATGGAGCTGAAATTTCATATGATGAATATACGGAATTATGCAGCAAAATTTTCGCTGCTGAAGTAAATACAACTGAAAGAAAAAATTAGTTTCCGGCAGATACGGACACGGAAAACCGAGAATTTCCCTGTGCTTTTTAGGCCGTATCATCATTGGTGAGGGCATGAACGGTCGTTTTGGGGTTCTTTTGCCTGATAGTTTATGCTCGCAGGCAAAAGCCGGTTGTTATCACAGATACTCGGATACGAACACGGAAATTATCTGTGAGTTTTCGTGATAATATAAGAGTTTCCGTGAGTGTATATAAGTAAAGCGGTAAAAAAACTGAATGGATAAATGATAGCGGGAGAAAAGGGCTGTTTCGGCAGTCCTTTTTTCGGGCAATCTCTTATTTTCCCGGATGTGCTATAATCTTTTTGAGATATTTTATGAATTGATGTAGTATTTGCCGCGAAAACCGTAGTATATAGATAAACCCGAAAAGCATAGGAGGTGGTACAAGTGATTGAGGACGGGAAAATCATTGAATTATTTTTCCGGTGTTCTGAACAGGCTATACGGGAAATGGATGAAAAATATGGGAATGTCTGCCGGAAGCTTTCGCACAATATTGTGAATAACACACAAGACGCGGAAGAGTGTGTCAATGATGCTTATTTAGGAGCATGGAACGCAATTCCCCCAGTGGAACCCAGACCGCTTTTGACCTATATATGCAAAATTGTCCGGAACATTTCACTGAAAACCTATTGGAGAAAGGCGGCGTCAAAACGGAGCAGCATTTATACGATTGCTATGGAGGAAATCGAGGCCTGCATAAGCACTATCTTTGCAGCCCTCTTAACAGTAAGCGCGCTGAGAGGGCGTATAGGACGGAATGTTTATTCTGAACAAAACAATGCCGTCGTGCAAAGTAGCGAACCTGCCACTGGCCAGCCTGCAACGTCGACAAATGGTGTAAAGCATATTCTGTATTGAGGATTTTTCTTGACATATATAGGCAATCTATATATAATGTATATAGATTGCCTATATAAATTGGAAAGGAGCGGAAAAATGGACAGAAATCTGGTACAGGGGAGCATGGATATGCTGGTTCTGCGTCTTTTGGAGGAGAAGGATATGTACGGGTATGAGATGATCGATACTCTGCGGGGCAGGTCCAATCAAGTCTTTGAACTGAAGGCAGGAACGCTGTATCCGCTGCTGCATACCCTGGAAAACAAGGGATATGTGACCAGCTATGAGGAGGAGGCGCACGGCGGAAAAAGTCGCAGATACTATAGTCTGACCCGGGAGGGAAAAAAGTACGCGGCACAGAAAAAGGCTCAGTGGCAGGAATATCAGGCGGCAGTATCCAACGTATTGGCCCAGGATGGGGAAGGAAGGATATCTCCAGCCATGACGGCAGACAATCTATGCGGGAGGAGGGTTTGTTATGGAGTATAGGGAATATCTGGATACCCTGGGGGAGCAGATACAGGATTCCCGGGCGCGGCGGATGGTGCTTGATGAGATCAGAGGGCATATAGAGGAGCAGTGCGCCGCCTATGAATCCGAAGGCATGGAGCGGGATAAAGCGCTGGCAGAGAGCGTCCGGCAGATGGGGGACCCGGTGGAAACAGGAGCGCAGCTGAACCGGATTCACAGGCCCGGGATTCCGCTGGGACTGATCGCGCTGGCTCTGGCGCTGACAGCTGCAGGCATCCTGACACAGATTTGTGTCTTCTATGAGATCAGTGATCCGCCCTCTTGGGGTTATGTGTTGCAGCATTATGTAGGGAGAACGCTGGTGTACAATCTGCTGGGGCTGGCGCTCATGCTGGGAATCATGTATCTGGACTACAGTTTTATCGGACGGCATGCCTATCTCTGGTATAGCTTGTATATGGCTGTGTTGGTGTGTATTATGGTCAAAGGCCCCTTCTACAACATGAGATATACGCTGTATTATATGTACAGCGCATATCCCATCCTGTTGGCTGCGCTGATCTACCGCAACCGGCAGAAGGGATTTGGGGGATTGGCACGGTGTATGGCTCTGTCGTTGGCGTTTCTTGCCGGGGCGTTCTGTTCCGGTCAGTACGCCGCCTGTGTGGAGACTGTGCTGGTCTGTGGTCCGCTGCTTGCAGTGGCGGTGGCTAGAAACATCTTTGGAGGAAAAAGGCGCTGGCAGACGGTGCTTTTGTCCGGGACGGCGCTGGTCTGTGCCGTGCTGGGGGTGCTGAGCCTGGTAATGGCTGGGAGCGGTCGGATATATTCCTATCCCCTTGTCAGACTGGCCGCGTTACTGCGGCCGGAGAGCGCGGCAGCAGGAGCGGGATACACCATACTACAGCAGCGGGAACTGCTGGGAATGGGCCAGTATTCCCTGTGGGGAAGGACAGACCTGCCTTCCTGGACGGTAGCCCGAGGGATTGAACGGAGTCTGGCGGACACCTATGTGCTAAGTGCGATCTTTTCCCGGTTTGGCATCATAGCGGGGGCGTTGGTGGCAGGTGGCCTGCTGTTTTTTGCCGGGAGGGCGTTGCGGCTGTCCCTGCGCCAGCGCAACCGTCTGGGGATACTGCTGGGGAGCGCATGCAGTCTGAGTATGCTGACGCGCAGCGTGGTTTTTATAGCCATCAATCTCGGTTACGGATTGTATTACACCACGGGAATCCCCTTTCTGGCCTACGGTCTGGGGAATGCGGTGAGCAACGGGCTGCTGGCAGGCTTGCTCCTGTGCGTGTTCCGTAACAGCGCTATCCTGGGGGAGGATGCGGGGAACTTGCGGAAGGGCCTGGGCTTTGGGAAACACCGCTACCGGCTGCGGCTGGAGAGGCTGCCGGAGGAGAGTTGAAGTGGCCAACCTGAACGGACTGTCAGGAGCACGACCGTCATACATTATAAGTCTTCGCGAAAAATTGACTGTTACCTTGGAGGGAACAGTCAATTTTTTTGTTATAAAAGAAGAAAAATATGTGGAAAAAACAGTTGGAGTATAGTAGAATATACATATGAAATCAGACAAGAGAATGTGGAACTGCTATTTTCAGACAAATATCAAAGCAGGAAACGGGGTGCTTGATCTTAGCGGTATTCACCGGAATGCTTGCGAAAATAATTCATAGCGTGGGAGGGTGTGGACATGAAAATACAGGATTTCTGTGATATGAAGAAATTTGAGGAGATCATGCAGAACTGGGCGCTCAGCACAGGACTGGCAACGGTGGCAGTTGGGGAGGACGGTCAGTATATCAGTGAGTGTTACAATTTTACGGATTTCTGTATCAAGCTGACTCGGGGCAGCGCGGAGGGGTGCAGGCGCTGCGAGAAGAACGATCGGGAGGGAAAGGGAGTCTATGCCTGCCATGCGGGACTGATGGATTTTGGTATTCCCATCACGCTTGACGACGGAACGGTATTGGGCAGCGTAATTGGCGGTCAGGTACTGCCGGAAAGCCCTGACGAGGGTCAATTCAGAGCTACCGCCAGAGAGCTGGGCATTGATGAGGACCGCTACATTGAGGCGTTGCGGGAAGTGAATGTGAGGACCAAGGAACAGATTGTGGCATCGGCCAATCTGCTTGGGGATGTGATCAATATGTTTGTGCGCGCCAGCTACGCTACCACGCAGAACGATAAGATCGTAAACCGTTTGCAGGAGGGGATCAACAAGGCGGCGGAGCAGATCGTGCTGGCCAATGAGAATACTCACCAGATCGAGGCTTTCAGCAGCAAGCAAAAAATACTGGCACTGAACGCCAGCATAGAGGCGGCCCGTTCCGGCGAGGCGGGAAGAGGCTTTGCGGTGGTAGCGCAGGAGGTGCAGAAACTGGCGCAGGGGATGACAGTTACCAGCACAAATATTAAAAACGCGCTGAAAGAAGTGACTGATACGATCATGCAGTTGAAGGAGTAAATCATATGGAGGGCAGCGAAAGCTGCCCTCTGTCAGTGTTACGGATACGAGTTAAAGACAATGCGAGTCGAGTCCAATATGTCGGGAGAGAAGTAAGTAGAGGACAATGTATGTCGGGAGAGACGAGAGCCGAGGACAATGTGTCCCGGAAATGACGCAAGTCAGTAATAATGAACGGAGAGGATTGGCAACCATGAAAAAGATAGATCTGTGCGGAAACTGGAGAATGAAGATCCTGGGAGACAATGTCTACCACATCCCGGAGGAGTGGATGGACGCCAAGGTTCCCGGCTCGGTGTATGGCACGCTGCTTGAGCTGGGAAAGATGCCGGACCCCTATTACCGGGACAATGAGCTGGACGCCACAAGACTTATGGAGAATGATTTTATATATGAGACGGACGTGGAGATCACCCAGGACATGCTGGCATACGACGGAGTCATGCTGTGCTTTGAAGGAATCGATACGCTGGGTGAGGTCTATTTGAACGGCGCGCTGCTGGGGCATGTGCAAAATATGCACCGCATATGGGAGTACGACATCCGGCAACTGGCGGAGGTGGGGCGCAATACCGTTGGCGTGGTGCTTCGTTCTCCCATAAGATATATTAGGGAAGAGAATGAAAAAGTATTTACCGGCGGTTCCGGTGACGCCATGGCGGGATACCCCCATCTGCGCAAGGCCCACTGCATGTACGGATGGGATTGGGGCCCCAGACTGCCGGACGCGGGTATCTTCAGAGGGGTGAGCCTGCAGCTTGTGGACAGTGCCAGGCTGGACAGCGTCTATGTGACACAGTATCATCAGGGACCGCATATGCAGGAGCTTTGTTTCGAGGAGAGCAGGGTGCAAAAACCTCTGGCAGTCCCTGTTCCGGAGACGCAGGGCGGCAGTCTGCGGGTGCAGGTGGACGCGGTGCGGCTGGAGATGCAGATGGATCTGGAGGTATTTCGCGAAGACGAGGAGCTTTCCGCCGTGATAAAGGTGAAGTCGCCAGACGGTACCGTATACGGACAGTCGCCGGATGGCAGCATCACGATCAAACATCCCCGGTTGTGGTGGCCACACGGCTACGGCGAGCAGCCCCTTTATACCGTAAAGGCAATTCTGCTGGGCAGCGACGGACGATTGCTGGACGAATGGGAGCGGCAGATCGGGCTGCGTACCATGACCATGGATATCCGGGAGGACCAATGGGGCAATCAGTTTGCCCACCAGGTCAACGGTGTGGATATTTTTGCCATGGGCGCGGACTATATTCCGGAGGACAATCTGCTCTCCCGAGTGACAAGGGAGCGCACGGAGAAACTGTTGCAGTCTGCTGTGGAGGCGGGACATAACAGTATCCGCGTCTGGGGCGGCGGTTATTATCCGGACGATCATTTTTATGAGACCTGCGACCGGCTGGGGCTTATCGTGTGGCAAGATTTCATGTATGCCTGCTCCTCCTATGAGTTGGATCAGGCTTTTGAAAAAAATATCCGGGCGGAGACCCTGGAGAATGTGCGCCGCATCAGACATCATGCCTGTCTGGGGTTATGGTGCGGCAACAATGAGATGGAGACCCAGACTCTGGATAAGTGCTGGAAACCCTCTCAAAAGCAGTTTTACGACTATATCAAGCTGTTTGAATATATCATCCCCGAAATCCTGCGCCAGGAGGACCCCAATACCTTTTACTGGCCTTCTTCTCCCTCGTCGGGGGGCAACTTTGACAATCCTTGGGACGAGAACCGGGGGGACGTCCATTATTGGGATGTCTGGCACGGCAACAAGCCGTTTACGGAATACCGGAAGTTCCGTTTCCGTTATCTGTCGGAATTCGGTTTTCAGTCATTCCCCTGCATGGAGACTGTGGAGAGTTTTACGGAACCGGAGGACAGAAATATTTTCTCCCGTGTTATGGAGATGCATCAGCGGAATGTGGCCGCCAACGGTAAGATACTGAACTATCTGTCCGCAACCTATCTGTATCCCGCGGATTTTGACCGGCTGTTGTACGCCTCTCAGCTATTGCAGATGGAGGCCATACGCTATGGTGTGGAGCATTTTCGCAGGCATAGGGGACATTGTATGGGCGCGGTGGTATGGCAGCTCAACGACATATGGCCAGTAGCGTCCTGGGCAAGCATCGATTATTTCGGGCGGTGGAAAGCGCTGCATTACGCGGAAAAAAGAATGTTTGCGCCGGTGTTGCTCTCCTGCGAGGAGGAGGGCGAACTGTCCCAGCGTCCCTACTGTATCGCGGAGCAGGGGCCTATGGAAGTGTCCGCCCGTCTCTGCGTATCCAACGAGACAAGGGAGAGCGTGGAAGGGATCTGTCGCTGGCAGCTGCGCAGCTGTCTGGGAGATGTGGTGTCAGAGGGACAGTCTCAGGTAGTGGTGGGGCCCCTTGAAAGCCTGTGGCTGGACAAGATAGACTTTACGGAATTTCCCGGATTTAGACTGCGGGAAATGTATTTCAGCTATCAGCTGGAGGTGGAGGGTCAGGTCATATCTGAGGGCAGCAGCCTGTTCACCGCTCCCAAGCATTTCCTGTTCGCGGACCCTGAGCTCACCCTGCGCCGGGAGGGGGATACTCTGATCCTGCGGGCCGCGCGCTATGCCAAGTCGGTGGAGATAGGGGGCGTTAAGGATGGCAAAGGCTGTTATATAAAACTCAGCGACAACTATTTTGATATGAATCCCGGAGAAAAACGGGTGCGGATACTGGAGGGGGACGCGGAGGAATTTCGGCTGAGGAGCGTATATGATATCGGACAGACACGGTAAATTTATGACCGGTGACAGGGCGAGAGACGGGGCAGGGAACCCGCGTGAACGCCGGGAGGGTAAGACGAAACTGCGGGTTAGGACGGTGCGGGAGATGGGAAAGGCCCTCCGGCGGGACTGGGACAATTATAAGGTAGGGCTGTTGATCGCGGCGGCTGTCACAGGGGCAGCGAACCTGCTGGGACACGGTGTGTGCCCCAGCAGAGAATTTTTGGGGCTGCCCTGTCCGGGCTGCGGTATGACCAGAAGTATCCTGCTGATCCTGCAGGGACGTTTTTACGAGAGCTGGCTGCTACAGCCTTTCGGATACGCCTGGCTGACGCTGGCGGCTGTGTTTGCGGTGGAACGCTATGTGCTGGAGTCCCGGCAGAAAATCTGGAAAGGGCTGCTGACTGTGATCTGTGCGGGTATGGTGGCGCTGTATATATACCGAATGATCACAATGTTTCCCCACATGGAGCCGATGACTTATTATGAGGGAAATCTGCTCCGGCGCGTATATGGCTGGGGGCAGGCCGCCGGTGGGCGTTGAAGAGAGGGGAGAGGATCTCCCCCACGGCATTTATGTGGACACAGAAAAAACAGCGCTTTTTCCGCCGGGGATATTTGGCGGGTGAAATACCGCTGCCGTTTCATGACAATGAGATTTTCCGGCGTTCTCCCAAAGTATCAGAGAACATCGTACGGATCATCTGGCGAAATAATGTAGGGCAGGGAGATTTATGCATTCCCCTGCCCCTTTATAAACTTTATTGTGCTTTAGCGGTTGGACAGCCAGCATACAGAATCCAGAATATCTTCGACCTGCTCTTCCTCCATCCAGGGATATCTCTTTTGACATACCCGGATTATCCGGGTCTTTTTCTGTTTGGTATCTTCCGTCTTGGGCACATAAGGGGTGAGACAGCATCTGGCCAGACTGCAACAGACATCGGTGCAGAATTCTTCTGTCCTTTGCAGATATTCCATGATCTGTCCCAGATCGCTCTCGCTGCTCTCCGGGTAAGTCTCCCGGATCAGGGTGGCGGCATTTCCTCGTCCAGGCTTTCATACGGTTCTATCTCTTTGGCAAAATCATTGCTCATAGAGTATCTCCCGTCAGTTCCTCCAACTCCTCGATGACCCGTCCGAACACGTCCAGCGCGTCCTGAATAGGCTGGGAGGAGGTCAGATCCACACCTGCGATCTTCAGCAGTTCAACCGGGGGCATGGAGCAGCCGCCGGAGAGGAATTTTTTGTAGCGTTCCACGGCGGGAGCGCCCTCCTCCAGAATATTACGGGCGATAGCCACAGCGGCAGAGAAGGAAGTGGCATACTGGTACACATAGAAATTGTAGTAGAAATGGGGAATCCTGGCCCATTCCACACCAATCTCCGGGTCGGATACCATATCCGGTCCATAGTATTTGCAGTTCAGGTCATAGTACACTTTGGTCAGGGCTTCCGCAGTCAGGCTCTGCCCGGACTCAGCCATCTGGTTGGTGACCATTTCATACTCCGCGAACATGGTCTGGCGGTATACGGTTCCCTTGAAACTGTCCAGATAATGATTGAGCAGATAGGCCCGCTCTTTTTTATCCGTGGTGTGGGCCAGCAAGTACTCCATCAGCAAGATCTCGTTGCAGGTGGAGGCTACTTCGGCCACAAATATCCTGTAGTTGGCGTACACGGGCGGCTGGGTGTGGTTGGAATGCCATGTGTGCATGGAATGTCCCATCTCATGGATCAGCGTGAACAGATTGTCCATATTGCCGGTATAGTTCAGCAGGATATAGGGATAGCTGTCATAGGAGCCGGTGGAATAGGCGCCGCTGCGTTTTCCCTCATTCTCATACACATCGATCCAGCGGTTCTCAAAGCCCTCCCTTACCACGTTTAGGTAATCTTCACCCAGAGGAGTAAGGGCCTTGAGGACGGTCTCCTTGGCCTCCGCAAAAGGGATATTCTTGGATACACCGGCGATAATGGGAGTGTAGATATCGTACATATGCAGCTCGTCCACTCCCAGCAGACGCTTGCGCAGCCGTATATAGCGGTGCATTTTGTCCAGATTTTTGTTCACAGTATCTACCAGATTCCGGTATACCTGAGGGGAAACATTCACTCTGTTTACCGCAGCCTCCAGAGTATTGTCATAGTGGCGCGTCCTGGCCTGAAAGATCAGTTGTTTCACATGGCCGCTGTAGATGCTGGCCAGCGTACGGGAGTACTGTTTATACACACCGTATAATTTTTCAAAGGTCTCTTTGCGTACACGGCGGTCGGCGGATTCCTCCAGCGGTACAAAGCGTCCGTGGGTAATCTGCACCAGCTCTCCGTTCTCGTCCTCCACCTCGGGAAACTTTAAGTCGGCGTTGCTGAAAATGGAATAGGTCTGGTCGGGATTGTTGCAGACTTCGGATACGTCTGCCAGCAGCTTTTCCATCTCCTTGGACAGGATATGGGGCTTTAACCGCAGAGTATCTTCCAAATCGATCCTGTATTCTTCCAGCTTCGGATACTGTCTATAGTATTCCTCCAGCTGTGCGGGTTCCAGCTCCAGAATCTCGGGATTGATAAAGGATATGCTGCTCTGGATACCTGCCTCGATGCTGAAAAAACGCTGGTTCATCTCCTGGTGGGTGTCATTGCCGGTGTCCTGATCGCTGAGGCAGGATACATATACGCCCAGATGGCCCAGTTTGCGGTACAGGTCTACCTGCCCTTGCAGCGTGTCAAACAGGCTTTGACCGCTGTCACAGACATGACCTTCCCGGGCAGCCAAATTTTTGCCCATATCCTGGGCCAATTTCAGATCTGCCTCCCAGGCATCGCGGTCCGCGTACATCAGACTCAGGTTCCAAGTGTCCTCTACGGCCACCTGCTCTCTTGCGGGTAGTGTTTTTGCCATAATGATAACCTCTTTCCACCACCGCACACCACCGTGGTTTCCGGGGGAGTGCGACAGTCTGTATTTGGAATCATGCTCCATAATCTATCATATCATACTCTGGAAGGTTTATCCACTTTTTTGACAGGGAAATTGACCGCATAAAGGATACTTGACGATAGGAAATCTTTTCTAGTATAATCCTGTTTTTAACAGTTGTGAGGGAGATGAATGGCTGTATGCCCAGTAT
>CAJTMX010000054.1:12841-14932 GCA_910577235.1 uncultured Acetatifactor sp. | reverse complement strand
ACTTCCAGCACCGCCATCTTTATCCCCTTTACCACCCAGGAGCTTTTCCAGAACGGGAAAGAGGCGCTGTACTACGGCATCAACGCCCTGTCCAACAACCTTATCATGGTGGACCGCAAGAAGCTGAAAAACCCCAACGGCCTGATTTTAGGCACTCCCGGCTCCGGCAAGTCCTTTTCCGCCAAGCGGGAAATCGCCAACTGTTTTCTGCTCACCACCGATGACATCATCGTGTGCGACCCGGAATCGGAGTACGCGCCCCTTGTGGAGCGGCTGCATGGGCAGGTTATCAAGATTTCGCCCACCTCCGGGGACTACATTAACCCGATGGACCTAAACCTGGACTACTCGGACGATGAAAGCCCGCTGTCTTTGAAATCCGATTTCATTTTGTCGCTGTGCGAGCTGATCGTGGGCGGCAAGGAGGGCTTGCAGCCGGTCCAGAAAACCATCATCGACCGTTGTGTACGGCTGGTCTACCATGATTACCTGAACGACCCCAGGCCGGAGAATATGCCGGTATTGGAGGATTTGTATAACCTCCTGCTGACCCAGGAGGAAAAAGAAGCGCAGTACATCGCTACGGCGCTGGAAATCTATGTTTCCGGCTCCCTGAATGTGTTCAACCACCGGACCAATGTAAACATCGACAACCGCATTGTCTGCTATGACATCAAGGAGTTAGGCAAGCAGCTGAAAAAAATCGGTATGCTGGTGGTGCAGGACCAGGTGTGGAACCGCGTCACCATCAACCGCGCCGCCCACAAGTCCACCCGTTACTACATTGACGAGATGCACCTGCTGCTCAAAGAGGACCAGACCGCCGCCTATACCATTGAAATCTGGAAACGGTTTCGGAAGTGGGGCGGGATTCCCACCGGCATCACCCAGAACATCAAGGACCTGCTTGCCAGCCGGGAGATCGAGAACATCTTTGAGAACTCGGACTTTGTATATATGCTCAACCAGGCAAGCGGGGACCGGCAGATTCTGGCAAGGCAGCTGGGCATCTCCCCGCACCAGCTGTCCTATGTGACCCACTCCGGCGAGGGCGAAGGGCTGCTGTTCTACGGCAACATCATCCTGCCCTTTATCGACCGGTTCCCCAAGGACACCGAGCTGTACCGCATCATGACCACAAAATTACAGGAATTAAAGGAGGGAAAGCAATCATGACTGCACAGAAAATCAAACACAATCCCCGGCTGTTTTTGAAGCGGGCGATGGACATTCAGCGCCGCCAGCTGCTTCTGGCGATGGCGGACGCGGTAAGCGAGTGCCGTACTGCGGAGAGCATGGCGGCAGAACTGAACCGTGACGGGGAAACGGGCCTGCTCCGCCTTGCGGAAATCTGGTGCTGCCTCTCCCCCGGCACCGGCGGCAGGATTATGGAGGGCCGGGGCGCGGAGCTTCTGGCCGATGTGCTGGCACAGGTCTATGCCTGCCTGATCCTCCGTCCTTTACACACCCCGGCTGGCATGGGCCTCTATGTGGAACTGCTCTATATGATGGAGGCGCTGATGCTGGGGGAATGGTTTGATTAAGGAGCCGCGCCTGCGCTTTACGAGGGAGGAACAGACCGACCCGGCGCTGGAAAAGCCGATCCGCCGCGCACAGAAAGCAGCTGTCCGGGCAGACAAGGCGCAGGCCAGGATACCCAAAAAGAAGGTCCGGCAGACCGTTATTGACCCCGATACCGGAAAGAAAACAACGAAACTGACCTTTGAGGAACAGGCAAAGCCGCCCTCCAAGCTGTCCCATGCGGTACGGGGCGCTCCGGCCAACGCGCTGCTTGCCGGGGCGCATAAGGAAATCCGCAAGTCCGAACAGGACAATGTGGGCGTGGAAGGGGCGCACAAGACCGAGCAGGCTGTTGAAGTCAGCGCGCGGCTGGTGCGGGAGGGATACCGCAGCCATAAACTGAAACCCTACCGCGAAGCGGCAAGGGCGGAGCAAAAGCTGGAAAAAGCAAACATCAACGCCCTGTACCAAAAGTCCCTGGCGGAGAACCCCCAGCTTGCCAGCAACCCCCTTTCCCGCTGGCAGCAAAAGCAGGCCATCAAAAAGGAATATGCCGCCGCCAAACGCGCC
>CAJTMX010000054.1:0-12741 GCA_910577235.1 uncultured Acetatifactor sp. | reverse complement strand
CCGCTGGCAGCAAAAGCAGGCCATCAAAAAGGAATATGCCGCCGCCAAACGCGCCAGTCAAACGGCTGGGCATACGGCACAGGCCGCAGGCCATACTGCCAAGACCGGCAAGGCGGCAAAGTCCGTCAAAGAAAAAGCGGAACAGGCAGGCCGGTTTGTCATGCGGCACAAGAAGGGATTCCTGATTGCGCTGGCGCTGTTTCTGCTGGTCTGCCTGCTGATGAATACCCTGTCCTCCTGCTCCATGCTGGCCCAGAGCATCGGCTCGGCGGTGTCCGGCTCCACCTATCCCTCCAAAGACGAGGATATGCTGGGGACGGAAGCGGACTATGCCGCAAAGGAGGCGGAACTGCAAGCCGAACTGGACAACATGGAGAGCCTGCACCCAGGCTATGACGAGTACCGGTACAATCTGGACCCTATCGGCCACAATCCCCATGAGCTGGCGGCTTATTTAAGCGCCCTGCTCCATGAGTACACGCCCCAGAGCGCGGCGGCACAGTTACAGCGGGTCTTTGACCTCCAATATGTCCTGACGCTGACCGAGGAGGTGGAAATCCGCTACCGCACCGAAACCAGCACCGACCCGGAAACCGGGGAAACGACCAGCGAGGAAGTCCCCTATGAATACTACATCCTCCATGTGGAGCTTGTGAACACCCAGATTTCCGCCCTTGCGCCGGAACTGCTCACCCCGGACGAATATGAGATGTACCAGGTCTATATCGCCACCAGGGGCAACAAGCCGCTGCTGTTTGGCGGCGGTTCCCCGGATATGGGAAATTCCGAGGATTTGAGCGGCGTGGAGTTTATAAACGGGACCCGCCCCGGCAATCCGGGACTGGTGGATCTGGCGAAGCGTCAGGTGGGAAACGTGGGCGGCTATCCGTATTGGAGCTGGTACGGCTTTAACAGCCGGGTGGAATGGTGCGCCTGCTTCGTGAGCTGGTGCTATAACCAGGCCGGGAAAAGCGAACCGCGCTTTGCGGGCTGCCAGTCCCAGGGCGTACCCTGGTTCCAGTCGCATGGACAATGGGGCGGGCGCGGATATGCCAACATCGCCCCCGGCGACGCCATTTTCTTTGACTGGGATTTGGACGGTTCCGCCGACCATGTCGGCATTGTGATCGGCACAGACGGGAGCCGGGTCTATACGGTGGAGGGCAATTCCGGCGACGCCTGCAAAATCAAAAGCTATGACCTGAATTACCAGTGCATCAAGGGCTACGGCCTGATGAACTGGAACTAAACCATGTGGGAAGGAGTGTTACAGATGGCAACGAACAAAATCGACCGGATTGACCGGGAGATCGCAAAGACCCGCGAAAAGCTGGCGGAATACCAGAACAGGCTGCGGGAATTGGAGGCGCAGAAAACCGAGGCGGAGAACCTGCAAATCGTCCAGCTGGTGCGGGCGGTCCGCATGACCCCGCAGGAGCTGAACGCGCTGCTGTCCGGCGGCGGGATTCCCGGCGTGGGAACGCCTGCGCCAGACGCCCAGGAAAAGGAGGAAAATCACGATGAAATCTAAAAAGCTATTGCGGACACTGGCCGCGCTTTGCACCGCCCTGGTTCTTATGGGCGGTTTTTCTGTCCCCGCCTACGCGGGCGGCGGCGAGGAACCGGCTGATGAAACCAACGATTCCAACGTACAGGTGGAGCAGCCGGAGGAAACGCCGCCCCTCACCCCGGATGGCAACGCCACCCTGGTGGACGATTACGGCGGGAACAAGCAGCTGATTACCGTTACCACCAAAAACGGCAACTACTTCTACATCCTGGTGGACCGGGATGACGAGGGGGAAAACACCGTCCATTTTCTCAACCAGGTAGACGAAGCCGACCTGATGGCGCTGATGGAGGACGGGGACAGCGAGGAACCTCCTGCCGTTTGCAGCTGCACCGAGAAATGTCAGGCAGGCGCAATCAACCGGAACTGCCCGGTCTGCGCCTTTACCATGACAAGCTGCACCGGCAAGGCGGCGGAACCGGAGGAGCCGCCTGCAGCGGAGCCGGAACCGGAGAAAAAGTCCGGCATGAATCCGGCTGTCCTGCTTTTGGTTGTGGCCCTGTTAGGCGGCGGGGGCGCGCTCTACTACTTCAAGTTTATGAAGAACAAGCCGAAAACCAAAGGCCCGGACAATCTGGACGATTATGACTACGGCGATGAGGAAGATGAGCTGTGGGAATCCGAGGAGGGCGCGGAGGAGGAACCGGAGGAAAGTGAGGAAGAACCGGAATGACCCGCTTCACCGACAGCCCCTTTGAGCGCATGATGACACAGAAACCGGAGGGCAGGAAGAAAACTTCCCGCCCTCCTTCTTTACCCAAAAGCCACCCCTGCTATGGCTGCGGCAACTACGGGAGGCCCTGTGTGGGATTCTGCCACCGGGAACTGGAAAAGCAGCTGAAAGAAAGGAGAGATCGGAAATGAAGTATCTTATTTTATTTATCAAAATCATCGCTGTTTTTGACCTGTGCTGTCTGGCGGTGTATCTGGGCGGCGACATTGTTTCTGCCCTGATACGCAAACTTCGGAAAAAGCCTGCACAGAGCGATGACTTCTATGACTTTTCTATGGATGGCGACACAGCCGCCCCGCTGTCCATAGATTCCATCCGCCAGCTGTACTCCGGCGATGTGGAAACTTTTGTAGAAGAAAGGCTTCTGCCGGACGCCGCAAAGACGATGGAGGCATTAACGGAACGGGAACAGACAGCGGCCCGCCTGCTTTTATGCGCCCTGATCGGCTATCTGAAAGAAGAAGCCCGCATGGACGAGCAGAGTTTTCCGATGGTGATGGAACTGCTGAAATATATGGAGGGGGAAAAAGAGGAAGGCTGCCAGGACCCGGTAGACTGGCTGCTGGAGGACGCCAACAGCCGCGCGCACCGGCATGAGTCCTATTACAGCGATTATCAACGCTACCAGCTGATGCAGGTGGATAAAAAACGTGTCATTCTGGCCTGCCGCATCCTCATCAATGATCTGGTAGGAAAACTGTACCGATATGATTACCGGTTCGGCTATGACCTGATGCTGACAGAGGACAACAGCATTGAGGAAAAGCTGCGTACATCTATGCGGGAAGAATGGGAGGATGAAGATTATGCGCCTTGTGATTGCTGAAAAACCGTCGGTGGCCCAAAGCCTGTCCGCTGTAATCGGGGCCAATGCCCGCAAGGACGGGTATCTGGAAGGGAACGGCTGGCGGGTCAGCTGGTGCGTGGGGCATCTGGCCGGGCTTGCCGACGCGGACAGCTATGACCCTAAATACGCCAAGTGGCGCTATGACGATCTGCCGATCCTGCCCTCGGACTGGAAAATGAGCGTGGGGCGGGACAAGAAGAAACAGTTTGATATTCTCAAAAAGCTGCTGTGCGCCCCGGATGTGACCGAGGTGGTAAACGCCTGTGACGCGGGACGGGAGGGCGAACTGATTTTCCGCAACGTCTATGAGCTGGCGGGCTGCAAAAAGCCCATGAAGCGGCTCTGGATTTCCAGCATGGAGGATTCGGCAATCCGGGAGGGCTTTGAAAACCTCCGCCCCGGCGCGGACTATGACGGTCTGCATCAGGCGGCGCTCTGCCGCGCCAAGGCTGACTGGCTGGTGGGCATCAACGCCACCCGGCTGTTTTCGGTGCTGTACCGCCGGACCCTCAACATCGGGCGGGTTATGTCCCCGACACTGGCCCTTATCGTCCAGCGGGAAGCAGAGATTGAAGCCTTCCAGCCGGAGCCGTTCTATACGGTGGCGCTGGAACTGCCCGGATTTACCGCTGTGGGGGCGCGGATGAAAGACAAAACCGCCGCGAAAGAGCTGCAAACCGCCTGCCGGGGCGGTTCTGCGGTGGTGAAGCAGGCGCAGCGGAAAGAGAAGTCCGAAAAGCCGCCCGCCCTTTATGACCTGACCACCTTACAGCGGGACGCCAACCGCCTGCTGGGGTTTACCGCCCAGCAAACGCTGGACTATCTGCAAAACCTCTATGAGAAAAAGCTGTGTACTTATCCCCGGACGGACAGCCGGTATCTGACCTCGGATATGGCGGAGGGCCTGCCGGTGCTGGTCAACCTCACCGCCAATGCCATGCCGTTCCGAAAGGGGATCGGCATTACCTGCAACCCGGAGGCGGTCATCAACGATAAGAAAGTGACCGACCACCATGCGGTGATCCCCACCCGCAATCTTCGGGATGCGGATTTGTCCGCCCTCCCTGTGGGGGAAAAAGCGGTGTTGGAGCTGGTGGCCGCAAGGCTGCTGTGCGCGGTGGCGGAACCCCATCTCTACGAGGAAACCGCCGCCACGCTGGTCTGCGCCGGTCAGGAGTTTGCCGCAAAAGGGAAAACCATTCAGCGCCCCGGCTGGCGCAAGCTGGATGCCGCTTATCACGCCGGTCTGAAAAATGCCCCGGAGCCGGAGGAAAGACCAGAGGAAAAGACGCTGCCGGAACTCTCCGAGGGACAATCTTTGTCCGTTTCCAATGCCTCCGTCAAGGAGGGGAAAACCAGCCCGCCAAAGCATTTCACCGAAGATACCCTGCTGTCGGCTATGGAGAACGCCGGTAAAGAAGATATGCCGGATACTGCCGAGCGCAAGGGATTGGGTACGCCTGCCACCCGCGCCGGGATTCTGGAAAAGCTGGCCTCCACCGGTTTTCTGGAACGGAAAAAGAGCAAAAAGACGGTCCAGCTGATGCCCTCCCGCGATGCGCGTTCCCTCATTACGGTTCTGCCGGAACAGCTGCAATCCCCGCTGCTCACCGCCGAGTGGGAGTACCGGCTGGGCGAGATTGAGCGCGGCGAGCTTTCCCCGGAGGAGTTTCTGTCCGGGATTTACGCCATGCTGCGGGAGCTGGCGGCAACCTATCAGGTGGTTAAGGGGACCGAGTACCTGTTCTCCCCGCCCCGCGAAGCAGTAGGCAGATGCCCCCGGTGCGGCGGTGAGGTTACAGAATCGCAAAAGGGATTTTTCTGCCAAAGCGAAACTTGCAGATTTGCCATCTGGAAAGACAGCAAGTGGTGGAGCGCCAAGAAGAAACAGCCCACCAAGGCCATTGTCGCGGCCCTCTTAAAAGACGGGCGGGCAAGGCTCACCGGCTGCTACTCGGAAAAAACCGGAAAAACCTATGACGCGGATGTGCTTTTGGAGGATACCGGCGAGTATGTGAACTTCAAGCTGGACTTTGGCCAGCGGAAAGGAGGCTCGTGATGAAGCTGTCGCTGCTGGAACAGGAAACGGTTCTCCTTTATAACCAGGCCGAGTCTGCGGCAGAGGTCTATACCCATGACCCAAAGCTGATGAAAAAACTGAACCGCCTTGCCGGTAAACACCCGGAGCAGATCATCAAGAAGGACGCCCACAACTTCATTGTCCCCAAACGCTGCGTATCGGTCCGGGAGCCGTACAGCGAAAAGCGGCGCAAAGCCGCCAGTGAACGGGCCAGGGCCGCAGGCTATAAGCCGCCGTTGAAATCCTCCTCCGGTCAATAAGCATGGGCGGGAATGTCTTTGAAACGGTAAAGCAGTCCATCACCACCAGAGAAGCGGCGGAACACTATGGAATCGAGGTAAAGCGGAACGGCATGGCCTGCTGTCCCTTTCACGATGACAGGACGCCCAGCATGAAATTAGACCGCCGCTTTCACTGTTTCGGCTGCGGGGCGGACGGTGATGTGATCGACTTTGCCGCCAGACTTTATAACCTCTCCCCCAAAGAGGCGGCGGAAAAACTGGCCCAGGATTTTGGACTGCTCTATGACAGCCAGGCGCCCCCGAAGAAAACCTATGTCCGTCAAAAGTCAGAAGCGCAGAAATTCCGGGAATCCAAGCAGCGGTGTTTCCGCGCGCTGGCAGACTACGCCCATCTGCTGCGGGGCTGGGAAACCGGCCTTGCGCCCCTGACCCCGGAGGATGAGCCGCACCCCCTTTTTGTGGAGGCGCTGCACCAAAAGGACTATGTGGAGTATCTTCTGGACTTTCTGATGGAGGATGGCATCGAGGAACAAAAAACATGGATTGCAGAACACCTAACAAAAATCATGGATTTGGAAAGGAGAAACAAGGAAATGGCAGAGAAACCTACCAACCGGGAGCGATTGCGGGAAATCACCGAGGGCATTGAGCAGAACATCAAGGAACTGTTTGAGAGCGAAAAGTATATGCGCTATCTGTCGGTGATGTCCCGGTTCCACCGCTACTCGGTCAATAATACCATGCTGATCTATATGCAGAAGCCGGACGCAACCCTTGTGGCTGGCTATAACAAGTGGAAGAACCAGTTTGAGCGCCATGTGAAGAAGGGCGAGCGCGGCATCACCATCATCGCGCCCACCCCCTATAAGAAGAAAATCGAGGAGCAGAAGCTGGACCCGGACACCCACGCGCCAATGCTGGACGCAAACGGCAGGGTGGTCATGGAGGAAAAAGAGGTGGAAATCCCGCTGTTCCGTCCGGTCAAGGTCTTTGATGTGAGCCAGACGGACGGAAAGCCCCTGCCCTCCCTGGCGGCGGACCTGTTCGGGAATGTCCGGCACTTTGAGGCGTTTATGGAGGCGCTGAAACGCTCCGCCCCGGTTCCCCTTGCGTTTGAGGAAATGGACGCGGATACGGACGGATATTTTTCTTCCAGCCAGCAGCGCATCGCCATCCGCCAGGGCATGAGCGAGGTGCAGACGGTTTCCGCCGCTGTCCATGAGATCGCCCACAGCAAGCTGCACAACTTTGATGTGCCGGACAACCCGGACGCGCCCTTGTATCAGGAAGTGGAGCTGTTTGGACAGCCAGCCCTGTTCTCCAATGAGCGGATTGCCGCAGACGATCTGCCGGACGGACTGTTTTGTTATGACCTGCGCGGTTCCGATGATGACCCCGGCGCGCCGGTTGCGGTCGAGGAACGGGTTATCGTCAACCACGCCGGTTCCGTCATAACCGCAAAGCCGCTGGAACTGCCGGAGGAAGGGCATCTCCCGCTGACCGATGAATCCGGCCTGGACTTTAACGGCGGCGAAAAGACCGCCCAGCGGTTTTTGCAGGACCATAAAAAGGACCGGCGCACCGAGGAGGTGGAGGCCGAGAGCATCTCCTACGCGGTCTGCCAATATTTTGGGATTCAGACCGGCGCAAACAGCTTTGGGTACATTGCGAACTGGAGCCAGGGCAAGGAGCTGAAGGAACTGCGGGCCAGCCTGGAAACCATCAACAAGACCGCCGGTACTCTGATTGCCGATATTGACCGCCATTTTCAGGAGGTCTGCAAGGAGCGCGGCATTGATCTGGAATCCGGGCCGGAGCAGGACGCCGGAAAAGAAACCATGCAGCCGGAAAGCCCGCAGGCCGATACGGAAAATCAAGAGGTTTCCCCTGAACCGGAACCCTCCTGGAAAATCCCCGCCGAACTGCCGGAGCAGGACCCCTCCATGTTCCGCTATTACATTACCCAGGAATCGCTGGATGTGGGAACCTATCCTTTGATGGACGGGAAAACCATCACTGAACTTGCCGCGCCGGTAAAGGTGGAACAGGATTCCATCACTGCCTTTGGCTGTATCGACTACCCCCAGCCGCTGACCGCCGAACAGGAACGGGAATACGCCCTTTTGCCCGCCAGCCAAAACCCGCGGGCGCTGGATTCCATCGGCCATGCCGCAGAAGCCGCCCCGCTGCCCGACGCGCCGGAGCAGGCGCTGGATGAATACCCGATGCCGGACCCTTTGCTGCGGGAGGACGATCTGAAAAACTGCGGCTATCAGGACGGGGACTTGCTGCCCCTCTCCAAAGAGCGGGCGCTGGAACTGTTTGAGCAGGATTTGACGGTGTACGCGGTGGTGGACGGGGGCGGCGCGGAAATGCTCTTTGACCGGGAGGAATTTGAATCCCAGCTGCCCGGTACGGTGTTCGCCCTTTCCCGCGAGGAATGGGAGGAAAGCCCAGCCTTTGACGCGCTGGTGCAGGACCGGCTGAACCGCCAGCAGGAACGGGAGCAGGCGTTTCTCTCTCATGAGGGGGACTGCTTTGCCATCTATCAGGTAAAGGATGATGACAGCCTGCGGGAAATCCGCTTTGAGGGGCTGGACTGGCTCCAATCCATCGGGCGCGAGGTGGAGCGTGAGAATTACAACCTGATCTACACCGCGCCCCTTTCCGGCAAAGATACGCCGGAGGTTGTGGCGGAGCAGCTGTTCTACCGCTTCAACAACGAACACCCCAAGGACTATCACAGCCCCTCCATGAGCGTCAGCGACATCGTTGCCATCCGCAGGGACGGCGCGTTATCCTGTCATTACTGCGATAGCTTTGGCTTTCAGCAGATCACCGGTTTTCTTGACGCGAACCCGCTGAAAAATGCGGAAATGTCTATGGAGGACGATTACGGCATGATTGACGGGATCATCAACAACGGTCCCAAAGAGCCGACCGTAGCCCAGCTGGAACAGCAGGCCAGAAGCGGCCAGCCGATTTCCCTGATGGATTTGGCGGCGGCGGTCCACCGGGAGGACGGGGACAAGCGGAAATCGGTGGTGGAACAGCTCCACCAGCAGCCGAAGCAGGAAAGCAAAAAGACAGCGCCGAAAAAGAGCGCGGAAAGGGAGCTTTGATATGGGACACTTTACCTTTGAAGAAATGAATCTGATGTGCATTTACAACACCGGAACCCGCGCCGGACTGATGGAGAGCCTGACCGAGATGCGCGGCTATCTCTCGCCGGAGGAAACGGAGCTGATGGAACTGACCGACAGCGCCCTTCATAAGCTGCGCGCCATGACGGACGCGGAGTTTGACAGTCTGGAACTGTACCCGGACTTTGACGAATAGGAACCAACAGACCGGAGGGGCTGGCGCTGTGCCGCCCCTTCCTTTTATCCAAAACCCGAAAGGAGGGCCGAAAACAATGGCAACCAAAGCGCAGATGTACGCACAGATGGCCGACCATGCGGCGGTGCAGCTCACTTCCAGCTGGAATGAGTGGATGCGGTTTCTCGACACAGCCTCCAGGCTTTACAAATACCCCTTCCACGACCAGCTGATGATCTACGCCCAGCGCCCGGACGCTACCGCCTGCGCGGAGTATGACCTGTGGAATGACAAGATGGGCCGCTATGTCCGGCGCGGCTCCAAGGGCATCGCCCTGGTGGACGATTCCGGGGACCGGACCCGGCTGCGGTATGTCTTTGACATCTCCGACACCGGAACCCGCCCGCACTCCCGCACACCCTGGCTCTGGAAGATGGAGGAACGGCATATAGATTCCATCTCCGCCATGCTGGAAAACCGGTATGGGGTGGGCGGCGATGATTTAGGCGGGCAGCTGACCGAGATCGCCCGCAGGCTGGCCGGGGAATACTGGGCGGACAACGGGCGGGACTTCCTTTACATCGTTGACGATTCCTTTTTGGAGGAGTACGATGAACTTAACATCGAAGTCCAATTCAAAGCCGCCGCCACCGTCAGCATCGCCTATTCCCTGATGTCCCGCTGCGGGCTGGCCCCGGAGCAGTATTTCACCCACGAGGATTTCATGCCGGTTTTCGATTTCAACACACCGGCCACCGTTGGGGCGCTGGGAACGGCGGTCAGCCAGATCAACCAGCAGGTGCTGCGGCAGATCGGCGTCACTATCTTAAATGCGGAGCGGGAGGCCGCTCAGGAAAGGAGAACAGAACATGGAGAACAATCTGACTTACAGCCGGAACGGGGACTATCTGATTCCCAACCTGCAACTGACAGAACAGCCCGAAACGCCCCTGGGCAAGTACGGCAGGATGCGGAAAACCTACTTGAAGGAACACCGGCCCATCCTTTACAACCGTCTGCTGATGAGCGAGAAGCTGTACCCGCACCTGTTGGAGATCGACCGGACCGCGAACAGCCGATTGGAGCAGCTGATGCCAAAACTGGCGCAGGCGGCGGGCGTGACCGAGGAACTGAAAGCCCGCGACATGATGCAGTGGGTGGGCCTGATGAACAGCTGCAAGGCCCAGGCGGAGGAGATTCTGCTGGCGGAACTTATCAACAGCTGACCTTAAACCTGTTTCTTTCCGAAACGGAACAGATTCAGAATATTGATGAAGCAGAGAATGTGAAAGCGTCCTCTGCTTTTTCTTTTGCCCAAAAGGACATTGACCATGTACTGCGGCTGGGCGGCAATACCGACCGTCTGCGGGAGCGCGTGACAGCTGAATTTGAAAAGCAGAAGCCGGTCCCGGAAATAGCTGCCGCCCTGCAATCCCTCTATCATGGCGGCAACGGTTTTACCACCGATGCAGGCCGTATCACAGTCTGGTACGGCGAGGACGGAATCCATCTCTCTCATGGAAAATCCGCCCGATATGATAAATCCGCACAGGTTATTTCCTGGGAGGGCGCGGCGGAGCGTATTGGCGAGCTGCTGGAATCCGGTCAATTTGCTTCCAATGTGGAGCTTGCCGAGGCGGAGGGTTATGAACGCTCCCTCCTTGCCAACAAGCTCTGGAACCTGTATCACGATTTGAGCGATGAAGCCAGAGAAGCCGGATATTTACCCAGTCTGTCAGAAATCAAGGGCAACGGGTTTCCAGAAGAATCCGCATGGCTCACTGAGCAGCTGCGTGACCCGGCTTTCCGCCAGCCCCTCACAGAAGAATACGCCGCCTTTTGGACTGCCTATACGCAAGACCGTAACTTGCTGCGTTTCCATTACCACAAGCCAAAGGAGATTTGGGAAAACCTGAAAGACCTGTCACTGCCCCGCAAAGCCTTTTCATCTGAAATGGCAGAGGTTCCTGCGGTTAAGCAGTTTATTACGGAGGATGAGATCGGCGCGGCCCTTTCTGGCGGCAGCGGTTTTGCCGGGGGCAAAGGGCGCATTTATGCCTTTTTCCAGCAGCCCCATACCGACAAGGAAAAAACCGCGTTTCTCCGGCAGGAATACGGAACCGGCGGACGCTCCCACGCACTGTCCGGTGCAACGCACAGTGGCGAAGATCACGATGGAAAGGGCCTGCGCTACCAGAAAAACGGCTGTGACGATGTACGCCTGACCTGGGATAAGGTCGTGAAGCTGGTTGCCGGCCTGATCCAAAAGGACCGTTATCTGACCGAAGCAGAACGGGAACAGTATGAGAAAATCCAGGCAGAAAAGGAACTGGCAGAGGCGGGCATTGTAGAATCACAGAGCCAGCCTGCTCCTGTCCATGAAACCGAAACAGAACCGCCCCAGCCCGCGCTGGAAGAATTGCTGGAACAGTACAAGCCGGTTGTGACCGCCGCCATCATGGAGGATACGGCATACCGCAACGCCTGCGGCCATACTGACCATGAAAACGCTGTGATTGAGGGCAACGCCGCTGTGCGCCGCGCGGTTCTTGGCTCCGGTAATATGCAGCTTCTCAAACAGTATTCGGATGTGCCGGAGTTCCGCCACCGCCTGCATCAAGAGGTGATTGCCGAAACCTATCCAAAGCTCCATGAGCTTCTGCGCCCTCTCTCCCAGGACGATATTGACGAAGCCCTCTGTGCATGGAACGGCGATATGGACAGCAAACGGGCCGTAGTCCGCTATATGAAGGAGCATGGGCGGGAAAAAGATACCGCCGCATGGCTGTCCAGGGAGTACGGCGGTCCTGAACATACAAACCTGTTCATTGTCCGCGCCGGAAGCCCCGAAGAAATGGAACTGCCCTGGCCCAAGGTACAGCGCCGGATCGCCCAGCTTATCAAAGAGGACCGCTTTTTTACAGAGGCTGAACGGGATAATCTGGACGATATAGACCCTATCGCAATCCGGGAAAATCTGGCCCAGCGCGGCATTGTAAACGGGCAGGTAACAGAACCGGAGAAGCTGGACAATGACCCCTTTATTCAGCAGGTCATGGCTGATGTGGAGCAGATTGCCGCCGAAGAAGCAGAACCACGCTTTTCCGTTGTTATGACCAGCGATGCGTTTCCCGACCCGGAAGATGCGTTTGCTGTCTGGGATAATCAGACCAATGATTACTATACCGCCTCCGATGGAACGGTACGGACATTTTCAAGAGAAGAAGCTGCGGAGCAATTCCTGGCCGGGCTGGAACCACAAGAGATAAAGGCGGACCGGCAAGAGGAACCGGCACAGGAAACAGCCGCACCCGCTGCGGACGAACCGGGAACACTTCCCCGCGACCCGCTGGCATCGGCCTATGGCGTAGGGGATTTTGTTTTTCTGGAAAATACCGAGTACCGCATCACCGATTTGCAGCGGGGCTATGTCCAGCTGAATGACCCCGCGCTGGCCTACCCCATTTACCGGACGGAAAGCAAAGAACAGTTTGAACGCGCCATCCGGCAGGACCCGCGCAACAGCGCCATCACCGACTATCTCCCCGCCGATCTGGACCAGTTTTCCCCGGATTTGCGGGAAGTCCTGACCGGGGAGGGCGGTTTGCTGGATACGGCTGCAAAGGAGGATATAGCGGCGCTGCTCCGAAGCGGCGCAGGCAATCCGGCTGTCGCCCAGCATCTTTCCCAGCGGTTTTCCGGTACAGTGGAAACCATGCAGCTGGAAACCGGGGATACGGCAGATTACAGAACAACCGACAAAGGCATGGAAGTAGAGATTTTGCGGGAGGATGAAACGGTTCTGGCGGCGCTGTATGAAAGCTGGGAACCGGTTGCCGCCGCACTCCGCGCCCTCTACCAGCAGGAACTGGACGGATTCTCCCACGAACCGGCAGAGCCAGAAGAACAGCTGGCAGAGGAACAGCCGGATTTTGGGAATCCCCCTGCACC
>CAJTMX010000053.1 GCA_910577235.1 uncultured Acetatifactor sp. | reverse complement strand
GCATAATTACTGGATTTGTAGCCGTTTTTTACTTTCACAAGTGTCAAACTCGGGAGTATATCATGAAATAATGAAATGGGCAATCAAATTTGCGCCGGCTCCTCTACATTCCTTCTGTCATAATCCTTTTACCCTATGGATAAAATCTGCAATATCATCGAAGGTTTTGCGGACTATGGAAAATCTGTTTTCCTATTGTGTTTCGGCCACATCAGAAGACGGGACCACCGTTTATCTGGATGTTTACTGCGCTGCCATCGGCGGTAAGCAGGACAAAGTCTCCAAAGAGGCTGCGCAGGATCTGACAGCCTATATCAGACAGGCTGAACCCGTGGATTACTCATGCAGATGTTATTATATGGATGGTCCCACCGTGCCGGATATAGGCATAAAAGACGGTCATCCCTTCTGTCATGAAGAAGAGCTGATCATGAAGAAGAGCTGATTTTGTCCGAAAAAGAATTTAATGAGCTTTGCGCGCGTTTATACGGCATATAAGCAGCTGCGATGGCCTCCGCCACCTTGATCCCATCCATGGCGGCGGAGGTAATGCCTCCCGCGTAACCCGCCCCCTCGCCGCAGGGGTATATCCCCGCAAATTTAGCCTGCAATGTATTCTCGTCCCGCAGGATGCGTACCGGGGAGGAGGTTCGGCTCTCCACGCCCGACAATATGGCGTCCGGACGGTCAAAACCGGGAATCTGCCTGCCAAACCGCTCCATCCCTTCCACGAAAGCACGGCTCAACTCCTCCGGCAGCAGACCGCTGAGATCGCTCTCCCTCCATCTGCCTTTGATGCTGGGCTGTAGAGACGACTGTTCACAGACCTGGAAAAGCCGCCCTATATCCGGCTCCCGTCTGGCCGCCAATTCTTTCTGGTCACAACCCTGCTCCACGCAAGCCTTGTACAATCCATAGCGCTGCACGGGTATGTCACCCTGGCCCAGCCTATAAGCCCTCTCCTCCAGCTGCCGCTGGAACTCCACCCCCGCAAGCGGACCGGCAGGGGAATTCCCCGGAAATATACCTGCAAAGTCTTCAGGAGTTACAGACACTATTATGGCGCTGTTGGCATTGCCGCCGTCTCTGCCGCTGTAGCTCATGCCATTCACCGCCAGCCGCCCCGGTTCCGAGGAGGCGTTGACCACATAGCCGCCGGGACACATGCAGAAAGAATATACCCCCCGCCCACAGGAGGTTTGGGCCGTGACTTTATAGGGAGCGGCTCCCAGCTGCCCCGGATCTTCCGCGCCATACTGCGCAAGGTTTATCATACTTTGGGGATGCTCCACCCGCAGGCCCACGGCAAAGGGTTTGGCCTCCATGGAAAGTCCTGTCTCATATAGCATCTCAAAAGTGTCCCGGGCGCTGTGACCGATTGCAAGCACCAACTGCCCGCAGGGAATACGCCCTCCGCCGCTGACTCGTACCGCCGCAATGCTCCCGCCTGGTGTGAACTCCAATTCCTCCAGAGCAGTCTCAAACAATACCTGTCCCCCGTGAGCCAGTATGTCCTGCCGCATATTTTTCACTACCCGGGACAGCACATCCGTCCCCATATGTGGTTTTGCGTCATATAATATCCGCTCCGGCGCTCCGTGGGAAACAAAAGTCCGCAGTACTTCCCGGTTTCGTCCGTACTTGTCCTTGACCAATGTATTTAGCTTTCCGTCAGAAAACGTACCGGCGCCGCCCTCGCCAAACTGCACATTGGACTGCCGGTGCAGGATACCGCCGTCCCAGAAACGCTGTACCTCCTCCATGCGTCTGTCCACATCCTGTCCCCGCTCCAATACAATGGGACAGTAACCGTGCAGGGCCAGATAATACGCGCAGAAAAGCCCCGCAGGCCCCATGCCCACGATCACCGGGGGATGTGCCAGAGGTCTGTCCCCGCTGTGAGGGAAATGATAGTCCTGCCTGGTCACACGGCTGACAAAAGCCTGCCCCAGCCTTTTACAGATACCTGGTTCCAGAGAGGGCTTTTCCAGCTCCACATCCACCGTATAGCTGCACCAAATCTCCGGCTTTTTCCTGGCGTCTATGGAACAGCGCAGGATCTCCATCCCCGCTATCTCTTTTGCGTCCAATTTCAACAGTCTGGCCGTCTTTTGCAGGATCTCCCGCTCCCCCTGGCCCGGTTTAACCCTGATCTGATTAACTCTCAGCATCTTCTCTGTTCTCTCCCTTTTTATTTCCGCAGGCAATCCATCAAGTGGCCGCTGCTGTAACACAGACAGCCGACATATACCGCAGGGGACTAATCAGCCATACGGAATTTGATCGACTCACATGCCGCCACTCCCGCCGTATAGCCGCTGGCCCAGGCCCATTGCAGATTATAGCCGCCGCAGCGCCCGTCCACATGGAGCATCTCTCCGGCCAGATACAGCCCCGGGCTGCACAGGGATTGCAGCCGACAGTCCACCTCCTCCATGCTGACGCCGCCCCGACACACCTGAGCGCTGTCAAAGGAATGGCTGCCGGTGATCGTAAACGGAAGACGGCGGCACAGAGAAAACACCTGCCACAGTCTGTCCTTTCCCGCTTTTGCCGCTTCCTGCTCCGGAGAGAGCCCGGCCAGACGGATGCAAACGCTCATGATTTTTTTGTGCAGCATACCCGTAAAAAATGTCTCTACGCTCTCCCGGCCCATCCTATCCAGGCGCAGGCGGCACAGCTCTTCATAGTCGTCCGCCCCATATTGTGGGAAAAAATCCAGCTCCGCCCGCATTTTCTTCCCCTGCGCCAACAGCTGGTTCACGCTGCCGCTGAGCTGAAACACAGGAATACCGGATATACCGAATTCCGTGAGTTGGATCTCCCCTGTCTCCTCGAACTCTTTTAGCCTGTTTTCTCTAATGCCGCTTTCTCTTATCCTGCTCTCTTTTATGCGCTCTCTAAGATTACTCTCTTCTATCCCGTCCGCTCTTAGCCCTCTCTCTCTGGACTCGGATTTATCCGTCCCAGCCCTTCTTCCGGGCCTTGTACTTGAAAGACCGGATACATCCTCCACATGGACCCGCACGGTTCCCTCCGCACGCACTCCCGCCAGCGCCTTGCAGTATTTTTCTCCGCAGTGCAGCTGTACCAGGGAGGGCACAGGCGCTATAATCCGATGTCCCAGAGTCCGGGCCAGTTCGTAGCCGTTGCCGTCCGAACCCGTCTTGGGGGCGGCCTGCCCGCCGCAGGCCAGGATCACCCGCCCTGCCCATAATTTACGTCCACTGTCAATACATATTATGTATCCTCCGCCCCGGCCTTCCCCGGGAAGTACTTCCCCGGAAGGGATCAGCTGCCGCACCATAGCCTGTGTCAGCAGCGTCACCCCCTCCCTCTCAAGACCGTAACGCAGCACGTCCAGCACCACCGCAGCCTGCTCGCTGGCGGGATAGAGATATCCGCGCCTCTCCCGCACCATAAGTCCCAGAGACGCAAAAAAGGCGATGGTCTCCTCCGTTCCGAAACGCTCCAACACGGAGGCTGCCACAGCCATATTGTCGCTATGATAATCCGACGGTTTCAGATCGCGGTTGCCCAGATTACATTTCCCGTTTCCGGTCATGAGAATCTTTTTCCCAGGCCTCTCTCCCCTCTCCAAAAGCACCACTCTTGCGCCGGACCGGGCCGCCGATATGGCGGCTGTCATACCTGCCGCGCCGCCTCCCACCACTGCCACATCAAATCTGTCAGCTGGTATAATTTTCCAAGAAGTCATAGAGACTCTCCTCATCCGTTACATGCATTACCCCGATGATCCTCTGCTGCAACTGCTGGGGCAGCTGAGAAAGTCGGATATTTGTATACTGATATACGGTCTGACGGTCCTCCAGATAGACCACGATCAGATCGTTGATCGCCATGATATAAAAACTGTCCGAAGGCTGTACATACCGGTAATTCATCTGTACCACCACACGGCTGGGGGCGAAAGACAGCACATCCAGACTCACAAATCCCCGCTCTTTCTCGGACAGGGGCGGCGCGGCCTCATAGTTCTCCATGGCGCTGAGAAACTGTTCCCTGTTCATGCCGATAAACATATCCGGTATGTCTTCACTGATCTCCATCTCCAAACCGCTCAAAAGATCCTTCTCCCGTAAAATATACTCCGTCTCGGCGTTCAATGTCTCCTGTATGCTGATCACCGGAGCCGAGTAAAGCCCGTCCGGCTCTCCCTCGTTTTCTTCATGCGCCTCCATAACCTGATCATGCCACCTGGGCGTTGCCTCCGGAGCTGCCGGATCAACCGAGGCCAGATCCGACTGTTCCTCCGGCGTCTGTGCATCCTCCTGCCTGACAGTATCCGGCTGATACCGCTGTGCCAGCCGCGCGCCCAGCAAACTGCCTGTAAGGCCCGTAAGGCCACAAAACAGCAGTCCCAAAGCAAATAAACCTATACGCCGCCCAGTCGAATTCCTCCGTCTCATCTCTTACCTCTTTTTCCCACAATCCGTGAAAAACGGCTCGAAGAGACGTTTTTCTATGTGCGATTCTGATATCACACATAGTATCAGCCAAAATTTATGAAATTATACGTTCCAACAGTTTTTTGGCCTGTTTCCCGTACAGAACAGATATTTCGTATTCCCGGATATTCCTGGTCATCACCAATATGACACCATACACGATGATGCCCAGCAAAGCGGCCACCACCACGGATATCACATTGCCCATATGAGCGCCTATCAGCTTATCGGTCAGCAGCATCAGCAGTCCCATGATCCCGGCCCCGGCCAGCGGAACGCCCAGTATGCGGATATACTCAGTGCCGATCCTGTTCTGCCAGACGCAGTATGCCGCCATCGCTGCCAGCAGCATCGCCATAGCCGTCAGCGCCCCGGACATGATTCCCGTGGCACTGTATCCGCCGCTCTTGACAAACATATTCTGGATCAGAATACTAAGAATCGCCCATATCCCCAGCATTCCCATCAAAATATACCGCTCGCCGTTGGCCAAAAGCACCATGGACAGCAGGACAGCCAACCCTGTCAGCAGGATCAGTACACCGCCGGAGCGCAGCATACCGGCCAAAGCGGCATCACTGCCCGAAAAAAATCCTTCCGCTATCCGGGGAGCCGTCACCACTATGGTCACTGTGAAATACAGCCCCACCACCCACACATAATGCAGCCCCACTGACGCCACATCCCGGGTATACCGCACATCTTCCCTGCGTACTGCCGCCTGCAGCCTGCCATACACCGAGAGGCACCTGGCCGCAAGGATCAGCACAAACACCGCGCAGAGCAGCAAACATTTTCCGAAGAAGCTGCCGTATCCGGCCACAGCTGCCTCTGCGGTGAGCTGAGACACAAATTCCAGTCCCCCGCCTTCATCGGTTGGCGCGGCGGATGTGGCCGCAGGAAGGGAAGAGGCGGCGCGCAGATAGAAAACCGCCCCCAGCACAATGGGCAGTACTCCCAGCAGCGCCGTACAGGTTCCCTGCCAGAGCGCTCTGCAGAACACCCGCACAATATCTCCCATGCTCTCCGTTCTCCGCAATCCCTCCTGACTCTTGTGCTCGTCCGCTTTCCGGTCGCTGACCATATAGACGATGAACAGGAACAGAAACACAAGCAGCTCCGTAAGCAGGATTCCCAAAGCCACTCCCATAGCTCCGTACATACCGCTGTAACTGCTGTTTTTCAGCAGATTGGATACCTTGTCGCCATAGTCCGCCAGCCGTCTGCCCAGCAGGGAGGCAAGCACCAGAAAAAATCCCTGCCGCAGCACTGCGCTGACCAGCGAAGGCATATGGCTGCCGCTGCCCAGAAAGTATCCCAGCAGCGCTGCGTCCAATGCCTGAAACAGTACCACCGGGGCAAGTATCTTCATGGCGGAGACACTGTAGGGCACCCTAAAGACTTCCTTCGCCAGCGTATCTGACAGCAGCAACAAGAGCACTGACAGCAGCGCGCCCGTGATCCCCTGCAGCAGTAAAAACTGTCCCCGCATTCGGGCTGCTCCCTTATATTGCCCCTTATTTCTGCGGTTTCTCTGGAGTCTGGCGATCACATCCGCCACGCCGAAAGTCACAAACAGTGTAAACAGGCTGATTACTTCCAGGGCAACAGCCAGAACAGCCAGTCCACTGTCTCCCAGTATTTTTCCCATGCCGATCATCCCGAGCAATCCAATAACATAGGTGTAGCATATGATCTGTTTTCTCTTTATGTCCTGTTGTTTCATGCCCGTTGTCCCTTTCGTATTTTAGAAATGCCGCCGTTTTTTTCATTCGATTTATGCCGTCTCATGCCGTCTCTCTGGTGATCCCCAGCGATGTCAGGATCTGTTCCTGTTTCTGTTCCATCACCGCCGCCTCTTCCGGCTCCATATGATCGTAACCGCACAGATGCAGCATACTGTGCGCCACCAGAAACGCCAGCTCACGCCGCAGGCTGTGTCCGTACTCCTCCGCCTGTGCCGCGATCCTGTCTGCTGACAGAATGATATCTCCCAAGATCATCTCTCCGCTGTCAGGGTCAAAGTAATCCGCCTCAAGCCCCTGGGGAATCCGGAATTCTCCCGGCCTGTCATACTCCAGATTGGGAAAGGACAGCACATCCGTCTCCCGGTCAATCTGGCGGTACTGCCGGTTGAACTCCCGTATCCCCTCATTGTCGGTAAGCAGCACATTGACCTGAACCTGCCAGGGACAACCCTCCACCTTCAGCACTGCCTGCGCCACATCCTTCACCGTCTGCTCCCAGTCAAATGGGTATGCTGTCTCCGTCTCATTCTCAACGTAAAAAGTCATAGTACAGTTTCTCCTCTTTGAAGATCTTTTTCATCTGTGTGATCTCACTCATGGAGATCAGACACTGGTTCAGTACCCCGGAGTCCAGCTTGATCTTAAAAATAGAGTCAATAATCCTGTCATAGTCCAGGTCTCTTCCCTTATCCGCCGCCAGCAGATGGATGATGGATGCGGTCACCGCGTCCGCCATGATGAGTACCGCCGTCTCCTTGCGTCTCACCGCACGGTCCGGTATCAGGTATTCCTTTAGGACCTCCTGCATGACAGGGGGAAAATGCTGCCTATGGAACATCTCAAAGAGTTCTTTTCCCATATCCCCCAAGTCCTGACCATCTTCAGAGCGGCTCTGGTACAGCACGCCGATCTTATGATAGAATCCGGCGGCCTTCACCGCCTGCACATCCAGTTCCAGCCTGCCCGCGATACGCTCACAGAAATAGGCCGTATGCATGCTCTGATAGTAGTCCTCACGGGCTTCCTCCTTAAGCCGGGTCAGCAGTTCACACTCCGGTGCCGTCAACTCCATATAGGTTACCCGGTATCGGTATATCACCGACTGGGAGAACAGTTTCAGGATTCCCAGCAGCAAAATAGCGCTGATGATCACATTGGCCGCCGGAACCACAAACAGCTCCATATCCAATCTCTCATTGGCAAACAGTACCACATTGGCGGTCTCGCATACCAGCAGCGACATCAGAGATATGGCAAGGGGAATCCCCACCTTGAAATCCACGTCCAGCCGTCTGAACAGGCTGACCCCGATCATTCCGCTGACCAGATACATGACGAACATATGGCTCTGAACGCCGCTGCCCAGCACTGCGATCATCAGCAGCACCGAGCCTGCCGCCGCCCCCAGAAAGGTACTTCCGTACAGTGCCAGCGTGATATAGATCACCAGAAAGGGCCATGCGCCCACAGGCAGAAATACACAGGCCAGAGCCACTGCCAGACATATGCCGAGACACAGAAAGAAACGCAGTATATGTTCGTTGTTATCATACTGCATCAAATGCTCTCCGGCCTCCTGACGCGCCAAAAGGCTTATGACGGCCATTCCCATTGCCGTTATCACCATATTGCGTAGCTGGATATCCTGACCTGCCTGGGATATTGTCCCGATCAGCCATATTCCGGCCACGGCCAGCACCAGCAGTCCGATCCCGGCAAGCAGATGATACCATCTGTAATTCCTCTTTTTTTCACCCATACTTATTTTCGTCCGTATCTCTTTTCTCTGCCTCTGGCCTTCTCCCTATACTTCTCCTTTGCCTCGTAGTCGTCATAGGCCTTGACGATCTTCTGCACCAGGGGATGGCGCACCACATCTTTGCTGGTCAGATTGCAGAAAGCGATATCATCCAGCTTTCCCAGCACTCTCGCGGCGATGTCCAGCCCGGACTGGCTGCCGGTGGGCAGATCTTTCTGTGAACTGTCTCCGGTGACAACAACTTTAGACCCGAATCCGATACGGGTCAAAAACATCTTCATCTGCGCGGGCGTGGTATTCTGAGCCTCATCCAAGATAATGTAGGCATTGTCCAGAGTGCGTCCCCGCATATAGGCCAGAGGCGCCACCTCGATCAGGCCCTTCTCCATATTTTTAGTAAAATTCTCCGCGCCCATGATCTGATACAGGGCGTCGTACAGGGGACGCAGATACGGGTCCACTTTGCTCTGCAAGTCGCCGGGCAGAAAGCCCAGCTTTTCCCCTGCCTCTATGGCCGGTCTGGTCAGGATGATCCGGCTGACTTCATCGTTCTTAAAAGCGGTGATGGCCATAGCCATAGCCAGATAAGTCTTACCCGTACCTGCCGGCCCCAGACCGAAAGTGATCATCTTGCCGCGAATGGCGTCCACATATTGTTTCTGCCCATAGGTTTTTGGCTTTATGGGCTTGCCGCTGACGGTGTGACAGATCACGTCCCCGTCAATCTCTGTCAATATCTCTTCTTTTTCTTCCATACCCAGTGTAATGGCGTAATCTACGCTCTGCTCCTCAATTTCGTTTCCCCGCTTGGATATCTCCGTAAGCTGGCTCAGTATCCTGCACGCCCGGTTGGCGCGGTGCTCCTCCCCGGTGATGGCAATGTGTCCGTTGCGGTCCACGATGCTCACCTGTAGATCCCGCTCTATCTTACGGACATAGGAATCGCCTGCGCCGAAAATCTTCTGCATATGCTCCGCGGGCATATCCATCTGCAATGTCACTTCACTCATATTCTCTCCTGTTTTTCTGATTCGGCAAAAGCACCGCTATTCTCCGCTGTGAGGAGAAACATTCTCCCCGGCGATGGGTGCAAGCCGTCCTGTGAGCTGATCAACCAAAATCCAGCCCTCCATAGTCCAACACGAACCGCTCTCCTCTATTTTAACATCTTTTTCAATAATGTGTACCCCTTTTTCCTCTAAAGTTGCAAGAAATTGCAATTCTTTTTGTGTCAAAAGGTTTTCCGCCTCCTGAGGAGTATACTTATGCTCCACGTTCATATACTCCCGATAGGTATACTGCCCCCAGGAAATGGGGACGGACAGTTTCTCCAATATCAGCGGCGTATGTCCCGAGATCACCGTGTCATACACCAGATAGGGCCGTTCCTGAGGCAGTTTGAGCTCCCTGCTGCCCAGCCGCAGAAAGAAACGTTCGCTCTTTCGCCCGGTGTAGACTTTCTGGATATAAGTGGCAGACAGTGTATCCTGATAGGTGATGGAGTGTTCCACGGTGATATCCGCATCGGCAGCTACATATATGTATTCCCGGACAGTGGCGTCCTCGTTGTAAATGGGGACGCGGCCTTCCACCAGCAGCGTTCCCTCTTCCACGATATCGCCGATCTTCACCATGGGCACGCCGTTTCGCACGATCATCGATGTGACGACTCCGGCGTACTCCGACACCAGATTCTGCCCGCCCGCCGGTTTTTCCGTTTCCATGTCCATAGGGGCATCGTTTTCCTTGACCGAGATCTCCAGCCTGGTGCCGGAGAGTCTGGCGGAAGTCCAGGTAATCTCCGGGAAAGCGCGGCGTATCTCTTTTTCCAGCGCGCCTATATCCAGCTCCGTCTTGCGCATACCCACATGGATCTGCTGGGAGGCCAAAAAATCCGAAAACACTTCCTGGGAGATCTGATAGTTTCCCTCCAGACTGATATCCCACACGAAACTATAGCTGACCATCCAGAATATCACGCACAGCACAAGCCCCGCCACAAAAATCTTTCTCTTTAGCAGTCCAGGCAGCAAAAAGGGTAGTCCATATCTCTGCAAGACGACTACCCTTACTCCCGTTTTTCTGGCTATGGGGCGCAGCTGCAAAAAGGCCTTCAGGCTGATACACATGATGTACGCATCCCCGTCCTTGCTGATGTCCCACAGCAGCAGATTCTTGTTGCTGCACAGATTCAAAAAACGTTCCGGGGACACGCCCCATATTTTCATTCTGACATACCCCTTGAGGAATTGCAGTATTCTCAGCATATGACTCCTCCCGGCTCCAAGACTACTGATATCTGACACAGCGGATGCAGCCGCTGATCTTCATGTCCTCATTGGTATAATAATCTATGGAAAGGCGCTGCCCTTCAAAGCAGACCTGGCAGTTTTTGCCCTGCAGCAGGATCTGACATTCGGTGTATTCCAGTATTCCCTTATAGTTTTCCACCCATGCCTCCTGGCTGCCTGTGAGAGTCACCCGCAACGCTCCCAGCAGAATGTCCTTGGGCAGAGACAGTGAGTCGATGATGGCCTCCTTACGGCTGGGCCCTTCCGTTTGCTTTTTCTTCATATCTACTCCGTCATCACGAAAAACCCGAGCTTTTACAATATGCCATAATCCCGTGCGCCTTGGCGCGCACTCTGAGTCAGAAGAGTTAAACGCGGAGCGTTTTACTCCTTATGCCATGATTGTACTCCCGGCTCCAAAGCGGCCTGAGACCATTCATATTATAAAAGCCAGAACGTTTATAATACTGTATGCGGTCCCGGCACTGGGTATGCCAGAGCAGAGATAAAGTTTTATGCCTGTTCAGATGTGCCGATAACGGAGACGGGACCCCATAAAGCTATTATGCCTCCTCCAGAATCCGGTGTATCAACCGGGGCGCACATACAGGCTCTCTGTCAATCGTATAGGCCCTGTGAAAACGATCTATGGCCGCCTCCGCCCTGGCCGGATCGTTGTAATGCATGTAAGCCAGCGGCTCACCTGCCTTCACATAGTCCCCCACCTTGGCGGTCAGCACCAGCCCTACCGACAGGTCTATATCGCTGTCCTTGGTCTCCCGTCCGCCGCCCAGCAGCAGGGAACAGACACCGATCTCGTCGCATTGTATCCAGCGGATATAGCCGTCCGTACATGCCCGTACCGGCTCCACATGGGCCGCCGCAGGCAGCAGACCCGTGTCGTAGACCGCCGCCGGATCGCCGCCCTGCGCCCGGACAAAGTCTGCCAGCTTATCCAGCGCCGCGCCGCTGGCCACAGCCTGCTCCAGCATATCTTTAGCCTCCTTCTCGTCTCCGGCCCTGCCTCCGGCCATCAGCATCCGGCTGCCCAGAGTCATGCACAGTTCCATAAAATCCTCCGGCCCCTTTCCCCGCAGCGTGTCAATGGCCTCCTTCACCTCCAGGGCATTCCCCACCGCCCTGCCCAGAGGTTGGTTCATATCAGACACTATAGCCATGGTACGTCGCCCTGCGCCGTTGCCGATGCGAACCATCTCCCGGGCCAAAGCCAAGGAGTCCTCCAGATTCTTCATAAAAGCGCCGCTGCCGGTCTTGACGTCCAGCACGATGGCGTCCGCTCCCGCCGCCAGTTTTTTGCTCATGATGGAACTGGCGATCAGAGACATATTATCCACGGTGGCGGTCACATCCCGCAGGGCATAGAGTTTCTTATCCGCGGGAGCCAGATCCGCCGTCTGCCCCATGATGGAAATACCGATGTCATTCACCTGGCGGATAAAATGCTCCCGGCTGACGGCAGTGGAAAACCCGGCAAAACTTTCCAGTTTATCTATGGTGCCCCCGGTGTGGCCCAATCCCCGGCCGCTCATCTTGGCGATCTTTACGCCGCAGGCAGCCACCATGGGACCCAGGGCCAGGGAGGTCTTATCCCCCACGCCGCCTGTGCTGTGCTTATCCACTTTGATCCCTTTGATGGCGGACAGATCCAGCATATCCCCGCTGTGGGCCATAGCCATGGTGAGGGCCAGCGTCTCCTCCTCATCCATCCCCTGAAAGTACACGGCCATCATCAGAGCCGACACCTGATAGTCGGGAATATCCCCGTTGGTATACCCGGTAATAAAATATTTGATCTCCTCCGGGGTAAGTTTTTCCCCGTTTCTTTTTTTCATGATGATATCGTACATTCTCATAGCACGCGCCCCTTTCCGTATTTCATCTGTTTTCAAAGGATATCCTCATCTGCCCCAGGCTGCCACCGTATTCACAGTCATCCACGCCCTGCCGTCTTTTGCCAGGCTGCCGCTTTCCCAATGCATAATTGACAGATGTCTGTAATAATCTTACCACAAATACCCTTTCGTGTCAGCCCTGTAAACATCGCCGGACTCTGATTCACACCTTTTTACGCCGTATATCATTTAGCCTCTTCATCATCATGCGTTTAACTCGATATCTATTACCCGATTATCTTTTACCCAATTATCTATTTCTCAATATAAAAATTCTTGTACAGCAGTTTCCAATTCGCCGCAAACCAGCGCATGATCTGCCAGTAGCCACAGCCCCCCAGGCCAAACTCCCGGATCAGATCAAACTTTCCTTGATAACTTCGCACATCCTCAAACCAGACTTCATGGGATACGCCGGTGTTGTCTCCCTGCTCCGCCCCGCCGTTTCCCGCTGCGCCCCCTCCGGGCACATTATTTTCTTCCTGCTCTTGAATATAAGTAAAAAAGGGACTCTGGGCCGTTTCGTCAAACTGGATGGGCACATCCTGCTGGATGGCGATGCGCACCGCCTGCACATTGCCGATGGACGTAGCCGCAGTCTCTCCCCGCACAAAGGGAAGCGGCCAGTCATAACCGTAATTGGGGATTCCCAGGTCGATCTTCTCCGGCGGAATCTCGGTCACGGCATATTCCACCACCCGGCGCACCTGATGCAGCGGCGCCACAGCCATGGGCGGCCCGTAGGTATACCCCCACTCATAGGTCATCAGCAACACATGATCCGCTGCCTCCCCAAGCGCCCTGTAATCCTTGCCCTCATAGAGCGTGCCCTTCTGGTCCGCGCTGGTCTTGGGGGCCAGAGCCACGGAGGTATGATATCCGTTTTCCCGCATACGCTCCGCCGTCCGTCGGACAAAATCCGTGAAAGCGTCCCGATCCTGGGCCAGTATATACTCAAAATCAATATCCAGCCCCTGATACCCCTTTTCACCCATCAATGACAGCAGATTGTCAATGAGACGGTCCACCGCCTCGGGGTTCTGGACCACGCTGTGGATCAGATAATTGCTGAAACGCCCCTGCTCATCCAGCGGAGTCAGCGTCAGGATCGGCGCGGTACCGTACTCCAGAGCCAGAGCGATCATCCAGTCGTCCGGCAATGCGGGATAAACCAGCTCCCCCTCCGTGGTAAAGCCATAGGAAAAGATGGCTAGCTCCGACAGATAGGGCAGCGTATCCTCCAGGACCTGCCTTTCGATATAGGGATAGGCATAACCTGTGACCCGCAGTGAACGGTAAGGCTGTCTTGTCCCCAGATCGATAAAAAGAGCCTGCCCCAGGGCAAGCTCGTATGGATAAAGGATCTGATTGTCTCGGATGATATTTTCCACATTGACACCATAGGCGGCGGCAATACTGTCCACTGTATCGCCCCGCTGCACCACATAGATCGCTGTTCCTTCAGGCATGATAGATTCCCTTCTCAGTCAAAATATAGTTCGGAAATATGGTCTATTATATGCCTGTATCCGGTGGGATTATGAATGACTCACCATCCCATAGATAGCATTGTTTCTCTCCGCCCTCATAGCTGACAGTAAGCCGTGCCTGCTCTTCGTCCCAGGTAAGTCCGGTATATGCAGCCGGAGCCACCTGATGCTCCAACGCGCAGATGAGATAGGTATCCTGACGGAACAGAAACAGGTAATCCAGCATTTCCCGTTTTCCCTCTGTTTCCTCGGCGTCTTCATCTTCGGGAAAGCTTTTCTCCTGGGCGTAGCGCAGTATACAAATTCCCTCCTGTCCGGGCAATTCTATCTCCCGTTCCCACACAAAATCAAGCGTGTAAATCCCCCAGATGGCGTCACGCTCCATATACTCGTCCATGGGATAACAGTAATCCGACAGTATTTTCTCCTGTCCATCTTCATAACAGCAGATCTCTATATGCATTTCCCGGCGTTCGTTCGTTTCATTGTGATTAAAGCGGCGGATCAGTTCACAGTCCGTCTCTCCTGACCACTGATAGAGTTCCTCTTCACCGGATACGGCTGTACCGTGATAATGCATATGGAGCTGCCTTTTTTCCTGATCTATACCGTATAATCCAAAGTAGCCCAGTTCCTCCGGCCCACACACAAATTCCCCTTTGGAGGGACTCCAGAGATAGAACGACAGTGTTCCTCCGTTAGCTCCATAATAGTACAGCACCCTCAGATCCAGCCAGCCATCGGCATTGATATCCTCAAAGGAAAACGGCTCCCACTCGGCGGAGCTGACCTCCAAAATCTGAAACGGCTCTTCCTCTCCGGGCCTGGATACGGCAACCTCATAGGTATAGTCCATAAAAAGCTCTCCCCGGTACTCGTCTGTCATCCTACAGTCAAAGCAGAGCCGCAGCCCCGGCCCCAACTCCTGCTCCAGATAATGTCGGTGCTGTATCTGATCCGTCTCTGTGATGTCGCCCTGCTCCGTGACCTGAAAAGAGTAGGATTCCTGATCGGAGTAACCCAGATCATATCGAAAGCTATAACCTTTACTGCTAAACAGCCCCTGTCTGCCGCCGACATCCTCCGTGGGCCGGATACAGACCTGATACCATTGCCCTTTCCGGCAATAGTATACATACTCCGCATCCTCTGTCATCAAGTCGATCAGAGGCCGGGCGTCATACTCCTCCGTCTCCCTGGTATAAAAAGCGCAGCTCCACAGCCCCGGAAAAAGAGTCCGGAAGTGCCGGGACAGATCCTGATAGGGAAGACCTGTAAGGGACTCGGTGGCGCAAAACTGCCAGTCCAACTCCTGTTCCCCCCACTTCTGGCGAAACCACAGACATTCTCTCCCCGAATCCGGTCTCTCCCCAGACGATGAATCCTCCCTGTCCCTGTGATAAGCAAGCAATCTGCTGCCTTCATAAAAGGTAACGGATACTCCCTGATACCACAGTTCCAGTTTACCGTAAGGCGGATCACTAAACATTTCATAATGCTCAAAATCCAGACCGTGAATATACCGCTCCGTTTCGCTCTTGGATAGCTGCCACTGGGAACTGCTGCCAAGCAGCTCTTCCATGCAGGACTGCCAGATTTCGTTGCTCCCCCGGGAACTGACCTGATAGATTCCTGTTCCGGTCACCAGAAAAGTCTCCTGCCCGAACTCATGCTGTATGGTGGCATACTCCCACAAACAGTCCTCCGCCACCTGACCGGCAGGCTCGTCCAGCAACTCAATATATCCCATAATAGCGCGGGGAGAATCCGCATAATCTGCCTGCCACTGCTCTATCCCTGCCCACAGGCGGTCCGGCAGTTCTTCCACACCCCAGTCCACTTTCCTCACTGTTACGGCGCTGCCCTGCCGTGCAAATATCTGTGCGATGGTCTCTTCCTGACCGCATTGACTCTCATTCGGCTCCGGGGACTTTCCCGCCGCAAAAGCATTGGTCTCCGTCCGGGAATGGCTCCCGGCCCCGAACCATATAAGTCCCAGACACAGCAACAGACAGATAGCCGTGACTTCTCTTTTTAACATGTGCTTACTCCCCCGCCATTCCTTGATAAAATGGGATATATTCCCAATCTCCGTCTTTTCCGCCATAAACGTCTCCCTGGGATTCCTTTCCCGCTTATGCCAGTAATTTAAGTATAGCTGACTTACTGCGGAAAAACAATTCTTCTCCATATATTTATTTATGATTTGATCCTTATGATTTGAGGCTTATGATTTGAGGTTAAAATGAAATATGGAATTGAGCAACGGAAATGAACCCGTTCTATATTTTACCATTCGTAAATTATATAATATCCAAAATTTTATTTTCCTGCCGGTATATATTGCTATTTTTCTTCTTGTCCAAAAGAGGTACAATCCTGTCTTTGACAGTAATGAAATGATAAAACTGCAGAAACCCCAGAGTT
>CAJTMX010000052.1 GCA_910577235.1 uncultured Acetatifactor sp. | reverse complement strand
ATTTCGCGGGTCAGCTTTTCGATGTTCTGATATTTCGCAAAGGCTACCAGCGCGGGATGCTGCTGGTCAACGCCGTTTGAAAGCTGTTTCCGTTCAGCCGTCAGCCGGGCCAGCAAATCCGAGAGCCCGGCGGCCTGCCGTTCATAATCGGCTTTCATTTCCCGGTATTCCTGCTGGGAGATTTCCCCGTCTTTCCAGTCTTGATACAGTGACTGCTTGTAGCGGGTGATTTTCGTCAATTCCTTTTCCTTTGCGGCTATCTGGTCGTTAAGGCGGTGGGATTGACTTTTTTTCAGCGGGGCCGCATTGATACGGGCTACTATTTCCGAATAGGAAACGGCGGTACTCACTTGATACTGGATAGCGAACAGAACGGCGGCCTCTAAACGGTTGTGCTTGATAGAGTGCATGGAGCAGGCTGTCCGGGAGCGTTTCTTGTAAGTGGAGCAGGAATAATAAACATTCTTCCCGCTCTGGCTCCGGGTCACGGCCTTGCCGCAGTCAGCGCACCTCAGAAAGCCGCTGAATAAATGGAGCTCCCGCTTTTTAGGGGCCGTCCGGGTGTCACGTTTCAGAAGTTCCTGCACCCGGTCAAAGGTTTCGTGGGTGATGATTGCCTCGTGGGTATCGGGGACGCGCACCCATTCTTCCTCCGGCACAGCCTCAATCTGGTGTACCTTGTAGCTTTTCACCCGGCGGCGGCCCTGTACTAAATCCCCGGTGTAAATAGGATTTCTGAGAATATCCGTTATAATCTTGTTCCCCCACATGGGAGCGTCCGATATAGCCGGGGAGTAGGGCAGGCCCTTTAGCTTTCGGTAAGCCGTGGGGCTGGGTATGCCGTGGTCATTCAGATACATCACAATTTGAAGTTTGGCCGTACCTTGCAGGCACATCTCGTATATCTTTTTGACGGTTTCAGCGGCCTCCGGGTCAACGATTAGCTGGTGCTTGTCTTTGGGGTCTTTTATGTAGCCGTAGGGAGCAAAAGAGCCTATGTACTGGCCGTTGCGCCGCTTGTAATCGAAAACCTGCCGGATTTTCTTTGAGGTCTGATAACAATACTGGTCGTTCATCACGTTTGTTATCGGAACGATGATGCTGTTCACGCTGTCCGGGTTTAGGTAGCTGTCCACGCCCTCGGCCAAGCTGATAAAGCGGACGCCCATCTGCACAAAAAGGTTGTCAATCAGACTGCCAGCGTCGCTGTAATTCCGGGCGAAACGGGAAAGGTCTTTCACCACAACACAGTTGATTTTCCCGCTCATCACATCCCCTAAGAGCCGCTGGAAACTTTCGCGCTCCGTATCGGTTCCCGTGTGGCCGTCATCCACATACTCGGTGTAGCTTTCAAATTCTTCCGCATGATTGAAGTGAAAATCATTGAGAATGTCGCGCTGGTTTTTCACGCTGTTGCTATCGTCAAGCCCCCGGTTGATTTTCTGTAAATCCTCTCGGGAAAGCCGGATGTAGCCGCCCATTTTCCAGAGCCGGGCCGTATAGGTAGGGGTCAAAGTCTGCTGATACCCTCTGTTTTTTGTTCGTGCCATTGTTCCTCCTTCCCTATCACATTACACTTATATTATAACTCTGTTCCGGGGTATCAACAAGGATGTCGATGCCTCGGGACATTTTGTCTCGAAGTGGGAGCAGGCCGCAACAGCAGTTACAGCCCGCTCTTTTGCCGGATAAGAAAGGCCGTCAGCGTCTCCTGGAGGGAGGGGCCGCCCTCGGCAAACTCGATTTTCACGCCCACGCCGCCCACGCTAAAGCAGTACGGATTGACGGCCCGTTTCACAAACCGGGCCAGCCGCTCCTCCCGGGGGAGGGTGCGGTCAAAGGCCATACCGCTCACGTCAGCCAGCGCATCCGCGCTCACCGCGCCGATGTTCACGCTTTTCATTTGTTCCAGCTCTTGTGCGGTCAGTCTCACGGTAAAACCTCCTTTTGCGTTTTGGGTTGTGGGGAAACGCGAAAGGACAGCACCGCGAAAGTGCTGCCCTTTGGCCTGTCCCCACCTTGGGACAAATTGTCTCAAACTTGTTTGAAAGAGGAAACGCCGGGCCCGTATGTTTGGCCCGTCAAAAGACAGCAGGTAGCGGCCCGGCGTTCCCTTGTTTTGTGCGGCGGCCCCAAGCGGCAAGCGGCCAGCTTGTCCCTCGCGGATCGTGGCCGTGGGGCTGGCAGGTTCCCCACTCGCGGCGGTGGTGTTGGTCGCTCGTCCTCCCGTGGGAGAAGTCACCGCGCACCCGCCGCCCGGCTCCCCGCGTTCACCCGGGGCCGCCGCTATTCAGTTGTGGGGAGGAAAAAACTTCCTCTCATATACCTCCAGAAAAATGGTGCAAATGGAGACGGCAATCACAGATTTTTTCTCAAATATTTTTTCATCTGTGCGATGCCGCTTAAAACAGAGCGGCGCACCGCGCTCTTATCCACACCCTCGGCCAGGGCAATTTCCCGGTAGGTCATGCCGAGGATAATGTGGGCGTCCACCCGGCGGCCCTGGATCTCCGGCAGGCTGTTCAGCGCGTTCCATAAATGGAAAAACCGCTCCTTGAGTTCCAGCGCCTCGTCCGGGGTGAGCTCGTGCTGGCAGGCGGAATATTCGATGCCGTCATTCGCGTTCAGTGAGTAGTATGCCCTATTGTAGCGGGCCCGCTCGGTATAGGCCGCCTCGGAGCGGACACTGGCCCGGAGAGTCTCGGCCACCTTGTCAGAAACCTCAATATATTCATCCTGGGTGTACCAGTAATAAAAATCGCGCAAGTTGATACTTGTCATGGTATGTACCTCCATATCGTTTTTTGTTGGGTTGCTTGAAACGACATGGGGGCGGCGGGGAGCGGCATCCGGGGGAGCCGCCCCGCACTTTGGGACTGTTTGTCCCAAAGATATGTATTTTTACAACATGATATTTTGGGGTGAATTGCCGTTCACATCCGTGCCCGTGTTGATCCCATACAAAGCATTGAAACTCATATAGATTGTAATTGAGCTAAAATGCGTTTTTAGGTACAACATACTTTCCCTTTCTCTTATGAAGTGAATTAGAATACATCAAAGAGCAGAATTACAGTGAATTTAATCGAAACAAGGTGTATTGTAGAATATTTATGAGGTGAATTGTCATGCAAGAATTTTCTCGTCCTTTGGGAGATGTCGTAAAACGAGCTAGAGGTGAACTCAACCTCACCCAATCTCAGGTTGCAGGAAGGATCGACAAAGATACGCGAACAGTAATGAACATAGAGAACTACAAGGGGAATCCTAAAATGGAAGTCCTATTCCCATTGGTTCGCGTACTTAAAATTGATCCACGGGAAATCTTTCATCCCGAGATGCAGAGAGAAAGCCCGGCAATCCGTCAGTTGCGCTTTTTAATTGAGGATTGTTCAGAGCAGGAGGCCGTTACGCTGATCCCCGTCATTGAATCGGTTTTGTCCGCACTAAGAACTGACAAGGCTACCCGGATTCAATAACCCTTTATAAAAGCGAAAGAGCCTGCGTCTCCTTCTGGAGGATGCAGGCTCTCCGCGTAATGCGTCTGGCTCATTTGCTCATTACCATTTTGAATTGTACAACATCAATCCGAATTTCCTTTTTGCATTTAGGACAGTAAAGAGGAAACTTTACAAGAACAGTATCTTCATACACCTTTGTTCTGGTTTTACCGCCACATATAGGACAGCACACCCAACGGGAATAATTCTGCGCGTTATTCATCATGATCACTCTTTCTAAACAGCGGATGCGGCTCTGCGTTTGACGCCTGGCTTTTGCAATCGCCATTTATATCTTTTATGTTTCAGAATATCCCATTAAAGGAAAGTATAAACAGTATACACGTTATTATGATTAGGAGTGATACAAGTATAACGCCAACATTTATATGAGACTTTACAACAGGGGATTCAACTTCCAACAAGTGAGAGCGGCGCAATACCGTTACGATTGGTTTATACAAAATCATCGTAAAGGCTGCATTCAGTCCCCCCTTAATTAGATTAAATGGTAGAAAGGCTGGAAGTAATAATTCCACGACAGCCTCTCTTGGATAACCCATGTAGATTGGCGCAATTAAGTAATTCCATAGTAACATTACCAGAACCATGCACCCCCATCCGCATAGAAACCCAGCAACAGCACCAGATAGCGAATGCTTTTTCTTATAAATGAATGTTGCGGTACAAGCAAAAGAACAGCTTGAAATAACATTCATTATGAGCCCTAAAACTCCATTTTCACTGATTGTAAACATTTCCACAAGGGAAACAATTACCGCAATCGTGAATGAAGTCAGAGGGCCAAAAATTAGCCCTCCGATGGCTATAATGATGTCTTTGGGATCGTACTTTAAAAAGAGTACGATAGGGATGCGTCCTATGACGGTCATAGTATAAGCAAGTGCGCAGAGCATACCTGTCATAGTGAGTTTTCTTGTTTTACTTTTCATTAAGATACCTCCTAAAAAAAATTAACACCTGAAAGCATCTAAATGCCATTCAGGTGTTAATAATATAGGTGGGTTGAAAATGTCAACAGAGCAAATGGGCAGGAAAAAAGTGCAGACCATTAGAATTAACTCTAACAGTTTCAACACACCTTCTTCAAATCCAGACTATACTGTCGGTTTTGGAGTTTCACCAAATCAGCATTTTATGCTCGCGGACTTTACCGCCGATCGGGAATTTCACCCTGCCCTGAAGACATCATTGCTATTCAGTTATCAGAAACAGTATATCAAATAGAATAGAGCCTGTCAACTGCGATAAATCATATATATTTAGCTATGTATCGGGGAGCGCACAAAACGGCAAGCAATTCGGGTGTGACCACACCCAAAATTTTTGCTGGGCCGCAGGCCCGCAAAAATGCTTGTTGGAGAGCCTCCCCAAACCCGGCCTGCTTTGGGACAAAATGTCCCAAAGCAGATGGCTGCGTCACCGCCGCTATCGCGCCTGTTCCTTATCGTCCCGCCCTTCCGTCAGTCCGAGCAGATGGTCAATGTTGGCCTTGACCGCCACAGCCTGCCGCATATCCCGCTGGGCCTGCCGGTATTCGGCATAGAGAGCCTTTTTCTTATCCGCCAGCTCCCGCCGCTGTTCTTTCAGCGCGTCCATTTTGGGGAGTTTTTCACCGCCTAACAATTCATTCATAGCGGCCCGGGCCTCCCGGTAGGTGGCAAGCTCCGCCTCGTGCTCGGCAAGGTATTTTTTTGAGTACCGGGCCGCCTTGTAGCCATCGAACACGGGCCGAGTTTTGGCATAGTCCACCACGGCCCCCATCAGCCCGGAGACTTTGGAGAGGGCGGCCTCGGTGGTCTGGAGCTCCCCGGCCAGCGCGTGGGCCCGGTCAACCGCCGCCGTGGTCTTTGCCGCCAGCGCGTCATAGTCGGTCAGATTGTTTTCCTGCAGGAACTGGAGGGCGGCGGCCATCTGTTTCAGATTGTAGACCTTCGCCCAGCGTTCATAAGCGGGGCCCTTGCCCTCGGCCATGCGCTGTTGAATGTCGATGATAAGGCCCACCTGCCGGGGCGGGGGCGGTGCGTCCTTGGGGAGCTCCGGGAGGGGCCGCTCCCCGGCAATCACCGCCCGGATGTCCTCGGGGTCAAAGCCCGCGCCGAGGGTGGATGCCCGGAGCCGGGTGTACTTGTCCTGCCCCGGCGCGAGGAACGACACCACGCCGCCCCGCCCGCGCTTGACGGCAAAGCCGGACTCTTCCATCAGCCGGAGGAACGCGGCAAAGTCGGCGGGCTTTTTTTCAAGGGCCGCGATGATTGCCAGCCGCACCCGCTGCTGAGCGGAGGGCGGCTTGTCGCCTATCCACTGGCCATAGTGGAGGAAACGGCCCTTGCTGTGCTGTTTGGGATTTTGTATCACGGACAAATCATGCTCCAGACATACCCGGTCAGACAGCCGCCGGAGGGCAAAGCTGGAGCCGAGGAAATTATGGAATTTCCGGGAGCAGTCAAAGGCCGTGGAATTGAAATAGATGTGGTTGTGAATGTGGCCCTTGTCGGTATGGGTGCAGACGAAAAACTGGTACTTGCCTTTCGTCCAGCGCATCGCCGTTTCAAAGCCCAGCTTGTTTGCCTCCTCCGCCGTCACCTCGCCGGGCGGGAACGCCTGCTGTATCTGGAAGAACAGGGCCCCGCGCTCCACGGGCCGGGCGGTGGCCGCCTGGTATTCGCTTTTCACCAGCAGAAACTCGGCGGCGGCTGTGGCCGGGTCGCAAAGGTGGGAGGACACGGCCCCCAGCTTTTGGGGATTGAGCCCGTAGGCAAACCGCTCCTCCATCGTCTGGACGGCGCTCAGTCCCGCCGCCTGCTTGTAGGGCCGGATGTAGGTCGTGGCCATAAGTTGTCCTCCTTCTTAAACTTAAATAAAATGGTAGTAGTCTCCAAGAGTTTTATGTGGTATTATTACGTCTATAAACGGGCGAAAGGAGCCAAGCTATGACTGTCGATTTTCAAACCATAAAGGATATTGTGCTTATTACAGTACCTATCATAACAGCGTATTTTACATATCGCTCTAATAAGAAGTCAAAAAAAGAATTGAACAACGAACTGGAAATTCGACTTCGTGAGCAAGATAATGCGACTGCTAATGAAATCAAAAAAATGCAAAAACAGATGGAAGTCCGTAATATGGAAAGTAGCTGGGACAGCAGCACTACAACAACACAAAAATATTTGGAGGAAGTAGGCCATACACGTTGTGGTAATGTAATGAACCTACAAAATCTTGTTCCGTCTGTTTGGCATGAAGTTGAACAAAGCTCTGATTTAGGTGAACTGAAAATGATAAAGGAAATGCTCCTAAAAATAGAACTTCCTTTTAACGAGGAACATTTATTGTCACATGAAATTCCATACTTAATTCAATATAAAAAACTGCTTTCTTATCTTGAACAAAAGATTACTATTCTTGAAAATGCAGGAGAATAGAGAAAGTAACTTTTTGCTTTGAGACAAAATGTCCCAAAGGGATATATCGCATCCCTGATTTAGAAAAGGAGTGATACCGCATGAGAATGAGTGAGGGACGAGAAACATATAATAGATTACTTAATTGGGATAGAGGTCAAGCTCCTTCGGAACGATTAGCTGCTATCATTTTATCAAAAGAGGGATTTAAGGGGGTTGACCCGTCTCATCCGCTCGGAGGTAAAGATGGCCTAAAGGACATGGTATTGTCCTTTAATGGAAAACGATGGATTGGTGCGGTTTATTTTCCAAGAGGTCAACAATCATTTTCCGATATAAAGTCTAAATTCACCCATGATTTGTCTGGAATAGACGCGAACAATGCCAACGGGTTTGCTTTTGTTACCAATCAGGAAATACGTCTTTCTGAACGCAAGATATTAACTGAGATTGCTCCTGAAATTGATATTCAAATATACCATTTAGAAAGAATTGCATCGCTACTCAATACACCATCTTGCTACGGTATCAGAATGGAGTTCTTAGATATTGAAATGAGCAAGGAAGAACAACTTTCTTTTTTTGCCGATAATGAACAGCGGTTATCAAGAATTGAAAATACATTAGACCAGGTGGCTATCAGTTTGGCCGGATACAAAGTAATATCAGAGCCTGCTATGCTCAAACCTCAGGGAGATCTTGACGATGATACCTTGTATAACGATGAGTATGAAATAGCTCCTCGCTCAATGGAAGAAGTGGCAGATGTTGCAGAGGAATTTGTTGAAAAAATTTGGTTTGATCGCCACCTGTCACTTCGATATAGGGTTGAACAAGGTATTGAGACTGTTGATCCCCAAATATGGGCGGGAGCATTGAAGTCAGCGGAAAGAGTAATCCGCAAATACGGAGAAGAAAATCTTGGCCCATACAGTGATTTTGAATGGGGGATGCTAAACGGTAAGCTATCTGCACTTAGATGGGTATTAGGCGAAGAATGGGATATGCTTGACACTTAAAGTAAGCGGAGAGACATCGTTATAATGCCTCTCCGCTTTCCATTTTGTTATGTGGGACTTCTCTTCACGATTGTTTTTCGATAAGCTCAAGCAAATCATCAATATCCCAGCACCATGATAGTTTTCCAATCCCTGGCAAACTATTACGCCCCCGTTATATCAATCTCAATAGCATTTCCCCATATATCAGTTGCCTGTATTAACAGTGTCCCGCCTATAAGACTAAATTTTTGATATTCAAAAGAATATTTGCCATAAAATTCTCTTACAAACGCATTGTTTCCTTCCACTACTACATATGAGCTACCCGAATCAATTATCGCTGATATGTAAAGTATGTCATTAAAACGGTCTTTCCCATTGGATGAAATAAGAACGTGAGCTTTATGCCTATAACCGTTACTTGCTCGAAAATTTATGTATCCCCTAATTGCGGCCTGTGAATCCACCATATCATCTTTTCCCAATTTTATATTCATATGTGCCCTCCTACATAGTTGCACTACCCACCGAAGTAGGAATTAAGTATAACATATTGCCACCAAACAATCTACTTCTACTTTGGGACAAAATGTCCCAAAGTACGAAAAGCCGGGGAGCGGCACAGCACCGTTCCCCAGCAGGTCACAGCTCCACCAGCGCGGAAAGCTGTTTCAGCAAATCGGACAGAGGGCCCCACAGGGCGGAGTAGTCCCGCTGGAGGGCCGATATTTCCTCGGGGTAGATGCCCCCGTAGGTGTTGGCTTGTATTGCCACTTGATTGAGATTATTTGAGCACCGCCGCTGGAGGGACACCAGCTCCCGGACGGGAGCAAGGTCAACCTGGAGCACATAGCCGCAGAGGGCCATTTTCCGCATATAGGCCCCCATGTTGCGGATGCCCGCCTGGGCCATGCGTTCCTGGATCAGCGTCTGCTCGTCCTCAGACACCATCACATGGAGATGGATGGGGCGGCGGCGCTTTTTTGCGGCCACGCTACCTGTCGCCCCGGCGGGGCGCGTCCTGTCTGGGCGCGGCGGGGGCCTGCCGTTCCCCGGCCAGCATTGCCGCCTCCTTCATCTGTTCGGCAATGGGGCGGGGCCTGCCCGCATCACGCAGTATGCCGGGCACCTCCGGGGCGGGTCTGAGCTCATAGTCCGCCGCCTGTTTTTCCGTCAAGGGTTTTGTGTAGGTCAGATGCCCCCACGCAAGGAACACGCCGCCCTCCACGGGGATGCGTTTATCGTAGTTTACGACCTCGTCCGGCGCGTTGCCCACAGGCTTGGGGAACGTGCCGATGTCAACGGGCCGCTGGGTGGAATAATACTTATAAAGGCCGGGGGCCTCGATCTGCGCCACCCTGACGGAGAACTGCCGCTGGTAGTCCTCCACACGATCCAGCAAGTCCTGTTCCAGCAAGGCGCGGTCATTCCCATAGTGGCCCCACTCATACTGCCGTATGCCCTGATCGTCGTCATAGCAAGCCCACGTCACATAGCGGGACGGGGCCTTGGGGTGTTCCCCCAGCGCAAAGCCCCGGCCATTTTCCAGCATGACGGCCTTTAGGATTGCATAGTCTTGATTTTTGTCCATGATTGTCTCCTCTCAGAATGTTAGCACTATCCGGGAAAACCGGGGCAGGACGCATAAAAGTACGGCCCGCTCCCAAAGCGGCCCCGGAAAGCCTTGGAATCAGCGGGGTTTTATACCCCCAAATGCTCACGCATCGCCCCGGTATTTCCGCATATATCCCCGCTGTTTTTTCTGCCTTGCGGCCTTGGAGCAAGCCTCGGAGCAGTAGCGCCGCCGCCCGTCCGGGAGAAAGGGCCGCCCGCAGACAGGACAGGGCCGGGTTTCCGGGGCGGGCCCCTCGGTATTGAGGGCGGCCTCCAGCACCGGGTTCAGCGGCAGGACGGCCTCCCGGAAGTAGCGGCAGTAAGCCCCCGTCCAGCACTTCCCCAGCATATAGCACTCGCAGTCAAGGGGCAGACAGCCATATTCCCGGTCATAGTTGGCGCACCATTTCACTACAAGGGAGCGGATAGCGGCCTTTTCCTCACGGGTCAGCTCGCGCAAAATATCACCTCCCGCCCGGTTTTTTCAAAAGGCTCTGAAAGCAGGAGCCGCAGGGGATGCCGCGCCAGTAGGGACAGCCACAGCACCGGGAGCCCTCCCGGGGCTTTTCCGGGCGGGGAGCCCGGGGCCGGGGGCGGCGTTTCATTTCCCGTTCCAAAGGGTTCGATGTGAAATTCATTCTCCGTCCTCCTTTTCTTCTTCCTCATCCCACGGGGGGAGGTCGTCATACTCACCGCCGCCATAGTCCTCGCCGTATTCCACGGCCTCGTCAAAATCCTCGCCGGGAGCGGCGGCCTGCTGTTTGGGGCGGTAAATCTTGAAGTACCACCCGGCCCCGCCGCCGAGGGCCAGCACCGCCAGCACCAGCAGGAGCGTCCCCGCCCCGCCGGATTTTTCCGGCTCGGGCTCCGGCTCCGGCTCGGTAGCAGGTTCGGGCTCCGGCTCCGGGAGCGGTTCGGGTACGGCCTCCGGGGAGGGCTCCGCAAGGGCCATCAAATCGGCCACGGTGACGGCGTTCAGGAAGTACACATTTTCCGTCTCCCGCTGGCGGTCAATCACCAGATAGAACACGGACTCGTCTGCCGCCATGATGGTGAAAAATTCCTTGCCGTCCTGGTCGGTGGCGTTATCCACCATCGTCCCCTGGCCGCCCGGGGTGAACGGCTTGGGCTCGGGCTCCGGGGTGGGCATGGGCTCCACGGGGGCAAGCCCCTCCCATTCCGGCCCGCCCGTGCAGTCCTCCCATTCCTCGCCGCCCCCGGCGTAGGCCGTGGTGGAAAAGCCGCACAGCAAAAAGGCGGCGCACAGTGCCGCCGCCATCACACGATATTTATTTTGTTTCATTCCGCATCCTCCTTTTTTTCGTCATTTCCAAGTCCATCCCCCACAATGCCATCCGGCTTTGCATGGGCTCCATTATGGGACTTCGGGACATTTTGTCCCAAAGCGTCCCCGGCCTTGATGCGCTGGAGCACCAGCGGGAGCTCCTCAAGGGAAATGCTCATGCCCCGCACGATGTCCACGATCTCCTCGTTCTCTGCCTCCCTGTGTTTCTGTTCCAGCTCCTTCAGCCGGGCCTGCTGGTCGTTTATTTTGGCCTTGACCTTTTCCATCTCGGCCATGATTTTTGCGCTCTTGCTTGTCGCCATTGAAATTACCTCCTTGTCATGGTAGACGCCCGTAGGCGTAGAAGTGGGCCTGCCAGTAGCTGCCGTTTAGGTTGGCGTAGCTGATAGGGTCGCCACAGTGGATCATCATCCCGTCCCCCACATAGATGCCACAGTGGGAGACTCCCGGGGTATCATAGGTTCCCTTGAAGAAAACAAGGTCGCCAGGGCGCGGGGAGCCTGTGGGGGTGCAGATGTTGTAAAGCCCCTGGGCCCCCAGCCGCCCCACATCCCAGCCGCTGTGGTTGACGACCCACGACACAAAGCCGGAGCAGTCAAAGGAAGTGGCCGGGGAACTCCCGCCCCATACATAGGGGTAGCCCAGGTATTTCTCCGCCTCGGAGAGCATCGCCGCGAATGTTTCATCGGACAGGTACGCCTCCGGCACGTCATAATCTGTGGGCGGGTTGGTGTGCCTGCCTACATAGGGGGAGCCGGGAAAGAGGTCGGGCCTGTTCCCCAGCGCGGCCATGTAGAGGGAGTACCGGGAAAGTTTTTCCTCCCCCATGAGGTAGACCGGGAGATGGGAAAGGTTGAAGTTATCCAGCGCCACATAACAGATGTAATAATCGTAGGGCACCCAGACCGTGTACTTATATTCCTCGGTAAAGGTTTCCCCGGTCACGGGGTCTGTGGCTGTCCGGGTTCCCGTCCGTGTCTCCGCCCGGTAGCGTATCTCATGCACCACATTTTCCGTCAGGGTATACTGGCGGTCAAAGAGCATCCGCAGGACGGGCTGGGCCTGGGCCAGCGTCCACTCCCCCTCATGCCATGCGCTCAGAATGGAAATCAGCACATAGGGATCATGCCCGATGGCGTCTAAATCGTAATGGTACTCGTCATAGCCGTGGGTGCTTTCATAGGTATTGAGATAATGCTGGAGCTCGGCCTCCAGCGCGCAGTAGTCCGCCTCGGCCCCCAGCATATCCCCGTCCCGGGCGGGGTAGGTGGTACTTCCCACCGTGCCTGCGGCGGCGTTCCCCAGAGAGACAAGGGAGGACGCGCAGGACTGGAGGGAAAGCAGGAGCAGTACGCAGGCCACCGCCGCCAGAGCCCCCACGGGATGTTTTTTTACGAGGGCCGCGGCCTGCTCCGCCAGCTTTTCCGTGGCGGCGGCTGTTTTCTCGGCGGCCTTTGCCCCCTGTTTCGCGGCCTGTTTTGTGGCCTGCCGCGCTTGTTTTGCATACTGCTTTTTCAGCTTTTGTTTATGCCAGTAGCGGGTGGCGGCGTTTTTGGCAAGCTCCGGGTTTTCCTGGGCCGCCATACGGAACTGATAATCGGCCCGGGCCTTAATGAACTTTGCCTCGGCTTTGCGGACGGCCCGGGCCGGGTGCTCCCGGATGCACCTTTTGACATAGCGCGTCCCCTGCCGCAGGACGGCCTCGCCCGCAAGCTCGGCGTGGTGGGCCGCCTCGGTTCCTACATTTTCGTGCTCCACCTCGTAGATTTTGCCATGCACAAAGCCGTGGGCGGTGCGCCCGGCGGCCCCAAAAGCCCGGCGCACCGGGCCTTTGGGTTTCGGGGGTTTCCTGCCCTCCAGCTTTTTGCGGGCGCGGTTCAGCTTGTCCTCCTGCCGCTCCATGCGCAGCTTTGACCGGCTGATTTTCTCCTTTTCGCTTTCCGTGCAGAACTTGGTCTTTTTGCCTCCCGGCCCTTTGGGGGACTTTGGGACATTCTGTCCCGAAGTGGCCTGATCCCCGGCGCTATTCCATTCTCTTGTCATCGGCTATGTCCTCCGGGCGGGTGGTGAGCAGGTTGTAGATCTCACCTTTGGGGAAACGGTCAACAAAGGGTATCGTCACATTCCCATAGAACAGCAGGCCCTCGCCGGAATTGCTGTGGGTGATATAGGAAAGCTGGTGCTCGGAAATGCCGAGCTGTTTTGCGATGATGGCCCGGTCGCTCTGGGCCTGGGAGAGCAGAACAAGAAAATCGGTGTTATCCAGTATGTTCTCGATTTCCCGGCTGGCCAAAAGGTCTTTCACGTTCTGCGTGAGGGCCGAGGGCACACAGCCCTTTTTGCGGAGCATCTTCCACACCGCCACAAAGTAGCTGGCGGTCAGCGGGTCGCGTAAGAGGATGTGGAACTCGTCAAAGTAACACCAGGTCGCCGCCCCGTTCTGGTAGTTGGTGTTCACCGCAGAGGTGACAAACTCGTTGGTGATGTGCATCGCAATCTTGCGGAGGTTCTCCCCCAGCCCTTTCAGCACCACGCACACCACCCGGGAGCTCAGGTCAACATTTGTAGGGTGGTTAAAGAGGTTTAAGGAGCCCGTGCAGTAGAGCTCCAGCGCGGTCGCCACCCGTTTTGCCTCCGGCTCCGGCTGTCTGAGTAATTCCTCGTATAAATTCTGGAGCAGGGGCATTTTCGCGCCTTCCAGCCCCAGCGCAAGCTCCCGGTACACCAGCCGCACACAGCGGTCGATGACGGTTTTCTCTATGGGTTGCAGGCCGTCCTTGCCGCCCACCACCAGCTCGCACAGCGAAAGCAGAAAATCCGCTTTCATGGAAAGGGGGCTGTCCTCGTCATTCAAACCGATTTCAATATCCATCGGGTTGATATGGTGGGGGCTGTCCGGGGCAATCTCGATGACCTGCCCGCCCAGCCGCCGCACCAGCGGGGAATATTCCCCCATCGGGTCAACGATAACGATGCGGTCACTTGTGGCAAGAAAGACGTTTATCAATTCCCGCTTGGCGGCAAAGCTCTTGCCGGAGCCCGTGGAGCCGAGATACATCCCATTGGCGGATTTCAGCTTTTTCCGGTCTGCCATGATGACATTGTGGGAAAGGGCGTTCATGCCGTAGTAGAGGGCCTGCCCGCCCATGCGCAGCTCCCTTGTCATAAAGGGAATGAAAATCGCGGTGGAACTGGTTGTCATGCCCCGCTGGATCTGCACGTCATTGTAGCCGAGGGCCAGCGAGGACATAAAGCCCTGTTCCTGTTGCCAGTCCAGCCGTTTCAGGGCGCAGTTGTATTTCTGGGCGATGCCGGAGACGGTGAAGACATCGTTTTCCAGCCGCTGGCGGGTGGGGGCGAGGTTGATGACGGTGAATGTCAAAAGGAACATCCGCTCATTCCGTGACTGTAAGTCCCCCAAAAGCTCCGCCGCGTCCTTACTGAACGTGATAAGGTCGGGGGGAAGTATATCCATGTCGTACCCGGCGCGGACGGCCTTTTTCTGCTCCTCCACTTTCATCTTGTCAATGTCCGAGATTTTCCCCTTGATGGTCTTTATCGCCTTGAGCTGGTCAACGGTCTGGATGTGCATGGTGACGGTGAGCTCCGCGTCCAGCTCCAGAATTTCCCGCAAAAGGCGGTCAGAGAGCTCGGACGCCAAAATCTGAAGATAGGACGCCGCGCCCCAAAAGCCGCCCACCCGGAAGAACCGGGAGCCCCTAAAGTCAAAGCCGCCGCTGGGGGTGATGAAGTCCTTTGTCCCCATGCCCGTCCTGGAAATATCCGCCCACGAAAAGCGGAACAGCTCCCGCCGCCCGGGGTGCATCTGGCCGTGTAAGAGGGCCAGCCGCTCCCGCCCGTCCAGCGGGGACGAGGGAACGCCCAGCCGGTGGAGGTTGCCCATCACATCCGCCTCCACCCGGTCAAGCCGGGGCCTGGCCTCCGCCAGCCCTTCGGCGGGAACGCCAAAGGTGATGTATTTGGAGCGTTCAATGCCGTTGTTGCTCCGGGCGATCTGGCGTTTCAGCATCCCCACGAACTCATCCCGGATGCTGTCAAAGGCATCCTCCTGGGCGGGGATGTTCACCTCATAGCGGCTGGTGGAGTGGGATCGGCGGTTGATAAAGGAAAGCTGGACGGGGAGGGTGCTGTCAAAGTAGTTGAGGAACGCGCTCCAGCCGCTGAAAATCGCGGACTGATCCTCGGTGGATGCCACGGAATAATTGATGTCCTCGTATTCCACGGTCTTTGTGTAGAGCCCGCCGGGGAGCTGGCACACCCCGTCCGGGTGCATCGCCACATAGGGGATGGACTGCTGGGCGGACATTGCCGCCTTATTTTTTCGTCTGTTTTTTGGTTCTTTCATGCAAAGCCTCCTTTCCCGCCTGCCCGGTAAAGGGCGCGTAAATGTTTTCCGTCCTGTAGGGCCTTGCGCCGGGGCGCAGGAACCTGGCCCGGAGGATGTTCTTTACCACCTTTTCCAGCGGCAGGCCGTCTTTTTCATACATCGCCAAGAGGAACGCCGGGAGCATGATGCCCAGCATCAGGAACAGCGCCGCCGTGTTCCCCAGGACACTCCGGGCAAACAGGTAGGAGGGGACTCCCACGAGGGCCGCGCCGCCAAAGCACACAAGCTGGCGTTTCGTCAGGTTAAAGGCGATTTTGGTCTTGATTTTCGATAAGTCGTTGGGTACATTCACATAGGGCATTTTTAGCCTCCTTTCTTTGGGACAAAATGTCCCGAAGTCCCTCAGTGGGCTCCACCTCGTTCCCCCATACATCCCAGCCGGGCGGGGTCTGGCGGGCGAACAGCTCCACACGGGGCACATCCCCCATCAGGGCCACGATTTTCTCCCTTGCCTCGTCCGGCTTTTTGCTGTGGCCCTCAATGGGGGAGATAATGAACTGGTGGACGTCCGCGGCCCTGCGCCGGGGATGGCCCCGGGTTGCCAGCAGACACACCTCCGCGTTGGCCCGCGTCCAAAAGCCCAGCCCGTAAAACCAGCTGTCGGCCTTTCTGTTCTTTTTCAGCCAGACAAAGCCCACGGACTTGTACTGAAAGCCCCATGCCCTGATAAGCCGCAGGGCCTCCGGGAGCTGGGGGAACGTGGCCCACAGAAAAAGAACGCTGTCCGGGGCCGCCAAATCCGCCACGGGCAACGCGCATAATTCCTCAATCCCCATTGTGGGGTAGTGCCGCTCCGCCGCACCTTGCAGGCCCTTTTGGGCGTACCGCCACGGCGGGTCGGCGTATATCACGTTATATTTACCGATAGTCACACCCCCTTTCCGCCAGCGGCCACAGCCGCCCGCGCCTGGGTGATGCGCTCCGTGGCCGGGCCGTAAAAGGCCGGGGCCGTCTCAAAGCAGATAAATTCCCGGCCCGTGTTCAGCGCGGCGATGGCCGTTGTGCCGGAGCCCGCGCAGATGTCCGCCACCACCTGGCCGGGGCTGGTGTAGGTCTTTATCAGGTATTCGCAAAGCTCCACGGGCTTTTGGGTGGGGTGGACGGTATGGGCCACAGTCTGGAAGGAAAGCAGGTTCCCCGGGAAACGCCGCCCGTCCTCTGAGCCGCCGCCGGAGCGGGTAAACTTCCCGTAGTTGGGGCTCTGGCCGCTCCTTGATACGGTTTTCTTGTAGGGCCTGCCCTGTTCAAACTGCGGGTTGTATAGGGGGAGCTTTTGGTAGAACACTAAGATATTCTCCGTCTTTTTCAGCGGGGCGCGGCGGGCGTTAAGAAAGCCCGTACAGCGGCTCTTGTACCACACCCATTCATAGCGGAGCATGGGGAGGTTGGACGCGCCGAGGATTTTGTCATAGGGGCACTGCGCGAAGAACAGCACCGCCCCGGAGGGCTTGACCGCCCAGCGCACCGCCTCCCAAAGCTCCGGGAGCGGCAGGGGCACGTCCCAATAGTTGCGGGTCGTGCCGTAGGGCGGGTCGGTCAACAGCATATCCACCGAGTGCTCCGGGAGGGAGCGCAGACCCGCAATGCCGTCCATAAGGTACAGGCCGGAGGGTTCCGGCCTGGGGTTCGGGACATTTTGTCCCAAAGCCGGGCTATCTTGCATCCCGTCCCTCCTTCCCCTTTGCCGGGGCAGGCCGGGCGGCATTTTTCTGCGCGGCCTCCTTGCCTGCCTGATCCATCTGCTCCCGGATGGGCGCGGGGCGCACCGCCTCAGCCTGGGCCAGCAGTTTTTCCACCGCCGCCTGGTATGCCTGGGCCCCGGCTGCGTTCAGCCGCTCCTGGGTAGCCCGGTCATTGATCCGCACCGTGGAGCGGTAGCCCGTCCTGCTGGTGGGGTCGGGCTTTGAGGGAGCGCCTAAAAAGATGCCGTTCTGCCCGTTCACCACCTTGAAGTCGTCCACCACCACGCCGC
>CAJTMX010000051.1 GCA_910577235.1 uncultured Acetatifactor sp. | reverse complement strand
TTAAATAAAGGATTTTTGCGATATGATGTTAAAAAGAAGTGTCAAACTCCCGACCTGCGTACACGTTAAAAGTCATCTTAGCTACCTCACTTCCCTTGATATTACCGGCGGGTGACCGAGCCGCCGACATATACTATTCAACCACATCGCGGGAATGATGTCAACTGTTTTGTGGGGAAAGTTATTTTTGGGGTTGACAGACCGTGGCGGAGATGATATATTGGCGTTATTCAATACAAAGGCAAAGGCTTTGACGAGGAGTAGTAGGTGTCGGGGATATTACAGAGAGAAGGTGGTTGGTGCGAATCTTCATGGAACCGGTGCTAAAGCAGCCTCTGAGCCGTGAACCGAAAGGATATTCCCGGGTATCCCAGTAGACTTCAACGGAGTTCCCCCGTTATCGCAGGAAACAGTATCGGAGCAGTCCCGTACTGACAGAGTGCAGAGAATTCTGAATTTAGGTGGTAACACGGATGCATATTCGCCCTAAGCTGATAATATATCAGCTTGGGGCTTTTTGTGTTGTCGTCAGGGGAGGAACTCCGGTAACTATGCGAGTGTCAATGTGTACACTGTATATTTTGGCGCTGGTATGCTCTAGTTCCGATCTCACCGAAACGGTACATACGGTACCCGGATGGGCGTCTAAGTACCGACGGTTTAAGGCATAACTACTTTGCCAGGTGGATTTAAGAGCGGTGTATTTATGCGCCATGCCCTCTTTATGGAATGTACGACAAACACTTCGATACCGGCAAAAGACAATTTCAGTCAATAGACGTTAATCAGGCAATTACGATTCTCTCTTCTCTAGTGACGGAGCTGGTCAAAATGGGGTTCGCAATTACCAAAAAACGTTAAATTCAGGAAAAGGAGAAAATTGTATGACAGCAAAGGAACTGAGAATCATGTATGTGAATTTTTTCAAGGAAAGGGGACATAAGGAGATCGCCTCCGCTTCGCTGCTGCCGGAAAACGACCCTACCGTACTGTTTACCATGGCGGGAATGCATCCGCTGGTGCCCTATCTGTTGGGAGAAAAGCATCCGGAGGGAAAGCGTCTGACCGATGTGCAGAAATGTATCCGCACAGAGGACATCGACGAGGTGGGGGACGATATGCATCTGATATTTTTTGAGATGCTGGGTAATTGGTCACTGGGAGATTATTTTAAGGAGGAATCCATAGCCATGAGCTATGAATTTTTGACAGAGTGTCTCCGCATTCCCTCGCAGAGGCTGGCGGTGACGGTGTTTGGGGGAGACGAGACGGCACCGCCAGATCTGGAGGCCGAAAGGATATGGAGAGCGCAGGGGCTGCAACCAGAGCAGATCCGCCGTTTGGGGCGGGACGGCAACTGGTGGGGGCCTGCGGGACAGACAGGCCCCTGCGGCCCGGACACGGAAATATTTTATGATATGGGGACGCCCGGGTGCGGTCCGGATTGCGGCCCCGGCTGTAACTGCGGCAAATATGTGGAGATCTGGAACAATGTATTTTTGCAGTATAATAAGACGGCGGACGGCAGTTTCACTGAGCTGGTGCAGAAAAACGTGGATACCGGCATGGGACTGGAGCGTGTTCTGACAATCTTTAACGGCAAGACCAATGTGTATGAAACGGAACTGTTTCTGCCTGTGATGACCCGGCTGGAGGAATTTTTGTCGCAGCGTGGAAAGGAGATGCCGCAGAAAAACCGCCGTGTTATATGTGAGCATATCCGGGCAGTTTCCTTTATCCTGGGCGATCCTAAAAAGATCGCGCCTTCCAATACGGAGCAGGGATATATCCTGCGGAGGCTGATACGCCGGATGATCCGTCTGTTAAGGCAGGCGGAGCTTGGCAGCGAGCATCTGTGCGAGCTGGCGGAGATTGTTATTGGGCAGTATGGGGAAGCCTATCCCGAACTGGGAGAGAACCGCAACTTTATACTGGAACAACTGCAAAAAGAATATGCGCGGTTTTCCAAAACGCTGGATGAAGGACTGAAAAAAGCGTCCCGCTATATGGAAAATATGGAAAAGGGCGGTATGCTGGACGGAGAATCGGCCTTTAAGCTGTATGACACCTATGGATTTCCGATAGAACTCACTGCGGAGCTGGCTCGGGAAAAAGCCTGCGATGTGGATACGGAGGGATTCTATAGGAAATTCCGGGAACATCAGGAGAAGTCCCGGCAGGGTGCCGCGGGAAAATTTGCCGGGGGACTGGCGGATCACAGCCGGCAGACGGCCCGGCTCCACACCGCAACCCATCTGTTAAACGGTGCCCTGCGCGCCGTGCTGGGGGAGGAGATATCCCAGCGTGGCAGCAACATCACGCCCCAGCGTCTGCGGTTTGACTTTTCCTTTGGACGGAAAGTAACGGCAGAGGAGCTGGCCCGGGTGGAGGCCATCGTGAACCAGGCTATTGATAAGAAGATCGATGTGGTCATGGAAGAGATGACGTCCGGGGAGGCCTATGCGGCGGGAGCCGTGGGGGTTTTCACCGATAAATACGGGGAGCGGGTAAAAGTGTATACCATCCCCGGATACTCCAAGGAAATCTGCGGCGGCCCCCATGCGAGGAATACAGGGGAATTAGGGAGTTTTAGGATTATAAAAGAGGAGGCGTCCTCGGCGGGGGTGCGCCGGATCAAAGCGGTGATCGAAGGCTGAGGTCTCTGCAAAGGCACTGCCCCGCGTCAGTGCGGGGTTAGGCACCCTCTCTGCCAGATGACGGGGGTACAGTGTGACCTCGCGCAGACGAAAATGGGAATGGGAGTTCGCCCCGCCGGTGGAGCGGAGGCAATCGCAGTGGATGTGCCTTGCTTATTTTATTGGGATACAGTGAACAGGGCATAGAAGTATTCCTTCCTGGCCATAAGTTCGTCAAAGGTGCCGGTTTCCACGATGCGGCCGTTTTTAAGGACGAGGATTGCGTCGTAACGGCGCAGCAGGCTTTCCTCCAGAGTGTGTGTCACAACAATGCGGGTGATGCCGTCCAAGTCAAGTATATCGCCGGAGACCTGGTGGGCGGTCCGGGCGTCCAGAGCGGCGGTCGCCTCGTCAGCCAGCAGCAGGGAGGATTTTTTTAGGAGACTGCGGGCAATGGATATCCGCTGCTTTTCCCCGCCGGACAGCCCGCTGCCGTTTTCCCCGCAGAGGTAGTTCTCTCCACGCTGGTTTAGCAGAGCCCCCAGGTGGGCATGGGCGATGGCCCGGTCAATTTCTTTCTGTCCGAAATCCCGGAACATGGTGACGTTGTCTCTGATGGAGGCGTTGAACACGAAAACATTCTGCTGTATCACGCTGGTCAACTCGTACAGGGATTCGGGCGCTATATCCTTAAGTTCCGTATGGTCGAACAGGATCTTTCCGGTGTAGTTTAATCCGGCTGCCATAAGCAGACCCAGCAGGGTGGATTTGCCGCTGCCGCTGCCGCCTACGATGGCATAGGCCCGGCCCGCCTCAAACACCGCGGATATATGGTGCAGGACATTTTTGTCCCCGTCATAGCTGAAGGACACATTATCAAGGCTGATGCTGTCTTCCAGCTGTGAGATATGTACTTTTCCGGCGGGGGTGGGATTCTTTTCCAGCGCCGCCGCCAATTTGCCGATCAGCCCCAGCGCTGCCTTGCGGCTTGCCAGCAGTCCCGGCAATTCGGCGATGGGCTGTATCATAAAATTCATCAGGTTCACAAACATGATCACCACGCCGGGGGTCAGGCCATAACCGGATAAAGCGAGGTACGCCCCCACCAGGAACACGCCCAGCTGCGCAAAGATGCCCGCCACAGCGCCGATCATGCCTACGATGATCCTGATGCGCCGCTTGCGGAATTTCTCTCCCTCAAGCGCTTTATTGTTGGCGGAAAACAGTTTCAATATCTCCCTTTCGGCCTTAAAACTTTTGACTACAGAAAATCCGCTGAGACAATCGCCCAGTGCGGCGGTAAAGTCCCTGCTCCGGTCGGAAACCCTGCGCTCTGCAATTTCCATTCTGTTTCCCACCAGCAGGGAGGCGACGAGGGGCAGCAGGGTTATGCCTGCGGCGATCAGAGTCATCAGCGGGGAATACAGGAGCATCAGGCACAGCGCGCCAACGAAAGTGACGGTCTTTGTGATCAGGGAAAGCTGCTGGGCCAGGTAATCCGATTCAATACAGGCCGCATCGTTGGTCAGCGCCGAGAGATAGGTGGCAGTGCTTTCGTCACGAAAAGAGGATATGCTTTTTTCGGTGAGTTTCTGAAAAGCAAAATCCTTGTATTGACTTATGGCGCGCCGGATAAAGCGGGGCTGTGAGACGTAGTCCAGCATACAGGACGCTACGCACAGCAGTACAAAGCCGCCGCTGATCTTCGCCAGGGTCAGGAGGGGCAGCGCGTCCGGACTGCCTGAGGATGCGTCGATGAGCTGCTGTAAGATCCAGGACAGGATCAGATTGAGTGTGCCGGAGACTAACGCGCCGAAGACCGCAACGCATAGTATGGGAATGTTCCGGTGATAGAACCGTGCCACAAGTTGTTTTTTCAATGATTTATTTTTCATGTTCGCATAACTCCTTCCAAAGCGCAGACAGTGTTTCGTCTGCAAAAGAGGCAATGGTTTTCCGTATACCGTCTTCGGCTGTCGCCCCCAGATCATCGTGAATGCTGGCATCCTCCCCGTGGGCAACAAATCGGACTGCGTTTGCCTCATAGTTGGGGGCGGCGTCAAACTGCCAGGCCAGTTCCCTGGCGTTCCGCAGTGCCTGATACGCGGCTGCGCTGTCGCCGGTTTTGCCGTATGAGTAGGCAAGGCAGACAAAGAACGTGCAGCATATCTTGTCCAGAAAGTTAGGTTTGTGCGCCTCTCGCAGGCCGGAAAGAATATTTATCCCCCAGAGGAGGATGGCCTGCGCGGAGGAGTAGTCGCCCCGGTCGCAGAACACGTTTACATAGCCGATGATGATATGAATGAGAGCGGTAATATTTCTCAGAAGGGCCTGCTCAAGAAAGGTTTCCGCCTCGCCGGGACGTGCGCAGTCCGCCGCAAGGGACAGACCGATCAAGTAATCGTATATGCCGCCTGCGTTGTACTGCTTTAAGAGTTCCACCGCGCGGTCGCTCTCGCCCAGCGTCAGATAGATTTTTGCCACGCTGCCGTAGATGGTCACCTCACTGATTTCCGGGTTTGTATTCTGGGGCAGCAGCAGGCGGGAATTTTCCATGAGTTCCAATGCCCGGTTCAGCAGTTTCCTGTCCTGGGATTCCATTCCGAATACCTTGTATAAAACGGCGCTGTTATAGACGATCTCAAAAGCGTTGGGGTATTTTTTCAGTGCCTTTTCTGCCTCGCAAAGTCCTGCAAGGTCTTTGCTGTGGCGATATTCCTTCAGCCGCTGCACGGTTGCCTTTAAACGGTTGTCTTTCATCTCATAGCCCAACAGAACATCCACCGACGTGTCAAAAAAGTCCGCGATCTCCATGAGCAGACGCAGTTCAGGAACCGATAGACCCGATTCCCATTTATATACGGCGCCCACGGTCACACCCAGCACTTCGGCAAGCTGTTCCTGGGTCAGGGAGTTTTGTTTGCGGAAGGCACGTATATTTTGTGCGAGTTTTATGGTCATAGGTTTGTCTCCTTATTGGTGAGTTTGGTGTTATTATAACAGAAAGGGGAGAGGATATGAACATACTGTACGTACTGGGCGGATTGGGATTATTATACTGTTGGTGTGTATATGGCAAAAATGTTGTAAAATATTTTACCCCCCTCGGAAAAAAAGGGGGGAAAATATTTTACAACGGTATTGTTTATTTTGCCTCTAGTATTTCAATCCACAGCCTAGGCTGACAGAATGATTTTATCATATAAGATGTTATAAGTAAATAAATTTCAGCACAAGGTTAAGCCAAGGTTAAGTTATCCTAAAGTCTTTTCAATAGAGGTAAAATAAATAGAAGTTTTCACTAGCGTTCAATATAAAAAATATAATATTGTCAGTTGTTGACACATAAATAAAGAGGTGATATAATACAGAAAAAGAATATAGAAAAATTGTCAACCATACAGGTATGTAACATCAAAAAGAGTAAACTATCAACTCTAATTATTACATATAGTTCGCTTTCTTGCCGATAGACAAAAAACAAAGTAAGGAAATATGATGTTATGGTAAATGGATTTCAGAAACTAATCTATAAACTAAGCTGCGTCGCTCCCATATGTGTTATATTGGCGATCGCCCTATGTACGCAGGGATTTCATATATTAGTATGCATACCGTTAGGATTTTGTGGTCTGGTCGGTTGTGCTTATGCAATAGTTTTTATAAAGCTGTGTGAGAAGAAACTGCCGACACTCAATATCACAATAGTGAGCATATCGCAGAAAGATTCTGAGGTATTCGCATATCTTGCCACATACTTAATCCCGCTGATCGGTGTTTTCTGGGAAGAGTATTTGGGGGTCTGGATATTAGTTGCGGCGGGAGTGATTGTCCTGGGGATAAGAACGGGTGATTTGGGCTTTTGCCCGATTTTGCTGCTGGCAGGTTATCATTGTTATAAGGTTGATTTATCTACAGGGACAGATTGTATACTCATCAGCAGGAAAAGGGAAGTGCGAAATAATAAGCAGATTAAGCAGGCTATTCGTATTAGTAACACTTTAATGCTTACACAGACGGGAGGGAAAGCAAATGTTTGAGAATGCATCGGTAATGGTTTTGTTACAGGACAATGAAAAATTGGAAGTGTGCAAAATAGAAACAAACAGAAGGGCCCAGACCGCTATCTGTCAAAGTTATGCTACGGCCTGCGGCTGGATGCTGAAAGGTACGGAGTACATCTCTTTTGACGGGAACTACAGCCCCGATGCGGATGAAACTTTATGTATCGATGAATTTGTGCTGGACGAAATAATCAGGGAAGCGGTGGAAACGCCGGCCGGAATAGATTCCTTTGTCCCGGATGAGATAAACAGGGACAAGATCAAGGCGGTTTTTGTGGGAGAGATAAGCGATGACAGAATAGTGATAGCGTTTCAGAAATTCAAAAAGGAACAGTATATAAGCGTAAAAGGGATCAACTTGTTCTTTGACAGAGACACTTTTGTTCAGGAAAAACGTTTTGGTATCTCCATTACGGATGAGGTGGATTGTATATATGAAGATGGCAGACTGTTGTTTAAGTCATTCTTTATGGCAAGACAGATATTCAGCCTCATGAAATATTATCGCGAGGCAACGCAGGGAGAGGTGGAGCGTTTTACTCAGATGAATGAGCTGTCGATGGACAGCGCCGAAACTTTTATTGGACAAGCAGACAGCCGGGTGCGCAAGAAAGTAGCATCTATTATGGATTCAGGGGTGCTGGAGAGATTTTCAGCCCGGGATATCCAGAAAATAGGCAGGCAGGCGGGCATTGAAGTGGCAATCCGGGATAGAAAAATCGTGATTCCCGCTGATAAAAAGAAGATGAAGATCATTCTGGGTTTTCTGGACGAGGAGGTATACAAGGGTTCGTTTTCCAATATTACCTATATCACAAATTCCAAGAGATCGGTAAAGTGATCTAAGCAATAACGTGGGAAAAGGGGGATACAAAAGTGAAAACAAAGATTGCGCACGTAGATAAAACAGGGGATGAAATCATTGTACAGGACTTAAAAGATCATTTGCACCATGTGGCGGTGCTTTGCCGGGGATACATGGAGCAGATGGGCTGCCCAGCTATGGGGTATCTGGCAGGGCTTTTTCATGACGCGGGTAAGGCAGGGTCTTTTCAAAAACGGATGGAGGCCATCGCGTCAGACAAGCCGGACCCGGGACAAAAAGGGGGACATGCGTCTGCCGGAGCCGTGCTGTTACACAGATTGGGCGGGGAGCAAAGCGACATGTATAAAGGATATGCGATGCAGGCCATGTGCGAGGCTATTTTCTCCCATCATGCGGCATTGCCGGACAATATCTCACCTCAGGGGGAGGACGGCTATAAGGCCAGGCTGCAGTGTGACGAGACGGAGTTTCAAGAGATACAGGAGTATTTTCTGAGTGAAATTATTTCCCGGGAAGAATTGGACAGGCTTTTGTGCCTGGCCTATGGCGAGGCTGAAGTTCTCTTCAAAAGAATAAAAGCCTATGCGGGCGAGAGCAGTAAGGAGTTTTTCTTTTTTCTGGGAATGGCGGAGAAAATACTCTTGTCCGCTCTGATCGATGCCGATTGGCTGGACAGCGCTACCTGCGGGAAGACGGCGATGCAGAATTTTGAGGAGATATTGCGCACAGAGACAGGCGTAGAAGATAACCGCGCGGACAGGCGAAGGCTGTTTGTCTACTTTCTGGAAAATCTGGAGAAGAAACTGGGGACAATGGGTCGTTCCGGCAAGCCGATCAATGCATGGAGAAATTATATTTCCGACAAATGCAAAGAGGCAGGGGACAGAAAAGGCGGGGTTTATACGCTTTCCTGCCCTACAGGTGCCGGAAAAACGCTGGCGGTGACTCGCTTTGCGCTCAACCATTGTATCCGGCAGGGCAAGGACAGAATATTTTATATCATTCCGTATCTGTCCATTATCGATCAGACAGCTAAGAGCCTAAAGGAGGCATTGGGGCGGGACGACCGGGATGAACGGGTGGAGAACAATGTTCTGGAGCTGCATTCCCAGGTGGAGAGCCGTAATGTTAAGGAAGACCTGGAGACGGCGGGGGAGAAGACAGAACTGTCTGAGAAGGGCGACTTCTGGACACAGAGAATGGCGGAACCTATAGTACTGACTACAATGGTGCGCTTTCTGAATACATTCTTTGCTCAGGGCACCCGAAATCTGCGCCCGGCTCATCAGTTTCAAAATGCGGTACTCATCTTTGACGAGGTGCAGACTCTTCCTATCCGGCAGATTGCTCTATTTAACAGCCTGATCAACTACCTGACAGAGTTTTGTGGCTGTACCTGCGTATTGTGTACTGCCACGCAGCCGTTGTTGGGGGAGACGGTAAAGCCGGCATACCCTGTCAGGATGACTGCGTCCGCGTCGCTGGTTACGCTCCCGCCGCAGGCAAGGGAGATTTTCAGGCGGGTGGAGGTACAGTCGAAGGTGAAAAACGTTGGCTACACCAAGGAAGAATTGGCGGATTTTATATGGGAGAAGGCAGGGGAAAGCGGAAATGTACTGGCGATCCTGAATACCCGGAATTGTGCGCTGACCCTATATAGAGAGGTGGAAAAGAGAGCTGGGGAAGAGTTTAAAGTATATTATCTTTCCACAAAGCTCTATGCGGCGCACCGCAAAGAGATCATCGATGAGGTGAGAGAGGCTTTGGCAGGCCGCGAGAGGATTATTGTCGTCAGCACTCAGTTGATTGAGGCGGGTATCGATTTTGACTTTTCCTGCGTGATCCGTTCGCTGGCCGGAATGGATTCCATCATTCAGGCGGCGGGAAGGTGCAACCGGGAGGGACTGCGGGGCGTGCAGACCACATACATTGTCAATCCCTGTGAGGAGTTGGAATCGCTGAGCCGGCTAAGAGATATCAAAGAGGGAAAACAGGCGTCACAAAGATTGCTGGAGGAGTTTAAGAATGATCCGCAGGGGTTTGACGGTGAGCTGTTGTCGGAGAAAGCAGTACACACGTACTTCAAGTATTATTTTTGGGCCAGACAGGAGGAGATGGTCTATCCACTCAAAAAATGTGGTTCCCCTTCCCTTTATGAGATGCTGGCGGACAACATTAGCCTGATAGGGTCGGGCGCAGAACATAAAAACTATGATATGAAAGCGTTAAATCAGGCATTCCGCACAGCTGCAGAGCATTACCGTGTCATTGAAGAAGGAGGAAATTCCGTCTTTGTGCCCAGAGGCCGGGGAAAGGAAATCAAGGAGGAGATACAGAACCTTGTAAAATCAAAAAAAGTAGAGTACGAACAGAGCAAAAAACTCTTAAAGCAGGCGCAGCAATATGTGATAAACCTGCGGGACAATGAAATGAAAGAGCTGGGAAAGGGGGTCGTATGGTGGGAGGATGAGATGGGAATGTATGTCTTGAATGAGATGTACTATGATGAAAAAGCCGGGATCACCGGTGAGATCGGCAACATGCCGTATTGTGGATATTGAGCGACAGTATAGGTCTGAGCAGAGGTGGGGCTTGATATAAAAAATTGATTATAGGAAACTTCACTATAGAAAGCTCCACTATAGAAAATTCGGAACGGGAATTGAAGAATGGAAAGCTCAGAATATAAGGCTCAAAACAGAAAGGAGGAGCATGGAAAAAGAGAACAGTATTACATTTGCGCTGACAGGTCGGCGGGCGCTTTTTACGGACCCTGTCAGCAAAGTGGGCGGAGAGAAATTTACCTATCAGGTGCCGACATATCAGGCGCTGAAAGGCGTGCTGGAGAGCATTTACTGGAAACCTACGCTGGTCTGGATCATAGACAGGGTGCGTGTTATGAAACTCATCCGTTCCGAGTCCCAAGCGGTCAGACCCATTGACTACGGCGGGGGCAATACCCTGTCCATCTACACATATCTTACGGATGTGGAATATCAGGTGCAGGCGCATTTTGTGTGGAATGATAACCGGCCCGACTTAGACGGGGACAGAAACGAAAACAAGCACTTTTTTATCGCGAAACGCGCGCTGGAAAAGGGGGGCCGGAGGGATATTTTTCTGGGGACCAGAGAATGCCAGGGGTATGTGAAACCTTGCGATTTTGAAAGCGGGGCAGGAGCGTATGACGACCGGGATGAGGTACCTCTGGGGTTGATGTTCCATGGATTTACTTATCCCGATGAGGCGGAGAGAGCGGAGGAAAAGGGCAAGCTGACGGCGCGCTTTTTTTATCCGGTTATGAAAAAAGGGATCATAACATTTCCTACCCCGGAGGAATGCTCTGTGCGCCGCATACTGGCGGATCAAAAACCAAAGGCCTTCTGTCCAGGCAAAAACGTAACCTTTGCGGGAGGAGGTGGGTTGGATGAGCTGGCTGAATGATCTGTATCTGACTTATGAGGCATGTAAAGGCGCGGAGGGGCTTTTACCCATTGCCCATCTGACCCAGAATGCCCAGTTGGAGGTGGTGCTGGACGAGTCCGGGCATTTTGTCAGGGCATACCGGGTGGATAAGGAGGATGCGGTGACGGTGATCCCTGTCACGGAAGACTCCAGCAGCCGGAGTGGGAAAGCAGTCTTTCCCCATCCCCTGTCCGACAAGCTGGAATACATTGCCGGAGACTACGGAGACTTTGTGACGGGATACAAGAAGGAGAAATTTGAGTGCTATATTGCCCAGCTTGAAAAGTGGGCGCAGTGCGATCAAAGCCTGCCCCAGATCAGAATCGTCTACCAATATCTGAGCGGGGGAACGCTGATGCATGATCTGTTGGCAGCAGGTTTCTTTACCTTTGAAAACGGTGAGATCCTTGCTGAAAAGCAGCAGGGAATATTGCTGGAGGATTGGTTCGTGCGTTTTGCGGTGGAGATACCGGGAAGGCCAGAGAGCCGGTTGTATCACGATACCCAGGTGTTCGACAGTTACATACAGTTTTATCTGTCCGGTCAGGAAAACAGGGAGCTTTGTTATGTCTCGGGCGAGATTGTACCCTGCTCCGAAAAGCATCCGGCCAAAATCCGAAATACCGCGGATAAAGCCAAGCTGATCTCCTCCAATAACGCATACGGCGTACTGACTTTCAAGGGGCGTTTCAAAGAAAGCAGCCAGGTGGCCTCTGTGAGTTATGAGATATCCCAAAAAGCCCATAGCGCCCTGCGGTGGTTGATTGCCAGACAGGCATGCCTTAGGGTGGGGGAGCAGGTCGTTGTGGTATGGTCCATAGAAAATCCGGAGATATCCAGTCCCTTTGCGGAATTATTGTGGGAGGATGAACAACAGGCATTTACCGATGAGGCTTATTCGGATTGGGTTAGGAAAGCGATCTGGGGACCGGGCGACCCTCCCAAGGACAGCGATAAGGTCATGATCATGGCGGTGGAGGCTGCCACCACGGGGCGATTGTCCGTTCCGTTTTACCAGAAATATGATGCCAAGCAGTTTTTGCTGAATATCACAAAGTGGAAAACGGGGGCATGTTGGCTAAGCAGAAGGAGCAAGGATCAGGCTCTGGTGCCCTGGTCTCCCTCTCTAGTGGATATTGTAAAGCTGTTGGTGGGAGATAAGAATGAAAAGGTGAACAAGAGTGTGCGGGAGCGGCTGCTGCCCTGCATTGTGGAAGGCAGGAGACTTCCCTATGACATAGTGCTGTCCGCTCTGCACCTGGCTATGAATCCAACGCATTATAAGGATTATTGGGATTGGCACAGGGCTGTGTCGATGGCCTGTGCCTTGTTGAGAAAATGGCAAATTGATGAAGAAGACGGAAAGGAGGAATATGTCATGGGATTGGACACTGAGAGCAAAGATAGAAGTTATATTTTCGGTCAGCTTTTGGCCACAGCGGAGATGCTGGAGAGGAGCGCGTTGTCCATGAGCGGGAACAAGGAGGCGATGCGGAATACGGCGGCAGAGAAATATTTTGTACGTTTTCAGAGATACCCGGTGGAGACCTGGACGACGATCCGGAAACTGTTGCAGCCGTATGTGATGAAACTTGGGAGTGCGGGAAAGAAGTTTTACATAGATAGGATTAATGAACTAACTGACAGGTTGAATACATTGGATTTCATAAAAAAAGATAAGCTGGAGCCCACATTTTTGCAGGGGTATAGCAGCCAGATCATGGAATATCGCAACTACTCCAAGAAGACGGAACCGGATGCAAACCAGAATTAAAGTATACGAGCGGATTATTAAGCATTGCAGTGGATTTGTACAAGCGAGCCAAAAAAATAAGTGAGCCTGAAGGACGTCAGGTTTGCACAGCAAAGAAAGGACGGTAGAGCATATGAGTGCATTTACAAACAAAATTGATTTTGCAGTAGTTTTTTGCGTAAAAAACGCCAATCCTAATGGAGATCCTTTAAACGGGAACCGACCCCGCGAGACCTATGACGGTTTCGGAGAAGTGTCGGATGTGTGCCTGAAAAGAAAAATCCGCAACCGTATGATGGATCTGGGATATCCGGTGTTTGTGCAGTCGGATGATAAAAATGTGGACGGCATCAGGAGCCTGAGTGAGCGGGCCAGCGCCGCGCCGGAGCTGAAAGAGGCGGGCAAAGATAAGGAGAAGTACGCGGCTGCAGCCTGTGAAAAGTGGATGGACGTGAGGACCTTTGGGCAGGTGTTTGCCTTTAAGGGAAAGGGTTCCGAGGGGGACGGCGTCTCTGTGGGAGTGAGAGGCCCGGTTTCTATACAGACTGCCGTGAGCGTTGAACCCATCGATATCTCTTCCATGCAGATCACCAAGAGCGTCAACAGCGAACCCAGCGAGAAGAAGTCTTCGGATACCATGGGAATGAAACACAGGGTTGATTTTGGCATGTATGTTACCTACGGCAGTATCAATCATCAGTTAGCGGAGAAGACAGGGTTTACGGATGAGGACGCGGAGGTGATTCGGCAAATCCTGATCACGTTGTTTGAGAATGATGCATCCTCCGCAAGACCTGAGGGTAGCATGGAGGTGTGCAAGGTGGTCTGGTGGAGACACAATTCTTTCCTGGGCCAATATTCCTCCGCAAAGGTGCACAAGTGCCTTCAGGTGAGGAAAAAGCCTGAGATCGATGTACCCAAGTGCTCGGACGATTTTGAGATCACAGTGGTGGAGATGCCGGATCTGAAGGTAGACATTTATGACGGAATCTGAGTATAGAGAAGAAGATTTTCTCCAGCTTTCGGGCCTGCAGCATTTTTGTTTTTGCAGGAGGCAGTGGGCGCTGATCCATATTGAACAGCAGTGGGAGGAGAATGTGCTCACAGTAAAAGGCGATCTTTTCCACGAAAGGGTGCATGATACTTCTTCCACAGAGAAGAGAAAAAGTGTGATCGTCTCACGGGGAATGCCGATACATTCCAGAGCGCTGGGCGTAAGCGGAGAATGCGATGTGGTGGAATTTGTCCGGGCGGAGGAGGGAATCTCCCTGCCCGGGCGGGAGGGGAAATATATTTTATACCCTATCGAGTACAAAAGGGGCAGATCAAAGTTGACAGATGAGGACAGAATGCAGTTAACGGCCCAGGTTATCTGTCTGGAGGAGATGTTTGTAACCGAGATTTCCCAAGCCTATCTGTTCTATGGCGAAACCCGCAGGAGAGAAAGTGTGGAGATAACGGATGTACTGCGGAACGAGTGTAGGCGTATGCTCGAGGAGATGCACCAGCTCTACGAGAGAGGATATACTCCCAAAGTGAAAAGAGCAAAGAAATGCGGCTCATGTTCGCTAAAAGAGATCTGTCTGCCTAAATTAGATAAGGGAAAAAATGTGGCGCTGTATATCTCGGAGCATCTGGAGAGCGAATAGTCGGAGGGATTTTCTGGAGTTGTGAGCTTGGCATTATGATAGTGCCAAACGTATCATGAAAAAATCGTGTTTCTTTCTATGGTAGAGGCAAATCATATTTTATTAACTGAAACCTTGTCAAGGCAGAAGTTACCAGGCTTTCAGTCCGGACTGGGCTGGGTTCCCGATGTAAATTTTGGTCGCCTAATAAGCTCTGAAGTCATTGAAGTGAACGAAATTGAGATGATTTTGGATATGTAAAGCTGACACTATCAGCAAAACAATGAGGGAATACATATGAGAAAATTGCTGAATACATTGTATATTACATCCAGTGACTATTATCTGTCTCTGGATGGAGAAAATGTGGTCATATCCCAAAACAAAAAGGATGTGGGGCGGCTGCCGCTACATAATCTGGAGTCCATTGTGACTTGTGGGTACACCGGGGCGAGTCCTGCATTGATGGAAAAATGTGCCGTCAACAATATTTCTTTGACTTTTCTGTCTTCGACAGGGCGGTTTCGCGCAAAGGTAACAGGGAAAGCATACGGCAATATCCTGCTGCGGAGAACGCAATACCGGATGGCTGACAGCGAAAAGGCATCACTGGAGGTTGCCCGTAATTTTATGATCGGAAAGATATATAATGAGCGTGGAGTTATCAACAGGGCGATACGGGATTATTCGGAAAGGCTGGATACGGGGGAGCTTAGCCGGGTGTCTTTGCAGTTAAAGGATACTCTGGATGCCGTGAGAGCCGCAGATACAATGGAAGTATTGCGGGGGCATGAGGGTGAGGCGGCATCAAGGTATTTTTCCCAATTTGATCAGTTGATACTGCAGCAGAAAGAGGATTTTTTGTTTGACGTCAGAAACAGGCGTCCTCCTTTAGACAGAGTGAATGCTCTGCTGTCATTTACCTATTCCCTGCTGACCGGTATGTGTGTGTCGGCTCTTGAGAGTGTGGGTCTGGACCCTTATGCCGGATTTATGCATACGGACAGACCGGGGCGGTGCTCTTTGGCGCTGGACCTGCTGGAGGAGCTGCGGGCGCCTTATGCGGATCGATTTGTCTTGTCCTGCATTAACAAAAAAGTTGTGGATGGGGATGATTTTGAGCAAAAGGAAAATGGCGCGGTATTTCTCAAGGAGACGGGCAGAAAAAAATATCTGGCCGCATGGCAGAATAAGAAAGCGGAGAAACTTACGCACCCATATTTGCAGGAAGGTGTGGAATGGGGACTGGTGCCCTATGTGCAGGCATTATTGTTGGCCAGATATGTACGGGGAGATCTGGACGGATATCCGCCGTTTCTGTGGAAGTAAGCACTTGGATTTGGAGTATTGTGTCTTGCAGGGAGGAATTATATGCTGATCGTTGTTACTTATGATGTTTCCACGGAAACTGCGGCCGGGAAGGGGAGATTGCGCAAGGTTGCCAAGCAATGTCAGAACTATGGCCTGCGTGTACAGAACTCTGTGTTTGAATGTATAATGGATGAGGCACAGTTTGTGTCTTTTAAAAGCAGTCTTTTGAAACTGATTGATGAGGAGGAGGACAGCCTGCGGTTTTATCGTCTGGGCAATGCGTATCACAATCGCATTGAGCATTATGGCAGTAAAAAGGTGCAGGATCTAGATGCTCCTATAATATTTTGATCAGTGCGAATATGTAGTAAACATGTTTTCCCAGGGGGGTTCGCACCTTTAGTTGTCTCAAAAAAGAGTAGAAAGTGATTGGAGACTGTTGGGGGAATGTGAAAAGTTGGTTAATATTGATAGTTTTGGTTGTGTAGAAACGGACTTTATTGTTTGTTTTTGGTGTCACTCCCCTTGCGGGAGTGTGGATTGAAAGAGTTGCTAAATTTGCGGGTACGTCTAAATCTATTGTCACTCCCCTTGCGGGAGTGTGGATTGAAAGTCCAGAACCGCTAGGAGCCCGACCAAAAACTCACGTCACTCCCCTTGCGGGAGTGTGGATTGAAAGTGTACATCACAAGCGCGATCTCTGCCCTACCGGGGTCACTCCCCTTGCGGGAGTGTGGATTGAAAGCTGCCATTCTCCAGCGTGCAACTAGTTCGTTAAGTCACTCCCCTTGCGGGAGTGTGGATTGAAAGATCCTGGGTTTTGTAATTGCGCTGCTGCTTATATAGTCACTCCCCTTGCGGGAGTGTGGATTGAAAGGCAAAATAGGCCGTTTAACGAATAGTTGGTGAAATGTCACTCCCCTTGCGGGAGTGTGGATTGAAAGATCTAATACTACTCGGGATTATTATTATTATGAAGTCACTCCCCTTGCGGGAGTGTGGATTGAAAGCCCCACAAGGGGGAGAGGTTAGCTAGTCGCTAACACGTCACTCCCCTTGCGGGAGTGTGGATTGAAAGCCACAGTCCCATAGTGTGTACGACTCCCTTTGGGTCGTCACTCCCCTTGCGGGAGTGTGGATTGAAAGAACTTCAGCGTCGATTAATCTCTCTCTTTTATCGGTCACTCCCCTTGCGGGAGTGTGGATTGAAAGTATCAAGTCTTTAAAGTCAGCATCTACTGTCATGTCACTCCCCTTGCGGGAGTGTGGATTGAAAGCCCCACAAGGGGGAGAGGTTAGCTAGTCGCTAACGTCACTCCCCTTGCGGGAGTGTGGATTGAAAGTCCTCCTCTTTTGATTTAGGCGCAAGAATGTGACTAGTCACTCCCCTTGCGGGAGTGTGGATTGAAAGGTTTGCGTTAGCTATTTGTATGTTGGGAGTATCTAGTCACTCCCCTTGCGGGAGTGTGGATTGAAAGAACAAGACATGAAACTCATAAGATAGATTATGCACGTCACTCCCCTTGCGGGAGTGTGGATTGAAAGTATCGTATACGATGCATCATATTGTCGTATTACGTCACTCCCCTTGCGGGAGTGTGGATTGAAAGCAGATGATGCCATATATGCAACAATCGCCGACAGTCACTCCCCTTGCGGGAGTGTGGATTGAAAGCGCGAATCTTAATAAATTGTGCGATAAGGGTAAGTCACTCCCCTTGCGGGAGTGTGGATTGAAAGAGTGAGTACGATGGTGAGTGCGGCATTGACTTACCGTCACTCCCCTTGCGGGAGTGTGGATTGAAAGCCGAAGACGGTACTTACATTGACGAGTCAGAGTGATATTGTCAATATTAGTTGACACATTTTTCTCAAGGGTATCACTGCCTATGCC
>CAJTMX010000050.1 GCA_910577235.1 uncultured Acetatifactor sp. | reverse complement strand
GTGAGGAAGTCCGCCGTGTACTGCTTCTGCAGGAGCGCGTCCCCTTTGTACTTCTCGTTGGTGAGGATGCTCTTGACGGAACTCTGGTGCCAGGTGTCCTTCCCCGCAGGGCTCTTGATGCCAAGCCCCGTCAGCTTCTTGCCGATGGCATACGGGCTCAGTCCCTGCAGGAAAAGCTGGTATATCAGCTTTACCGTTTCTGCCTGCTCCGGGTTCACTCTCAGGCTGCCGTCCTCGCCTTTCTCATATCCGAGGAAAGTGCTGTAGGCAAGGCTGCCTTTGCCGTCCGCAAACTGCTTCCGCTTGCCCCATGTGGTGTTCTCCGAAATGCTCCGCGATTCCTCCTGCGCAAGGGAGCTCATGATGGTGATGAGCAGCTCCCCCTTGGAATCCAGCGTGTAGATGTTCTCTTTTTCAAAATAAACCTCGATGCCCTTCTCCTTCAGCTTCCTTACTGTCGTTAAGGAATCCACCGTATTCCTTGCGAACCGGCTGACCGATTTTGTGATGATGAGGTCAATCTTCCCCGCCAGGGCATCCTCAATCATCTGGTTAAAACCGTCACGCTTTTTTGTGTTCGTTGCAGAGATGCCTTCGTCCGTATACACCCCGGCAAATTCCCAATCCTCCCGGCCGTTTATGTACCGGGTGTAATAATCGACCTGCGCCTCATAGCTTGTCGCCTGTTCCTCGGAATCCGTGGATACCCTCGCATACCCCGCTGTCTTCCGCTTTTTCGCCGCCGCAATCGGCCTGGAGTCAAACCGGTTCAGCGTGGCGGGTATGGTTGTTACTTTCTTTGCCATTCGGCCACCTCCCCATCTGTAAAGTGAAATTCAAACCTGTCCCCGTATGCCGTCACGCCCGCAATCTCCTTCACAAAGCGGGGTTCGTAATCCTCCCGCCCCAGGACTTCCGCCGCTGCCTTTCGGAATTCATCATCCAGCAGCCTGCGGAAGGAACACCCCCGGCACACCCAAACCTTATATTTTTCCTTCTGCCCTTTCGGGCCCATCTTCCAGTAATCGCATTCCAGTTTCCTGCCGCAGCACCCGCAGGTGATTTTCTGCGAAAATGCGCTGCGGCCTCTTTGGTATGCCCGCATGACCTCTCTTGCCTTCCCGCTTTTCATGCGGAACTCAATGCGGTCTGCATTTATGACAATCTGCTCGACTTCCCTCCGGACTGCCGCCCCGTCAAAGGCGGCAAACTCCAGTGCCTTGGTCGCCGCCTGTTCCAGCTCTGTTTCATAGATAGGCCGAAGCCCACATTCCGCTTTCCCCTTGCGCTCCCTGGTATTGCAGTTCCATTTCTTGCCATACTTCGTAGTGCGCCTACTCACTGAGTGGCCGCACTCCCCGCATTTCACCAGTCCGGAAAAAGCCGTGAGCGTGGGGTTTTTATTGGCGGCGGCATCCGCCCGCTGCTCCCGTATGAGCTGCGCCTTTTCAAAATCTGCCTGCGGGATGAGCGGCTCGAACATACCCTCCACCATGTACATGGGCAGCTCGCCCTTATTCCTTTTCCTCGTATGCCCCTCGGAAATAAAATTCTTCTGCAGGAGCATGGAGCCCGTGTAGGACGGGTTCGTGAGGATGAACTTGATGGTGGAGTCGTCCATCGGGACGCCTTTCTGCCCTGTGACACCCCTCTTTGAAAGTTCCTTTGCAATCCCATAGGCAGATGCACCAGAAAGATACTTTGCAAATATCTCCTTTACAACCTCGCCCTGCTCCGGTATGATCCGGTACATTTCCCCGTCCCATTCATATCCGTATGGTGCTTTATGCCCGTTCGGGATGCCCTGTTCAAACCGCTTTCGGATTCCCCACTTCACATTCTCAGAAATGCTGCGCGATTCCTCCTGTGCGAAGGACGCAAGCAGGGTAAGCAGCAGCTCGCCCTCATCGGAGATGGAGTGGATGTTTTCCCTTTCAAAATAGACATCGATTCCAAGCTCCTTCAGGTGCCTCGTCACCGTCAGCGTGTCCACGGTATCCCTTGCAAAACGGCTGACGGACTTTACCAGCACCATGTCAATCTTCCCGGCATCGCAGTCCGCAAGCAGCCTGTTGAAGTCGTCGCGGTGGCTTGTGTCCCTTCCGCTGATGCCCTCATCCGCATATATGCCCGCAAACTCCCAATCAGGATTTTTTTGTATCAATCCGTTGTAATGGCTGACCTGCGCGGAAAGGGAATGGAGGAGCATTTCCGTCTCCATCGACACCCTGGCATAAGCCGCCACCCTCTTCCTCTTTTTCAGTTCCGGCAGAACCTGCCCGATTACGCTGATTCTCGGCATATCATCCCTCCTTGTCAGTGTCACATGATGCCATAGAACCAGCTTTATATCCACTCATTTCGGTCTGTAAACTAACCAAAATCGGGCGGTATTTATTGCGGAAAATTGTATCAATCTGACCGTACTCATCTGCCGTCATCGCCCCCTGTTCCATAAGGGATTTCGCTATGTTCATGGTGGCGTGGTACATCTTTTCGTTTCGGAACTGCTCCTCACTCATCCGCGCCACCCCCGAACCTGTCAGCCACATAACACGCATGGCAGCAATACTTCCTGCCGACATTGCCGTAAGCCGTGAACGGCTTTTTGCAGTAAGCACACACGAATTCATAATGTGCCTTCCGCTCCACCTGTTCCGGATGACTGTTCCACCACGCATTCCTGCATTTATCGGAACAGAACCGCTTAACCTTCCGCCCCGGATTCTGTTTTACCTCTGCCCCGCAGCATGGGCAGATGCCTTTACCCCCTTCCACGAACGGTACCGCCGTATCTGCCGCCTTGTTTATCCCTTTCCTTCTGCAGAATGATTTCACTGTATTCTCCGAAAGCCCAAGTTCCTGTGCAATCCTCACATATCCGTATCCTCCGGCTTTCATTTTCTTTATCCGCTCTTCCTGCCTGTCAGTCATGGCTGCACCTCCTCACTATACGGAGATTTGAGGGCGGTTTTGGATACCTATGCGCCGAAAAAAATAAGTTGCTAATCTACGGATTCAGAGTTAATATGCACCACTAAGGAAAGGAGGAATGCCGCTATGGATAAAGATTCCGTATTGTACCAATTGATGGATCTGCGGGTAAATACCATCATGAACAGCATTGTAGGCGCAGATGAGGATTATCAGGAGATCCTCCGCAGGTCAGACGAATACTCCGGCCGGCTGGAGGCCATGGGGCTGCCAAAAGAGGCCATGCAGCTCATCGACCGGTATGTCAGCGAGCAGAACGCGCTCGGCGCACGGTACGGCGCACTTGCCTACCTGCTCGGCTTTTCGGACTGTATTGAGCTGTTCCGCAGCCGCATTGACACCCATGCCTGTGCTGAAGCCATACTGAATACATAAACACCCCTTCAGCATGGCAAAATAATGCCCGCAGGAGCCTGGCCGGTTTCTGCGGGCATTGCCGTAGCTGTATGTTCTCAGGCTTTTCCAAAGCCTGAAAGGAACCCGCGCCCTGCGGCTTCCATGAATTCCTGTTTTTTCAGTACATAGGAATCCTGCATATCTTTGGGCATACATTTGAATATCTGCTCGTATTCCATTTCCACCATCGGTGTCCCTTTGGCATAGTCCAGAAGCTGCGAATCCATCCATTCTTCCCACAGATCATCAAATAGCGTCCCGGCATCCAGGAACGTAAATACATTATCGAACCCCCATGGTGGCTTGTAATACTGTAATTTCACAAACCCGAACCGCCCTGCGTCCAGCACCACAAGGTCCTCATCCGCAAGCGCCTCCCGGAATGCCTCCGCCACCTTCCTGCATTTCTCCCGTTCCTCATCTGAAATAAAACTCTCCTGCATCCTGCTCCACCTCCTTCCCAGCTCTCGGCATCTCATATATAAGCATAGGTATCCCCATATAGCAACTGGTTTTTCCTGTTTCAGTCTTTTTCCTCCTGATAGCCGTTTTCCAGTTGATAACCATGCGGTTCAGAGTTAATATGCATCACTACGGAAAGGAGGACCATATGGCGAAAGGAAACATATTTACAACGCTGGATGCCGTCCTGACAGGGCAGAAGATTCACAATGCAATAAAGCAGAGCGGCTACAGCATAAGGGAATTGCAGGAGATGCTCGGCCTGTCCTGCCCGCAGCCCATATACAGATGGATCAAAGGACGCACCCTGCCCTCCATCGACAACCTGTATATGCTCAGCAGGATATTGGGCGTGCCTATGGAGAACCTACTCGTACCGGGAAACCAGGGAAGAGACTCCAGATAAAATACGGGATATGGCACACTGGCAGGACGGCAAAAAAATAATGCCCACGGATGCATATATACCATCCGCGGGCATTGCCTCTGTCATATCCTCACTGCATGGTCAAGGGATATCCATCCGTCCCGTTTATCCTGGTAGGCTTTCAGCAGCCCCCACTTTGACGCCCCTTTTCCATCAGCCTCTTCCACAATCGTAAAATTTCCAACCCCCGTATATCTCCCTGTCTTTGCATACCCTGTCCCCGGTCCTTTGCGGATATTCAAATCAGGGATTGCCACACGCACCATGTAAGGTGCGGAAAGGGTAAGGCTCTCCATGAACTGCACCTTCCCCTCATCCATGACAGCTTTCAGGATGGAGAGGATTTTCTCCCCATACTTCTCCCCTGCCGCCCAGCCTTTCCCCTGCGGGTTCTCCTTCTGCCCAAGCCACTCCACATAAGGTGCGCAGCCCCTTGTGACATAACGGAAACGGGGATCAGTCTTCTCATTCACGAGGGCATCCGTGGATGCATAGGCTTTGAGGTGCTGCACCTGCGCCCGGATGCCGAGCTGCGGCGTGTCAAAGGACAACCCCGTTTTTCCCCTCTGCGTCACCCCAAGCCCGCAGAAATTATTCTGCGAAAGTGTGACCGCAGAGCCGGAGAAAGTAAAGTTCCCTGTCTCAAGGCAGGACTGCGCAAAGGCGATATCGCCCCTCACGCCCTCTGCCTCCCCTTCCGCAAGGTACAGCGGGATCATATCCAGTACAGACGGGGCCACAGCAGGGTTCTTCGATCTGATATAGGATTTCATCTGCTCCGCTGTTGCCACGGCCTTTCCCATGATCTCCGTGTACCCGTCCGTGCCGCCCTCATCCATTGCCGCCCTGACCGCTTTACGGAATCCGTCCATGGTATACCCAATGCCAAGCTGCGTCCATAAATGCTCCGGGTCGCCATGGTTGCTGGCAATGCCCCTCGCACAGCCTTCCCTGTGGCTGATGATGACGCCGTCCGCAAGCGGGTCAAGGCTGTACTTTCCACAGAGCATGGCGAACAGCTCCACCGCCGTCTCATAAGTCCTTTTCGCCACCGCCTTTGCCGTAGCCGTGTCGGAGCAGGTGAAATTGCTGCCCGATGTGTACTTGATACATGCCGGTTCGCACATCTCCATCCCGATATGGGTATTGTTGCCGCTGCCCTTGCTGCCAGAGCCGCAGTGCCACCCCCTGTGGTTCCATGGGAGCGTCTGGTACACTGTACCGTCGTTCCCATCAATGAACCCATGGACACAGGAACTGTCATGTGACGGACTGTTCCACGAATTGATAAATGCAGATGCCTTTGGCTGCGGGCAGCCCACAGAGTGGAGCATCAGCCCTTTGACCGTGATCTTCCTCCCTGCCGTATAGCAGGGATTCCTTGTCATAATTGATTCCACCAGTTTCATGATTCTTCATCCCCCTTCCCGTTCTCCGCCCTGTCATGGAGCTGTGCCAGAATGTCCTTCAGCTTTTCCGGGATGGGCAGCCCCAGGTATCCGGCATTCTCCAGAAGGCTCACGCCCTCATTAGAGATATAGAAAAAGATGACTGCCGTCCGCAGGACGCTCCCCGTGCCGATGACCTGCGCATCAAGGATGTTGGCAATCCCCACCAGCAGGAAGACCAGCACCTTCTTTGCGATGCCCCTGAATCCCACCCCGCTGGACAGCTTCCTATCTGCTGCGGCGCACATCACCCCCGTGATATAATCCACCACGGCAAAAGCGACCAGCGCATACAGCAGGCCGTCACAGCCGCCGAGGAACCAGCCGAGCCATCCCCCGACGCCTGCAAAAATGAGTTGGATCGTGTTCCAGAATTCCTTCATAGTGAAACCCTCCTTTAATAGATTTTTGTTGTATAGAAAAAGCGGCCGCCCGATTCCGGGCAACCGCCTGTTCCCAAAAAAAACATTTAATTGTGTCTACGCGCATTCCACATAGCGGATGAATGCCTTCCCGTTCCCTTCGTTCACCCCTGCCTCTGTTACTGCGGGGTAATATTTCCCGTTATGGGTGAAAGGCGCAACGCCGTCCACATAGCCGGAGCCTCCCGCGCCGGATTCCCCGCGCAGGCCGTAATTCCCGCCGAACCACCCGCCTCCGCCGCCGGAAGAACAGGTGCTGGTTGATGAATAATACGCCCCAAGCCCAAAGTTACTGGAAGGGCTGCTCCCTGTGGAAATCTGGCGTCCGCCAAGGGCACCGCCGGAACCATCGCCGCCCCGCTCACCGCCTCCATCACCGCCTTTGTGGACTGTCCCATTGTCGATTCCCCCGCCGCCTCCGCCACCTGCCACGATCAGGATGCAGGAACGGTTCACATAGGTCGGTCCGCTGGAACTGTTCGTGCCAATGCCGTAAGGTTTTGTCGCCACATGGGTAGCCCCTCCGCCGCCTGCCCCATACTGCTTGCTGCTTGTGTAATTGTAGCCGTTCCCGCCTCCGTTTGCCCCCGATGACGTGCCATTCGGTGAGCCGCCATTAAAGATATAGATTACCTCATCTTTTTTCATTTTCTTACAGCCTTTGGAATGCCCTCCAAGACCGCCTTCTGCCGTAAAGGAATCCACTTTTGCAGCACCCCCGGAAGCGCCCCACACCTCAAACTCATAGATGCCGTCCTGTGGGATGGTGAACTGCACATAATTCCCGGTATAAGGGAAATCATACTCCGTGGTCACCCACATGGCATAAAGGGTGGCATCCGCAGGGAACACCCCTAATTCCCCCGGCTTATAGGATGGCGTGGAGAGGGAGTCAATGCTCCATCCGCAGAAGGACATATTCTTCCGTGTGTAGGGGCTTGCCGGTACCGTGGTAGGTTCGCTCTGGGAATTCCCGTTATTGTAGTAGCAGAAAGCCGTGAAACTTTCCTTTGCCCCAGTTTCTGCCAGAATGCCCCCGTTTGGCATCAGCCCGATGGTCATCTGCTTTTTAAACACCGCATAGAGCGTGACGGGTTCTTCCGAACTGATGATATATTCCGAAAGCACCTTCTTTTCCGCGGAATCATCCTGCCGCCACCCTACAAAGGTGTAGCCCTCCAAAGCGGCGGGCGGTGCGACGGCAATGGCATCCTCCCTGTCCGGCACAGTACGCTCCAGCGCATACCCCGTGTCAATCTGGTACGTTACTTTGACACCCGCCGCATACACCCTGTCCTCACCCACAAAAATCCGCGTCACCCTCTTAGTGGCTTCATCTTCATAGCAGAGATAAATGGTGCTTGCACTGTAGCTTTCCAATGCCCGGTACTCGTCAAGGCTCACCAGTTTCATCACAAGGCCGGTGCTGCTCATCATCTCCGTTACTTTGGAATCCAGTTCTGTCATGGATTCCCCCATACTGGAAACATCGGAAATGACACCGTCCAGCTCCCCGATGATGTTCCTTGCCGTAAACACTGCGGTACCATCCAGCACCCTATCCCCCACTTTTGTGATCCTCGAATACCCGGAAGGCTCCGATGCCGCCGTGGTGCCTGCCTGTGTGCAGACCAGCGTTGCCCAGCCCGGAGCGCCCACTGCGGTCACCGCATCCCCTACGGCATAAGAGGTTGCACGGGTGAGCGTTTCCCCTCCGCCGCCGCCTCCGCTCCCGGCTTTCAGCGTGGGGAACACTTTCGTAAGGCCGTCCAGACCTGCGGAAGATACGGTGAAGATGGCAAGTTCCAGATCGTAGGAGGAATTGTTGTAATTGATATTTACATCCGCATCCAGCGGCGGAAGCTCCGCTGCCGCCTGCGCCAGTATCTTGATGGGCTCATCCGCATTGGATAAATCCAGGTGGATATACACCCGCCCCTGCAATGTCTCCCCCACATCCGCAAGGCGCACGTCAATCTCCGTTTCATACACCTCAAAGAACCGGCCACGAATCATGCCAAAGCCCTGCGAGATGTGCAGCACATTTCCTCTCGCATAGGTCACTTCGCACCCTTTGAAGATGCCGCTGCCGGGGATTGCGGTTTCATAAATAATGGCGTCATCCTGCGGGGTCACGTTCCCGCCCTTATAGGTTTTCAGTGTGATGTTGTCAGCCATTCTCCTGCCTCCTTAAGATCTTAGTCAAGTCCAGCCGCACCGTGCCGAACACCAGCTTGGTATTCTTCCCACGCTCCCTGCCAGTCAGGATGCTCCGGTAGCTTTCCCCGTCCGAGATGATATCCGCCACCTGCCCGAATTCCAGTTCCTCCGGCTTCACCAGTGCGTCACCGTTCAGCATGGTTAGTTCTATGAGGTTGGAGTAGGACAAGTTTGCAAACTTGTTATGGGCGGCGCTGATGGCCGCACTCTCAAAGCTGCTCCCCTCCTCATGGGAAACCGCCTGCATCTCACTCACCACCGGGGTAATGCGGTCTCGGTCTTTCGTGTCATAGCCAAGATCAGAATGCAGGTAATAAATCCGGGTATTGGAATAATCCTCCGCATCATAAATCACCAGTTTATTCACATCCGCACTGACCTGTTTTATCGTGACGCTCTTTTTGATGATATTCGGAAGGTCGCTTTCAATCGTAATCACCCCGGCTGACGCTTTCCCCACCGTAATCTGTATTTCCCGGTTCTGGATGTCCAGCTTTGTCTTTACAAGGATGCTGTATTTTTCCATTGCCGGGATGATCACGGAATCTATGAGGTTTACGATGTTGTAATGCCCGCCCTTATCGGAGGGCGTGATGTGCAGGCTCCAGTCCTTTGTGGCCGTTGCCGCCATAACCGAAAGACCTTTGATATTCTGCATCCCATCCTCATTGGTGATGAACATTTCTTTTATCCTGTCACAGATGAACTGCTCCATACTCCCCTGCCCCTGCAGGTTCACATCAAAAAGCACATCCGTATTCAGCAGCTCCATGAGTGGTTTATAGGAAATGGTCTGTAGCTTCTTTGACCTGTCCGTGCCATAACCGATTTCCGTCACAATCCCGGCATACTCCTCATCCCCACGGCTGATGCGGATATAGTCCTGCTTCTTCACTCCGGGGAGGGCAAGCACCGTCACGGTATTGCCGTCCGATGATAAATAGTCCTCTTTATAAGTGATCTCATTTACATTTGTATTGCCCACCATTTCAAAATCCTGCGTGAATATCTCCACGTTATACGGTCTCATAGCTGATCCTCCCTTCCACCATCACGTTTAGAATGTTCAGCCCCTCATGCACTACGGAGATACGGTTGCTGCCGTACTGCAGGTGGAAGAACCGCTCCGTGGTAAAATCGCACATCTGGTACCTGTCCGCCACCACCTCGTCACTGACGCCCCGCTCCGTAATGCTGTAGGGAATCTGCGTGGTGTCGATGACCAGCTTATGCCCGTCCGGGATGCTGCCCTCATACCGCCCGGTCTCATAAAGCACGTTGTTCACATAGTGCTTCCATACCGGGTTCGTGCAGGGGCCGTACACCGTCACCCTGCATGGGCTGTCCCCGTGGCTGTCGCTGTCGATCATGAGGGTGTTCTGCGTCACATCCGCATAGGCATAGGTGTATTCGTAGGGATAGATTTTCCCGCCGATGGAGAGCGTGCCGCTGTAGCCGGAAACATTCTTATAAAACAGCCCGGTTGCAGTGAAAGCCACCTCGCAGTCTAAGCCTGCGCCTCCTGTTATTAATTCGCTCTTTGTAATCTCCGTCATCCGCACCGGGACGCGGAATGCTTCTTCCATTTCATACACAAGGGTAAGCGGAACTGCCCGGACAAATCTTGAAAATGCCCGGTAGTTCTGGTATGCGCTTTTCCCGCCAAAGAATATCCGCCCGGTCATCACGCCCTGTGAGAATAATTCCTCCAGGGGGATGAAGTCCGTGCCAATCTGTTCATACTGCGTCCCGTCCTTATAGCCGAAGCCGCCAATGGAATGGAAAAAGGATGTCCGGGCGTTCAAATCCCATGACACCCCTTCCCCGTTTATAAGCCTGAATTTCCTTATCATGAATACGCCTTTCCCAGCTCCCGGTTCAGCCCGTCAGACAGTTCCCCGACCAGTGCGCCGGAATCCAATACCACCTGGCTGTTTGCCAATCGTGGCAGATACTTTGTTACCACCTCATACATGGCATCCAGCCTTGCCGCCAGAGAGGAACTGCCGCCGGAACCTCCCTCCGCCTGCGCCCCTGCCGTCATGGAATCCGTGGCAGGGATGAGCATACCCGCCAGTTCCTTCATGGGGCCGGTCAGCTTTCCGAGGTTGCCTTTGATGCCTTTTCCGAGTAAATCAATCATATCCGGCATAAAGGTGTGGAAGTTGGAAAGCGGTCCCTCGTCCGGCTCGGAGAAATGCAGGAAGGAGGCGATTGTCCCCGCCACATCCTTCACACTGTCCACAAGGCCGCTGATCTTGGACTTGATGCCATTGATCAGCCCGCCGATGATATCCTTGCCCCACTGCAATGCCTGTGAGGGCAGCCCCTTGATGAAGTTAATTGCACCGTCAAAGCCGCTCTTTACGGCATTCGTGATGCCGCTCATGGCATTTTTGATTCCTGAGAGCAGACTGTTGAATACATTTACAACCGCATCTTTCAGACCGCCCACAATGCCTGTGACCGTTGACTTGATGGCATTCCACACACTGGTGATGACTTCCTTTATTGCATTGACCACAGAGCTTACTGCGGATTTGATTGCTTCCCAAGCGGCGGTAATGGCGCTCTTGATCGCCTCCATAATGGAAATGACCGCTGACTTGATCGCCTCCCATGCCGCCACAGCCACATTTTTTATCGCTTCAATCGCAGAGGACACCGCACTCTTGATAGCTTCCCACGCCGCCGTGACCGCAGATTTGATTGCCTCCATTGCTGTGGAAATGGCATTCTTTATTGCCTCCCACGCAGAGACCACCACATCCTTGATTGCGGAAAGCACCGCCGTCACTGCGGATTTGATTGCCTCCCATACCGTGGTCACGACATTTTTGATTGCCTCCATTACCGTGGTGACGGTATTCCGTATCGCTTCCCATGCGGAGGAAAGGAAAGAGCCGATGGCATTTGTCACAGTCTCAATCACGGTTTTTATCGCATTCCATACCGTAGAGACCACCGTCTGTATCACGTTCAGCACGGTTGTAATGATCATCTTATAGAACTCGAACCGCGCCACAATCAGCGTCTTTATCACATCAAGGACAGTCTGGAAGATATTCTTTATCCCTTCCCATAAGCCGCTGAAAAAGTCTTTCAAGCCGTTCCAGATGGACTGCGCCGCCCCGGTGATGGCGTTCCAGATATTGGAGAAAAAGTCTTTCAGCCCATTCCATACCGCAACAGCCGCTTCTTTTATGACATTCCATAAGTTGATCCAGAACTCCCGGAATCCCTCGCAGTTATTCCACAGTGCCACGAAAATGGCAATCAGTGCCGCGATTGCCGCAATGACCAGCGTTACCGGGTTCGCCGCAAGGATACCCCACAGCGCACTAAGCCCTCCGCCGATACTGGAAATGCCGCCGATCAGTGTCGGGATGAATGTCATAATACTGCCCACCGCCGAGACCACTTTCCCGATCACGATAAGCACGGGACCGATTGCCGCCGCAAGCAGGCCGATGGTGACGATGGTGTTCTTGGTGCCTTCATCCATGCCGTTGAGCTTGTCAACGAAGCCCTGCACCCATGTGACAATCTGGCGGATGGCTGGCATGAGGATTTCACCAAAGGAAATAGCCAGCTCCTCCAACTGGCTCTTTAAGATGGTAAGCTGCCCGGCAAGGTTATCCTGCATGGTTGCCGCCATTTCCGCAGACTTCCCGTCGCAGTTTGCTATGGCGCTGCTTACCTTCTCAATGTCCGCAGGGGCGGCGTTCATCAGTGCGAGGAATCCTGACATGGCATTCTTCCCCACCAAAGCCTCTGCCGCCGCTGCTTTCTCTGATTCAGACAGGCCGCCGAAAGCCGTCCGGCAGTCAGCGAGGATGGCGCTCAAATCCCTCATGCTCCCGTCTGCATTGGTGGTGGCAATGGTGACTTCACCAATGCTCGAACCGCATATCTTCACTTCCCCGGAAAGGTTGCTCATGATGGTACGGAGCGCGGTACCGGCCTGCGTGGACTTGATGCCCGCATTGCCCATCAGCCCGATTGCCTCTGCGGTATCCTCCGCAGAAAATCCCAAAGCCCCGGCAATGGGCGCACAGTATTTGAAGGTCTCGCCCATCATGGATACGTTGGTATTGGCATTACTGGATGCCGCCGCAAGGATATCTGCGAAATGCCCGGAATCGGCAGCCGTTAAACCGAAAGCGGTCAGTGCGTCCGTCACAATGTCAGAGGTGCTTGCCAAATCCTCCCCGGAGGCAGCGGCAAGGTTCATGATGCCCTCAATGCCGGAAAGCATATCAGAGGTTTTCCAACCCGCCATTGCCATGTAGTTCATGGCCTCGGCTGCCTCGGATGCGGAGAACTTGGTCTTGCTGCCCATCTCCCTTGCCTTATCCCGGAGGGCATCCAGGTCACTTCCCGTTGCCCCGGACACAGCCGCCACCTGGCTCATGGCAGAATCGAAATCGGCGGCGGTCTTCACTGCCACCGTGCCAAGCCCCACAATAGGCGTAGTCACGCCTTTGGTGAGGGTAGTCCCTACACCGGAAATCTTATCTCCAAGGTTCTTTAAATCCTCTCCTGTGGCGGCTATCTTCTGAATTGCCACCGCTGACTGGTTCGCCTGGTTTTCGAGGTTCCTCAGCTTTTCCTCTGTCTCGATAATCTCCCTCTGCAAACCATCGTACTGCTCCTGGGTGACCTCCCCTTTTGCCAGTGCTTCATTTGCCTGCTGTGCTGCCGTCTTTAAGGTTTCCAGCTTTTCTTTCGTTTCCGCAACCGCCTGTGCAAGGAGCCTGTGCTTCTGTGCCAGCAGTTCCGTATTGCCGGGGTCCAGCTTTAGGAGCCTTTCCACGTCCCGTAGCTGTGACTGAGTAGTACGAATTTCCGTATTTACCCCTTTAAGAGCTGTGGTTAGCTTGGTAGTGTCGCCGCCAATCTCGACTGTGATTCCCTGTATCCTGCTTGCTCCCAAGACTTACCACCTCCCTTTTATGCACAAAAAAAGAGCATTTCTGCTCCCAAGAAAAAAGCACCGAGTCTATACCCGATGCTTTCATAATGCTTTTCAATTATTGCCTCAAAAGTCTCTTATCAATGATGTATGCTCCCATTCCGGGTTGTTTAGATAGCACTTTACTGAAATATTGGCTTGCACGTAGCTGATTAATCGAAGAAATAATAATATCAGAATATAAAGTAATTTCCAGACATTTTTTCTGAGAGTTAACTGTTACACTGATTTGTTTTCTTTTCCCGTATTTTCGCGGAAGGGAATTATAAATACTCTCTGCTGCAGAAACAGTTCCTCGCAGTAATGCTGCATTAAAAAGCGGGCTTAAAAAATATGCTTCAAAAGAATTTGCAAATGGCAATATCGTAGGCATATTATTTCCTCCTCTCAAGAAAGCTTTCCAAAATAGTATCTATTTCTCTTACAGCTTCTATATTTTCCGAACTTCTGTCCATCTCCCTGAGAAGAAGGCACATTTTTTCTATCAGATACAATTTATTCATTTCAACATCCGGTTCCATATCGCCATCCATTCCGCCATTACCATTTTGCAATCTAACTTCCTCGGCTTCATCAGATGCAAATTCAGATGCATGCATACGAAAAAGTCGTTTGCCAGAAATTAAACTGCTGAAGTTTAACGGATGTGTCTCGTCAATGAGATACATACTGAACACCCTCAGACTTCTTGAAATTTGTTCAAGCCTCAGTTTGTCATGGCTTCGGAATATAATCCTTATCGTCTTATCATCAATAATCCCCAATTCCGTGATTTCCTTCGGGTTTGTAGCCACTCTGCTCCTAATGTTAAAATAATCCTTCGCTTCTGAAAGATAACCCTCATATCCCGGCGTGTAAAATGATGGTGCCCCAGCTTTTGCAAATTGTGCAATGACTTCATAAAACATGGCTTTCTCCTTTTTTTAATCAGCGCATATTAAGCGCATACTTAGTGTTTACTCAACCATAGTATCATATCCAGTATTATGCGTCAAGTAAAATTTATTGTGCGCCAATCAAAACCTATCAAAATCTTCTTGCATAGCTAAGATGGCATAATTACACTCGTCATTCCTGCTCTCGGCGTACATATCATTGATCAGCCCGATAGAAAGCAATTCAAGGTCTGCTATCGAAAGCCCAAGCTGCACACACCGGAGCAGGAACAGCGGTGTTGTCATTTCTCGCTCAGTTGGGCGAAGTTTTTTTTAGCCTCCACATCCGTCTTCACGTTCAGTCCCCACAGTTGTATGAGCTGCGGCAGCACCTGGTAGATGGAAAATGTATTAAAACCATCCAGCCACTCATCCACCTCATTCGGTATCTGCGGATCGGCGTGCTTCGCCATCGTATAGGCGATATTCTCGAACATCTCCAAAGAGAATAAATCAAGGTCGGAACTTTCCTCATCACCCTCACCGATGCTCTTTTCAAGAATCCGCAAATCCTTATAAATGTCTCTCTGAAATTTCAGCCTGTAAATGCGCGGGATCGCCGCCGATGCCTTAAACAACACATCCTGCCCGTCAATCTCTATCTTCCTGACAATGCTCATATCCTTTTAGCCTCCTTCACCCCTGTCCCTCTGCATCTGCTCCTGCCACCTTGGGTTCTGGTATATACACTTCCTTGTACCAGTTGGCATAAGTTTCCGCAGATGTTCTGTTCCCGGTTTTTGCCTTCACATAGCCGCTTGCCAGCGGGCGCGCCTTGATGGTCAGCGTTTCCGTCTGCACCTCCCGGCTCTCCTCATTGGTCTTGCCCTCGATCTTGGGACGGCTCGCGGAACAGTTGTACAGCACATGGCGTATCTTACGCACATCACCGTCAAACTCGAACAGCAGCGCAAAGGCCGCCGTCTCGGAGTGTGCGTTCTCCACCAGCACCTCGTTGCTGTCCGCCTCCTCCTTTAGCACATCCGTGCGGAAGCTCTCCGGGATCAGTGCCAGTTCCAGGTCGCCGTCATAGCCCATGTTGTTGGCAATGATGTAATACTCGATGCCGTCCGCATAGAAAGATTCCGGCTCACCGTTGGGGTCCAGGGAAAGGGATACCGCACCCGGCATCGCCACAGGGCTTTCAAACCCCGTCTCCCCGTTCTCCTGCACCTTCTGCAAAGCATAGTGGCAGTTGCAGATATTAAATTTTACTTTGTTGTTCTTCATGTCATACCTCCATTCCATACAAGACTTCATACAGCTTTTCCGACTCAATCCACGTTTCCGTTTTACTGTAGAAGATGCCATTTTTTAACAGCACCGCCTCTACAGACTCTTCCAGTTCCGGCTGCTTTAGGTCAGTGTAGATTTCTATATGGAGCCGGTTTATTTTGAAATACACTGTCCCGTCTGCTGCGAAATTATCAGCTTCCGGGTATAGAAATACAATAAAGGGCGGTTCCGGGGATTCCCCCTCCGCAAAATGATGGTAGGCATAAGGCAGCCCCATCTCTGCCACCATGGCCATGACTTCCCCGTGGCTCATCCTTTCACCCCCTTTTCCACCTCGGATAAAAGCAGTTCGAACCCTGCTTTCTCCGCAGGTGCGATATGCGGCTGCGCCCTCGTCCTGCCGCCGCCCCGCTTTGCGTGGCCGAACTCCAGCAGGTGCGTCAGCCGGTACTGCTTCTTCGAATGGACCACCACCGCCTTTGAGGATGCCGTCTCCTTCACGGTGTCCGCAGACCAGCTTTTTGCGTACCTCCCCGTGTCCCTTGGCGCCGTGGACTGTATCTGGCCTTTTACGGCCTCCCCCGCCTTCGTGACCGCCGCCTTCACATTTGACGCTGCAGACACCCCATAATCCGAGAGCGACTGCTCCAGCACAGCCGCAAAGCTGTCAATTCCTACCCTTTTTCCTGCCATCATCACCGCCTCGCTTTCCTGCATTTGAACTTGATACTTTTCTTTTTATAATTCATGTGGTCGATGGCGAGAATATCGTACAGTCCCCCGCCAAATACTACCCGGTATCCCGTGGAATCGACTGCGGCCGCTTTTCTGCACCAGCGGACAGTAAACGAAATGTCCGATTCATCCGCCACGGTTCCGGCCACGTCTGCCTCGCTGGTCTGTCTCCCCGCCTCGCCGCTTACTGTGGCATGGCAGGAATAATAATCCGCCCATGTGTTTTTGTGGTTGCCGATGCCATCCACCGCCACTGCATTTTTCTGGAAAGTAATCTTCACATTTAATAGTGAAACCTCCATCAGAACGCCTCCTTCCGGCTGCCGGAAAGGAGCGAGCGCAGGGTGAGCATGAGGGCATGGTGGTCGGCTTCCTCCCGGTGTTCATACAGATAGGCGGCTGTATACTGTACTGCTATCTTTGCGTTTTCCACAGCCGAAAACTCCCCCGTATCATCCATCCGTGCCACATCCATGCAGATTTTTTCCGATGCCCTGATGATGTTTCCAATCAGGGCATCATCGTCATCGTAATCCACACGGAGGTAATTCTTCATTTCTTCCAATTCCACCATCATGCCTGCAGCGCCCCTTTCTTTTAAGCCGGAGCCCCCTTCTGCTCCAGCACTTTCACCGCTTCCGCAAGGATCATCTTCCCATCCACACGCTGGGAGGCAAGGAAGCCCACCTGCCCGGTCGCCGCAAACAGCTCGTTCAGGCGCTTGAAACTGCGCCCCTGCCTGTCAGCGATCCAGTAATAGGAGAAGTCACCGAATGCGATGGTCTTTGCGCCTGCGGCAATGGCCGGCATATACGCAGAGGTTTTGACTGGCCTGCCAAGGATGGTGTCCGGCGTTCCGGCTGTCAGTGACGGCTGCCATAAATACTGCCCGTTGGTATCCTTGAGCTTGCGGATGGCCTTGATGGTGGAATCATTCAGCACCCAAACGGATTTCTTGCGGTAAGGGGATTTCAGCGAATAATATAAATCCATCAGTTCATCCGCCGTCACAGCCGTGGCAGACGCGGCAGTCACGCCCGTCTCCGCTCCGCCCGTGGCCGCAAGCACCCCTAACGGCTTGCCCTTGCCGTCCCCCGTGAAGAACGCCTCCTCTTCCTTCGCCCCGATCCTGCGGGCAAACTCGCGGGAGATATAGGACTGCAGGTCAAACACGCTGTCGTTTAACAGTTCCTCGGAAACCTTGATCATGGTGCCCAGCTTGTAAGCGCCGATGGAAACCTGCCCGAAGGAGTCGTCGCTCTCCGGGTATGCGCCCTCCTCGTCAATCCAGGATGCCGTACCCTTGGACGCAACAACGGGAATCTTGCGGTCGCCGCTGGAGGTCTTGAT
>CAJTMX010000049.1 GCA_910577235.1 uncultured Acetatifactor sp. | reverse complement strand
TTTGAGAAAGGCAAGAAGTATGCCATTGTTGGTAAGAGCGGAAGTGGAAAATCAAGCATCATAAAATTACTCACGGAGTATGGTCCGGATTATACAGGTCGGATTCTGATCAATGGACACGAGCTTTCAGGACTTAACAAGGAAAGTATCATGCATATAAGTCCCGTTTGCTACCAGCAGACATACATATTCAACGACACAGTTTTTAATAATGTGGCCTTATACCAGAATTATTCAAAAGACGAGGTCATTAAAGCACTACGGAAGGCAGGCATCTATGATACCATTCAGAAACTTCCGGAGGGCGTAGATGAAAAAATTCAGGAGAATGGGAAAAATTTTTCGGGTGGTGAATTGCAGAGAATTGCCTTGGCAAGGCTATTTTTAAGAAATAAAGCAATGACCTTTCTCGATGAAATCACATCGGGGCTTGACAATGCTACCGCTTTTGAAATTGAAAAAAGACTGTTGGATGAAGATATCACCATTGTAAATATCACCCACAGATATAATAAAGCGCTTATGCAAAAGTACAGTGAGATCATTGTGATGGGTGACGGAAAAATTGTGGAAAGAGGAAAATTTGATGAATTAATGGAAAAAGAAGGGGAACTTTTCCATTTATACAAAATTCTTAACGAATGATAAAGCTATTATGGCGGGTGCTGCAAGCACTTAGATCTCTCTAAGTGCTTGATGTATCCCCCTAAAATTGGAATTTCTGCCATGGAAATACAGGGTCTTGATTCTCCATATCCATTACTTCATCTTGTCACAATTTGCTGCAATCCAAACATTGCCTGTCCCTCATATTGACGGCGATAATCAAAATACATATCATACCAATGCTTTATCCAGTTTTTTAGGTCTTGATTGTGTATATCCTGTTTCAAACTAAGCAAATCCCTCTTTCCATTCCAGTTCAAAACATATTTTTCCCACATACCAATAGTATCACTGGCCATGGATGTAATCTGAAATCCATTTTCGTTAAAAATATGATTTAGTTCGGATAATGGTAGCACCTCTGCATCAAATTCTACAAGCTCTTTGGGTGGAATTTTTATTTTTGAAAACAATTTTTGGTATGCAAGCAGACCACCTGGTTTAAGGAATTTGTTTCCAAGATTCAAGGTCTCTGGAATACTGTCTATTGTCTCGCTACAAATGACCACATCGTATTTTTCATTGTCCCGATATAATTTCACATCTTCGCAATGTAAAGTAACTTTTTCGATTCCGTATTTCACCAGCCGTTCCCTTCCAACAGAAAGAAATTCCTCACAGATATCAACGCCTACTCCGGTAATTCCAAAGGTTTCGCTCCATATCTTGAGCAAAGTACCATAACCACAGCATAGATCAAGTATTTTGGAATTCTCGTCTAGTCCAATTTCATAACCAAACCGAATCAGCTCTTCCACGGGCACCATACTAATCAAATGTGCATTATCTTCCAGCATATAAAGATAATCCCTGTAATTATTCATTATTGCCTCCCCTGTTACTAAAATAATGATGGAATAGTTATATAGAAATTATAATGGACCAGCGATAGAACTTACAAGCAACTAAATGATTGCGTAATAACATTTAGACATACATTCGATGTATGATTCCATCCAAACAAGGCAACAAGTCATATAGCGACCTGTTGCCCGTTATAGGGTTATCCTTTGAATTTTGATAATATTTTGTAGATTCCCTGTGTTGAAATGTGATATTGTTCTGCCAGGTTGCTGACAGCAGCGCCGCTTTGGTATTTATGAAATATTTCCTCATTTCTTAAAGCCAATGTTTGACGGGTGTTGGTATTATCTCCCCAGTTTTTTCGTTTTTCAGCGATACGGGGAATATATATATACTCGCCGTCCACATATTTTTGGATCTGCTGTATCAGTTCCGGTGGAAGAATTGAAGTACTTCTCTTATAGCCCATTTACTAGCCTCCAAATATTTGACATCTGTAAAGGCATAGGCTATATGATGCATCAGCCTATGCTGGGCATCTCACTTCTTCATATCTTTTTGATTTCTGTAACATAAAACATACCTCCATCATTTTATTTTGTGGCTCCCGACGACCTAAAAATTATAACATAATAATAAATGTACTGTCACCCACATCCACAACTATTTCTTCACTACAGGTATCCATACTTCATATTGCGCATTTTGTGGATCTTGATTTAAATAAACCTCGACATCGGGAGCATTTCCATACTCATATCCTGAAGTCGGCAGCCATTCTGTTACGATGCGTCGCTCCAATTCCTGGATAGACTGATTTGTGCCCTCTCCGGGAAATATTGCCCAAGTAGCCGCCGGTACAATAAAATCTTCAAGGTCATTCTTTTCCTGTGAAGTAGATACCGCAATATAATACCTCCACGGTTCCGGGTCATTACATGTGCTGACACCAAGCACTCCTATAGGAGGTGTGTCCATCATGCCAATCAACCTCTGTAATGTTCCGTCTGTAGATATTTCCTGCCACTTTGCGGGTATGACTGTAAAATTTTTTTCCATATCCTTATTCAACGGTACGGATACACCTACAATACGGAAAGCGTCTTTTGTTTCGATTCTGTAATTCATTTCTTTAGCTCCTTTTATTGTGATTTTGAATAAGATAGGAGGGAAGGATTTTACGGATACGCCCTGCTTTTTTACAGCAGATGGGGCAATTCCGTGAACAGACTGAAATGCTCTGTTAAATGCGGTGGGGGAATTATATCCGTATTTTCCTGCCACATCAATGATTTTCATGCCTTTCCCCTGTAAATCTACGGCGGCAAGGGACATTTTTCTCCTGCGGATATAATCAGATAGAGGAATTCCCGCCATATAAGTGAACATTCTCTGAAAATGATAGGAAGAACAACAAGCAATTTGCCCAAGCCGTTCATAATCGATTTCCTTTGTTAAATGTTCCTCGATATAACCTATTGCGTCATTTAATCTTTCAATCCATTCCATAATCCCAATTCTCCTAACAGTTTTTAGTATAAATTACAATTTCGGTTTTTTCCTCTCGATTTTAGCACGAAAAAGAGAGATTCCATTTTCTGAGTTGTCCACGGTCTGGTTTTCCAAGCCTTCCCGGCTCATGTCCACCATGGAAGGCTATGTTTTGTGTCCATTATTCATTGTGGAAAACTAAATGATACTGTGCTATACTTAGAACAGAAATCAGCACTTTTGTGTTGAACACTTTGGGTTTCTGCCGAAAACAGGCTGCAAGGATGCTCCATTTTAATTTCTGCGAAAGAGGAGACATATATGCTAAAAAACTACAAAATTCATTTTAACATGATTTCCCTATTACTGTTTCTGTTCATCATGCTCCCAAACTTCATCTGGTTCGCCGTCCCTGCGCCGGATGACATACTGAGGATCGAATCAGCAACCCCTATGATCGACACGCTGGCCTCGATCAGCCAGGTACTGATGATCGCCGCTCTCTGCATCCTCACAAATAGGGAGCATAAAAAACAGGGCCTGACTCCCTGGATGATCGGCGTACTGATCTTGTGCCTGTTGTACTATATAAGTTGGGGAATCTATTACGCGGGGAAAACTAATACACCTGTTATTTTAGGCCTGACTATTCCGCCCTGTTTAGCATTTATGCTACATGCCATTGACAGAAAAAATATCATCGCGGTTATCCCGTGTGTGATCTTTACGCTCTGCCATGTAATATTTGCTGCGGTCAATTTTATAATTTGAGTACGTATCCCTCCAACAGCCAATGCGTTATTGTCCGCCGAACTGTATGGAATGCAAAGGCCCATCGTCCACATACTCGGTATAATAATCGGGAGATATATAAAATGATGAAAACTTTTCCAGACAGATTAGATAATGCTATTGTATTTTTTGTGCCGGACATAATATGACTTCGATGTAATTATAGATGATTTGGAGGAAACCATTGAAATGTGCAAAAAAGAGTGCCACAGTACGGAGATGTAGTGTGGCACAAAAAGTAACCGCAGTATGCAGCCCCAGGAGCAGTTGACTGAGAAACTTGATGGGAAATCCAAAATAACCGCTTGCCAATCCGGAAGTTCTGTGGTATCATGTACCCGTTGGAAAAACAGAGTTGAATATACGAAAGGAGGGCTTACCATGCGAAATAACAGACAAAACCGGAATAGAATAGAACGACTGACAATCAAAGGTACGGCGCTCCTTGCGTATTGCGGATAGTTTTCTGCCTATGAGAAAGAGAGTAGCCACAGCGCCTGTGGGGCGCTATTTTTGTACCCATTTTTAAGGAGAAAAACTATATGATAACAGTAAAAGGAATCTATGCCACTGCCAGGATCTTCACGGATGATGTGGAGCAGTACGCGGAGACACAGGTCAAAATGATATGTGACAATGAAGTGGCGCAGGGCAGCAAGATCTGTCTGATGCCCGATGTTCACCCCGGCAAGGTGGGTCCCATCGGTCTTTCCATGACGGTCACGGACAAAGTGATCCCGCAGCTTTTGGGTGTGGACATAGGCTGCGGCATAACCTGCGTGAAATTGAACAGGACGAATGTGGAGTTCCAACAGCTGGACCGGGTCATCCGGGAAAATATACCCTCGGGGTTTGCCATACGGAAAGAGCCGCATTATATGGCGGAGGAGTTTGACTATGAGGACCTTTGCTGCCGCAGGTATATCAACAGGCAGAAGGCGGAGAGGAGCCTGGGTACCCTTGGCGGAGGCAATCATTTTATCGAGATTGACAGAGGGACGGATGGCAGCCTGTACCTTGTGGTGCATACCGGCAGCCGGCATCTGGGAGAAGAGGTGGCGGAGTATTACACCAAACTCGCCAACGATCACCTGAAACAGCAGGGCTTAGAGGTCCCCTATTACATGAGCTATCTGGAAGGAGCCCCAAGGGCGGCATACTTACAGGACGCGCACATTATACAAGACTATGCCGAATGGAACAGGCAGATCATTGTCAGGGAGATTTTAAAGGGGATGAAATGGAAAGCCGTGGAACGGTTTTCGGTGGCCCATAATTATCTGGACAATGCAGGAATCCTTCGCAAGGGAGCCATTGCCGCCGAAAAGGGGGAGAAGGTGATTATCCCGGCGAACATGAAAGAAGGGATTATCCTGGGCATGGGAAAAGGTAATACAGAGTGGAACTGCTCGGCACCCCACGGTTCCGGCAGAAGGCTTAAGCGTGAGGACGTAAAGCATCAATATACGGTATCGGATTTTAAAAAGGAGATGAAGGGAATCTACAGCAGCTGCATAGGGGCGGACACTCTGGATGAAGCCCCCTTCGCCTATCGCTCCATATCGGAGATCGCGGAGCAGATCAAGGATACCGTGGATATAACGGAGATATTAAAACCTGTCTATAATTATAAGGCAGGAAACAGAAAATAAGGAGGCGGTCATTATGATAGTCCAGATCAGCGCGGGCCAGGGGCCTGCCGAATGCCGGCTGGCGGTGGCAAAACTGTTTGAGTCGCTGGCAAAAGAGTATGGGGATTTAACAATCCTATCGGATACCAAGGATTCTATCCGCTTTCGCACAGAGCATGATCTGAGCGGACTGGAAGGGACGGTTTTGTGGATATGCAAAAGCCCTCTCCGCAAAAACCATAAGAGAAAGAACTGGTTTGTGGATGTGAGCATTCTCCCGGACAAGACGGAGATCGCGTCAGATCCCCAGTACCGTATTGAAAGATTCCATTGCGGAGGGAAAGGAGGGCAGCATGTAAACAAAGCGGAGACCGGGGTTCGGGTCATACATATTCCCACAGGACTTGTAACCCAGTCAACGGAAGAGCGCAGCCAATTTCAGAATAAGCAAAAAGCTATGGAGAGGATGCGGGAGAAAATCAGTGGTCTGCGTCAGGAACAGGAGGAAAGACAGATCAATGCCGCATGGGCAGAACATTACCGTATTGTCAGGGGGAATCCCGTGCGCGTCTATGAAGGAGAGGATTTCGTTTTAAAAAGTATCAATAAACTTGCCTCTTTTCGGAATTGCGTACCCGTTAAAAATAGATTATAATTGCCCTTACAATCAGGATTTGTGGAGGATTACCTATGTTAGAAATACCCGAAAAAGTTAATTATGAAGAATGGGATAATCATGATTTTATCATTCCGGCAGAACTACAACTAAAAGATAATAGTTTTCTTCATGAAGCTATACAGGTTTTTTATAAAGCGGGAGGATATGACTTTTTTAAGGTTATTAACCCGGAAAAATATGCATCGAAATGGTTGGATTTTGTGGGTGACTTGTACTCAGATATTGAAAATGGCAAATACAAAACGGATGGCAAATTTCATAAGATTCCCTTGTCTGATGAAGATAGGATATCACTGAAAGAACAAGGCGTTCCAGAATTATTTACAGACAATATTGATGTCTAAATTCACAGTTGCGGGGGCGTTAATGGGAACGCTTTCCCGAAAAGCGAGATAAACTTTAGGAAAACCTGAGGGGGGATTGGAGGGATTGTGCCAATTGTAATGCTGAAAATAAACCAAGTAGACAGAAATTGTGCCTGACTAAAATAAATTCGGGTGAAAATGAGCAAGAAATGCAGAAAAAGGAGTAAATTATGTAAAATTTTGTCAAAATGGATTGATAAAGCTACACAAGCATAGTATAATACGTTTGCGAAAATAGCATCTTTATGGTCACAATACAACAAACAGTTTTGTTTCCGGTATATTAGTGCCAAGGTGTGCCAGGAAACGCGAGTTGCTTATACTTATGGAGAAAGACGATGTATTACGGGAATGATATACATTTCAACACTTTTTTGTCTGCTATGCGAAAAGGGAAAAACGTGACGTTGGAGCGTCTGGCTTGGGGGCTTTGTTCGATCAGTATGCTCGGCAGGATTGAGAGCGGAGAACGTCTGCCTGATAAGATGATGAGGGACCGGCTAATGGACCGGCTGGGTATAGTGAATGACGGTTTTGAGGACTTTTTGCCCCCTGCGGAATATGCATTGTGGAAAGAACGCCAGGACCTGCTACAGGCCATAGAGAATAAGGACTTGGACACGGCGGATAAACTGATCCGTCAATATGAGATGAACGGTGTCAGCAACAATGCCATAGAACATCAATTTTATCTGGCAATGAAGATACAGTTGATGCAATACCAAAATGATCCGGAAGAGGAACTTCGTGAGGTTTTAAAGCAGGCTATATCGCTTACCATACCGGAATCTTCCATGGACAGGTGGAACGGACGCCTGCTGGCCGTACAGGAGTGGAATCTGCTGCTTGAGTATATACGCTGTGGAGGCGATGTGGGGACGGCGCGGGAGAAGGGGCGGAACACCGCCGGAAAATTGCCTGCGTACGAAAAGATCCTGGAGGCAATTCAGAAGTCTTCCATGGACACCTACAGCTGTGCAAAGATCTATCCCAAGGCAGTATACTATCTGTGTCTGGAATGGATGAGTCTTCCCGCTTCGGATTGGGATTGCAGGAGGATGTATGACCTGGCTGAGAAAGCGCTGGAAATGCTGCGTTCCATCAGCCGGATGTACTATCTGTGCGAAGTGCTGGAGATAATGGAGAGAGTACTCTCGGTGTGGATCGGGCGCTCGGATATGACTGACGAGGAGACTCGGCGTCTGCGGCCCATGATGGCACAGGTGCAGGAGTGGAGACGGGTGTTATCGGAGGTCTTTGAGGGCAGTAAAGTCTCGGAAAAAATGGAAAGCTGCGGATATCTATACCAGCAGATGCAGAATTACCGTATCGGAGACGTGGTGCGGAAACGCCGGAAGATGCTGGGTCTGTCTGCGAAAGCACTCTGTCAGGGAATCTGTAGTGAGAAAACATTGCGGCGGTTGGAAAATAACCGAAACGGCACGCATATGGAAATTGTGGGTGAATTGCTTGGACGTTTGGGATTGGCTGCGGAGTACCAGAGGAAAAGAATCATTACTGACAGGTATGAGGCGATGGTTCTGTATAGCAAGGCAGCGTATGTAATAAACAATCGAGATATGGAGACTCTTGGCAAGATTCTGCCGGAACTAAGGAGTATGCTGTCTATGGATATCTTGGATAATCGTCAGGAGATGGACTGCCTGGAAACAATATATTTATGGCATTGTAATCAGATTACCAATGAGGAGAGCATTAGCAGATTGCAGCAGGTTATAGAATATACAGTACCCTTGAAACATGTTATAAACATGGAGGAGGGATTCCTGTCTGGTGGAGAAATAAGCTGCTTGTATAATATAGCAATCAGGGCTAAGGGAGCAGCGGAAAGTACCTATATGAGTTTGCTACAGAAAATCTGTAATACTCTTGCTGAAGAAAACGGAATGATGATATATTCTAAAATGTATGAACTGATTATGTACAAGATTGCAAGCTATTTAGGGGATGTGGGCGAATATACAAGGTCAAATAAGATAAGTAACTTGATTATGGAAACGAGTTTGCTTTTGCGGCGAATGAACATGTTGCATATGTGTGTATACAATAATTTATGGAATAAAAGGGAGAATATAGCCAAAAACACTTCTGCAGATTGTAAAGTCTCCATAAAAGAAGATTCCATGAGAGACGAATTGCAAAAGTGTTTTCAACTTGCCAAATTATGTAAGGATATAATGTATGAGGATTTTTATCACAAAAAGTTGAGCCAATTATTTGCACAGGATAACTAGTTAGTCATGCTCCATACCCTTATCCGGAATATCGCTCAACAGTTGGTAGCTATTTTCGCCGCCGGGATTGGTATTGTCGGGCAATGCTCCCGGTCCCCACAGAGACAGGATCATCTCGATAAAAAGAAACGTAGCGATTAACTTCTTTAATACATTTTGCATTTGGATTCCTCCTTATAATTAGGTGTTTGCAGTTACTAAAAACATTATAGCAATAGCGAAAATACAAGAACAAGGGTCAGAGTTGTCAAAATTGACAAATTTTGACAGTTCTGGCCCTTGTACTTCTACAAAAAATAAATTATTATATAGACATCAAAGAGATACAAAATGAATTGGCGTAGCACCTCCAAAGGGGATTGAAAATACAAACCGGATCAGTTCATAGCGTTTCAAATCAAATAGTGTAAGGGGCGCTCCCAATTCATTATGTATATTGCAGGGCAACACAGAGTAAAATCTGGTGTTGCCCTGTCTTTTTGATTTCTTTTACCTTGTCTCAGGTATTCCCATCCTCCATAGGGGGACCGTGTATAATTGAATATGTTAAATATGAGTTGGCAATATACATTATAAAAAGCAGCCGGTATATTAGTAATGAATACAATATACATCTATATCCGTATTTGGCAGAATCCACCATTAGGCGTATCTGTCCCGCACTGATTTGCGCATAGGGCATATTGCGTAAACAGGCTGTACAATAGGGGTGCAGCGTAAAATGCAAGGCATGGATTTACTTAAACGACTAAGTGGCAAAATATGACGATACATCAATTATTCCATACAATAAGTCATTGTCAGAAGAAGTCTGTCAGCTTATAATTAAAGGATAAGAAACCCGGTAAATTCAATATGACGGCGAATCCGGCAAATATGGCGTTGAGCCATAGGCCGGAAGAGGCGTTATTACACAACGTGATGAAAGGATAATTGAACGATGAAAAACTTGAAAATGAGTACAGTAATCACCGCCATTATCTCTATAGTGACAGCCGCATGTATGTTGCTGCTGTTTTTGACAGCCAGCCGCAGTATGATGCTGACTATGCGGAATACGGCGGTAGACAACATGCAGACCTCCCTGGAAGCCAAGACGGAGATCATTGAGGAGTACGTGGACAAGGCGGAAAAACTGCTGATCGCCTACAGCAAGGCACCGGTGGTAGCCGAACTGTTGAAAGCGCCCACGGATGCCGCTACAGTGAAAGAGGCACAGGCATATACGGAGAACTTTTTTGCCGGGTTAGACGGATGGGAAGGAATCTATATCGCGGAGTGGAATACCCATGTTCTGACGCATTCCAATCCTGCGGTGGTGGGTATCACCACCCGCGAGGGGGACCCGCTTAAGCAGCTGCAGGATGCCATGACGGCGGCGGGAGACATCTACAACACCGGTATCATCATCTCCCCGGCATCCCAGAAGTTGGCCCTGTCACTGTATTGCCCCGTGTATGACACGGACGGCAAGACAATACTGGGCTATGTGGGCGGCGCGCAGTTTGCCGACAGCTTGAAAGGGCTGCTGGACGGACTCGGCGTAGGCGGCATGGAAAATGCCCGCGACTATATGATCAATACCGCTACTGCCGTACATATCTTTGATGAAGAGGAAGAGCGTATGGCTACGCCTATAGAGGATCAGATGCTGCAGTCCGTCATATCTGCGGTGGCGGGCGGCTCTTCCAGAGGAAACATGGAATATGTTTCCGAACAGGGTGTAAAGAGCATTGCGGCTTATCAGGCCATACCGGAGCGGGGCTGGGCCGTGGTACTCAGCGACAGCCGCAGCGAGATATATGCGGAGGCATATTCCAGCAGAAATATTCTGGCAGTGATATGTATAGGCGCGTATGTACTGATATTGGTACTGGCATGGATATCTGTGAAACTTTGCGTCAAACCGCTGGATGTGGTTAAGAAATCTATTTTAAGCATGAAAAATCTGGAACTTAAGCCCCCCATGGAGCTGGGAAAATATATGGGCGGTAAGAGCGAGACCGGTCAGATCGCGTCCGCCATGGGTTCTCTGTATGATACGCTGCGCGGCATTGTGACTACGCTGCAGGGCTGTACGGATTCCCTGGAACTGTCCACGGCAACCATGAATGATGCCACCAAGACGCTGATCGAGTATGTGGGCGACAATTCCGCCACCACCGAGGAGCTGGCGGCCAGCATTGTTACCACCAACGGTGCCATCGGCAATGTAGTGGGTGAGATTGAAAAGATATCCGAGCTGGTGGGCTATGTGGTGGAAAAGGTGAAGACAGGCGATAAGAAGAGCAGACAGCTCATCGAGACGGCTGAGAATATGAAGAACATGGCAGGCAATGCCCTGGAGGAGGCTGAAGTAAAGATCCGTCAGAACCGCAGCAATATGGAAGCGGCCATGCTGAATCTCCAGTCTCTTACCCGGGTGAACGAGATGGCGAAACAGATATTGGATATTGCCAGCCAGACCAACCTTCTGTCCCTAAATGCCTCCATTGAGGCAGCGAGAGCGGGAGAACAGGGAAGAGGATTTGCGGTGGTGGCACAGGAGATTGGCAACCTGGCCTCCAACTCGTCTGCAACAGCCAAACAGATCTCGGATATCTGTGAGGAGATCAACAGCAATATAGCCAACGTGCAGGAGTGTGTGGACGACATTATCGGTTTCATGGAGGGAGACGTTTCAGGGAGATTCCGTGAGTTTGCCGGGATTGCCAAAGAGTATGGCGATTCCGTGGCGGATATCCGCAGTGCCATCGGAGAGATCGAGGAGAGTTCCGAGGGCTTTATTGATTCCGTGTCCAGCATCAGAGACCGCATGAATGTGATTCAGTCAGCTTCCAAGGAGAACGAGCAGGGCGTGGATGAGATCGTTGCCAAGATCGAGCGCACCAACATTACTGCGGAAGAGCTGCAGAACGTCAGCATTACAAACAAGAACAATGCCAGCGAGATCAGTTCTGTGGTAGACAGGTTTACACAATAATAGGGGAAAACAGAGGGGGAAGTATGCTCAGAATAGCAAAAACAGAAAACGGCATGGTGAGGGGACTACCCGGTGCGGACCCCAGAGTGACAGTCTTTAAGGGTATTCCTTTTGCCGCGCCGCCCACGGGGGAGAACAGATGGCGGGCACCCCAGCCTTGCCGGAACTGGGAGGGGATCAGAGATGCCTTTGAATTTGCGCCGATCTCCGTCCAGGACACACCGGGGCTGGGTACGGATATCTATTGCAGGGAGTGGCATGTGGACCCTGAGATACCCATGAGCGAGGACTGTCTGTATCTGAATATATGGACGGGGGCCGGCAGCCCCGATGAAAAACTGCCGGTACTGATCTGGTATTTTGGCGGCGCATTTCAGTGGGGATATACGGCGGAGATGGAGTTTGACGGGGAGAGATTGGCCAGAAGAGGCGTGATCGTCGTATCCGTCAACTACCGTCTGGGAGCGCTGGGATTTATGGCGCATCCGGAGCTGACGGCTGAGCAGCCCCTTACCCCCACCAATTTCGGTTGTCTGGACCAACAGGCGGGGCTGAGATGGGTCATCCGCAATATTGCCGCTTTCGGCGGAGATCCGGAGCAGATCACGCTGGCAGGCCAGTCCGCCGGCGGAGCCAGCGTATTGGCTCAGATAAACTGTCCGGACAATGAGGGATTGTTTCAGAGGGCGGCGGTGTTCAGCGGCATGATCCGCAGCCCCTATGGGGAGGACGCGTTTATCATGCCGGGCAGTCTGGAGAAAGCGGAGGCAAAGGGCATAGATTTTTTGAGAGCGCTGGGAGTTGGCAGCATCGCCGAGGCTAGAGAACTTGACGCCATATACATAAGGGACAGGTATGCGGAGTATGCCAAAGACCATCCCCGTATGAGTTTTTGTGTGGACGGCCATTTCTGCCCCGGCGAACCCGTGGGACGGTATTTGCGGGGAGAGTGTATACAGGTTCCGCTGATGTCGGGCAATACGACAGATGAATTTCCCAATATGATAACGGCATCTACGGAAGAGGAATACAGGGAGTGCGTTGGGGAGATATTCGGGGAGAAGGCGCAGCGGTTCCTTGCATTTCCGGAGGCGGGGAATGCGACGGCCCAGGAGGGGTATGCGCCGGTGAGCGGCATTGAGTGTACGGTAAAGAGCGCATTCTTACAGGATGAGCGGAAGAGGCGTTGCTGTCAGAATTACTATTACCGCTTTGCGGCGGATATTCCCGGCTGGGATCATCCCGGTGCCTTTCACTCGGTGGACCTGTGGTTTTTCTTTGAGACATTGGGAAAGTGTTGGAGACCCTTTACGGGAAAACACTTTGACCTGGCCAGACAGATGTGCAATTATTGGGTCAATTTTATCAAGACGGGAGACCCCAACGGAGAAGACGCGGACGGCAGCCGGATGCCCCAATGGCATACCTACACGGCGGATAATCCCTGGGAGATGGTTTTCACATCGGAGGGTCCCATGCCCGGACCGGAGAAAGATTCTCCTTTTATGCGTTTTCTTACGGAACATTTAACTGAGAGGCTAACACAGTAATACTGGCATAACGGTGGCCGCTTGACCGGATATTGTTATGAGGAAATGAGGTAATAGTTAATATGAGCAAGAAACAGGCATGGAATCCATATCTGCCCTCCTGGGAATACATACCGGACGCGGAGCCTTATGTGTTCGGAGACAGGGTATACGTGTACGGCTCACATGATTTTTACAATGGGTATGTGTTCTGCATGGGGGACTATGTATGCTGGTCCGCTCCGGTGGACGATCTGGGCAACTGGCGGTATGAGGGCGTGATCTACAAAAAGACGGACGATCCGTTTAACAAGGCGGGAAAGATGTGTCTCTATGCGCCTGACGTTACGGTGGGACCGGACGGCAGATACTATCTGTACTATGTGCTTGACAAGGTATCCGTAGTGTCCGTGGCGGTCTGTGACACCCCGGCGGGAAAATATGAATTTTACGGCTATGTGCACTATATGGATGGCGCGCTGCTGGGAGAGCGGGCGGGGGATGAGCCCCAGTTTGACCCCGGCGTGCTGACGGAGGGGGACAGGACTTATCTGTACACCGGTTTCTGCGGCAGGGGTGACAAATCCCGGCACGGAGCCATGGTGACGGTACTGGGCGGAGATATGTTGACCATCCAGGAGTCTCCCAGGATCATAGTGCCCGGATGTGAGTACAGCGCCGGGACAGAGTATGAGGGTCACGCCTTTTTTGAGGCTCCCTCTATCCGAAAAAAGGGAAATACCTATTATTTTATATATTCATCCCAGGTGATGCATGAACTCTGCTACGCCACCAGCAAAAGGCCAACCGGGGATTTCCGCTATGGCGGAGTGCTGGTGAGCAACAGTGATCTGCATATAGACAGTTACAAGCCCGCTGAGCAGCCGGCGGCTTATGGGGCCAACAATCACGGCAGTATAGTGGAGATTCAGGGACAGTCCTATGTCTTTTACCACCGACAGACCAATGGCACCTGGTACAGCAGGCAGGGCTGCGCGGAGAAATTGACGGTCAACGGGGACGGCAGCATCCAACAGGCCCAGTTGACTTCCTGCGGATTGAATGACGGGCCGCTGCCCGGCAAGGGATATTACCCCGCCTATCTGGCATGTAATCTGTTCACACAGTCGCCTGCGGTCTATGTGGGCGGCGCGGACCAGCCGAGAGTCATGCAGGACGGGCGGGACGGAGACGAAAACGAGGGATATATAGGCAATATTCAGGACGGAGCCACGGCGGGTTTCAAGTTTTTCCGGGGCACGGAGGCGAATCGGATTCATGTCTGGACAAGAGGTTACGCCAAGGGCGTACTGGAAGTGAGGACGGAGCCAAACGGGAAGGTGTTGGCGGAGCTTCCCGTGGAATATGCCAACGTGTGGGAGGAATCTCAGGCAGAGATCACTCTGCCCAAGGGGGAATACGCGCTGTATCTGACTTTCCGGGGCCAGGGTAACGCCATGCTGAAAGGCTTTGAACTGAGATAAGGAGGGCAAAATGGGATATCTGCGGGTATATACAGGGGAAGTATCGGAGCCGCATTGTCCACGGGCGCTGGCAGACAGCGTACATATGGCATATGTGGAGGAAAACGGACAGGAGTTTCCCTTGAATCAGGGATATGGCATTCTCTATGCCGAGGCGAAGATACGCCCCGACGATACCATTGCTCCCCGGGGGATCAGAGATCCCAGGATACTGTCTCTGGACAAGGGATACGGTGTTCTGGCCCGCCCGGCGGACCCGGAGGGGAATCCTGTGGGAGAAGAACTGATCCTCTGGAGAACAGAGGATTTTCTGCGGTTTTGGCAGGAATCGGCGGTGCCGGGAGAATGGCAGCAGGCGTATGACCGGGCCGGACAGCAGTTGGATATATCTCCGGAACAGTGGGAAAAGATCCGCAGCCGCTGGGCAGTGCAGCCCCGGACAGAACTGAAAAAGGTAGAGTTTCCCCTGGCCGTGGGTTGGGCGGACCCTGTGATCTTTCACTGGGAGGGAAAATGGTATTTTCTGGCTACCAACGACAACAATAACAATATAGGCCTGTTTATCCGGGAGTCAGACTCGGTGGCAGGGCTTTTTGAGGTGGGGGCGGAGCCGTACCGTATTCTGGACTATGACGAAGGCAAAGAGTTCATTCAGACTTTTTGGGCGCCGGAGTTCCATGTGATCGGCGGGAGGGCTTATATCCTGTTTGCTGTGGGAGGCAGACAGTGGGCTCCCCAATGCCATATGATGCGCTTGAAGGAGGGCGGTCGCCTGACAGATCCCGGGGACTGGGAAGTGCCGGTGCGGGTGTGCAGGCAGGACGGGAGCTTTTTGACGGAGAGCGGGATATCTCTGGACATGACCTATTTTAAGGCCGGGGGGAAGTCCTATCTGGTCTGGTCTTACCGCTATGGTATCGGCACGGCGGCGGACACGGGCTCCATGCTGTATATCGCCACCACCGACGAGACGCGGCCCTGGGTGCTGACCAGCGAGCCGGTGCTGTTGTCCAGACCTCTGTATGGCTGGGAGAACCAGCGCGGTACCATCAACAACGAAGGCCCTTACCCGCTGCTCCTGGAGGATAAGGTGTATCTGGCCTACTCCGGCGGCGGAGCCTGCGACCCCACCTATGCCGTGGGATATCTGGTGGCGGATCAGAAGGACGATCTGCTGGATGTGGGGAATTGGTACAAAGAGCCGGCGGCCATGCTCCACAGAGGTTCGATAGAGGGCATTGAAGGACCGGGGCACAATTCCTTCTTCCGCGATGAGAACGGGGAGCTGATGATCGCGTATCATGCCCAGGAACGTGATAAGTATAATATGCGGTGCACCACGTTCCACAGGGTGTATATAAGCGAGCAGGGATTGCCGCTGCTGCATCTTCCGCTATAAGCGGTTGTGGATGACTGCGGAACAATCTTGTTACACACAGCCCGCTCACGGAATAATAGTATGTGCAATAAACAGTTTTGCAAGTGGCAGGACTTATGCTTTAAGATTAGGGTGAGTCTATCTGGCTAAAAGTTTGTGAAAATTAGCCCCCCTAATTCTAGGACTTATGTTTGGATAAGAGGAGAAAGAGGCATGGGAAAGATCAGGATAGAGGACAAAAGGCTGGTTTTTCAGCGCAAGGACGAGCTGACAGTGATAGAGCCTTACGGCAGGGATTGTCTGCGCTGCCGCAGCACGAAAAACGGACGGATCTCCGATGAAAAGTGGACGGTGCTGGAGCCTGCCACCCAGGATGAATGCCTGGTGTCGGGGGACGAGAAAAAGGCCACCATCGTAAACGGTATGGTCAGCGCCACCATAGAGGCGGGAAACCCCTGGTACGGCGGCATTATCACCTATTATCGCAAGGGGCAGCAGATCCTGCACACCCGCTTTGAAGGGGACTACACCAACCGCAACATGCATGTGGAGGGGGACCATTACCAAGTCAAGGTGATCTTTGACGCCAATGAGGGGGAGCATTTCTACGGCATGGGCCAGGAGCAGGAGGACCTGTTTGACCGCAAGGGCAGCACCAGTCAGATCATTCACTATAATACCAAGTCCACGCTGCCGGTGCTGTACTCCTCTCTGGGCTACGGATTTTTCTGGAACAATCCGGCCCCGGGGCGCTGCGAGACCACCCGCAACCATACCATGTTTGTGGCGGACAGTGCCTATCAGGCGGACTACTTTATATACGCGGGTGAGACGCCCGCCCAGACCATGGTAAGATACTGTGATCTCACGGGTTACGCGCCTAAGTTTCCCCGCTGGGCGGCGGGATACTGGCAGTGCAAGCTGCGCTATGAGAGCCAGGAAGACCTGCTGGAGGTGGCGCGGGAATACAAAAAGAGAGGGATTCCCATCGACGCCATCGTAATCGACTATTTTCACTGGACGGAGCAGGGGGAGTGGAAGTTTGATCCCAAGTACTGGCCGGACCCGGACGCCATGTGCCGGGAACTGGAGGAGCTTGGCATACACCCGGTGGTGTCCATCTGGCCCACCATCAATCCCGCCAGTGAGAATTACGCCGAGATGAGCGAGGGCAACATGTTGGTGCGCACGGAGAACGGGCAGTTTGGCACCTTTGATTTCTACGGGCAGCAGACCTTTATCGACCCCATGAATCCGGAGACCCGCAGGTTTGTGTGGGGCAAGGCAAAGGAAAATTATTACCGCCACGGGATCAAGACTTTCTGGCTGGACGAGGCGGAGCCGGAGGTACATCCCCAGCAGCCGGGGCACCTTAAATACTATCTGGGCAACGGAGCGCAGGTGGCGCAGATGTACCCCTATTATTACGCGAAAACTTTTTATGAGGGATTGAAAGAGGAGGGGGAGGAGGAGATCGTATCCCTGACCCGCGCGGCATATCCGGGCAGTCAGAAATACGGAGCCATCGTTTGGAACGGAGACATTCCCTCCAGCTTTCACAATCTGAAGATGAGCATAGAGAGCGGCCTGTCCATGGGGATGTGTGGTATTCCGTGGTGGAATTCGGATATCGGCGGATTCCTCTCGGGGGATATCGAGAGCGAGTACTTCCGGGAATTGATCGTCAGATGGTTCCAGTTCGGCGTATTTTGCCCGGTGATGAGGCTTCACGGATCGAGATTGCGTCCCTCCTGGTACAAACAGCGCCATCCAGGCGTCAAGGAGCCCAGCGGCGGCGACAATGAGATCTGGAGCTTTGGAGAGCGCAACTATCCGATCTTGAAGAATCTCATAGAACTGCGGGAAAAGTTGAAAGACTACACCTGTTATTATATGGACGAGGCCAGCCGTACCGGCGCGCCCGTCATGCGGCCCATGTTCTGGGAGTTCCCGGAGGACGAACAGTGTTATACTCTGGAGGACCAATATTTTTATGGCGCGGATCTGCTGGTGGCACCCATCTATGAGCAGGGCGCGGTGGAGCGCCGGGTGTATCTGCCTGCGGGCAAATGGGTGCTGACCCGGGACGGACATGTGGAGGATGGCGGCAGATGGCTCACCTGCCACGCGGAATTGGACGAATTTATTGTCTTTGTCCGGGAGGGCGCGGAAGTGCTGAAATGCTTTGAGACCTGAGCGTGTAACACGGTTCTGCCTACGGGACATTGTGTGTAAGGGTGGGTCCGTGCCGCGCGGGAATGAGAAAGACCGGATGGGAATGCGGAAACACAGTGTACAGAGTGGGTCCGTGCCGCGTGGGA
>CAJTMX010000048.1 GCA_910577235.1 uncultured Acetatifactor sp. | reverse complement strand
TCAGTTGAGCCTATTTTTTCGGTTCAGTTTTTTCATAGATTACTTGACACTACCCGAAATATGTCACATTATTCCGCAAGTATTTTTTTCGCATCTGTTACCTTGGGATGTTCACTGCCGTAGAACTGCTCCAGAACGGGCGCAGCTTTCTTTAAGTACTGCCTTTCTTTTTCCCTGTCTCCCAGTTGTCTCCATGCCCTGGACAGGTTATTTTCAGTTTCCGCAAGCCCCAAGCTGCCCAGTTTCTCCGCAATAGGCAGCGCTTCCTCCAGACACGAGAGCGCCTCCCTGGGTTTCTCCCACTCCAGATACATAACGCCTATATTGTTGAGTATCCTGAGCCTGTCAAATTCGTGCCCCGGCTGCTGTCTGAAAATATCCAGAGCCTCCGTGTAACGTTTGAGCGCCTCCTCCCTGCGGCCTGCCTTATTATAGGCCAAGGCAAGTTCCTCCACACATATTGCATATTCTCCGTCCAATACGTTGAGCCAAAAGTTCCGCGCCTGTTTACAGGCTTCCTCCAGCTGCTCTACTCCAAATCCCTCATCTCCCCTGTGCGCCGCCAGTGAACCTCTGCTAAGCAGGCACTCATAGCGGGCAAGCATCCCGCCGGATTGCTGTATACATTTTTCCGTCTCGTCCAGAATGCGCTCGGCTTGTTCAAACTGCTTTACGGCAATATAGTAGCTTATAAGGTGGAGCAATGTCTCCTGCATGATCCGCCCCTCTCTCCACCCTTCCTTCTTACCGGTTTCATACCCTTTAAGGAGCCACTCGCCGAGTGCCACAACATCTCCCCGCTGTACCGCTATGAGAGCCTGCATATGACATACCAATACATATACAAATTTTTCTCCCTCATATTTTTTTAGTTCTCTCAGCATCTCCTCCGTTTCTTCCAACTTCTTGCCGTTATAGTACGCCATGGCAAGCTGATTGGCCAGCATTGCCTTTTCCACTGCCCTAAGTTCCTGGCAACCCTCCAAGAACCGATACTCCTCTTTCAGCTTGTCCAACTCACTGTAATTGTAGTTACACAGCAGGATACACAGAACAGCTCTTGCCTTTATACCCAGCGGACCGCTTTTCTCTTTCACCAGCACCAGCCTTTCCAGCTCTTCCCCTGACGGTCCGAAATTGTTAAACCGGATTACATACGCCATCAGTGCAAGTTCCGACAGCAGCGTGCTGCATTTCCCTGTCAGATTTAAGCACAGACTGGGAATTAATACCGTGGTCTCCATAAGTCCCGTATCAAAGTTCTTCCAACTGCTCTCCCAGTCAAACACCATGGATGAAACGTTTTCTATCTTGAAACCTCTGCCGGATCGTTCCCATGCTTCCGCCAGGCTTTCCAGAAAAGGAGTAATCTCGCTCTCCTTTACTCCCCCGCTGCGCACACATTCCGCAATAAAAGGGTGCATCGAGTATCCGCTCTCATGTTCTTCCAGCCACCCTGTCTCATACAACCGCTTCAGCGCCTCCCGCACATCTGATCCGGGAGTGAGAAAACCCTGCAAATAATTCTCCGCAAACTCTGGCGTATAATTCTGATGGGGCAGCACGGAAAATATCCGCAGTAGACCTTTCATGTCCTTTTTCAGCTTAGAGTCCGCATATATCCTGCGATACATCTGCTGCAGGTCTCCATACATATCCTGTTTCTGTATGGAGACAGGCATGATTCCCCTGTTCAGGCGCTCCCGCAGCTGCGGCAATGTCCATCCTCTGTCCGCCGCGGCGCGTCCCAACAGACGCAGCATCAATGTATGCCGCCAGATATCCTGTTCCAGAATGGCTTTCAGAATCCCTTCGTCCTCCGCGTCCATCGCTTTTTCATAATTATCCTGAAAGATCAGCCGGGCTGCGCTCCGGCCGGGCAGTGGAACGGAATATGTCGTAAAGCCATCAAACTCCTGGCAACGGGAGGTGACAAAGACTGTAGCGGGAAGCGATTCCAATATGGCAAGCTCCTCACTCCTGTTTTGATCCATATTGTCAATGGCAACCAATACTCTGTCCTCTTCATGCATGCGAATGCATGCCAGGGCTTCGCAAAAATTATCCTCCATATTGGCGCCGCGTATCTGCGGGAACGCCTTGACAAAGCTTGCGGACAGGCTCCCCTCATATTGAATCGCGCAGATATAATCAACCAGCGTTTCTTCCTCACAATATTTTAAGAGCTGACGAATCAGCTCTGTCTTGCCGATACCTCCCATGCCGCTTACCAGATATTTGCCGCCGTGGAGCAACATCCTGCGCAGGTCAAACATCTCCTTTTCCCGTCCAAAGAAATGTTGCCAGGGAAGAGGCGAACTGCACAGCTCCGTATTCCTGCCAGTCAGAAATATGGCTTTTCCCTGGTTTTTTTCCTCCATAATGTATGTCCTGCCAAGGTTCTCAATATGCAGTGAAGAGTCCTGCCTGAGCCGGGACATGGCGCTCTCCCCTTCTCCGTTTCCGGCAAGGGCATGAAATGTCAATAATGTAAGAAACCATCCGCAGAAAAAAGCGCATCCATTATCGCCGTATCTCTCAAATTCCTCTCTCTGCTCCATGGCCCTGCCAAAAAAGAGTTTGGCCTCCTGGGAAAAGTACCCGTCCCACTCTGCGATAAGATCAAGATAACCGGGTAATTTCTGACAAAATACCCCATAACTGTACTCGCGTGCCAACAGCATATCCATAAACTGCTGTATCTGTCGAAACACAGACTCAGAATCAGCCGCATTAAGGATTTCTTCCGCGTACTCCCCATATAAACCCATACGCGTGCTTCTGTTACACACATCCGAAGTATAGCGGTTGCGCCCGCCGTCATTTCTCCAGATCTGTTTTCCACATTTACGGTTTCTAAAATCAAGCAGGATGTTTTCCCGCCAGAACTTAGTCAGCGTAAGCCCCACACGGTTTTTCCTGTTGATAATCCCGGCAGAATACACAGGATAATCATTGATAGTGAGAAACTGATAAATACTTTTTAACGAAAGTATATCTGATTTCATCTATTGTCACCTGCCCTGGGTATATTAAGTACCTGTCCCGCCCGAATGCACTCCGGACTTTTGATACTGTCCTTATTGGCCTCGTAAATAACTGTCCAGAGTTTTCCGTCTCCGTAGATTTTGTCCGCAATTCTCCAAAGCATGTCCCCTTTCTGTACTATGTAAGTATTTTCAATGGTTACAGCTACGGGGGTCTTGGAAACCGGCGTTTCCCAAACTGCCGATGTCGCGCCCGGCAGCCGGATCATCAGCCGCTGTCCCGCATAGAGCCTGCTGGGATTTTTGATCACTGCCTTATTGTCATTATAAATGGTCCTCCAGCTATCACCCTGTCCGTAGAATTTCACAGCTATCTTCCACAGGCTGTCATTGCGCTCTACAATATATATAACGTAATCCTGCTGGGGAATCTCTGTGGGAACAACAGGAACGGGAATGGCACTGTTTCCGGTATTATTGCCATTGCTGTTATTGTTGTTGGTTCCACCATTTGCGTTATTATTGTTATTATTATTGTTATTATTATTGTTATTACTATCGTTATGATCACCCGCATTGCCTCCGGCATTGCTTTCAATAACATAGTTCTGCGCCGCGCGTTTCAAAACGCCCCCCTCGGTGCGGAACTCAATACCCAGCGTATGGGTTCCTGTGCCGCCTTCCGCCAAGGTCTGATTCATGATCGTGATCCTGGTACTCCCTGCCTCGGAGGTATAATCCTGTCCCTCCGTCAGTTTCCGTCCGTCTATGTATACATCCCGAAACTGGGAATATTCACCTTGAGAGACCAATGTCTGTACTCCGTTTCCACCAAGGTTTTCCACGTTAAAACCCGTTACCGGCTGAGTGATATCATAGCCGGCATCCGTGGACACACTCACGTTACTGTCCGTATTGTCCAAAACCGTTAATATCAGTTCCGCATATGAGGGGAGATAAGCGGGATTGCTGTACACCGCCATCACTGTGATTTTAAACTCACCCGTTTCCGTGGGCACGCCATAGATTTCTCCGGTAGCCGGATACATCTGCAGCCCATCTGCCAGCCTTCCCTCCACCACTGAAAAAGTGACTGTGTTGTCCGGGTCCGTATTGTTTGTTTCCACCGTGTAGGAGTACGGTACATATTTAACCCTGACCACATCTTCCATATTCAGGTCGGGCGTAGTGGTGATGATTCCCGGCATGCCCGTTGTATTGCTGCGGGTCAGGGTAACGCTGTAAGCCACTCCCAGGGGCATTTCCGTCAATTCCGTCTCATCGGGAAGATTTTGCCATACAGTCCCAGATACAATTGGCAGATAGACCACCTTATCCAGATTGGGTGGGCATTGTATCGCAGTCAAACTGTCACACCAACGGATCAGCCTGGCTATGTCTGCCGCCTGGGAGGTATCAAAGCTGCTGATATCAAGGCTTGTCAAGCTGCTACAGCCGGAAAACATAGTCTCCATCCTTGTTACATTGGAGGTGTTAAAGTTTCCAACGTCCAGACTTTGCAATCCGGCACAACCGCTAAACATATCTCGCATATCTGTAACATTATGGGTTGCAAAAGAACTGAGGTCCAAAGCGTTCAAGCCTGTACACCCGCAAAACATCTGCCACATATTTGTCACACTGGCCGTATTGAAACCGCTGACATCCAAATTCGTCAGTGCGCTGCATCCATAAAACATACTGTGCATAGACGACACGTTTCCTGTGACGAAACTGCTGACATCTAAACCGGACAGACTGCTGCACTCTTGAAACATTGCCGACATGTCAGTCACATTGGCTGTAGCAAAGCCACTGACATCCAGATCTGTCAGACGGCTGCAACCCCTAAACATATAAGACATATTTGTAACATTGCTCGTGTTAAAACCACTGACATCCAGATTGGCCAAACTGCTGCACTCTTGAAACATGCCATGGGTATCCGTCAGATTATCTGTGGCAAATCCACTCAGGTCCACACTGGTCATATTCTCGCATCCCGAAAAGAAGTAAGATGCGTCTGTCATTCCTGTCACACTGATTTCTGCGGACTTTATCTCGCTGCTGTAAGGTGACCAGGCAGAATTAGAGCTTGAACGGTCTCCCGTTCCCGTCACCGTCAATTTGCCAGCCGCGTCAATTACCCAGCTGATGGTCCCATCCGTCCCACTGGCAATATCGCCCGCACCCGCCACCACTTTTTTAGCCAGTGTAGCATTGCAAAACTCTTGACTCAGCTGCTGGATCTCTGTTCCGCTTACGTTAACAAAAGTTTCCGGCAAATCCACCGTTACGGCCCCCATTGACTGAGGAGTCTTGAGCGTTTCCAAGCCGAGGCATCCGGACAGCATGGAATTTGTGTTTGTTACATTGTCAAGGATAAGACCGCTCAGATCCAAATCCGTCAAGCCATTACAAGCCGCAAACATGGATGCCGTATTTGTCACGTTACTGGTATCGAAGCCGCTTACATCCAGGCTCGTCAAGCTGGTGCAGCCCAAAAACATTCCACCCATGTTGGTAACATTGCCGGTAGAAAAACCGCTTACATCTATGCTCACCAAGCCTGTACAACCATAGAACATGGAACTCATGTCTGTCACATTGCCGGTAGAAAAACCGCTCAGATCCACACTCACCATATTTCCGCAGCCGTAAAACAAAAAGGACGCATCCGTCATTCCCGTAACGCTGACTTCTGCAGAAGTGATCTGCCCACAGTAAGGCCCCCATGCAAAGCTTGTGTCCGAGAGTCTCTGAGACAAATCTCCTGTTCCTGTGACTGACAATTTGCCAGCCGCGTCAATTACCCAGTTAATGTTTCCGTCTGTCCCACTGGCAATATCGCCTGCGGCTAACGGCATCATCTGCTCACTGACAGCATCCCCGCCGGACGAAGATTCCTGCTGTTTCTCTGCTGACACTGTCGTTCCTAATAGCGCCAGCAATACTATCATGCATACCGTCAATACTTTTTTTCTGATCGTACCCATAACTGCTCTCCTCCAAAGTACAAATTATTTTAATGACAAATTTACACTCTGTTTTCTTTCATTACATCTTTTTAATATACACTGTTTGACATTATATCATTTCCATTTTTTACATTCAATAAAGCTGTCTTTTCTTGACAATTTTGTTCAATAATTTGTCTTTTTTGTTCACAAACCCATTAAAGGGCTGACTTCAAGTTCTTTGAATACTTCAAACAAAAATCTTTACAAAAATTTAACAGGCATCCCGGCTCGCAATTCATTGCATTTTCTGTCTTTCTGTCGTATAATGTCAGAGAATGCTTAAAGTTAAGCATCTTCTCATAGATTTAAATAGTAACACGCAATACACATAATTTATCCAGAAAGGATGATCTACATGAGTAACAACTGTATGAGCTGCGGCGCGGAATGTATGCGTCTCCCCGAATACACCCTGGGCATCGACATCGGTTCCACCACGGTCAAGATCGCCATATTAGATAAAGAACACGGAATCCTGTTTTCCGATTACGAACGGCACTACGCCAATATCCGGGAGACGTTGGCCGCTCTGCTGCAAAAAGCCTATGAACAACTGGGCAATGCCCAGTTGCACCCCATGATCACCGGCTCCGGTGGACTTACTCTGGCAAACCACCTGGGCGTACCCTTTACACAGGAAGTCATCGCCGTGGCCACTGCCTTAAAGGAACTGGCCCCCAAGACAGACGTAGCCATCGAGCTGGGCGGCGAGGATGCCAAGATCATCTACTTTGAGGGCGGCAACGTGGAGCAGCGCATGAACGGCATCTGCGCCGGAGGCACAGGCTCCTTTATCGACCAGATGGCCTCCCTGATCCAGACGGACGCGGCAGGCCTGAACGAATATGCAAAAAACTATCAATCCCTGTACACCATCGCCGCCCGCTGCGGCGTGTTTGCAAAAACCGATATCCAGCCTCTGATCAATGAGGGCGCTACCAAGGAAGACCTGGCGGCCTCCATTTTTCAGGCTGTGGTCAACCAGACCATCTCCGGGCTGGCCTGCGGTAAACCCATCCGGGGACATGTGGCTTTTCTGGGAGGACCTCTGCACTTTTTGTCGGAGCTGAAAAAAGCCTTTATCCGCACGCTGAAACTGGATGAAGAGCATATCATGGATACGGATAATTCCCACCTCTTTGCCGCCATGGGGTCGGCCATGAACGCCAAAGAGGATGTCAGCTACACCATGGAGGAGATGGTTGCCAAGCTATCCGGTGAGATCAAGATGGAGTTTGAAGTGGAGCGCATGGAACCCCTCTTTGCCACCCAGGAGGAATACGACGAGTTTCAGGCACGCCATGCCATGCACAAGGTAGCCGCCGGGGAGCTGGCCTCCTACCACGGCAACGCCTTTCTGGGAATTGACGCAGGCTCCACCACCACCAAGATCGCTCTGGTGGGGGAGGACGGTTCCCTGCTTTACTCCTTTTACAGCAACAATGACGGTAGTCCGCTCAAGACGGCCATCCGCTCACTGAAAGAGATCTACCAGCAGCTGCCGGAGGATGTGCAGATCGTCCGCTCCTGCTCTACCGGCTATGGCGAGGCTCTGATGAAGGCCGCTTTCCTGTTGGACGACGGGGAGGTGGAGACCGTGGCCCACTACTACGCCGCCGCCTTTTTCAATCCCCGGGTGGACTGTATTCTGGATATCGGCGGACAGGACATGAAATGTATCAAGATCAAGAATCAGACCGTGGACAGCGTACAGCTCAACGAGGCATGTTCCTCCGGCTGCGGCTCCTTTATTGAGACCTTCGCCAAGTCCCTGAACTACAGCGTCCAGGATTTCGCCCAGGCCGCCCTGTTCGCCCAGCATCCCATCGACCTGGGTACCCGCTGTACCGTTTTTATGAATTCCAAAGTGAAACAGGCCCAAAAAGAAGGAGCCAGCGTGGCGGATATCTCCGCCGGTCTGGCTTACTCTGTGATCAAAAACGCATTATTTAAGGTAATCAAGGTGTCCGATGCCTCAGAGCTGGGCCGGGAGATCGTAGTCCAGGGCGGCACTTTCTACAATGACGCCGTACTGCGCAGTTTTGAGAAAATAGCGGGCTGCCAGGCTATCCGGCCGGATATCGCCGGCATCATGGGAGCTTTCGGTGCCGCCCTGATCGCCAGGGAACGCTATACACAGTGCCGCGCCGTACACACAAACGATAATCCTTGTGATAATTGCAGCATGGGCAAGGACGAAAACTGCGGCGGCAATGACAGAGAGACTTTAAATAACGCTTGTTGTGAAATCAGTGGCGATGTCTGTGACAATGGAAGCACAGATTACCAGACTTCCATGCTCACCTACGAGCAGATCTGCAATCTGCAGTTTGAGACCAGCATGGCCAAATGCAAGGGCTGCACCAACAACTGCCGGCTGACCATCAACAAATTTTCCGGCGGCAGACAGTATATATCCGGCAACCGCTGCGAGCGGGGTATCGGTGGGCAGAAGAACGCTCACAATGTGCCCAACCTCTTTGAGTACAAGCTAAAGCGTCTGTTTGCGTACGAATCCCTGCCCGCCGATGAAGCGCCCAGAGGCACCGTAGGTATCCCCCGAGTGCTGAATATGTATGAAAACTATCCTTTCTGGCATGTATTTTTCACCAGTCTGGGATACCGGGTAGTGTTGTCTCCCGTGTCCACCCGACAGATATACGAGTTGGGTATCGAGTCCATTCCCAGCGAGTCCGAGTGCTATCCGGCCAAGCTGGCCCACGGACATGTGAGCTGGCTCATCAAGCAGGGCATCAAGTTCATCTTCTACCCGGCGCTCTTCTATGAGAGAAACGAGTTTGGAGAGGCCAACAACCATTACAACTGCCCCATTGTGACTTCCTATTCGGAGAATATCAAGAACAATGTGGAAGAGATAAAAAGTGAAAATATTACTTTCCGCAACCCATTCATGGCCTTTACCAGCCAGGAGACCATTGCCGACGCCCTGATTCAGGAATTCACCGAAATCCCGGCTCAGGAGGTGCGCCAAGCCGTGACAAAAGCCTGGGAAGAGCTGGAAAAAGCACGCCAGGATATGCGGGATAAGGGCGAGGAAACCCTGCAATACTTAAAGCAGACCGGAAAAAGGGGGATCGTGCTGGCGGGCCGGCCCTACCATATTGACCCGGAGATCAACCACGGTATCCCGGAACTGATCACCTCCTATGACATAGCCGTGCTGACGGAGGACTCCATCTCCCATCTGGCAGACCCGGAACGGCCCTTGATCGTCTCCGATCAGTGGATGTATCATTCCCGGCTGTATGCCGCTGCCAGCTATGTAAAGCTAGTGGATAATCTGGACTTGATCCAGCTCAACTCCTTTGGATGCGGACTGGACGCTGTGACCACCGATCAGGTAAACGATATCCTGTCCGGCTCGGGCAAGATCTACACCTGCCTGAAGATCGACGAGGTGAACAATCTGGGAGCGGCCAGAATCCGTGTGCGCTCCCTACTCTCCGCCATCCGTGTAAGAGAACAAAAAGCGGAGCAGCGCGCCATTCATTCCAGCGCCATCAGGAAAGTACAGTTTACCGAGGAAATGCGCAAGGACTATACGATCCTCTGCCCCCAGATGTCTCCTATACACTTTGACATTTTTGAGAAGGCATTTGCCGCCTGTGGCTACCATTTTGAGGTACTTACCAACGACAACAAGCATTCTGTGGACGTAGGACTGAAATATGTGAACAATGACGCCTGTTATCCATCCCTGCTGGTGGTGGGACAGATCATGGAGGCCCTGCTCTCCGGCAAGTATGACTTGAACAAAACAGCTGTTATCATGACCCAGACCGGAGGCGGCTGCCGGGCCACCAACTATATCGGTTTTATCCGCCGGGCATTGGAAAAGGCCGGTATGGAACAAATTCCGGTAATCTCCCTGAATCTGGGCAGTATTGAAACCAACCCCGGATTTCACTTGAATCTGGATCTGCTCATGAGAGCTGCGCTGGCCGCCCAGATCGGCGACATCTTTATGCGCTGCATCTACCGGATGCGCCCCTATGAAGAAGTTCCCGGCAGTGTGGAGGCTCTACACCAGAAATGGCTGAAAGTAGCCCAGGATTATGTGTCCGCAAAGCATATCAACCTGGCGAAATTCCCCGGCATGTGCAGGAAGATGATCCGGGAGTTTGACTCCATCCCTCTCCGGGATATCAAGAAACCCCGGGTAGGTATTGTAGGCGAGATTCTGGTAAAGTTCTCCCCTGCGGGCAACAATCATCTGGTGGAACTGCTGGAGGCCGAGGGCGCGGAGGCCGTGGTCCCCGACTTGATGGATTTTATGCTGTACTGTTTCTACAACCAGATTTACAAGGCGCAGCATCTGGGTACCAGCAAAAAAGCCGCAAGACTCTCCTCTCTGGGCATCTGGGCCATTGAGCATATCCTCCGGGGAGCTGCGGCAAAGGCTTTTGCCAAGAGCAGACATTTTGACCCGCCCACCCCCATCCGGGAGATCGTGGAATACGCCAAGCCCATTGTTTCCATCGGCAATCAGACCGGGGAGGGCTGGTTCCTCACCGGGGAAATGGTGGAACTGATTCATGAAAATGTGCCTAACATCGTCTGCACCCAGCCTTTCGGCTGTCTGCCCAACCATGTGGTAGGCAAGGGCGTGATCAAGGCACTGCGGAAAGCTTACCCGGCGTCCAACATCGTGGCCATCGACTATGATCCCGGTGCCAGCGAGGTAAACCAATTAAACCGCATCAAACTGATGTTATCCACCGCAAACAAGAATCTGGAGCAGTAAACGCATAAGAGGCAGGGAATGAGATTATTCCCTGCCTCTTACTGTTATGGCTTACTAACTACAATAACATCTGTTCCTTTTTCCTCAAGAGGCGTTATATGCTCCTCAAGACAGTCCCAATCCGTGATTACAAAATCAAAGATTTCCGTTTCACAGACCTTGATAAATGAGTCCACCCCAATTTTGGCGCTTGGCATCAACAGACATTTTCTCCTGCTGTTTTTGATCACCATCCGCTGAAATGCCGCTGTTTCATCTGTTCCGTTGGAAAGGCCAAAGTCGGCTGTCAGGCCTGCTCCGGTGATAAAACAGAGGTCGAAATGCATACGACTGACAAATTCTACGGCCAGACTGTCCACCAGCGAACCACTCTGTCGCATCTTTCCCCCTGCAAGATAAACGTCGATATTTTCAAAATCCCTAAGCTCCTTTCCAATATCCACAGAATTGACCACCACGGTATAGCGCCTGTCTCTGGGCAGGAAAGATATCATAAGATATCCCAGCGATCCGCCTGTCAAGTACACCGTTTCATTCTCACCAATCATTTCCGCCGCTCTGCAAGCGATTGCCTTATAGTTATCAAATACAGGCATTTCCTCAAATTTGCGGTCCACCGGCGGTCTCACGCTGACCGGCTGCAGTAGGATCGCTCCTCCGTGTGTTCTTTTACAGATACCTCTCTGCTCTAACAGCCGCAGATCCCTTCGGGCGGATTCATCGGATATCTGATATTCCTGTGTAATCTCCGCTACAGTGATCTTGCCGTTTCTTCTGATGGTGTCCACAATTTTCTGGTGACGTTCTTCCATAAAGATCATATCTTATACCTCCTCGCATAATGTCTATCAGGCCTGATAAATATATCATACAGCGCATTCAGTAATAAGTCAACATATTTCAAACTTTTCTTTCACATTCGGAACCAATTCAACATCCGCGACAGCTCCACAACGCATGTGAGGTAAATCCGTTCACTAAGCATATCTTCAATCATCTCAATTAAAGATCAGTACTCTCTCCGATAACTCAACTCATTCGGCAACAAATCAACACTATCCGTTATGGCAAAACATACATGGTCATCAGGCATTTCCCATATTACTGCGTCCAGCATGTGCGCGCCTTGGGATGCCATGTGCGCATTGACACTGACATAGTTACTGTGTTTCGCAAACGCCTAATCTATGCCATTAGAAAAAGGAGGCAGATGCCTCCTTTTTTGTACATACTTTTCTATTCTATGGTTCACTCCAAAGGTTTTCCCGTGAGCAACTCATACCCCTGTAGATACTTCTCTATAGTCTTATCCACGATCTCCTGGGGCAGTTCCCAGTTATGCTCATGGCTCTTGAGCCAATCACGGGCAAACTGCTTGTCAAAGGAGGGCTGGGCGTGACCCGGCTCATATCCCTCTGCAGGCCAGAAACGGGAGGAATCCGGGGTCAGCATTTCATCTCCCAGCACAATATTTCCATTCTCATCCAGCCCAAACTCAAACTTCGTATCCGCGATAATTATGCCTCGGGTCAGCGCGTACTCGGCACATTTCTTGTACAGGGCAACCGTGTAGTCACGCAATTTCTCTCCGTACTCGCGCCCCTTTCCAGGGAAACGTTTCTCCAGATATTCCACGCTCTGCTCAAAGGATATGTTCTCATCATGATCGCCTATCTCCGCCTTGGTAGAGGGCGTATAGATAGGCTCCGGCAGTTTATCGGACTCCTTTAACCCCTCCGGCAGCCGGATACCGCACACGGTACCGTCCTTCTGATAGCTGGCCCAGCCGCTGCCTGTGATATAACCTCTCACTATGCACTCCACCGGCAGCATCTCCAGCTTACGGCACATCATGCTGTTGCCGTCAAAGCGCTCCTGTCGAAAAAACTCGGGCATATCTTTCACATCCACTGAGATCATGTGGTTGGGTAGTATATCGCTGGTCATATCAAACCAGAATTTGGACATCTGAGTCAGCACAGCGCCCTTTTTCGTAACCTGATTTTTCAAGATCACATCGAAACAGCTGATGCGGTCTGTGGCAACCATGATCAGAGTATCCCCATTGTCGTAGATCTCCCGTACTTTTCCTTCCTTTATCGGCTTTAATTCCTGCATCTTTTCTCCTCCTGTTTTATGATCCGCATATCCCCTGCCTCACACATTCCCGTGATAAACACAGGGCCACTCGGGCATCTCCATGTTTATCATCGCGCTGCCGGGAATTTGCTGTTTTATGTTCCGCTTAACCCCATTTTAACGATTTCTCACGTATCCCGCAATAACGGAATATTCACATTTTACACCAAAATTCTACCCGTGGTTGTATTCCGGTCCAGCCACTATTGTATACTATTTTTTCCAATAATGCAACCAAAAGACACCCGAGAGCAAATACGGCCAGCGCATTAATCCTGATACACATTCTTAAAGGCCCTGTACGTCTTGCCCATCCCCTCCTCCAGAGAGGTGTATACCAGCCCCAGCTCCCGCAGGCTTTTACCGTTGTCATATAATTCCGTCTCCTGCTCCCTGACGGCAAAGGGCAGCGGTATTCCCTGCCTCTGCGCCTGCTCCGCGGACATGGGCATTTCCCGTACAGGCCCATCGCATATCTGTAACAGAGTATCTGCCAGACGACCATATGTCACCGGCTCCCCCATGCAGATATTATAGGCTTTTCCGTAAGTCAACGGATTGCAAAGGCATTGCCGTATTGCTTCCGCGGCGTCCTTCACATACACCAGCTGAAACTTTCCGTCCGCGTCCGTGATCCTCGGCAATATCTGCTGCCGCACCATCATCTGAATAAACAGAGACTCTCTGGGAGCATAGTTATAGGGGCCATAGAGAATCCCCGGGCGCACCACGGTCCATGCCACTCCCTGCTCCCCGCATACCTGCCGCAATTCTCTCTCCAGCGCAACTTTCCCGGCGATATAGGCACCTGCCTCTCCGGGCAGAATCCTCTCCTCATAAGGAGCATCCTCCGCCTTGTATCCTCCCGTTCCCCGGCGGTATACATCCACAGTGCTGACAAAAATATACTGGCCGGGCTTAACCGTCATATTTTCCAGCACACACCTGATATCACCCGGCTCATAGGCGCAAAAATCCACCACCGCGTCGTAATCTCCGGGCAGTTCCCGCCAAAGGGCCGGATCTCTGCGGTCTCCTTTTATCTGCGCCGCCCCCAGCTCAGCCATGGAATAGGTGCCCCGGTTTACCACTGTGATTTCCTGCTGCTTTACAGTCAGCATCACAAACACTCTGCCATAAAAATAGCTGCCGCCGATCACCAGAACTTTCATTTCATCCCCACTCCCCTTATTTCATATACAGTCCTATAACTTCCATATTGGCGTCATATCCCACCTGAAATGTCACATATTGTTTTTCATACTGGGCTTTGACCATGACCACCGCATAGTCCTCTCCCTCGATCTTCTGACCGTTAACCTCGGTGCCATTTACCTGCACGAAAGCCCCGGCGCTGCCATAGGTTTCATCGCAGGCTGACTTAAGCTCCTCCGTGGGTAACACCTCTTTCATATCCTCCCGGAATGTTTCATACACCCGCTCATATTCTTCCGCGTTCAGCCATTCCACGATCTGCATTGCCTGCTGCTCCAGCTGTTCCTGCTGAAAAACTTCCGCCAGGGGTATCTTAGCGCCTCCGCAGCCTGTCAACAAAAATGCCGCTATCATCACGGCCAGTACCATTCTTATTTTTCCCTTCATGTCACCGTTTTTCTCCTTCCGTCTTCTGTCTCTTTTCCGTCTTCTGTCGCTTTTCCCTCTGCCACCGCATATATTCTTCCTCGCATCGCTGAAACACACCCTCATTCTCAAGCCTGTCATGCCAACGGCACCAGATTTCTTTCAATAACAGTTGATATGGTTTCCAGTCCTGCTCCATCTCCTCCCGGGTATAATGCTGTAGACAGTGCCTATCCCGCCTGCCCTCCAGATACCGGCCTCCTTTGGGGCGCCTCTCATAGGGCAGAGCGCACCCGTTCTCCGTAAAAGCAACGCATTCCCCCATAGCGTCCACACCGATAAATGTAAAACATTTATGCCGCATACGGATATAATAGCACGGTCCTGCTTTTCCGGTAAAAGAATCTATGGCACACTGGCTATTTCTCAGCCAGCTCTCCAACTCCGAACCGCTGGGCAGTCCGTCCCGGTCTTTCCCGCTGCTTTGTTTTGAACAGTCCCGCCTTACGCCTTCCCGTTCATCCCTCTCTTCAAAAGCCGCCCGTGCCAGCTCCCTCAGCATATCCTCCGGCGACAGACTGCATCCGTTTGCCTTGCAGCATGCCCCTCCGCAGCTCCTGCAGAGTTCCGCGCTCTCATATCCTTTATCCATCACACTCACCTTCGTCAACGCATTTTATTCATTATACACCAGAAACCTTTGCCCCGTCAAATATGCAGAGAAAACCATCCCGGGCTGTTCTGTTTTGCCACTCCCTTCAGGCATAAGTGCATCAAAATGGTCAACAGGTTGTTGGAAAATGTGCGAAAGCCTCTCTCTGTTAGCTTGAACTGCAACTGTTCCCGTATTCTCTCAATAGGCTGCGGGTACAGGTCCAGCGTTTCTAACACCACTGCCTCCTCCGGCGTAATGGGAGGCATCGCATGTCCCTCATTGGCTTTGTCCCTGTTTGGTATGCAACACGCCAGCTTATCGGGAAAGGACTGGCGCAGTCCCTCCATAAAGTCTTTGGGAGATAAGAAGACCAGCGCGCCGTCCTTGACCAATTTGTTACAGCCGTCGCTGAGCCTGTCCGTGATCCTCCCCGGAACCGCATAGACTTCCCGGCCCTGTTCAAGTGCCATATCCACCGTTATCAACGTGCCGCTCTTCTGCCGTGCCTCCACCACTACCAGCACATCAGCCAGCCCGCTTACGATCCGGTTCCGCGGTGGGAAGAGCTGAGGCTTGGGAGCCGTGCCCGGTGCATAGATGGAGAGTATACCTCCCTGTACCAACATACGGTCATAGATGGGGCGGTTATCCTTGGGGTAACATATGTCTACGCCGTTTCCCAGAATGGCATAGGATTCCCCTCCAGCGTTCAAAGCCGCCAGTTGACTGACTCCGTCAATCCCTCTGGCCATGCCGCTGATCACCTGTATCCCCGCCTCCCCCAGCTCCTTTCCCAGCTCCGTGGCTATAAAGCGCCCGTAATCCGAACATTCCCGGGCTCCTACCACCGCTACTGCCAGTTTTTCGGTCTGCGGCATCTGTCCCTTATAGTAGATACAGAAGGGGTGGTCGGGAATATGCCGTAAACGCTCCGGATACTCCTTATCTGCCGTGCACACGCATGATATATGTTTTTCCCGCAGTCTCTCATACTCCCGGTCCAGATCCCAGGTTCCCCGCGTTTCCAAAAGTTTTGACGCTTTGCCTTTTTCAAGCACCATCTCCAGATGTTTTTCCCCGGCTCCATATACGGCAGCGCCTGTTCCGAACGCCTCGATAAGACGTTCCCGCCCCGCCGCTCCAATGCCGTCCACGTTAGCCAGCCAATATAGATATTTGTCCATTTTTCCTCACTTTCCCCCGCATGTCCTCTCCGTGAACCGATAGGCCAGCGCCTCGCTGAGATGTTCCTCCCCTATGCGCTCCGAATGATCCAGATCCGCAATGGTCCTGGCCACCTTCAAAACCCGGTGATAGGTTCTCGCGCTTAGGTCCAGCTGCCTGTACGCCAGTTCCATAAGCCGCTTTTCTTTCCCGCCAAGCTCACAGAAACGCTCCAGCTCTGCCGTATCCATATCTCCGTTAAAAGAGTACTGCTTGTTCCGAAAACGCTCTTCCTGAACAGTTCTTGCCTCTATGACCCGCTGCCTTATCCGCCGGCTGCTCTCTCCCTGTCCCATGGACTGCAGCTTATCCAATTCGATGCGGCCGGTCTCCACATACATGTCTATGCGGTCCAGCAGCGGCCCGGAAAGACGGCTCCAATATTTTTTCAGTTCCGGCTCACTACAGCGGCATCTGTTTTTATCGGGAAAATACCCGCATTTGCATGGGTTCATCGGTATAACGAAATTGATACAATTCAACGATGCACCCCCCAATGCACCCCCTCAAACAGCCCCTAATGAAAATTTCTCCATAATAAAAGCACACCCTTTCGAGTGTGCTTTTATTATGCTTTGGATTAATCTGAACTGGAAGCGCCATTTTTCCCCTCTCTATCATTAGCAAGCGAATTTGCGCATGAAAAGGCTACAATCAAACTGCTTATTATTCCACCTACCTTTCCTCCCGTATTCCGCATTTTCAATTTGCATCTTCTACAAAAAGTCTTCTCATCGATTAACAATTTCCCGCAGGATTTACATCGCCGTACTTTTTCAATCTCATTCATTATCATTATCCTCCGCATCAATATAAAAAATATCCTTATCGTTTTGCCCCAACACAGCTTCACAAGAACTTATTGCCGCAAGCATCTCTTTGGGCTGATTTATCCAAAAATCAACATTTTCTCCATTATATGGATAGTTTTTATGTATCAGTTCTAAGGCCGTAAATTTACCATCTCCAATTTTTCTTTCTGCCAAAGTTTGCAATTGGTACTGGTACTGCCCAAGAATACGATTAACATCAGCATTTTTCCCCCTGAGATTAAGCAGGTATACTCGCAATCCAACATAACGCGGAATCATCTGCATATCTTCATTGATATAGGATAACAAGGTATCAATCGCTTTTATACTGGCAAACGGGCCTTTTTGATCTGCAAGTTCCTTCACTTGCGCAGTAATGTCAGAATACAAATCTTCCAAACCCTGCATAAGATATGTATCAGCCTCTTTTAATAAATCCTCCTGTTCCTCCGAATCCGCTGTTGATGCCGACATAATTCTATCTCTTGCATACATGAATTTGCTGCTCAATGCTTCACGCCGGGCAAAGTCAATCATTCCCTTTACATCTCTCCCGATATCTTCAATCTGCGCTGATATTCGCTTAAGGGAAGTCTGCATTGATAATATGGAAATATCTGATAAAACTTCTGCGGGATTAACAGCTTTTTTTAATGTAAAGAATTTAACAAGCTGCTCATTTTCATCCAAAATCGCAGGCCGTAAGTTCCCCGCTACTTCCTTTGATTCGCCCACATGGTAGATACCTTCTTTTAAACCGTCAATAACCTCTTGGCTGAAATGCGAATAATCGGCGACAAGCATACCCATTTTTGAGATATCAAATCCCCCCTTTATGGCTGCAGCAATCTGACCGAGCAACCCTCGAATATCCAGATCTACCTCCCACTCTGTTTCGGATTTCATTTCTGCACCTATTTTCCCAATAAATACATTAAAAAAATCCGACATTTTAAGAAGATCAGCGCCTTTTCTATCCTCTTCTTCTATAAAAATATCTAAAAGTTCACACTTTCCAGTCTCAACAATTTCATTCTTCTCTGCCATACTATTCAATGCCCTCACTTCTATTTCGTATGCTTCACATACGCAAATTTAATCATATCATATTTATCGTCAGATTCCCACAAGAAAACAAGCCGGAGACCACCAAAGCCTCCGGCTTAACAAAAATTTTTCTTCTATATTAAATAGTAAAATCTGTACACTTTTAGCTATCCGGTAACTTTCACCTCGTCCCCCACCTTGAAGGTAAAGCGGATATCGTCCTTTGTGTAGATGGTGGCATGGTCGAGCAGCGATGTCCAAAGTTCCTCATCAAATTCCCTGCAGAATCCGTCCAGCCTTTGCAGCCCACCGATGAACCGCATATAGGTTTTCCTCTTCCCCTGTCTGTCTGAAATCTCCCCGGATGCCTTTTCGTACCCGTCCCTTGCCGCCTCATACCGGGCGACCAGTTCATTGCGGCGTCTCTGGTATTCCTCCTGGTCCATGGCTTCAGCTTTGTTTTCCGCCACAATCCTTTTTACCATTTCCGCCACCATCTTCGTCTCAGTCAGAAACCGGCTCTGCTCCACCTCCAGCTCCGTAGTGTCGCATAATGTCCGCATCATCACCTTGGTGTTCGCTATCAGCTCATCCTTTTCCGGGATGACCGCATTGACGGCTCTCACGAAGGCATCCTTTATCTCGTCCTCGGTAAGGTGCGGCGTCCGGCATTTCTTATCGTTTTTAAACTTGCGGTTGCACTGGAAGATTACCCTGCGGTATTTGTCCTGCGAATGCCAAACCTTGGAGCCATACCAGTTCCCGCACTCGGAACACTTTATTTTTGAGGAAAATATGCTCGTGCTGCTGTACCTTGCGTCCATATTCCTGCGCCGCTCCATTTCCTCCTGCACCAGCTCCCATGTTTCGGGAGGGATGATTGCCTCGTGGTTCCCCTCCACATAATACTGCGGTATCTCCCCCTGGTTCTTCTTCCGCTTTTTGGTGAGGAAGTCCGCCGTGTACTGCTTCTGCAGGAGCGCGTCCCCTTTGTACTTCT
>CAJTMX010000047.1 GCA_910577235.1 uncultured Acetatifactor sp. | reverse complement strand
TATAAATTTTAAACTACAGTGGAATTTACTTCTGCACTGGAATTTAAAATTTCAAGTCAGCAAAATATCAAAACATTAACTATTGTACCGAATTTACCACATCAGACGCCCGATCCTGCTCCGCTATAGGTTTGTCCCCGTCATTCCCCATGATGAAATACTCAAAAGCAGACCTCATGTAATGTGAAACAGCGGCACATATCCCCTAGGAATATGTGCCGCCGTTTCACATTACATATTGATAAAATCACGCTTCCTTAAATGTGGCACAGAGTGTCTCCTTGCAGTCGCAGGCACCACAGCCCTGGATATCCACATGCTTTGCCGTACACTTATAATTCTCATTATAAGTACACTTGGCCGCCTCGCAGTCTATACTGATATTGCTGGTAGGGTGGCAGGTGCAGTTGCTGAAAGAATTGCTGGCTCCCTTTCTGGGAAGAAAACTCTCACAGCAGGTCTCGTTCTCACAGCAGGCATGTTTTCCGCCCACCATGATGTCACCCTTGGAACACAGTTTTTCCTTGTTGTAGGTGCAGTTTTCCACAGTACACTTTAAATCTGTCATCGCTTCCTCCATCCGCCCGCTTCGGCGGGCACCTTCATAAACGCCGGTTCCATCCTTGCGGAAAGCCAAATCTGCGTCAATAATAAATCGGGATATTTCACGCCATCGCAAATCTGGCTTCCTGCGGAAACATTAATGTTCCTTTCATCAGTATGGACGGAGAAAACTCTTTTTATTCTTTTTCATTTTATTTTATTAATTTATTTTTCTTCAGAAACCTCTTCTTTACGGATGGTTTTGGCGCGGATCTCCTCACAGATCTGGCTGATGAAATCAGCCAGAGATTTCTGTCCCTCGTCTCCGGCAAAACGGCTCCTGACAGACACCAGACCGTCAGCCTCCTCCTTCTCGCCTACCACCAGCATATAAGGTACTTTGGCCAGACGCGCCTCCCGGATCTTGAATCCGATCTTCTCGGAGCGGTTATCCACCTCCGCCAGCACACCGTTTTTCTTGAGCTGCGCGCGGACCGACCGGGCATAATCCTCGTATTTCTCGGAGATGGGCAGTATGCGGACCTGCTCGGGACACAGCCAGGTGGGGAATTTGCCCGCGTATTTTTCCACCAGCCACGCCAGCGTGCGCTCATAACATCCCATGGAAGTCCTGTGAATGATATAAGGACGCACTTTGTCGCCGTTCTGGTCGATAAAATACATGTCAAACTGCTCCGCCAGCAGGGCATCCCACTGGATCGTGATCATGGTGTCCTCTTTGCCGTACACATTGCGGGCGTTAATGTCGATCTTAGGGCCATAGAAGGCGGCCTCGCCCACGTCCTCCACATAGGGGATCTGCAGCTCGCTCATGATATCCCGCATATGCTGCTGGGTCTCTTCCCAAACCTCCGGCTCCCCGATATATTTTTCCCGGTTCTCCGGGTCCCATTTGGACAGATGATAGGTCACATCCTCCTCCACGCCCAGAGTCTGCAGACAATGCTTTGCCAGCGCCAGACAGCCCTTGAACTCCTCCACCATCTGGTCTGGTCTGACGATCAGATGTCCCTCGGAGATCGTGAACTGGCGTACCCTGGTAAGACCGTGCATCTCGCCGGAGTCCTCGTTGCGGAACAGCGTGGAGGTCTCGCCATAGCGCAGAGGCAGATCCCGGTAAGAGTGCTGGGTAGCTTTATAAACATAGTACTGAAAAGGACAGGTCATGGGACGCAGGGCAAATACCTCCTTGTCCTTATCCTCATCCCCCATGACGAACATACCGTCCTTGTAGTGATCCCAGTGTCCGGATATCTTGTACAGGTCTGACTTGGCCATCAGCGGCGTCTTGGTGCGGATATACCCCCACTCGTTGTCCTCCAGATCCTCGATCCAGCGCTGCATGGTCTGGATGATCTTGGCCCCCTTGGGCATCAGCAGCGGCAACCCCTGCCCTATCACATCCACCGTGGTAAACAACTCCATCTCGCGGCCCAGCTTGTTATGATCCCGGCGCTTGGCGTCCTCCATACGCTCCAGATGGGCAGCCAGCTCTTCCTTTGTGCCATAAGCCGTACCGTAAATGCGCTGTAGGCGGGCCTTGTTGGAATCCCCACGCCAGTAAGCCATGGACGAAGAAGTCAGCTTAAACGCCTTCACCCCCTTGGTATTCATCAGATGGGGGCCCGCACATAGGTCAACAAACTCCCCCTGCCGGTAAAAGGATATCTCGGCATCCTGGGGCAGATCCCTGATCAGCTCCACCTTGTAAGGCTCCCCTTTCTCTTCCATGAAACGGATGGCATCCTCTCTGGGCAGCAAAAACTTCTCCAGACGGGCGCCTTCCTTGACGATCTTCTTCATCTCCGTCTCCAGCTTATCCAGATCTTCTCTGGAAAAAGCCTCATGGTCAAAATCATAATAGAATCCCTCTTCGATGCTGGGACCGATGGCCAGCTTGGCCTCCGGGAATACTCTCTTTACCGCCTCGGCCAGCACATGGGAGGTGGTGTGGCGCAGAGCCGCCAGCCCCTCCGGATCTTTTGCCGTGCAAATCTCCAACCGGCAATCCTGCTCTACAACTGTGCGCAGATCCACGGCCTCGCCGTCCACTTTGGCGCAGCAGGCCGCTCTGGCCATACCCTCGCTGATATCCAGCGCAATGTCGTATACGCTCCTGCTCTCCGCATATTCTTTTACCGAACCGTCTTTCAATGTAATTTTCATGATCTTCCTTTCCGCACGGCGCATCCGTGCCCCTTTTCGCGATTATACCTCTTTGCCGCTTTAATGCTTTTCCGCTTTTCGCTTTAACATTTTTCCCCATCCGCCTCGGCGGTGCTTTCTTCTTCCTCACTTCTCTGGCCGTTTCCGCTGTTATTGCCATTATTGTTGCCGTTGTTGCTCCCGATCATCACCCCGTGGGTCACAGGCGCGGTCTTAAGCCCATACACGATACCTCCCAGCAGACAGGCCGCTCCGATCAGCCACAACGTTGTCTTTCGCAAAGTCAGTTCCCCTTCAAAACAGTTTCTTGCCAACTCTCTCAGTTTCGCTTTCATATGCTCTCCTTTCCCGGCCGCAGCCGCTATACACACAAAAAATCCCCTGCAATATCACTATTGCAAGGGACGTAAAATACGCGGTTCCACCCTTGTTGCCGGATTATCGCACAGATCAGTTTGGTCCGCATATCTGATCTATGACTAATCTCCGGCCGCCTTCATTCCTCCGTAACGCAGAGCTGCGGGCTTTATTAGAGCCGCTCCGGGGCGGTCTTCCCCTGTTTCCCTCCGGGCCTGCTCACACCATACGGCACATGCCGCAGCCGCCCTCTCTGTGGACTTCCACCGGGTACTCTTCCCATCAACGCTTTATCTATGGCTTACGATAGCACTTTTTTTCCAAAATGTAAAGAGTAAATTTTGGATATCTGCACAAGTTTCCTGCTAAACGGCAATAACAGCAGAGTGGATGCCAAATTAAAAAAAAGATGCAGATTGGCGATCTGCATGGCAGGGTTTCCCGGCGTCCAGGAACCGACCCAGGCAGTCAGAGGCAGCAGGCAGTCAGCCGCCAGAAAAACCGCCGTCCCCAGCAGATTGATCAGCAGATGCATGCGGGCGCAGCTGCGGGCAGCAGGGCTCAGGCGGGCGCTGGCCCACAGGGCTGTCACGCAAGTGCCGATATTCTGACCATAGACGATATAGGCGCTCTGCCGCAGCCCCACCATCCCCTCTGCCGCCATGGACTGCAGGATTGCCACCGAGGCTGAGGAAGACTGGATCAAAGCGGTGAAAACCGCACCTCCCAGCACACCGCCCAACGGATGCTCCAGCCCGCCCAGCAGACGGGTCAGAAAAGGCATGGAACGACAGGGGACCATGGCCTCCTGCATCAGTTCCATACCCAGCAGCAACATACCCAGTCCCATGGCAAGAGCTCCGGTCAATTTGATATATCCGGATCGGTTGTTTCCACCGGAATATTGGGTCAGCCCTTCCGCCGCCAGCACCAGCACCGCTCCTCCCACCAGCATAAGAGGTGCCAGTGACCGTATGGGTAATGCCGCCATCACCCCAGTTCCGGCGGTTCCCACATTGGCCCCCAATATCACGCCTGCCGCCTGTTCCAGCGTCATAATTCCTTTGTCCACCATACTTACCGTCATCACCGTGACGGCAGTGGAGGATTGCACCAGCCCCGTTATGACCGTACCGGTCAGCGCTCCGGTCCAGGGATTGGCTGTAAACCGTCTAAGGCTCCTTTCCACGGCAGGCCCGGCCAGTTCCTCCAGATAACCGCTGATCAAATGCAGACCGTAGAGGAAAATCCCCACACCGGCTCCCAGCCGTACCAGCATTCCCCATAATATTTCCACCATGTTCCACCATATGCCAGGCCGTCTCCCTTTATTGTATGGAACCAAAGGAAAAAATATGAGAGGGGCAGCACCCCTCCCAACATATGTATCCTCTTATCCGATCACAGAACGTATGACTGAGAGCACTTCGTTCTGCTCAAACGGCTTTGTAATGAACTTCTGCGCCCCAAGCTTTAACGCCTCTATGATCTTCTGCTGCTGTCCGGCGGCCGTGATCATCACCACCTTCGCCTTACTGTCATAGGCTTTGATCCGGTCAAGCGCGACAATGCCGTCCATCCTGGGCATCGTGATATCCATTGTCACCACCTGTGGACGGTACTGCTTGAACGCCTCCAATCCCTCTTCCCCGTTGGATGCCTCCGCGATTACCGTATAGCCTCCCTCTTCCAGGATAGCCCGCAGCATCTTGCGGGACATCTTGGAATCGTCCACCACCAGAATCCCGCCTCCCGCAGAGTCCGTATCCTGGCTGCATGCCAAAGCCTCAACCCCCGTATCCAGAGGAGTCTGTCCCATTTTCACTTTACTGTCCACGGCAATCAGCAGCTCCAGTCTGTGACCGGATATATACACAGGTAATGCGTAAAATTTGCCCGCCACGCTCTGATCTTCATAGACGGCCGTCGGCTCCATGTCCATGTGAATGCCTCTGTTACTCACGTCCGAGGCAAACAGCCCGCTGTTGCAATTCACAAACTCACATACCGCGTCATATACATCCAGATCCGTCCGCTCAAACGCATCATGGGCATAACCCGATGCCAACGCAGCAAAACCGCCCTCTTCCTCTTCTGCAAGGGCAATATGGATTTCATAGTCTCCTGTGGTACGCTGCCCTGCCAGATGCCGATACTGCAGCTCATCCACATGCCTGATCGGTCCTATATAGAAATCTCTGGTCACAAAACGATTGATGTTGCGCATGACCAAACCTGCGATCTCCGTCACAAAAGGCTTGGAAGAAAAAGCGAAGATCGGCATCAAAGCATCAAAATCATCGTTCTTGAGAGCCGCCATATCCGCATCTGAAAACCCTTTTTCTTTTTGAAAAGTTCCCAGCTGGGTATCGATCTGGGTGGCAGTCACTTTGCCGGACTCCAGCAGCACCTGTAAAAACTGCATATAGGGATTGCCCTGCTTTTGCAGCAGCTGCTGTACCTGCTCCTGGGACAGCAGACCCTTTTCCACCGCCAGATCTCCAAAGCGCCTGTCAAACTGCATCTGCAGCTTATTCAGCTCCTCCGCCTGCTCCTGAGTCATCAGTCCCTCCGCCACGGCGATCGTACCCAATTTAACGCGCGCATCCAGCTGTTTATCCATCATCTCTCGGTAGTCTTCCGGACTGATCACTTCCCTGTCCACCAGGTAATTGCCAAATAACTGACTAAACATTAAACATTATCCTCCGGTTCCTGACCGTAATAGGCAAACTTATTCTTGCCGCTCTTTTTAACCTGATACATGGCCTTATCTGCGCACACGATCAACTGTTCTACATTATTGGCGTCTTTCGGATAGGAGGCGATACCGATACTGCCCGTAATCTTCTTTTTGGTGCCCCGAATGATAAAATCATTGGCAAACACCTGCCGACACCCATAAGCGGTTTTCTCCACAATCTTACTCTGTTCGCTGAGCAGGATCATGATAAATTCGTCTCCCGCGTAACGGTATGGGGTCAGTATCTGTGAAGACATGGCTTTCATGCGGTCCGCGACCTGTTTTAACGCCTCATCGCCCGCTGCGTGTCCATATACGTCGTTTATATTTTTGAAATCATCTATATCCAGCATGATCACCGTACAGGGCACTTCCTGCCCGATCATCTGGGACAGATCCTCCACAAATTTGCTCCGGTTATGTAACCCCGTGAGGAAATCGTGTTGAGAAGCGGACTCCAATATGGTTCTGGTGCCCTCCAGTTCAGACAGCAGCTTTCTGCGATGCAGATTGTCATATAACACAATCACCAATATGACGACCATTGCCGCCACAAACACCAACATTGGCAATATGATATTTTCATACTTCTCAAAAAAGGTGATGTGGTGGTTAATGATCTCCGCATCCTTGGGGAGCTTATTCAAACCCATGCCATACTTGGACATCACTTCTTCATTGATATAATAGACATTGGGGCTGTCAGCCACATCTATCTGTGCCGGAGCCGTTCCTCCTATGATAGAACTGGCCATCTGCCCCGCTATCAGGCCGGACTTTCTCATGGATACAACATAACCGCCCAGCAGCCCCTCTTCAATCCTGCTGTCCACCATGCGCATCACCGGAATCTTGGTATACTTCACCAGTGTCTGAACCGCCTCAAGATTGGTATAACTCTTGCCGCTTTTGTCTTCCGATAATACGATAAAGATCAATACGGTGTCACTGTTCTGCTGCCACAGGCGGGTACGCAGATCTACAGTGGTACATTCCGATACATTGATCTCTCCAAAAGTCAGGTCGGGATACAACTCCTGCGCGGCATAAAAATTCTGCCGCTCCGTCTCGCCAGTCAGAGAATCGTCCAGAATCGCTATGACCTTTCTGGTCTCGGGACGCAGCTGAAGAATAAGATCGATATTTTTCTCAAGAGACAACTCTTCCACCACACCTGTGATCAGCGGGTCCTGCTTGGCCAATTCTCTGGCATACTGCACATTGTTGATTCCTTCAAACACAATGGGAATACCGGAAAATAACTCCTCCCTGTAATCCACCGCAAACTTAAGCGCCGCGTCATCCCCTACCACGATCACATCGTAGGGTGCCACCACAGACAACGTATACGACAACCGGTCATACAGCATCTGCTCCGCAGTCTCCGCGTCCAGACGCTTGGTGTCCATAAACTCAAAGTCCACTACAATGCCCGGCGCCAATCCTTCCATCAAGCCGTCTATCTGTAACTGCACCGTATCCCATCCATAGGAATAGGAACTGATAAACAGCACTCTTCCCTGCTCTCCCTCCGCTCTCACCTGCCGGTGTACGCCAAGGAAAAGAAAAATGCATACTATAAAAACCAGTGCTCCACGAATTCTTTTCATGCGTATATCCTGTTCCTTCCCCGATACACTTTACTCTATGCGTTAAACGCAACCTATTTAATTAATTATAATATATTGTCTGATTTTTTGCAAGCTTTGAATGACTTGTTATACAAAAGCCCATGATATAAAAGTACACCTGCTGCCGCCCTTTTTCCGGCAGTTAGGTGTACTTTCATATTGCCCCGCTCATCCGGTTTATTCGGTTATATTACGGTCTGAGTCCAAGGCCGCCCTCCAGAGTGATGGTCTCACCCGTCATGTACTTGAAATCCGGTGACGCCAGCTGTACGCATACTCTTCCGATCTCCAGCTCCGGGTCTCCCAGATGCCCCATGGGAGGAATGTGTACGTTCTTCTCATAGGCCTCGGGATACGCCTGCTTAAACTGCTCCAACTGGGCGGTCCATGCCAGCGGACAGACCACGTTCACATTGATCCCGTCCTTGCCCCACTCGGTGGCAGCCACACGGGTCAGCCCTCTGATACCTTCCTTGGCTGCGGCGTAGGCGCACTGTCCGTAATTACCGAACAGCCCCGCGCCGGAGGCGAAATTGATCACCGAACCTTTACTCTTGGCCAGATAGGGATAGCATGCCTGCATATAATAAAACGCTGCGTACAGGCCGGAGTACAGCGCCAGATCGAACTGCTCCGTAGTATGATCTGCCAGCGTTACACCCGAGGCCGACGCCTGGGCGTTGTTGATCAGCACATCGATGCCTCCGAAGGTATCCACGGTCTGTTTTACCACATTTTCCACCACTGCCTTGTTGTCGGCACCCGCGCACACATCTGCCTGTACGCACAGTACCTTGACACTGTATTTCTCCTCCAGCTCCTGTTTTGCGTCCTCCAGTTTCTTCACATTGCGTCCCGTGATGACCAGATTGGCTCCCTCTTTCGCATAGGCCGTAGCGATACCGTACCCGATGGAACCGCATCTCCCGTCGCTGAGCACCGCTCTTCCCGCTCCCGTGATGATCACTGTCTTTCCGTTAAAGTTTCCCATAGCGCTCTCCTTCCCGCAGAAACATTGCAAACCTTTGCGAAACCCAGGTTCCGCAAAGGTCAAAAACATTACCAAACTATGTAATAAATATACCTCTTTTACAGGTACAAGTCAATGAAAAACTATTTGCGGAACCATTCAAATATTCTTTTCTTGTCCCTCTGCCATACAATGGCAATGCAAAATTTCACGAAAACTATTGACTTCCGCTCTCCCAAGTCCTATACTGTCTATACAGTAAAATATTGAATAAACTGAGTTTGCGAGGGAACTGAACAAGTTGAAAAAGGTTAAGACCTGACCTCTGGACCTGTCGGCTAATACCGGCGTAGGGAAGCAATTTCTTACGCCGTTTTGCGTCTGAAAGAGCTTCTAATTTCTTATGGAGGCTCTATTTTTTATTTATAAATGCAAGACTATAAGGAGAAAAAAAGATGTCGTTTATGGAAGAAGTTCTAAGCCGCAACATGCCCATCTGGGACAGATGTATTGCCGCCCCGTTTGTACAGGATTTAAAGCGCGGAAGCTTACGCCCGGAAAGCTTTAAGATTTATATGATACAGGACAGCATCTATCTGAAAAACTATGCCCGCATATACGGAAAAGCGATCTATCATGCAACCACCCTAAAGGATATCCAGCTCTATTACTCTATTCTGGGCTTTGTCACAGATGCGGAATCGGCTGTGCGGTTAAATTATCTGAAACGATTCGGTATGACGGACGGCGATATCGAGTCCGTTTCTCCACTGCCCGAAACCCGGAGTTATATCGAATTCCTGTTTCAGGTGGCGGAGCGTGGAAACAGCCTGGAGATACTTATGGCAGTACTGCCATGTATGCTGAGTTACAGCTATATCTTCCGAAAAATCGCCGCTGAGCCGGAAAGCCTGCGTTCAGGATACCGGGATTTCATACAGGATTACGCGGACAGCCAATATGCCGAAGACTGCCGGAAATGGTGTGCCTACGCGGATCGGAAATGTGAGAACCTATCCGCGCCGGAGCATACGAATCTACACCGCATCTTTGAGAAGGCCAGTTTGCTGGAACTGGATTTTTGGAATATGGTTTATCGTCTGGAAGGAGGCGCACATGAAAAAGGTACTGAGCATTGCGGGTTCTGACTGCAGCGGCGGAGCGGGAATACAGGCAGACTTAAAGACATTTTCCGCTCTCGGAGTGTATGGGATGAGTGTCATCGCATCGGTTGTGGCGGAAAATACAAGCAGAGTTCTCGCCATCACGGATATCTCCCCGGTAATGGTTGCAAAACAGATCGATGCCGTCTTTGAGGACATAGAAGTGGATGCCGTCAAAGTGGGTATGCTGTCCAGCCCCCAATGCATGGAGGAGGTGACCGCAAAGCTGAAATACTACCACCCCGCGAATATAGTGATCGATCCGGTTATGTATGCCAAGAACGGCTGTCCCCTCATGGAAAAAGCCGCTGTCAGAACATTGAACCAAACCCTCCTCCCTCTGGCCGATGTCCTGACACCGAACATTCCCGAGGCCGAGCAGATGACCGGGAAAAAAATCGGTTCCGTTCGCGCCATGGAGAATGCGGCAATAGAAATATGCAGGATGGGCTGTAAGGCCGTTGTTGTCAAAGGGGGACATTCCTCCCGGAGCGCTCTTGACGTTCTGTTTGACGGGAAAGATATCTATCATTTTGACGCAGCCAGGATCAATACAAAAAATACGCACGGAACCGGCTGTACCTTTTCTTCCGCGATCGCCGCGCTGCTGGCAAACGGCATGGACCTGCGGGAGGCGGTCCGGCAGGCAAAAGCTTATGTGACAATGGCCATCGAACACTCCCTGGATATCGGAAAAGGCTGCGGCCCCACACACCATTTTTATCATATTTACAAGTTCGGACTTACGGGACAAAAGAATGAAACGTATACACAAAAAACCGATTAACGCGTAGTCATGGACTGATTTGCAGGAGAATTACCGACTGCAAGCCGGTTGATGAAAAAAATATGGAGGTAAACTTGAAAATCGATTATTCCTTATATCTTGTGACAGACCGCTTACTTATGAGTGCAAATACTCTGCCCCGGGCGGTAGAACAGGCAATCCTCGGTGGCTGTACCATGATACAGCTTAGGGAAAAAAATATCGGCTCCGGTGACTTTTATGATCTGGCGCGGAAGACTAAGAAAGTCACCGACCGGTACGATACTCCCTTGATCATAAATGACCGCCTGGACATCGCCATGGCTGTAGGCGCGGCGGGGGTGCATATCGGCCAGAGCGATATCCCCGCAGGCATCGCCCGCAGAGTTATAGGCACGGATATGCTGCTGGGCGTGTCCGTTTCCTGCGTCCAAGAGGCTTACAGCGCCGCAAAAGCCGGAGCCGATTACCTGGGGGTGGGAGCTATGTTTCCCACAAAGACAAAACCAGACGCAGTCCCCGTCTCCATGGAAGAACTGAAAAAGATTCGCAGAGCCGTGGATTTGCCCATTGTTGTGATCGGGGGCATCAACGGAGAAAACGCAGAATTCTTCGCTCCCATGGGCATCAACGGTTTGGCGGTGATATCCGCCGTTATCGCACAGCCGGATATAAAACAGGCCGCCGCCCTTATGATAAAATGCTATAAGGGGCGGCGGCCCAAAGACTCAATTTGACGCCAGTGTGAACTGACCTACCAGCTGTTTTAAGCTGGCCGCCTCCGCAGACAGTTGTTCGCTGGCGGCGGCACTTTCTTCCGCTGTGGCACTGTTGCTCTGGACCACAACGGATATCTGGGTGATTCCCTCGGAAACCTGCCGCACCGCCTCCGATTGCTCATTGGCCACGTTGGCGATACTGTCGATGGAATTCACCACGGTCTGAATACTTTCCACTACGCCCAGCAGCACATTCGCCGTATTTTGAACGATCTCCATTCCCGTATGTACTGCTTCCGTGGAATTGCCGATAAGCTCCGAGGTATTCTGAGCGGCCTGGGCGGATTTGCCTGCAAGGTTGCGCACTTCTTCCGCCACAACGGCAAAACCTTTCCCCGCCTCGCCGGCTCTGGCGGCTTCCACTGCCGCGTTCAAAGCCAGTATATCGGTCTGGAACGCGATATCATCTATTGTTTTCAGTATCTTTACAATCTCAACGGAACTGTTCTGAATCCTGTCCATAGCCTCCACCAGATTCTGCATCTCCTGATTGCACATAGACACTTTTTCACCTGCCTGATGCGTCTGCGCGCGGACATCCTGAGCTCTGCTGGCGGTACTTTGGGCCTGTTCGGAGATTTCTCTGACCCTTTGCGCCAACTCCTCCACGGAACTGGCCTGTTCCGTTGTACCCTGACCAAGCATCTGCGCGCCTGAGGCCAACTGATCACTGGCCGAGGACACCTGCCCGGCGGAACGGTTGACCTGGCGCATGGCATTGCTCAGCTCCGCCTTCATATTGCGCATGGAGTGCAGAATATTTCCGAAACTGCCCACATATACTTCTTCATGCATGGTATGTACATCCAGATTCTGGTTTGCCATCTCGGTCAACAGATAGCCGATATCGTTGATCACCGTGCTGAGGCCCTCCACCAGAGAGGCAGTAGACCTTGCCAGCATACCCGTTTCGTCCTTACTGCTTATCTTAGGCATGGGAGTTTCCAGATCTCCTTCCACCAGCAGTTTCATGCGGTTCGCGCAGGCTTTCATCGGTTTGCTGATATTCACAGCCAGCAGCAGAGCGATCACAGAGGAAATCACTATGGCAAGGACGATCACCAAAATATTGATGACCATGGCATCGCGCGTGGCAGCCAGATAATTTAGCTGAGGCGCGGTAACGGCGATGCTCCAACCGTCCGTATCCTCTACCGGCGCATAAGCCGCAAACATCTTATCCTCTCCGCTGACATATTCCCCGAACCCGTTTGCTCCCTGACGCATTTCTGTGTGGATCGCAGCCAGCTCTCTCAGCGCCGGATCGCTCTGCGCCTCGGTCTCTATGTTCTGAACCGTGATCGTGTCAAGGGTAATGTCGGCGATGGTGTCGCCGGATTTGTTGATCATATAGGCTCTGCTGTTTTCACCTATCTGGATAGCAGACACAATATCGTTCAAAAAGGTCTCGTGGGGCACAAAATACACGACGCCAACAATGGAGGAGCCATATACGCCATCCTCATAGACAGGTGCCGCAACCATAATGGACAGTTCCCCGGTGATCTTGCTGATCAGAGGTTCCGACACATAGACATTGCCCTGCATGGCCCGCTGCACATATTCACGGTCCGAGTAATCTTTTCCGTCAAAGATACTGATACCATCCAAACCGATGACATTTCCTCTCTGGAAATCATGCATGGAAACACGCCCATCGATCAGGGTCTTTTTTTCATCCACGGACACACGCGGATCGGACAGCTGCGGGATACAGCCCACCTCCATAACCACGTTCTTGTAAGCCGTCAATTCCTGCTCCACACGTCCCGCCGCGAGGACTGCGGTTTCGCTCATCATCTGTTCCACGGTCGACATGGTGCTGTTGTAATTGGGTATGATGCTGGAGATCCCAGATGCAACCAATCCTACCAGAACAGTTAAGATGAGGCATAAAGTGATCTTGGTACGAATACTTTTCATTTCATCGCTCCCCCTGTTTGATAATTGTTTGATAGTCATTAAAATCTCTTGTTCCCAGTACTATGATATAAGCTTGTGCCCATTCAGTCAAGACCAAAGTCGGAAAAATACAAGCAGTCCCATCACACTCTCCATTATATAAGTCAATGTTTTCCCGCTGTCCGAAGAATCTGGTCCACCGCCGCCTCGGCATGTACAGGGAACCGGATGTCGTCCATCCCTGTCTCCTCTTTTTCCATGCCTGTATAATAAGCCCGCAGGGCGTATCTGGCCAGCAGCCCCGATACCCTCCCCCTTTCTATGGAATCCTCGGTGCCCAGAACGATGACTACCAGATCATGCTCCGCAAGCCCGTCTCCCGCAGTCAAAGATGTGACCAGGCAGGCCCCGGCCCTGTTGGTAGTCCCTGTTTTCAATCCGGTGACTTCAGGCATATTGCGCAGCAGGGGGTTGCTGTTGCGCACCTCCAGATCGAGGGATTCCAATGTGGCCTCCTGCCGGGAAGTGATATCCGTGATCTGGGGGTAGACTCTCAAAAGATAAGTCACCAGCCGGAACATATCCTCCGCGCTCATACGGTTCTGGCGCTTTGCGGGAACGGGGTCCTCCGTGTAGGAGGGCAGACCGTGGCTGTTGAAAAAGACCGCCTGGGAGAGTCCCAATTCCTGGGCTTTGTCATTCATCATCCGGACAAAAGTTTCCTCCGATCCGGCCACCGTTTCGGCCAGAGACAGGGCGCACTCATTGCTGGATGGCAGCAGGGCTCCCAACAGAAGTTCCCGGACTGTGATCTGGCCTCCTGCCTCCAGGGGAATCACCCCGTCGTTTGAGACGGCTAACGCCTGGGCCGCCTCGGAGACAATAATCTGCATCTCCGGGGTTATCTGCCCTGCGGAAATGGCCTCCATAGTCAACAGGCATGTCATTAGCTTTGACGTACTGGCTATGGGGAAGGGTTCATCGGACTGATATGTATAATAAATCTCCCCTGTGGTGGCGTCTCCCACCAACACGCCGTTGACTCCGTAAAAATACCCGGCCTGTTCCAAAGCGGCGGGTGAGACACAAAACGGCTCCTGGGTATGGATTTCTAATGCATCTTCCCCGGGAACAGTAATGTCCACATCCAGGATCATGGCCAGATCCGCTGCCATTATAAAGCAATCATAATGACCGGAGGGCAGCCGCAGGATCAGAGTGTAGTAAAATACATTTTGCCCGTTAACCTTAAATTCGTTCCGCCGCAGGGAGATATCCGGATTCTCGGCATTTTCCCAAGGGACATTTTCCACTCCCACAGACGTATAATTGTTTCCCATATTCAGAGATACGGCATTTTTCGTAATATCCAGTGAGAAACATTTGTCTGTATCCCTTAGTACCATGGCTATGTCCCGCAGAGAAAAATAAGTATTGTGATCGTAGTCATGATCCAGCGTTTTTACCGTGCATATGGCTCCGGTATCCGTCTGCACCTGACAGGTTCCGGGGATATCATACCCCGCGGATACTCTGACAGGCAGGAAGGAACATATTAGAAATACAGCCAGTATAAGGCGGCTTATTTTCCGTAGGATCGTTTTCATCGGAGCTCCTTTCCCCAACTCCCTTCCCCAGTGACGGAGCTGGTCAAAATAGACAATTAATTCACCTGTGTCCGTTTTAAAGTGTACAGTATCGGATAATGATCTGAAAATAGGCCGGGAATTGCGGCTCCGGTGTCCTCTGAGAGGATCAGGCTGGAATCCTTCCGGACAAAGCGCTCCTCCCTGACGATGCCGGGACGACCTGATTCATATTGCCTGGTCAGAATATCATCCGTGACAGCATAGACGCCGCTGCCGTCATACTCTGCCTGCAGCTCTTCCAGCGCAGGCAGCAGGTCCGGTCCGTAAGACATCAGATAAGACACTGTCGGCATACCGAAAGTCTCAATCACCAGTCTTTCAACGGTTTCCTCATCCGTGCCGCCCGTATAACCCGCCATGCGGAGTCTCTCAGTCAAAAGCTCCCGAAAAGCCCCGGCAAACGCCTCATATGCCGCATGTTCACATACGGCATAGCTTTCCGGCAGAACATTGCTGCTGAAGGTGCCCTCCGATTGGCTGCTCTGCTCCATAACCAAGTTGACTTGCACAGTCAATTCCGGCATATGAGCGCCCACATCCTCCAGAGAGACGGTCACTGCCTCTATGTCCTGTAACCAGGCATATGCTGTGACCACAGCCTGCTCAGTTATATCCAGCTCCGTGACCCACTCCCCGGAAAGGTCGTTGTCATCCGGCGCGAAAAAATGCAGATAGACCAAAAGGGCGGTGGAAACGGTTAAAGTCAGTATTAAAGTGGTAAGTATTGTATTTTTCAGGATCTTTCTCATCGAGACACTCCCCTCAAACATATCCCAGCACTATGCTGGCATCATCATGAGACCCCATCTCTCTTGCCTTGGATATCATTTTCTCACAGGCTATCTCTGTAAGCCCATACTCTCCCATAATATTTTCCATTTGGTCAATAGACAGAAAATCATGAATACCGTCTGAAGTGAGCAGTATTGGACAGGTAATAGATTCCATATCGCTGAGCTTAATCTTAAATAAATCTGCTCTTCCACCGCCAAAACATGCCGTTATCTCATTTTTTCTGTCAAAACCTTCCGTTCCTTCCGGGGTAAGCTGTCCCGTCTCAAGCAAATAGTTCAATATGGTATCATCAATCGTTAATTGTTTCAGGTATTTTCCTCCTCGCAATAAATATACGCGAGTGTTTCCTATACTAAATAAGCAGGCCTTCCCACAATTGAGCAGCATTCCCGAAAGTGTTGTCGCCATACCGTTGTATTCAGTTTTCTCCATAGATAATGCCAGTAGCTCCGCATTAATAGTATGTAATATTTCTACTGTTATTTCCGTTAATGTACAGATTTTGTTCGCAACAAAGTGTGAAGCCACTGCTCCGGCATTATTTCCTCCAACACCGTCGGCAATTGCCAAAAATCCACTCTCAATTTCACTTGACTGGATACCTGCCGCCAAAACGGATTTTCCAACAACAATGCAGTCTTCATTTTCTGTTTTATTAATACCTTTTTGCGTAGCGGCTATAATCTTCATGAATTAACCTCTCGTACATTCCAAAACCGGGGGAAAAGCTGTAATATCAACATTATCAACGGTAATGGTTTCATCGTTAAACACCTCATTGTCAAACAAGTATCTTGACAGAGGGTTGATCAAGTAGTTTTCAACCACATTACCTACACCTCTGCCGCCATTTTGCAAATTGCCAAGAGCCTGTTCTGCCAATGTTTCCATCGCTTTGTCGGAAACCGTCAAAGCAATATGTTTTTCAGCCGAAAGGTTCTTAATAATCTTATTGACCTGAGAGTTCAAAATCAGTCTGGCAACATCAGGTCGGATATAGTCGAACACAACAATATTTTCACCGATTCTGTTGAGTATTTCAGGACGGCCAAGCTGCAATTTGAAATAATTCTCAATTGCTTCCCTTACACGGATAGCCATTTCCTGATACGGCATTTCACTCGTCACATTTGCCTCCCGCTGTCCGTTTTCATTAACTGTAAAGATACCAAGATTACTCGTAAAAATAATTATTGTCTCAGAAAAGTAAACTGTATTGCCCTGTCCATCCGTCATTCTTCCATCTCCCAAAATCTGTAGGAACTTATCAAAAATGGAAGGATGAGCCTTTTCTATCTCATCAAATAGAAGGATGGAAAAAGGATTTTTCTTGACGGCATTTGTCAGTTGCCCTCCTGCCTCGTATCCTACATATCCGGGAGGGGCACCCAGCAATTTCTGATCACTGTGGCTCTGACTATATTCACTCATATCAAAACACTTACAATAACATTCATCACCAAAAATAATTTCAGCAAGCGTTTTGGCGGTTTCTGTTTTGCCAGTACCCGTCGGACCGGCAAAAAACAATATGCCTTTGGGTCTGGTATGTGAAGATCCCTGCAAGCCAGACATTCCCGTAATTGCTCTCTTGATAACATCAAGCGTTTTTGTAATAGCAAAATCCTGGCCTTTGACCCGTTTTTCAAAATCCCCCTTTGCATTTTTAATCTGTTTAAGATCCAGTTTTTTCCATGGATTCTCCCGGATTCCGTATTTATATAAATCAATCACATCACACAAATCCCGTATACGAATCCTCTCATTTTTACACAGCCTGCGCAGTCCATTGATCTCAATAAAACGAAATCCCTCTGTCAATGCCACGAATTTGTCTTTTATTTTCTCAAGCTCATCAGGATGATCGTTATAGTAAGGACTGTCCTCCATATATATATCCGAGGAGAAGAAACTTGGAAAATTCGGACTTTTTACCAATGTTTCTCTCTCTTCCTTCGATGGAGCGGATAGAGTGAGAATTTTTACATTGGGATTCTGCAGATAAAACCATGCTGGAATATCGTTTGCCTTATTTGTAATAAGGATCAGTAGGTTCTTTAAGATGCCGCTACTTTCCGTTTTGATATCCTTTGCATCAATGGATGCCTGCAAAAGGACAGTAAAGCTATCGACCTCACTCTGGTCCAAATTATCAGGAGAAGTGATATATCGAGAAGCAAAATCCATTATTATAACAGTAGTTTCCGTATTTTGGGAAAGAGCTCTGCGAACTGTATTAGATGCTCCATCGTTTTTACTGCCTCCTTTGAATTCTGCTCTTATATTTCCTTGAGAAACCGGACTCCCCACAAGTTTTGCAAAACTTTCAAGATATCCCTCCTCACATGTATTATAAAAACCACGCAGACTATCATAAAAAATAATGTTTTGATAACCCATGTCCTTAAAATAAAAATGCAAATACTCCGGCAGTCGAAGAATACTTCCTTTGGGAGTGCTTCCCTCCTCCGGGTATTGATATGAATCTAAAATATTGCCTTCTAAAATAATGAGTGGTTTTATTTTTGTAAAAATACCAAGTTCTTTATGCCATCTTGAAATGTAATCGCTCATTTCCAATTCCTTTCAAAAATCTGATCTGTGTATTCCCACTGAAACAACACCGTCCGCGACAAAAAAATTCTGTATTTTATTTGTTTCAGTCTGTATATAGGATTCATATTTTCCCCTTTGTTTTTCATCCAAAATAAAAATGTTTTGATTTGATGATCCGCGCAATAAAGAATTATCGTTCAATTCCTCTATGTATTCTCCATCTATCAAAACACTGATATTTGCAAGTACATCCGGTTCAAGCTCTTTTTTATCATATCCCGTATATACGATTATATCATCCGAAATGTTCTTTAGCAATAATAGCAATTGCCCCAATTCCTTGGGCTGGTACATGGGATCGCCTCCTGTAACTGTAAAGCCGTCAATGGCATTATCTTTTGCAATATTCTGTATCAATTTGAATATCGTTTCAGGAGAAGTCTTATATCGATCCTGAAACTCCCACAATTCAGGATTGCTACAGCCTTTACACCTGCGGGGACAACCGCAGAACCATATCCCAACTCGCTTTCCAGGACCGAGAACTTCAACAGGATATAAAATCCTTGCTACATACATTGTCCGGCCCTCACCAGAAAGTACGCAGCCTGTTCCTGGCGTCTGCCATTTACATTTGTACCGCCAAGACCCAATTCATCGCCATCTTGAAGCAGTGTTTTCTCCAGAATCTTTTTATTATTGACATATGTAAAATTAGTGTTACTCATATTTTCAATATACAACTCGCTTTCCTTTAAAACCAATTTTGCATGTGCACGGCTGACATAACTTTTTGCCGATAAATAATCACTCATAATATTCTCTCTGCCAATAATGACCTCATCAGCAGTCATCTTGTATACATATTGACCATCAATACTGCTCAACACATAAGTAGAAACCGTTTGTTCTTCCTCTTGGTCAAGCGCAGGAGTTATGTCCGAGATATCCTCATTACAGGATTGACATTTCCGTGCATTAGCCGGGTTTTTGGCTCCACACTCGCACACTCTAATCCATTTTACTATTGCTGCCTGTTGTCCGGCGACATCTTCCGCCAACATTCTTTCCGTTTTTTCATCAGTAATCTTTACCCTGGTTATATCCGTTTCACAGTTGATACATTCAAGCAACGTCGGTTCATTTTGGGTTTTACAAGATGGACAAACCTTATACTTTTCCATTCGTCTCACTCCTCTGGTTTAATTTTGCCACCATTTTACGTTGTTCTTTGACTTTGAGTTTCTCAGCTACAGTTTCCAGCTTATAATCTGATGTATTGATGATCTGAGCGTATTCCGCACTTGCCGGAAACAGAGAAATACGGTCTGCAAGTATAACGCCTCTTGCCAGCAATCTTTTTTCTATTTCCTTGAAATCATCGCAAAAAGATTCCATAGAATCGCATAATATAGCCGTTTCACGATCATCCGGAAACCGATCCGCAACATCCAGACCGCCTAACTCCATCGCTACTCTTCCGTCCGATGAATAGGTTACGTTGACCGCCGTGCCTTCCTCATATGTATAAAGTATATTTTGAAAATGTTTCCCATTCTTCTTTGTTACCTCGCGGCGTCCCAGAACAGTGTACCCCATTTCCTCCATAACTTTGTCCAGGCAATCGCTGATATATGTCTGTTCGTCTTCCCTTGCAGCCGTTTCCTGCATACGCTGTATTTCTGTTTTAAGAGATTCAATAGATGCGACAGTACAAGAATATTCCTGCGCCGTATAGCAGTACAATTCACATAATACAACATACTCTGAATATAATTTTTCAAATTCTTCGTGACATTCTTCGTACTCAGACAGGAATCTCCTGCATTTTTTTATTAACGGAGAAACTGTCAGTGCTGAAAAATTATTCAAAAAACTTTCATCTTGAATTTCATTAATCCCCTCAATAGCGTTGGAGATTTCTTCCAACCATTCAACGGGCAAAATGGGGTTTTTCTTTATCTGTGAAAGCTGCAACAGCATTTTTTCCCTTATATCACCCGAGGATTTAGATTCAGCGGGCTTAATATCTACAGATGACGCTGAAAATCCCTGATCAATGGCGGCCTCTAAAATCTCCTTCAGTTTCATCTGATTTTGCTCGGCTATGATCATGAGTTCCCGGAAAATCGTTTCTGTTTTTGCAACACATTCACTAACAGTGTGAGCTGTACTTTCAAGAGCAGAAACATCATTGGTGTCTGTTCTTTCAACAATCGGAGAAAGCGAAACGATCATCTCCTCTAATCCGTTTATTTTTTGTAAAAACCCGCCATCATTTCCAATGCGATTTACCAGTTCAGCAGATACCTGTTTCTCAGAAGAAAACATGCTCCCAATCTGCACAAGCTTTTTAGAACCTCTTTGGATTTTATCAGAGGCAATGGCCTTTCTGCGATCCATTTCCCGCTGCCAGGCCAAAATACGCCTTTGTTCCGGTGTCAATGTGTATCTCGATGTCTTTGGTCCGCTCATCTATCAGATCCCCCATATTCATAATTCTATTTTATTATAGGTATGATTTCATCTACAAAGTTGAACTTGGCATAAATTCTCGATCTATTTTCACCATCACTAATCAAAAAATCGTCTATGTCATCAAAAGCGGACACTTTTTCTTCATAAGAACTTATCGTTATCTGATAGCCATCTACACTGTAAGTCACATCATACTCAGTATCACCAGCTCCCTTTTGATCTGTACTCCTAATCCCATTGTCCTTTGCATATCCAACAATCCATTTAATAAAGGACGGAGATGCGGCTAATTGATACCCGTCGATGCAATCAGGCTGAATACACAATAGCCACATCGCCTTACTCACATCATCCTCTCTATGTAATTTAGTCAATTCTGCAGCAAGAAATTTCTTCCCTTTTTTTGATGTCAAATAATCATAATAAGTATCCTCACTATGCCTATTGCTCCAATCGCACATTTCCTCTGTCAATGTTTGATCCTTTATCATGAAGCGCAGATTTCTATATGGAGTATCCTGGATATATAACGCTATAAAAACTGCGACTAAAATAACCAAAGCCAACAAAACACCCTTAATCCAAGAACGTACGGCTTTCCTTTCCAATTCACGTAAGGATTGATACAATTCACATTCCTTTTCTAGCGAAACAATCTCCGGCGTTATCATGTGGGATTTCAGCAGATCCAGAAAATATTTACATCTTTCCACATCGCCAGCTTTTTTACAACATTCAGCAACTCCAAATATTCTGCTTTCAATATCATTAATCTCGTCCAAAATGCTCTGTTTTTCACTCACCTTAGCCATACAATCATGTAATTGCTCTTTGCCGTCAATAGACTCAATAAGCTGACAAAAATGCAGAGTTCGTTTTATTTTTCTTTCACTTATCCCTTTATCTCTAAGTTCTTGAAGTCTGTTTACATATAAAGTTTCATCCTTTAAAAGCTTTTTTAATTTTTTAGATTCTCTCTTTTCGGTTTTACGGCTCTTTAATCCATTTCTCATGTGATCATAAGAAGAACTTACCCGCGGTATGATTTTTAATAATGCATAACCCAACAAGACGATATCCGTTACAATCGCAATAACGAGTCCTGGCCAGAATTCTGACCAATTCAGAGCTTCGCCACCACACATCGCCGATATGATCATATAATTTCCCAAAAAAAACCATATGACTATGCAAAATCCTAATAATACTAACATTAATTTACCCATAATACTTCCACCATCCATCCTCGGTTCATCTTGTCAATATTTCACCATGCATCAAGCAGTTTGCGACTACGACCTTTTCTATCAGCAAGATAACTGCCGCCTCCAGGACTCCAGTTCCTTGCGCTTTCCAATAGCGATCAGCCACGTTTCTAATTGAACATCCAATATATCTCCGCTATCAATCATCTTGTGACAAAATGTCTCAAACTCTTCATAAGATGAGGCGAACAAATCTTTCATATGCGCGGCAAGCTCCGTCACATTATTGAACTGCTTATCTCCAAATTGAAAAACCCTTCTATCGGACAGCAAATATGCCATAGTGTAGTAATTCATCAACTGTTTTCGCTTGTCCCGGTTACCTACTGCGTAAGTGGTTTCAAGTGCAGAAACCGCCGCAATCATGCTGTCATTTTGCGGTTTAATTTTGACCAGATAACCAGTCAGCAGCTTATTTGCCAGAATACTATCCCAATACGCATAATTTGAATTGTCATTTTTCCAAAGTCTTTCAAGCATATCATGCCCCAAAGCCTGAATCGATTCAAATACTTGTCCTACCCAATAGAAACCATTCAGTTCAGGATATATCTTATATAAAAGATTCCAAAAAATAATATCATTCCCACCCGGATTACGTGTTACATCTTCTTCCGCGTCTAGGCAATAACCGGCAATTTCAGGGTTAAAATTCTTAAAGAAAGAGGACATAAGACCGCGATAGAGCTGTTTCTTTCCATCTTCCCAATTTTTCGCGAGCGCAGTAATTAACGATGGAATGTCCCTATACTTTTGTTGCAGAAAAGTGTAAACAGGAATCGCTTGGTCAGCGGCAATATCTGTGCTTTCCCCTGGGATAATCTGCTTTATACCCTTACACCAATTGGATACTTCGGGATAAGTCCAACGCCTGTTGGGATTTTCCTTTTTGTTACGATTCGTGATATCAAAATATGTAACGGCAGAAATAAAGTCCTGCAGTTCCTGTGGCATGTCCTTTGGATAAGGAATTCTTTGCACAGCAGTATACTGTGCAATTTCTTCAGCACTCATATTTTCATAAGGAGTGTAACCGCAAAACAGTTCATAAACTGTCACGCCAAAAGAATAATAGTCCGATTCCTCCAAAAACAGATTCCTAAAAGTTTCCGGCGCAGAATATTCCGGAGTCATACCGGTCTTCGTAACTAATACGGTATTTCCTTCCTCTACTACAGAACTAATGCCAAAGTCAATAATGGCAATACTCACGCCGTCGTCCTGTAGCATAATATTTGACGGCTTTAGGTCCTTGTGAATAATATCATTTTGATGCAAGACATTTAGTGCCTCGTTGATGCAAGGAATAATAGAATTTTTTAGTTCCGAAAATGTAAACTTTCTGCCCTGCAAACTCCCGTTTTTATAATATGGTAACACCACATAAGGCATGCCATTATATTCACCCATATCATACAGAGAAGCAATATATGGTGAGTTTATTGATTTCAACGCTGTGAGAACTTCAGGCTTTACCGCTCGCTGACGCCTATATAACTTTGAAACATACTCTTTGCCGTTGCACTTACAAATATAGAGATCAGCCTCGCCAGTTGATACATTCAGAGGCTCTATCACTTCATATTCCCCTGCAATAATACTACCTGCAGACAATTTGCAGGTAGTGGCATTAACATCCGGATTGACAACTGTGAATTGCTGCATATCCGGATTAATAACTGTATAATTTTGATTTGAATTAATTTCTGTTTTATCGCTCACTATCTGTCCTCCCCGATGATTGAATTATTACCACCATCTTGCTTTTTCTGTACAATTGAAGATGATCATTTAATAACTATTTATCTCATACATAAATACTTAAATTGTTGATTCTATGTATCAAAGTGCTCTCGTCACTTTGACAGTAAATAACATGATACTTTGTACAAAGTATAAACTCTTCCTGCATACTTTCCAAAGCATTATATAGGTTCTCTTCATCCTTCCCCATGTGTTTTATTAATAAATTGTATCATAACGCACTCAAAAATAAAACCTATTTATTCCTTCTTTTTTAGTTTCATTGTTCAGTTTTATGTAATTTGGTTGATCATTTTGTATATCCTCCTTTGCTGAAAATATGGGCATTCACCCTGGTCTACCACATTTTATTGATAAAAACAGGCTATCTTACCACATCAAAAAAAGCCACAGGATAAACCAACGGCTCATATATTCGGCGCAGAAACCTGATTATAAAATGGGAAAAATTACTTGTTGGCATTTCCAGAGACATGGCACGCCCTATCTTTATCCAACAAACGCCCTCCTGAACGCTTTTCTGGATGCCGTCTGCACCGCCTCCAGTATAGGCATATGGCAGCAACCCATGCTTATTGTTTTCCAGGTTATATTTCCTGCGTATGCATGCCTCTCTCTTCTCGTGAAAAGTATGGCTATCCTCCATTCCCGTCAGCATGGTATTCTGTGACGGTTCATGTCATAATTAGTATATGTTTTTTAAAAATACTCCCTTTTCGGGAAAGTGTTCCCGATGCATAAGTCTCGAAATATAAAGTATATT
>CAJTMX010000046.1 GCA_910577235.1 uncultured Acetatifactor sp. | reverse complement strand
AGTATGGTAAAATAGAAAAATAGAGTATTTTGACAAAATAATTGACGAAAGGGGAAAAAATGGAGACGATCAGTAAGCGGCTAAAGAGCACTTTGCGAAAAGAGATGGAGAGGAACAGAATATACAGCAATGACGAGATTCGTCAACTAATCTATGAAAAGACAGGGATGAAGTATGGGGTAGATTATATGGAAACGCATTTTGCCGGCTGTTTGAGCGCGCTGAAGAAAAGCGGTGATATCAAGCAGGTGCAAAGAGGGGAGTATATAAGGGGGAATATCCAATTCCTGCCTCAGAGCAGGAACCAGGTCCGGCCAAACACACCGGATTCTGCCGAATCGGCGGAAGAGGGGACCATGTTTCTGGCGCAGACCAAGAAAGAGGTTCTGGAGTCCCTACAGAAAGAGCGGGCGTATCTGAAATCTGTGGCGCAGAACATTGTTCTGTCCTTTGATACGCCGGAGGCGGATATTCAGTATATGCTTAAATTGAAGGAATTGGACAGAGGGTTGGAAGAACTGGAACGCATGATGATGTGATCTGTGAAATGGCGTCAGAAGAAGAATTTTAATATGTGGTAAAAAATAGCGGTGGCAGGATGGGACAAGATTATGAGCAGAGTACAGGGCGTCAATGAGCGGGATTGGAAATTATTTAGGAGCAAACTGCCTGACTGGCAGGAGCATTACATGGACAAGCTAAACCATGAATATATGGAGATACTTAACGGGGAGGGCAATCCCTCCGATAAGTTCTGGGCGCTGGAGGAGAGAATCAGGCAAGATAAGAGGGATACCGGCGTTATCGTGAGGGGAGCTAGTCGTTCTAATATGCTGTTTATTATAATGGATTTGATCCAGGAAGGGGCTATCGGTGTCGAGGATCTGGCGGAGTTTAGCGAGGAACTGCGGGAGAGGGTGAGGGGATTTATGGAGAGAAATGTTTTATAATTTGTTTGAGATTACGTTTTAGAGGCCAAAAGTGCATGTCTTTGCTTTGGAGTTGATGTGTCAATATTACAGGGAAAAGGGTAAATATGCGCGACACAAGGGAATAACTCTGAAACTATTTTCTCATGTACAGTATGACAGTTTCTATGAAATGTACTGGGATTATAAGCGGCATCCATACTATGGGGAGCAGGACGCTATAGATGTGATGCACTGTTTCAGCGAGCGTTTTGTGGGTAAATTTTCCCTGAAAGTGGTGGAGATGTATTGGAATGAGGTCAAAGAGTTTGTGGGGAGAGGGAATACTAAGCACTACGGGCATGTGGCTGGAGCGCTCAAAGAAATCAGGGATATTATAAGTGGGATGAGGAGTGGGAGAGGAGGTATTGGGAGTTTTTGAGAAGAAATGAGAGGAAGAGGGGATTTAGAAATAGTGTATCAAAAAAAGGAATTTATTGTAGAAAACTATGTGAAGATGTGCTAAAATGATAATAAAACATTTAAGCGGCTATAAAAATACAGAATATGGCGTTTTGGATGAAACCGGAATTTACCGGGGAGGTGGCTGGAAATGGTAACAAGGGGTAAAAGCATTAATTTATTTTTAATGGATGGGGATGCCAGTGGACGGATGAAATGTACAATGGCGAATTGTACAGGTTTTGCATATAAAATCCCAAGGACCGAATTGGACAAATGCAAAGATCGGAATGATTTAAAGCAAAGTGGTGTATATTTTTTGTTCGGCACATCAGATGAGACAGGAAAAGGCGTAGTATATATTGGACAGGCCAGCGCGAGAAAAAACGGCGAAGGACTGCTCAACCGCATACAGGAACATAAACGTAACCCAGAGAAAGATTATTGGACGGAGGCTATTGCGTTTACTACATCCAACAATTCCTTTGGTCCTACAGAAATCAGTTATCTTGAAAATCGGTTTCGCAATCTGGCTCTCGAGGCAAACCGATATGAAGTGAAGAATGGTAATGATCCCACTTCCGGAAATATCACAGAAGAAAAAGAAAGTGAGATGGAAGAATTTATCGACTATGTCAAAGTGATCGTGGGGACGCTGGGACATAAGGTTTTTGAGCCAATCAATAAGTTGGTGCCTGAAATGCAGGAGGGACTTGCTACAAGCCTAGAGGAGACAGTTAGAATGCACCTTGAACGGACGATCAAAAACGTAGGAAAAGTGGAGGCGGACGGTATTCAGACTTCGGAAGGGTTTGTTGTTTCAAGGGGAAGCCATATTTCTCCTATAGATGACGACACTGTTCCCGCAGTCATTAAGGAGCGGCGAAAAAAAGCACTGGTGGATGAGCAAGGTGTTTTGCATGAGGATATGCTTTTCACCAGTCCGTCTTATGCGGCGATGTTTGTGATTGGGAAAAGCGCAAACGGGTTGACGAGCTGGGGAACAGTGGACGGGAAGACGTTGAAATCATTGGAATCAAGTAATGATATAGAGTAAAAAGCCGTATATCATAATTGTGTAGCAAAGGAAAGTCAAGTATAATGAGTGGAGAGATACATACAAAATGAATAACACATTTCTAAAGTGGGCGGGAGGTAAAAATTGGTTTGTGAGGACTCAAGGGTATAGGATTCCAAAACAATATAATAGATATATTGATCCGTTTCTTGGTGGTGGTTCATTATATTTTTACTTGGAGCCGCCGCAGGCAATTATTAATGATATTAATGAAGAATTGATAACAACTTATCAAGCAATCAAGGATAGCTGGGAGGACGTTGAGAGAAATTTGAAAATACATGCGCATAAACATAATAGGGAATACTATTATATAATGCGCAAGAGAAAGACCCGAAAAAACACAACAATAGCAGCACGAATGATTTATCTTAATCGGACATGTTTTAATGGTATTTATAGAGTGAATGCGAGGGGAAATTTTAATGTGCCGATCGGGACACATAATAATGTTCTTCTGCCAACGGACGAATTTCAAAAACGATCAAATATACTACAAAATGCACAAATTATTTGTGGTGATTTTGAGCCAGTAATAGATATGGCAAATTATAATGACTTTTTGTTTTGTGATCCGCCGTATGCTGTCATTAGTGAAGAACATAGATTTGTGGGTTATACCAAACAAACTTTTGACTGGAATGATCAGATTCGATTAGCAAATGCTCTTGAGCGGGCTAGACAGAGAGGGGCCAAAATAATCATGACCAATGTGAATCATTTAGCAATCAGACAGTTATATCTTAACAAAAGTTTTCTGTTAGAAGAGATATCTCGATTTAGTAGTATCTCAGGGGAAAAAAAGGGACGACAACAGTACTCGGAGTTAATAGTTAGCGCAAATCTTTAGGGGGATGATTTTATGTCGATTTTACAAAAGTTAGTGGAAGAGTCTAATTTGCAAAACAATCCAATTATTAAGATTAAAGAATTTATTGATCAGCAAAATGAGCTAAAAAAAACGCAGGCCATTGATAAATGGCGGTTTGTAGGATATGTATTGGACATAAGTTATAGCGGAGCAGTTATTATAACAAACGATACATATAAAATTGCTGTAGGAGGAATTCCAAGGGGCTCATTCTTGATTTTAGTACCGGCTGATTTTGAAAAAACTCAACCACACTTTTCTCTTCTTAGAGTAAATGGAGTGTCTGCAACTCCGCTTACGCAGCAGGTTCAACAGACCTATTTTGAGATGCACAAGCGTTCTATGCCAGAATTGGATTTGTGGACACAGGCTGATCTACAGTGGGGAGCGTTACAATGCGATGTGCTGGGAATGTTTTATGGAAATCCACAGAATGTTGATAAACTTGCGTTTTCGGGTGACGTAAATAATATTGTTAGTGCACATAGGTATGAGGTATATGCACCGGATGAGAAACTTTTGGACTTAATTGTCAATGGTACCGTTCGATCAGATTTTCGGCAAAGTATTGGAAAGTTGAGAACAATGGAATGTATGTTTGGTGTGGATAAGCAGGATTCTGATAATATTCCAGTTAATATTTCTATGAAAGATTTTATGGGATGCAGGACTGCTATGTTTGGAAAAACACGACTTGGAAAGTCCAATGTTGTAAAGCTAATTGCTCAGGGAATGATCGATGCTACAAAAGAAAAAGGGAATGTAGGTCAACTTATCTTTGATATCAACGGTGAATACGCTAATGATAGTGATCAGGACAAAGTATCTCTTAGATCGGCAAATTCGGCGTTATGTGAAGTATATGCTTTGACCTCGAGAGGGGCAACCCCATCCAAGCAACTTAAATTAAATTTTTATGAAAATCCTAGTTCTTGTAAAGATATTTTAGGGACATTTCTTAACAAGGATAAAAGGGAGTCCGTTTATATAACGGATTTTATAAGCGTAGTACTTCCTACAAAAGAGGAAATAGAAGAAATGGAGATAGGGGATAAAGTCCGTGCAATAAGAAGAATACAAATGTATTGGGCAGTATTGTACGAAGCTAATTTCCAAGTCAACGAAAATGCGCTGAAAAAATTGAAATGGATGCGCGCGGGGAGTACTAGTGCATTGGAACCACATTATAGTGACAAAACACGAGAGAAGGTATATGGTAAAGATGTTCCAGCGCAACCATTGTCATTGGCAGATATTTCTGGTGAATTTAAAGCGCTAATTCAGTATTATAGAAAGAACGGGAAAAAATTTGTAGATGACAAGGGAAAGGATGTGTTATCGAAAGATGATTTATCTATTTTAAATTTCTTGTATCCTGAGTCTGGCAGGGGGCCGGTCATGCTGTCCAAATATAAAATATATCATTCCCCGTCTGCAGGTGATTTTGTTACAGAAATAATTGATTACCTCTATCAAGGAAAAACTGTTATTTTGGACTTAGGAAACGCAAGTGATGAGATTAGGCAATATTTCTCGGATTTATTATCCCGAGCCGTGTTTAACAAACAAGAGTTAGAATTTGTAAACAATAATTTGGGTGATAGATACATTCAATTGTATTTTGAAGAAGCACATAACCTGTTTCCATCTCAGACTAAAGATAATCAAGATGTGTATTCTAGATTTGCCAAAGAAGGTGCAAAATTTCATATAGGCATGGTTTATTCAACACAATCACCGTCAACTATCAGTAAAGAGCTACTGGTACAGACAGAAAATTTTTTTGTTGGACACTTATCATCATCTGACGAGACTAAGGCCCTTACTAGAATGCAAGTTGCGTTTGAGGGGGTGGAGGAAGATATATTGAGAACAAGAACTCCTGGATTTATGAGGATGCTGACACTTTCGAATAGATTTGTTATTCCGGTTCAAGCATATTTGTATAGTCCAGAGAAAGGGTGATAATATGGCATATGTATCTGAAGGAAGATTGCCTTTTGAAAAAGCATCTAAGCTGGGGCATTTAAAGATTATTGAGAGCGAATGGGTCAATGGATTAATTAAAGATTTTGAGACTTTTGATGTCTCAGAAAAGGAGAATTACAGCACTCAAATATGGAGGGAATTTGACTGCAAATCTGCAGAACCATTAAAGCATATTTGGGTTTCTGATGGTTCCTATGTTAGTGTAACAGAGAACAGAAAAGAATTGGCGTTTGTTAAAACAGCGCTTATGACTATTGAACAAGCGAAAATGGCAACAATTAATAAAGAGTATCCCCACCCTATTTTAATGCAAAATATCATGACGGATAGTGCTTTGTTTCACGCAACAGTTTTTCCTCTTAAGAATTTGAAAAGTTCAAAGGGGAATATCTATAATACTGTGAGACACATAATTTATGACTCAATAAAACAGGATGAGGATGGATTGTATTTTGAAACTTTGAAATGGATAGCATATAAAAAGTGGAATGAACAACATGAAAATTCTCCCAGTTTCGAGTGTCCTCATTGTGGGAAAAAAATTGAGGACGGATTTTCTTTTAATGTTGAAGTTTCAACGTGTCCTCATTGTGGAAATGAAGTATTGCTTACGGACATGATAGGGTTTCATTTGGATATGAATGATGATAATGCGCCGATTGCAGTTGCCTCATCCTATATGCTTATTATGGAACTTTTAATGTTATTTACAGTCGTTAGGTTACATTGGCTTAATAAGGATAGGCACCTTGTATCGGAGACATTATATATTAAAGATGGTCCAATGACTTTGGGAAGACAGTATTCTAAATTAGTGCCACTAATTAGAGATTTTTTACAGTTTGCTAAAGACAGTAATAGACCAATACATCTTATGGGATGCGAAAAAACAGGTGCGTATTTTGAGTATTTAAGTATTGTATCTCAGTTTATAAAGCCTAAAATAAACAATTTAATGTATGCGGTGCTCAACCATGGATATATAAGAAAGGAGATACAACGTGCGCCAGATCATGTAAATCCATATGGCTTGAGAACAAATTGGGGAGAAAAAGTGTTGGTTGTTATTGATGAAAATACTCATATGACATTGAATATGACTACGGGAGAATATAGGCCGGATGATTGTTTCCCCACAGACAACGAAATTATAGGACTAAACCGAATACTATCTACATTGCCATCATTAGTGAGCCGAAAATATGAGGGAGCTCTCTATCCAGTAGAATTAGTAAATGGTATAGCCTCCATGTCCAATTATCCATCCGCAAAAATATTGCAGGATTTTGTAAGAGATACTTTGACGGCTGTAGTCTAGGAAAACGCCTAAATAATACGGGGGAGATTGCTTGAAACCTATTTGATACATAGAACAAAAAATGCATTTCTAATATAGACGGGAGGTGAAAAATTGGAGTTAACTAATGAACAAATGGAGTTTATTAGATGTGCACTTGATGGATACAATATTTTAGTAGATGCGTGTGTCGGTAGTGGAAAAACCACTGCAATACAAAACTTATGTATTGAATTTCCGAATGATAAAAAAATATTATACCTAACATATAATAAGCTATTAAAGCTGGATGCAAAAGAAAAAATAAAAGGTAAAAATGTAACAGTAACTAATTATCATGGATATGCATATCTATGTTTAAAACGAGCAGGTATAAATGCTGGAATATCTGATTTGATTCAGGTGTTTAATATGAAAAAGCCGGAGATTACCAAATACGACTTGCTTGTACTTGATGAGTATCAAGATATTGATCAAGAAATTGCTGACATGCTTATATACATAAAACAGAAAAATCCTTACCTCCAAATAGTAGCAGTTGGAGATATGAAACAAAAGATATATGATAAGACAACGCTTAATATACAGGAATTTATAGAGCAGTTTATAGGAAAACGTAAGGATTTAGAATTTACGAAATGTTTTAGATTAAGTAATATTTTAGCTGAAAAACTTGGACGTGTTTGGGAGAAGAAAATAGTTGGGGTAAATGATAAATGCAAAGTTACAAAGATGCCTAAAAAGGACATTGTAAATTATTTAGCTGAACAGAATCCAGCGGATATACTTTGTCTTGGGTCACGGAATGGATTAATGTCGATAACTTTAAATATTCTAGAGGAAAAATGTAAAGAGAAATACAATAAATCTACAGTATATGCAAGTATTTCAGATAATAATAGAACAGGTGCAACGGAGCCCTCCAAAGAAACGGCGATTTTTACGACATATGATAGCAGTAAGGGGTTAGAAAGAAAAAAATGTGTCGTGTTTGATTTTACAGAAAGCTATTGGGCAATACGAAGAGATATGCCACAACAAAAATATGAAATTTTAAGAAATATCTTTTGTGTTGCAGCAAGTCGCGGGAAAGAGGAAATTATTTTTGTTTGTGATGGCGAGAAAATGCTTTCTGAACAGTCACTATCAACAAAAAATGAAATATGTACAAAACTAAACGATGTACAGATTTCGAGAATGTTTGATTTTAAGTATAAAGAGGATATTGAGGAATGTTATGGCTTTTTGGAGGTGAAGAAAATTCCGACAAAAGACATGAGTGTTATAAATATAGAGAACCATGATGCACTCATTGATCTTTCCCCTTGTATCGGAATATATCAAGAGGCTGTATTCTTTGAGAAGTATGATATTGATAAGGATATAGATCTATATAAACTGATTGACAAGGATAAAAATATTGATGCAACAAAGTATAAGACCTTAGATAAAAAAATATTGTATTTGACATCATTGGAAACCAATCAAAAAAGATACATCATGCAGGTTGATAGAGCATTGGTAAGAAAAGAACAGAAAAATCAGCTTAAGGCACGATTAGGTGAAGTGTTCTCTTGTCAAGATGATTCTCAGCAAATATGTGAAATACAATTTGCTGAGAGAAGAAATGGAGATCTTGCATTTTCAGCAGTGGGCTATGCAGATGTGATAAAAGATAATATAGTGTATGAACTGAAGTTTGTTTCCGAATTAACCCATGAACACTTTTTACAGTGTGCTTGTTATGTTGTTGCTAAAAAGTTGAAAAGTGGCATTTTGTGGAATACAAGGATCAATGATATGTATGAGATTTCCATTTCGAAGAGGAAAGAATTTTTAGATGCAGTAACCAAAACTATTACGAAACATCAAATAGATAGGTACTATAAACCGAAAGGAGAATTATCGTGAGTGAGAAATTCGCAGTTATAGACACAGAAACGAATTGGTATAATGATGTAATGTCTATTGGTATTGTTATTGCTGAAGAAGGAATATTTGAACCTATTGGCAAAAAATATATTATTATTGAAGAAAACGCAGAGATAGGGGGGATGTTTTCAGATGCTCTTTTAATTAAAGTACAGAAACCAGGAATATATATAAGAACAGAGGCCGTAGAGAAACTGATAAAATATTTGAAACTAAATGAGGTAGTTAGTATTTTTGCGTATAATGCTCTTTTTGATTACAGGTGTCTTCCGGAATTGAGTGAGTTTGAATGGCATGATATTTTAAGTATGGCAGCATATAAACAGTACAATCGGGAGATGCCATCAAATGCGCAATGTCATGGTACAGGTCGTCTTAAGAGTGGATATAAAGTGGGAGATATTATGAAAATGTTCGGAGAAAAAAGTTATTGTGAACTTCATAATGCCCTAACAGACGCATTTGATGAATTGAGAATTATGAAATATTTGAGTCATTCAATACATATGTATCCAAAGTTAGGAAGAAAGAATTGCTAGAAAGCAGTACATATATGAGAATAAATACTATGCAAATAAAATCCACCCTAACCTACTACAACCAAAACGCCCACCCCTTCGCCGCCTCCACCGTCTCCGTGGACTTTACAGCCACCCAGGCCCGTTTCACAGCCCATCTCCCCCAAGGCGGTTCCATCTTGGACTTTGGTTGCGGCTCCGGGCGTGACACGAAACATTTCTTGTCCCAGGGCTTTCAAGTGACAGCGACGGACGGCTCCGAAGAACTCTGCAAACTTGCCAGTCAGTACACAGGCATTCCCGTGAAACATATGCTTTTTCAGGAACTGGACGCCGTGGAGCAATACGACGGCATATGGGCCTGTTCTTCCATACTGCATCTTCCCCTGGAAGAATTAGTCTCCGTGCTGGAAAAAATGGCCATAGCCCTAAGATCCCACGGCATCATCTACACGTCCTTCAAATACGGTGACTTTGCCGGAGAGAGAAACGGGCGGTATTTTACAGACATGACAGAAACCTCCTTCGCAACATTGATGCAAAGCGTCACACAACTTGAGGCAGAGGAACAATGGATAACATCGGATGTACGGCCCGGACGAGGAGAAGAGAAATGGCTCAACATAATTCTGCGGAAAAAATAGCGGTATCAGACAGGCAGATGGACCGCATACAGGTAAACGGCCTGACCATAGAACTCACCGACGTAATGACCGGAGGCCAGGATCAGGGGCGTTTCCTGTATTACCAACTTCAAATAAGCATGAAAAAAGCGGACAGAGTGGATATCATAGTCTCCTTTTTGATGGAGTCGGGAGTCCGTATGCTGTTAAAGGATCTGAGATCCGCTTTGGACAGGGGCGTACGCATACGGATTCTGACAGGCAATTATCTCGGGATCACGCAGCCCTCCGCTCTGTATTTGATCAAAAAAGAGTTGGGTGGCCGCGTGGACCTGCGACTTTACAACGATAAGCAGCGTTCTTTTCACCCTAAGTCTTACATATTTCACAGCAAGGAAACAAGTGAGATTTATATAGGTTCCTCCAATGTTTCCCGGAGTGCCCTAACCTCGGGAATCGAGTGGAACTACCGCTTTACCAGAGAGGCAGATCCCAGGAATTTTAATTTGTTTTATGAAACCTTTGAAGACCTCTTTTTCAATCATTCCATTCTTGTAGATGATGAGGAACTATGCAGATACTCTAAGAACTGGCACAGACCCTCAATATACAAGGACTTAAACCGCTACGACAGTCATGACGGGGAACAGGGCAATAAAGTGGAAAACCTGTTTCAGCCCAGGGGAGCGCAGATAGAGGCATTGTATACACTGGAGGAGAGCAGGGCGGAGGGAGCTGTTAAGGGATTAATTCATGCGGCGACAGGCGTTGGAAAGACCTATCTGGCCGCCTTTGACTCTGTAAAATATCAAAAAGTATTGTTTGTTGCCCACAGAGAAGAAATCTTAAAACAGGCAGCCATCTCTTTCCAGAATGTGCGTAATTCCACAGATTACGGATTCTTTGACAGAAATCATAAGGATACGGACAAATCCGTTGTTTTTGCCTCAGTAGCGACTTTGGGCAGACAGGAGTATCTGCGGGAAGACTTTTTCCCCAAAGAATATTTTGACTATGTTGTTATTGATGAGTTCCATCACGCAGTTACCGACAACTACAGGAGGATTGCGGAGTATTTCAAGCCGAAGTTTCTGCTGGGGCTGACTGCCACGCCGGAGCGCATGGATGGCAAGAATATCTATGAACTCTGCGATTACAATGTCCCTTATCAGATATCCTTAAAGGATGCCATTAACAAGGGAATGCTGGTCCCATTCCGCTATTACGGTATCTATGATGAGACAGATTATTCCGGTCTGCGTCCCGTGAGAGGACACTATGACGAAAAGCAGTTGTTGGCAGTCTACCGCCAAAATGCCGGAAGGGTCGATCTGATATATAAGTATTATAAAAAGTACCGTTCCCGGCGGGCATTGGGGTTTTGCTGCTCTCAGCAGCACGCGGAGGATATGGCCCGAGAATTTTGCTTAAGGGGTGTTCCTTCTGTGGCAGTGTACAGTGGGGGAAAAGGGGAATATTGTGAAGACAGGGACAAGGCTATCTCCCGTCTGCAAAATCAGGACATACGGGTTATTTTCTCCGTGGATATGTTCAATGAAGGACTGGATATTGCGTCCCTGGACATGGTACTGTTCCTGCGCCCCACAGAATCCCCCACCGTATTTTTGCAGCAGTTGGGACGGGGCCTTCGCACCTGCAAGGGCAAGGAATACCTAAACGTCCTGGACTTTATCGGTAACTATGAAAAAGCGGGCAGAGTGATAGGGCTGCTTGGGGGCAAAGCTGGGACTGCCGGGAGAGAAAACTCTGAGAATGAGGAGACAGAATATCCCGATGACTGTATCGTGGATTTAGATATACGCCTGATCGACCTGTTTAAAGAGCTGGATCAGAAGTCAATGACGGCAAAAGAGCGTATCCGGAAGGAGTATTACCGGGTAAAGGAATTGCTGGGAGAGAGAGTACCTACCCGGATGGAACTCTTCACTTATATGGAGGATGAGATCTATCAATATTGTATGACCCATGCCAGAGAGAATCCTTTCCGTAGGTATCTGGATTTTTTGCATGACCTAGGGGAGCTGTCTACGGAGGAGGAACGGCTTTATGGAGGACTTGGGCGGGAGTTTGTGTCCCTCATGGAGACCACGGACATGCAGAAAGCTTACAAGATGCCCATACTTTACAGTTTTTTCAACCATGGAGACATTAGGCTGGCGGTGACGGATCAGCAAGTGCTTGCCAGTTGGAAGGAGTTCTTTGACACGGGAACCAACTGGAAAGACTTTGCCCACGGTATAACTTATGAAGAGTACAAAGACATAACGGATCGCCAGCATCTGAGCAAGGCAAAGTCCATGCCCATTCATTTCCTAACGGTTTCCGGCAAAGGCTTTTTTGTGGAAAAAGAGGGTTATGCCCTAGCCCTGCGGGAGGAATTGCGGGACTGCATCGGCAATCCGGCCTTTGCGAGGCAGATGAAGGACGTTCTGGAATACAGGACGATGGAATACTATCGGAGGAGATATGTGGAGAGGTAACGTTTACATGACGAAAAGGAGCCAAAAAAATTTGCCTAAGGAATCGCGCATTGTGACCATAAGCGTGTGAGATATAGAGGAGGTAAACACATGCTTTTTAACCGAAAATCCTTAAAAAAATCCGTCAAAACCCCTCCCCTAAAATCCTACAACCCCGAAACCCAGCGCCCGGTGCTGCGCTGTAGCATCTGCACCGGGGAACAGGTGGCGGGATTCAAGGATATCCGCACCGGGAAGTTTGAGGAGGTTGCCTTGATCCGCGACGACCGGGAATTGCGTAATTTTATGGAGACATATGGAATCGATAAGGTGACAAAGGAGTATTAATTCCCGGTGTCAGGCATCCGTTACTCACCGGATCATTATCGAGGTGAAACATGCGACAGGCATGAATGAGAAAAGCATGAATGAGAAAAAAATGAATGTGTACATTCAAATATTGATTGGTATGCGTGTAAATGCGCGCAAAGGGGTATAAGCATGAACCAAAAACTCCGCTACGAGGCGCAGCAGATCATAGAGTACGCCATCGGCAAAGCGTTGCCCGACAGGGCGGTAGCCGATGCTTTGGAAAAAATGAACATCTCCGGCAATTTCCATCTGGTCGCCATAGGCAAGGCGGCCTGGCAGATGGCAAACGCGGCGGTCCATTATCTGAATCAGCCCCTTGCAGGCGGCATTGTCCTCACTAAATACGGACATGTGAAGGGGCCGGTTCCAGGCATTCGCTGCTTTGAAGGCGGTCATCCCATTGTGGATGAAAACGGTCTGGCGGGAACTCAGGCCATACTGGATATGACTGCCCATCTGACTGCGCAGGACAGGGTATTATTTCTGATCTCGGGAGGCGGCAGCGCGCTTTTTGAAAAACCGCTGGTGTCCCTTTTTACTCTGCAGGAAATAAATCGGCAGCTACTTGCGGCAGGGGCCTCGATCACAGAGATAAATATTGTGCGCAAGCGTCTGTCCGCCGTGAAGGGCGGGCGTTTTGCGAAATGGTGTGAACCGGCCCGTGTGGACGCCGTTATTCTGTCAGATGTTCTAGGAGACGCTGTGGATATGATTGCCTCCGGGCCAACGGCGCCAGATCGCTCAACCTGTGAGGATGCTTTGGCTATCGTTGAAAAATATGGGTTGCATGTGACGGAAGAGGTATTGGTTTGTCTGAAACAGGAGACTCCCAAACAGTTGGATTATGCATCCAATCATGTGATCGGCAGTGTGGCGCAGCTCTGCATCGCGGCGGCTGAGAAATGTCAGGAACTGGGCTATGAAACGCATATCCTGACAGATAGAATGTGCTGCGAGGCACGGGAGGCGGGCCGCTTTATCGCCTCTCTGGCCCGCGGCGGACAAGCATCTGCGGGAGAAGAGTTATTGGTCCAGGGTGGACAATCATCTGCGGGAGAAGAATTATTGACCTGCGGCGGACAAGCATTTGTGGGAGAAGAGTTATTGATCCGCAGCGGACCAACATCTGCGGGAGAAGAGTTATTGACCCGCGGTGGACAAGCATCTGCGGGAGAAGAGTTATTAACCCGCGGCGGACAAGCATCTGCGGGAGAAGAGTTATTGACCTGTAGCGGGCAAGCATCTGTGGGAGAAGAGCTATTGCCCCGTGGAGTACAACCATCTGCGGGAGAAGAGGCCTTGCCCCGCAACGGACAACCGCCTGCGGAAAAGAAACTTTCGCTCCAGGACCAACCACTGCCAACGGAAAATGCATTCCCGCCCGGGAGCGTCCCGGCCGGGGGAAAGCGTGCCTACATAGCGGGCGGCGAGTGCGTAGTACACCTGCGGGGAACAGGCCTGGGCGGCAGGAATCAGGAGCTGGCCCTGGCAGCGGCGGAAGAGCTGGCGGGAATCCCCCATGTGGCTCTGTTTAGCGTGGGTTCTGACGGAACGGACGGCCCCACGGACGCGGCGGGCGGCTATGTGGACGGGGATACTCAGGCTGCGCTGGCGGCCCGGGGAATCCGGGTGCGGGACGTCCTGGCCGACAACGACTCCTACCATGCGCTGGACGCTGTTGGGGGCCTGTTGAAGACCGGCCCCACCGGCACCAACGTGAATGATCTCACGGTAATGCTTATAGACGCCGCGCAATGCCCTCTGGCGTGAGCACAGGATGTTATTCTAACGCTAGCATCCCAGCAAACGGTTCATCTCCCGCACCTCCTGCCGCTGGGAGACAATGATATTCTCCAATATGGGCTGCAGCTTAGGGCAGACGCAGAACCGCAGGGCATTTTCCGACATATATATGGCACCCTGATGATGGGGGATCATCTCCCGCATAAAGTTGGCGCTGATATTGTTGTCCGAGCAGGCGTTGTTCATCTCCGTGAACATATTGCGGGCGATCTGCTCAAAGCGGTGTTGGTACAGGCACAGATCCTGGCTGGAATTGATCAGTTTGCAGCAGGGTTCCAGAGCGTCCGTCATCTCCCGGATGCCCTGCTCCTGCATGGCGACGATGTCCTCCGCCATGGAACGCAGGGGCCGGCAGGGGTTGTATTTTAACACATTTCTGGACATCTCAACAGCCGTCATATGGTGGGGAATCATCTGTACGATAAAATTGTGGGACAGACTGTCGGTCAGCTGTGCCCCATTCATGTTTTTGATCATTTCCTCCAGTATCTCATAGAATCTGGTAAGGTAATTCTTGGTATCCTCCTCATATTTACAGATATGGATCATACTGGCTTTTCCCTTTTTATGCGCATGCACATCCCATGCCCGTGTTGCGGAGGTGGCGGCAGGGTGTGACCTTCTTGATTTAAGATATGTAGCGTTGTAAGATGTGTGAAAAGCGCCTGCCCGCCCTGCCTGCTCCGAGCAGCCGATCCAAAATAGAGAAACATATACCGTCAAAATTGCCGGGATGCGGAGCGGAGCCGCATTAAACCGTGGGAAACGAGATTCCAGTAGGCACCTGCGAAGGCGGTTTTTTCCTGCCCTAAATTGATGGACATGTTCACGATGTACGCGTTTTTTCTCCACCAATTAGGAATGCGGCACACTATCCAGGCATTCCCGGAAAATTATTAAAAAAGCTTAAAAAAGTGGGAACTCTATTGCGATTTCGTTTCAATATGATACAATAAGTAAAGCGTTATATCTTATGTGCTAAAGCGTATAAGATTAGCGTTTAATAGCAGTAGCTATAATATAAAGATGATATTAAGACAAGGAAGAAGGAAAAAACCATGAAAAAGAAAATCTGCGCCATCCTGGCGATAGCTCTGGCAACGACAACAGTACTTATAGGCTGCGGCAAACAGGGACAGGGTTCGGACCCCGCGCCCGGCGGCCAGTCCCAACGGGGAGAGACCGAATCGGGGCAGCTGGCCTCCAGCCAGAGCGCCCAGCAGGAGTCCGGACAGGACGAGCTGTTATCCGGCAAACATCATGTCAAGATCAATATAAAAGATATGGGAACCATCGAGGTGGAGCTGGACGCGGACCAGGCTCCCATCACCGTGACCAATTTTGTGAATCTGGCCAAGGACGGTTTTTACGACGGCCTGACCTTCCACCGGATCATGGACGGCTTTATGATGCAGGGCGGCGATCCCAACGGCGACGGCAGCGGCGGCTCCGCACAGGAGATCAAGGGTGAATTCAGCGCGAACGGTGTGGACAACACTCTGTCCCACACCCGGGGAGCCATCTCCATGGCCCGTACCAAGATACCCGACTCCGCCAGCTCCCAGTTCTTTATCATGCATCAGGACGGCACCTATTTGGACGGACAGTACGCCTGTTTCGGCTATGTGACGGACGGCATGGATATCGTGGACGATATCTGCGAAAACGCGGTGGTGACGGACGGTAACGGCACGGTCCCGGCGGAGAATCAGCCGGTGATCGAGAGCATAGAGGTGGTGGACTAGCTCGCTGCCGGGGACACAGGAGATAAGTCGTAGAGGGGTTTGTGGGGATGAATGCGGTATACAGAGATATCTTCCGGGCGATCCATGAGGGAAAATGGCTCGGCATCGAATATCTGAACCAGGAGAAAAAAACCACAAAATACTGGATCGGTATCAAGAACATAGACGTGGGCAGAAGAGTCATGTCCGTGGACGGCCTGCACCTGGGACACTATACGGTTGCCGACCTTAAGATCCACATTGATTCCATCCGCTCTTCCCAGGTGGTGGACGGCTCCTATTGTCCGGTGAATGAGGAGCTTGTGAGGGATATCTATTTAAACCCTCATAAATATAAGACATTGTTTGACAATGTGGCCAATCTCAAGATACTGAACTATCTGGAGATGTGCAACCGTCTGGATACCACTCCCTATATCTCGGATTTTGAGCTGGTCAAGTATCTGGACCGGGAAAAACTCACCGGGGAGTTCTATGAACTCAGCGACGAACAGTTTCAAAAGATCGTAAAAAGTTTTCAGTACAGGACCAGTCAGCCTCCGCGCCGGGACGGCTGTCTCCGCCTTCAGCGGCTGGCCATGAACATACTCAGCGTCCATGTGAAGGAGGGGCTGCATGTGCTGGCCTACCGCGGCCTGAATCTGGATATCAAGAAAAAGGTGCTGCGCCCGGAGGAGGAGATCACGGTATGCACGGAGTTTACCGTGGACGGCGCCCAACAGAGCATCCGAAAATATCTGGACGCCGAGGACTATGAACTGCTGGGGGATTTCGCAGGCAATCAGGAGAAGATCAAAGACTGCGTGAACAGGCACACCCGGAGGCGTTATGGTCTGGTGGATGACATGCCCTATATCATCGGCCTGGGTATGGACATTGCCCTGGATCTGCACAAGGAATACAAGGCCATATTGAAAATGTATCAGGAAGACAGGGTTCCTGTGCCCATCCGGGCCTTTTTCGGGGATCTGCTGGAGCGCCCCAGAGCCAGACAGGCCAGCCCTATCACTCTGTTAAGCCGGCGGGTCAATATGGATCAGCTGCTGGCCATCAATAATGCCATGAAATATCCGGTGGCCTATATTCAGGGACCGCCGGGCACAGGCAAGACCAATACCATTCTCAATACCATCATGACCGCTTTTTTCAACGACAGGACCGTACTCTTCGCGTCCAATAACAATCACCCAATAGACGGCGTATGTGAAAAGCTGACCGGTCTGCGGTATCACGAAAAGCCTATCTCCTTTCCCATTCTGCGGCTGGGAAACAGGGATATGGTGAGGCAGGCCATCCTGTACATCCGGGAGCTGTACAGACGGACCCAGTCCGTGTCGGTGTTCGAGGGCACATTGGGCCGCAATAAGGATGAGAGGAAACAGCGGGCCAAAAAACTATCGGATATACTGAAAATATATGATGACATACTGGATTTTCAAGAGCGAAGGGCGACCATAGAGCGTATGCTGGAATACCAGAGCAGCCATGCCATGCCCGCGCAAATGCTCCCTTTTCAGGCAGATCTGGGCGGCAGACAACTTAAACAGATCAAAAGGCATCTCGAGAACGTGGGCACGGTGTCGGAGGAACAGGCCTTGGCCCTGGTGGACGACGATGTGGAAGAGCTGAAAAAATATCTCTATTATACCGGGGCCAGCTATATGAAACGCCTGGACAATAAGGAGTTTGACAAGCTGCGGGAAATTCTGGATGAGGAGGATCTGGACAAGGCCACGGAAAACTTTGCCAAATATCTGGCGGATAAAAAGAATCTGCAACGGCTGCAAAAGATTTTTCCCATCATTGCCACTACCTGTATCTCGGCCCACCGTCTGGGAGATCCGGAGCCCATGTTTGACATGGTGATCATGGACGAGGCCAGCCAGTGCAACACGGCGGTGTCTCTGGTTCCCATCCTGCGGGGCAACAGCCTGATGCTGGTGGGAGACCCGCAGCAGCTGAGTCCTGTGATCCTGTTGGACGAGCTGGTTAACGAGAGACTTAAGAAAAGGTACTGCGTGTCAGAGGAATACGATTACCGCAAAAATTCCGTATACAAGGTCTATCTGTCCTGCGACGCTGTCAGCGACGAGATCTTGCTGCACAACCATTACCGCTGTCATCCCCGGATCATAGAATTTAACAACAGAAAATACTACAATTCCCGGCTGAATATCCGCACGGTGAGCCAGGAGCCGTCGCCTCTTGAATATCTGGATATGCAGGACGCTTGGGCCGACACGAAAAACACGGCTCCCGCCGAGGCCCGGGCCATCGCCGAGTACGCCGCCTCTCACAGAGACCGGTCCATAGGCGTCATAACGCCCTTTGTGAATCAGAAACAGATGATCGAACAGGCTCTCAAGGAGGAGGGCGTCAGCGATGTGACCTGCGGAACGGTTCACGCCTTTCAGGGGGACGAGAAGGATGTGATCCTGTTTTCCACGGCCATCACGGACCAGACCCAGGCGCGCACCTATGAATGGCTGAAAAACAATAAAGAGCTGATCAATGTGGCCACTTCCCGGGCCAGAGACAGGCTGGTGGTGCTGGGGAGCCAGAAGAACCTCAGCCGTCTGCATCAGATAGGCGATCAGGACGACCTGTATGAGCTGGTGCAGTATGTGCGCAGCAACGGCCAGTCTGTTGTAACCCCCAAGAAGGCCAACTCCCGCGCCCTGGGAGTCAAGCCGTTCAGCACCGCCACAGAGGAGGCTTTTCTACAGAATCTGGGTCATGCCCTGGGAAATATCTGGCTCAGCCAGAGCCGGTACGCCATTCGCAAGGAAGTCTCCATCTCTCAGGTGTTTCAGAGCAACGATACATTTGACGACCTGTTTTACAGTGGCCGCTTTGATTTTGTGGTCTATGAGAAACAGGGAGAGCATGAACTGCCCATGCTGGCCGTAGAACTGGACGGCAAGGAGCATTACGAGGACGAGGTAGTGCGCCGCAGGGACGAGAAGAAGAACCGCATCTGTGAGGCGCATAACCTGCAGCTGATCCGGGTGGAGAACTCCTACGCCAGACGGTACAATTACATCAAGGAAATATTATTGGACTACTTCTCGAAGATGCGATGACGGCGCAGAGACGGACTGATCCGGCGGCTCTTGGGCTTGCCGTCCGCCCCAATGCGACATTTCCGTCCGGGATGTAGCCGGCCGGTGGATAGCCATAGGATTTTCGGGCCGCAAAAGACATGGAGGAACAGACAGATTGCAAAAACATGATATTTTAAAGACCTACTTCGGCTATACCGATTTTCGCCCCGGTCAGGAACTGCTGATCGACAGCATTCTGTCCGGCCGGGACGTGCTGGGCATCATGCCCACCGGAGCCGGAAAATCCATATGCTATCAGGTTCCGGCCCTGATGCTGCCGGGGATCACGGTGGTGATCTCGCCGCTGATCTCCCTGATGAAGGATCAGGTGCAGGCTCTGAACCAGGCGGGAGTACACGCCGCCTATATCAACAGTTCACTGACGGAGGGACAGATACAGAAGGCCATGGAATACGCCATGGGAGGCAGATATAAGATCATCTATGTTGCGCCGGAACGCCTGGAGACGTGGGATTTCATCTGCTTTGCCCAGAGGGCGCAGGTCAGCATGGTGGCCGTGGACGAGGCCCACTGCATCTCCCAGTGGGGGCAGGATTTCCGCCCCAGCTATCTCAAGATCGTCTCTTTTATCAAAAAACTGAGCGCCAGACCGGTGATCGCCGCGTACACGGCCACGGCTACAGGCCAGGTGAAAGACGATATCATCGCGGTGCTGGGGCTGCGGGACCCGCAGCTGCTGATCAGCGGCTTTGACCGCCGGAACCTCTATTTTGGCGTGGAAACTCCCAAGAACAAACTGAATTATGTGATACAGTATATCGAGGGCCGTCCCGGTGACAGCGGCATCGTCTACTGCGCCACCCGCAAGAACGTGGAAAAAGTACATGAGGCGCTGGTTTCCCGGGGCATCGGCGCAGCCAGATATCATGCGGGGCTGTCACCGCAGGAGCGAAGCCGGAATCAGGAGGACTTTATCTACGACAGAAAGCCGGTCATCGTGGCTACCAATGCCTTTGGCATGGGGATTGACAAGTCCAATGTGCGCTATGTGCTGCATTTCAATATGCCCCAGAGCATGGAGAACTATTATCAAGAGGCAGGCCGCGCCGGGCGGGACGGCGCGGAGTCGGAATGTATCATGCTCTTTTCCGGTCAGGATGTGGCGGTGAATCAATATCTGCTGGACAATAAGCCACCCAATGAGGAGCTTGAGCCGGAGGAGAATGAGCTGGTCAGGGAGCGGGACGCTCAGAGGCTGCGGAGCATGGTAAACTATGCCTACTCCACAGGCTGTCTGCGAAAATACATACTGGAATATTTTGGGGAATACGGCATGCAGCGCTGCGAGAACTGTTCCGCCTGCAAAGCGGAGTATGAGGAGCAGGACTGCACGGAGGCGGCCCGCCGGATCGTCTCCTGTATTCTGGAACTGCGGCAGCGCTACGGCGTCAATGTGATCGCCGGGACGCTGCATGGGGACAAGCGCTCCAAGCTGCTGGAGCTGGGGGCAGACCGCTGCTCCGCCTACGCAGCCCTGCAGCATATTTCCGAGGACCGGATCAAACAGATCATACGGGAGATGGAGCAGAGGGAATATCTGGAGGCCACCCCGGACAAGTACGCCATCCTCAAGGTATGCGCCAAGGCCCAGGGGCTGTTAGACGGGAGCGACACCCTGCTCCTGCGCTGGGCCAGGGAGAGCGGAGACGCTGCGGCGAAGACCAGAAAAGCCCGCAAGTCCGACATTCTCAATCACAGGGGACTGGAGCTTTTCGAGGCGCTGAAAAAGCTGCGCATGGAGCTGGCCCGGAAGGAGAATGTACCGCCCTATGTGGTATTCAGCGACAAGACCCTGATCGAATTGTGTATCCGTCTGCCCTTTGACAAGGCGGAAATGCTACAGGTATCAGGGGTGGGAGAGCGGAAATACCAACGCTACGGGGAGGCTTTTGTGACGGCGGTGCGCGCATTCACCGGCGGCAGAAAAGAGAAGACCTATTTCGGCGAGCAGGGAAGCGCCCGGGCGACACTTTTTGCGCAGGCTGCGGCGTCGGAGGGGGAGACTTCCGGTGAAGTCCCGGCGCGGAAAAAGAAGATAAAGGTTCGGAAACAACCCTTTACGGTGACGTCCATGCGCGCGGCGGAGTTTCGGCCCACGGATATGTGTCTGGCCACGGAGCTGGCAGCGGAACTTAACCGGCTTGCGGACTTGCAGACCGTGCAAAAGCTCTCCGGGGCGGAGATCATGCGTTACGCCGCCGCCCGGGACTGGGTGCGGGAGGTCTATCAGGAGGGACGCTGGGGACAAATAGTGACGGAGAGCGGGGATCGGGCGGGCTTTTTTCTGGATATGAGAGTCAGCCAGCGCGGCAGCCAGTACCAGGTGGTCTACCTGTCCGCTGCGGCCCAGCAGGCAGTGCTGGACTATTACACAGACCGGATCGCGCTGCATGGGGGAGAGGATATGTGAGCCATTGTATACTGTGTTGCAGATGCGGCCCAGGGACAGGCATCCGGTCTGGTGATGGAGTTCACCGGGCGCTTTGCCCACTAGGAATATCCTCCGCCCTCCGGTATTCCAGCAGACTGATCTGTCCGGTGTAGGAGGCGGCAAAGGTGGCTTCGTCTATCCCCACCGGATCGTGGGCCCCCACATAGGGCATGAGCGTAAAGGAAATATGTACTGTGGGGTTTTCCGCCTGGTTATCGGCCTTCAATTCCTTGAGCGTGACATAATACCAGGAGATGGTGGGGACAACCTCACCTCTTTCGGTGTAAAAGTTCTTTGCGGCCTCCTCGATATGAGACAGATAGCTGTTGACCAGCGCTACCTCCGACAGAGGAAGGTCGCTCCATTTTGAGGTGAAGGGATAAGCGGTGGGCGTTTCCTCCGCAGCCTCTGTTTTTCCGATATTTCTGGTGGTGGGCAGAATGCAGATCATCAGGCAGGCAATGCCCAGTATGGTCCTTAATTTGATATGTACGATTCGTTTCATCAGTGACTCCCTGTGTCGCGGACTCTTTTGGAATATTATATGCGACAGCGGACCGGACGGTGCCTGACCCGGGGGAGAAAAGCGGCGGATTCTGCTCCGAATGACGCAAATTTGTGTTGACAACACCGCCCCGCAATGAGTAATATAGGAATGAAGTATAAGAGTTCACAATAGAATGCAACAGGAAACATATTATAGAAGGAGATACCTTATACAGATATCTCCTTTTATCTGTGGACCGGCAGAGCCTGGCGCGGCAGCCTAATGCGGCGTCTTCGTTTTGGCGGTGTCCGGGCAAAGTAGGAGTCATCCATGAGACTGATGATACGGTACATTAAAAAGCATATGGGCATGTTTCTGATCGCGGTGTTGTTCCTCACGGTTGAGACTTTTGCGGATCTGTTGCAGCCTACTTTCATGTCCTATATCGTGGACAGAGGCGTCAAGGGAGAGGAACTGCATCTGATCCTGCGCTATGGCCTGATCATGCTGGGCATCACCGCCCTGGGAGCCCTGGGAGCCGTGGTGCGCAACACCTATGCCAGCAGGACGTCCCAGCTGATAGGCAAGGAGATCCGGCTGGCCATCTATGAGAAAGTACAGACTCTGTCCCACGAAAATATCGACAGGCTGCAGCCTGCGTCCATCATCACCAGGATCACCAATGACGTGACCCAGATGCAGAATTTTATCAACGGTATCATGCGTATCATGTTAAAGGCTCCGGTGACCTGTATCGGCGCGGTGGCGCTGATCATTTTCCAGATGCCGGCTCTGCTGCCGCTGATGCTGGTGATCCTGGTCTGTGCCGGCCTGTTGATCTACGGCAACATGAAACTGGGTTATCCCCGTTTTGACAGGATGCAGAGAAAGCTGGACGGACTGAACCGCACCAGCAGGGAGTTTCTGGGCGCTATCCGGGTGGTCAAGGCTTTCCGGGCAGAGGAGCAGGAGCGGGATAAATTTGAAGACGCTTCCCGGCAGCTGGCCCAGGCGGGCATATCCTCCATGCGGGTCATGGCGGTATTTGGCCCCCTGATCAACCTGACGGTCAACACGGGAATCGTGGTGATGCTCTGGCTCTCGGGCAGGGAGCTGACGGGAGAGATCGGCCGATTGATGGCATGTGTCAACTATATGACCCAGGTGCTGTTTGCTCTGGGCATGGTATCCAATATATTAAATTCCGCAGTCCGGGCCGTGGCCTCCTCCGCCAGGGTACAGGAGATCCTGGATGAAGTTCCGGCCCAGAGGGAGGTCATACCCGAAAACGGGGCGGCGGAAGACCCGGCCCCGGAGGCATCCCGGGAGGGCGGTATCCGGTTTCGCCATGTGTCCTTCTCCTACGCGGGCAGCGCCCGCCCCGCGGTGCAGGAGGCGGATTTTTCCGTCATGCCCGGGGAGGTCATCGGAATCATCGGTCCCACCGGTTCGGGGAAATCCACGCTGGTGAATCTGGTGCCCAGATTTTACGATGCCACCCGGGGGCAGGTGCTGGTGGGGGGACGGGACGTGACACAGACACCCACGGCGCGTCTGCGTGGCCGGATCGCCGTGGTACCCCAGAAAGCGCTGCTGTTCACGGGTACCATACAGGACAATCTGCGCTGGGGGAACAAAGAGGCTTCCATGGAGGAGATCCGCCAGGCGGCACGGGTGGCCTGCGCGGATGAATTCGTGTCAAAGCTGCCGGAGGGATATGACACCCTGCTGGGACAGGGAGGCGTCAATCTCTCCGGCGGACAGAAACAGCGCCTTTCCATAGCCAGAGCTCTGTTGAAAAAGCCCCGTATTCTGATACTGGACGACTGTACCAGCGCCTTGGACGCCACCACGGAGGCCAGGGTGCTGGCGGGAATCCTGGGCGATACCCGGGAGACTACGGTGCTGCTGGTCAGCCAGAGGATCTCCACGGTGATGAGGACCGATCACATACTCTGTATGGAAGACGGAAAGATCCGGGGGTTTGGCTCCCATGAGGAGCTGCTGGAAGAGTGTGAGCCGTACAGGGCGATCTATCACTCCCAGATCGGCGTTCAGACGCTGCCGGAGACGGCGGATCTGAGCGGGGAAGGAGGGGTACTCCATGGATAAAAATATGGCCACACCGCCCTCGCAGCTGGGCCGCGCCAGAGGCGTTCCCGCAGTCAAGCCCAAAGATATGAAAGGCACTCTGATCCGCCTGTGGCAGCTCACCATGGGCCATCGGAAAGGGCTGGGATGGATACTGTTTCTGTCCGCGCTGGCCTCCGGCTCGGCAGTGCTGTCCCCCTACCTGATCGGCAGGGCGGTGAACAGGATTGACAGCGGCCATCCCGGCGGAATATTGCTGGCCCTGCTGGCGGCGCTGTATCTGGGAGACTGGCTGGTACGCTTTTTGCAGCAATTTCTGATGGCGGGCATCGGGCAGAGAATGATCCTGCACATCCGAACGGCGCTGTTTTCCCATATGGAAAAGCTGCCTCTGTCCTTTTTTGACACCCGGCAGCACGGGGAATTGATGAGTCGTCTGACCAACGATGTGGACAATATCAGCGTCACCATATCGGACTCGCTGACCCAACTGTTGATGTACGGATTTACGATCACCGGTATCTTCTGCGCCATGATCCTGATGAGCCCGCTGCTCACGGGCATAGCGCTCTTCGCGGTGCTGCTGATCTTTCTGCTGACCCGGGCCGTGACCCGCCGGACGAAGGTACTGTACAGGCAGCAGCAGGCCATTCTGGGCAGGCTCAACGGGCAGGTGGAGGAGAGCATATCAGGCATGGGCATGGTCAAAGCCTTCGGACAGGAACGGGAGATGGTGGCGAAGTTTGTGGAGAACAACGACGCGTTCTGCCAGGTGGCTACCAGGGCGCAGATCGCCTCCGGCTATCTGATGCCCATGATGAATGTGATAAATAATCTGACCTATGTGCTGATCGCCATAGCCAGCGGCGTGATGGCTCTGAACGGGCGGCTCACCGTGGGGGAGATTTCCAGTTTTCTGCTGTATTCCCGGCAGTTCTCCCGGCCCTTTGTGGAGATCGCCAATATTTACAACAACTTCCAGACCGCGGTGGCTGGAGCGGAGCGTATCATTGAGATATTGGACGAGGGCGGCGAGCCTGCGGATGAGCCGGATGCTCTCGGCGCGGCCCATGTAAGGGGCGCCGTGAGCTTTCGGAACGTGACGTTCGGCTATCAGCCGGAAAAACCGGTTTTGCGCCAGATCAATCTGGATATTCCCGCCGGGACCAGAGTGGCCGTGGTAGGCCCCACCGGCTCGGGAAAGACCACACTGATCAATCTGCTCACCCGATTTTACGACGTGCAGGAGGGAGCTATCCTGCTGGACGGCCATGACCTGCGGCGGTACCGGATGGGAGAACTGCGCCAGGCGTTTGGCGTGGTGCTGCAGGATACGGCTCTCTTTGGCACTACGATACGGGAAAACATCAGCTACGGTCACAGGGACGTGTCTCTGGAGCAAGTGCGGGAGGCGGCCAGAGTGGCGGGAGCGGACGGCTTTATCCAAAGACTTCCCCAGGGCTATGAAACGGTGCTGCACCAGGGCGGGGCGGAGCTGAGCCAGGGGGAGAGGCAGCTCCTTACCATTGCAAGAGCGGTGCTGAACCGTGCTCCCATCATGATATTGGACGAAGCCACCAGCTCCGTGGACACCGTGACGGAGCAGCATATCCGTCAGGCCATGCTGGCGATCACCCGGGGGCGCACTTCCTTTATCATCGCCCACCGCCTGTCCACTATACGGGATTCCGATCTGATCCTGCTGATACAGGACGGACGGATCGCGGAACAGGGCACGCACAGCCAGCTTATGGATCTGGGGGGAGAGTACGCGCGGATGTATATGACACAGATGGGTATGGGATAGATATAAAATCTTAAAACTAAGATTTGACGATACCTGTGAATAATGTTATGATAAAATCCTGTCTTTGACAGTAATGAAATGATAAAACTGCAGAAACCCCAGAGTT